>NZ_JACCKA010000069.1:0-5256 GCF_013425525.1 Luteimonas salinisoli | reverse complement strand
GCTCCGCTCTACGGGGGGGCTCCGGAGCCGACGTAGCGGAGCGAGCTCCGCTCTACGGGGCTCCGGAGCCTGCGTAGCGGAGCAAGCTCGGCTCTACGGGGTGTGGGGCGGCGCGGCGACACGGGGTGCCGCGCCTTAAGACGCCCGCGCGCTCAGTCGCGCAGCTCCGGCACCCGGCTGGCCGCGGCGATGCGCTCGATCACCGCGTCGGCGACCTCGTCGGTGTCGGCGGCGCGGCCCTCCGGCATCAGGTCGGCGCTGAATATTCCGGCCTCGAGCGTCGCGGCCACGGCGGTCTCGACGTGCAAGGCCTCCGCTTCCAGGCCCAGCGAGTGGCGCAGCAGCAGCGCGGCGCTGAGGATCGCGCCGACCGGGTTGGCGATGCCGCGCCCGGCGATGTCCGGGGCGGAGCCGTGGATCGGCTCGTACAGGCCGATGACGGTCGAGCGGTCGCCGGCCCTTGCGTCGCCCGGTTGGCCTTCGGCCGCGCCGCCGTCGCCGTCGCCAAGCGATGCCGACGGCAGCAGGCCCATCGAACCGGCCAGCATCGAGGCCTCGTCGGTGAGGATGTCGCCGAACATGTTCTCGGTCACGATCACGTCGTACGCGCGCGGCCGCGACAGCAGGTGCATCGCCATCGAATCGACCAGCTGGTGCTCCAGGGTGATGTCGGGGAACTCGTCGCGGACCAGCCGGGTGGCGACTTCGCGCCAGAGCCGCGAGGTCTCCAGCACGTTGGCCTTGTCGACTGAGGTGAGATGGCCGCGCCGCTGCCGGGCCAGCATGCAGGCGCGACGCACCACGCGTTCGACCTCGAAGGTGCTGTAGCTGCACAGGTCGCTGGCGGCGTCGACGCTGCGGGTCTTCTCGCCGAAGTAGATGCCGCCGGTGAGCTCGCGCACGACCAGCAGGTCGACCCCGGCCAGCAGGTGCGGTTTGATGGGAGCGGCGCCCAGGGTCGCCGGGTGCGGACGCACCGGACGCAGGTTGGCGTACAGCCCCAGTTCCCTGCGCAGCGCCAGCAGGCCCTGTTCGGGACGGACCTTCGCGCCCGGATCGGACCATTTCGGACCGCCGACCGCGCCCAGCAGCACAGCATCCGCGCGGCGGCAGGCGCCCACGGTGGCGGCCGGCAGCGGGTCGCCGTGGCGGTCGATCGCCGCGCCGCCGATGTCGTGGCTGGCGAACTCGAAATCGTGTCGGAAGCAGCGGGCGATCTCGCGCAGCACCGCCACCGCGGCCGCGGTCACTTCGGGCCCGATCCCGTCGCCGGGCAACACCACGATGTCAGCGCGCATGGAAGCGTTCCTCGTAGAGTTCGATCTCGCTGCGGCGCGAAAGCAGGTAGCCGAGTTCGTCCACGCCTTCGAGCAGGCAGGTCCGCGCGAACGCGTCCAGCGGGAAGCGGTACACGTCGTTGCCGGGGGTGCGCAGCTCGCGCGTGGCCACGTCGATCTCCAGCTCGTCGTCGGGCCGCTGCATCAGCGCCTGCACCGCGGCCTCCGGCAGCACCACCGGCAGCAGCCCGTTCTTGAGCGCGTTGCTGCGGAAGATGTCGGCGATCTGGCTGCTGACGATGGCGCGCAGGCCGAGGTCGCGCAGCGCCCAGGGCGCGTGCTCGCGCGAGGAGCCGCAGCCGAAGTTGCGGCCGGCAAGCAGGATGCTGCGCCCAGCGCTCTCCGGCCGGTTGAAGGCGAAGCCGGGGTCGGGACTGCCGTCAGGGCGCCGGCGCCAGTCGTTGAAGGCATGGCGGCCCAGCCCCTCGCGCTCGGTGGTGGACAGGAACCGCGCGGGAATGATCTGGTCGGTGTCGATATTGGTCTGCGCGAGCACCACGCTGCGCGAGACGATACGGGTCAGTGCGGTCATCGGGGGCAATCCTGCTGAGGTCGGAAATCTGATGTCGGTGGGCGCGTCGTTTCTTGCGGCGGGCGCGGGCCGTGGCCGGCGGCCGTGAACGGGCCGGACGCCGAAGCCGGGCTTGCCGGCGCGCGGTCCCCGGGGCGGGGATGCGGCCAGCCGGCGACGGCGCGGATCATGCCACCTCCCGCCGAGAGGGCGGCTCGGCGAACAGCTCGCGCGGATCGGCCACGCAACCGTGCACCGCGGCCCATGCGGCGGTCAGCGGCGAGGCGAGAAGGGTGCGCGAGCCGGGCCCCTGCCGGCCTTCGAAGTTGCGGTTGCTGGTGCTCACCGCGAGTTGGCCGGGCGCCACCAGGTCGCCGTTCATGGCGATGCACATCGAGCAGCCCGGCTCGCGCCACTCGGCGCCGGCCGCACGCACCACCTCGGGGATGCCTTCGGCCTCGGCCTCGCGCTTGACCTGCTCCGAGCCCGGCACCACCAGCATGCGCACGTGCGGCGCGATCCTGCGCCCGCGCAGCACCTGCGCCACCTCGCGCAGGTCGCGCAGGCGGCCGTTGGTGCAGGAGCCGACGAACACCACGTCGACTTGGGTGCCCTGCAACGACTGGCCGGGTGCGAGCCGCATGTAGTCCAGGCCCTTCTGCGCGGCCGCGTCGGCGGCCTCCGGGATCGCGCGGTCGACCGCGATCGCGGTGCCGGGATGCGTGCCCCAGGTCAGGGTGGGGCGGATGTCGCGCGCGTCGATCGTCACTTGGGCGTCGAACTGCGCGCCCGGATCGGTGCGCAGCTCGCGCCAGCGCGCCCGTGCGGCGTCGAACGCCGGGCCCCTGGGTGCCCGCGGGGCCTTCGCGAGCCAGGCGAACGTGGTCTCGTCCGGCGCCACCATCCCGGCGCGGGCGCCGGCCTCGATCGACATGTTGCACAGGGTCATGCGCTCTTCCATGTCCATCGCGCGGATGGTCGAGCCGCGATACTCGATCACGTGGCCGGTGCCGCCGTTGACGCCGATGGTGCCGATCACGTGCAGGGTCACGTCCTTGGCGCCGACGCCCGGCGCCAGCTCGCCTTCCACGTCGACCGCCATCGTCTTCGGCCGGCGCTGCAGCAGGCACTGGGTGGCCAGCACGTGGCCCACCTCGCTGGTGCCGATGCCGAACGCCAGCGCGCCGAAGGCACCGTGGGTGGAGGTGTGGCTGTCGCCGCAGACGATGGTCATGCCGGGCTGGGTGAAGCCCATCTCCGGTGCGAACACGTGGACGATGCCGCGCTGGTCGGAGCCGAAGTCGAACAGCTCGATGCCGGCCTCGGCGCAGTTGCGCGCCAGCATGGCGACTTGGCTTTCGGAGGCCTCCGTGTAGTACGGCAGGCGGCCGTCGGCGCCGCGCGGCAGGGTCGGCGTGGAGTGGTCCATCGTCGCCTTGGTGAGGTCGGGGCGGCGTGGCGCCAGCCCGCGCGCGCGCAGCTCGGCGAACGCCTGTGGCGAGGTCACCTCGTGGATCAGGTGCAGGTCGACGTACAGGACCGCCGGCGCGGCGTCGGTTTCGGGGACCACGATGTGGGCATCCCACAGTTTGTCGAACAGGGTTCTTGCAGTCATGTCGATCCGATTGTGTTGTCGTGTCATGCCCCCGTAGAGCGGAGCTTGCTCCGCTACGTAGGCTCCGGAGCCGAGAGCAGCGGAGCAAGCTCCGCTCTACGGAGTGAGGGGAATCACGCGGTCGCTCGCTCGCGGGCGACCGGCTGCCTGGCGCGCAGCACCCGGTTGGCGATGTCCAGCCAGGCCAGGGCGCTGGCCTCGATCACGTCGGTGCTGGTGCCGGTACCCTCCCAGGCGTCGTCGCCGCAGCGTACGCTGAGGTTGGCTTCGCCGCGCGCGTCGGCGCCGATGCCCACGCTGTGCACCTGGTAGCTTTCCAGTTCGAGTTCGACCCCGGTCGCGGACGCCAGCGCCGCGAACAGCGCGTCGACCGGGCCGTCGCCGAGCGCGCGCTTGCCGACGCTGCGGCCATCCGGATCTGACAGCTCGACCTCGGCGCTGGCGCGCTGGCCGCGATCGCTGACCGTCATCGACGCCAGCCGGTATCCGTCGCCGCGCACGTCGCCGCGCACGTCGCCGTGCATCAGCGTCTCCAGGTCGCGGTCCTCGACCACGCGCTGGCGCTCGCACAGCGCCTTGAAGCCGGCGAAGGCCTGGTCCAGCTGCGCCTCGCCGAGGGTGTAGCCGAGCGCGCGCAGGCGGTGGGAGACCGCGGCGCGGCCGCTGTGCCGGCCCAGCACCATCTTCGAGGCGGGCCAGCCGACGTCCTCGGGATTCATGATCTCGTAGGTGCCGCGGTGGCGCAGCATGCCGTGCTGGTGGATGCCGGATTCGTGGGCGAAGGCGTTGGCGCCGACCACCGCCTTGTTGCGCTGGACCGGCATTCCCACCAGTCGCGACAGCAGCTTGGAGGCGGGCACCAGCTTGCGGGTGTCGATCCCGGTATCGGCGTTGTACCAGGCGCCGCGCACCTTCAGCGCCATCACCAGTTCCTCCATGGCGCAGTTGCCGGCGCGCTCGCCGATGCCGTTGATGGTGCATTCCACCTGGCGCGCGCCGCCCTCGATCGCTGCCAGCGAATTGGCCACCGCCATGCCCAGGTCGTCGTGGCAGTGCGCGCTGAACACCACGTCGCGGGCGCCGGGCACGGTGGCGATCAGGTGCGCGAACAGCGCACGCATCTCCTCAGGCGTGGTGTAGCCCAGCGTGTCCGGCACGTTGATGGTGGTGGCGCCGGCGGCGATCGCCGCCCCGACCACCTCGGCCAGGAACTCGCGCTCGGTGCGGGTGCCGTCCTCGGTGGAGAACTCGACGTCGTCGACGAAGCCGCGCGCCTGCGCCACGCAAGCGGCCGCGGTGTCCAGCACCTGCGCCTTCGACATCCGCAGCTTGTGCTCGCGGTGCAGTGCGCTGGTGGAGATGAACACGTGCAGCCGCGGCCGGGCCGCGCCGTCCAGCGCCCGTGCCGAGGCTTCGATGTCGGCCGGCAGGCAGCGCGACAGCACCGCCAGCACCGGGGTGCGCACTTCGCGGGCGATCAGCCGCGCCGCCTCGCGGTCGGATTCCGAGCTGGCCGGGAACCCGGTCTCGATCACGTCCACGCCGAGCCCGGCGAGCGCGCGCGCCATCACCAGCTTCTGTCGTGGAGTCATGCTGCAGCCGGGCGACTGCTCGCCGTCGCGCAAGGTGGTGTCGAAGATCCGGACCTGGGCCGGTGCGGCCGCGGCGCCGGGCGCGGGCTGGGTGTCGTTCATGCGGGGAGGACCTCTTCGCAGCGGTGGACGGTGCGCGGCGGGGCCGGCGCGGGTGGGGGCGGGGTGGCGCCGGGGCGGCGCCCGGCGTCGAGGATTCGG
>NZ_JACCKA010000068.1 GCF_013425525.1 Luteimonas salinisoli | reverse complement strand
CGGGTGAATTAACACCCCAAGTGCAACACCCCTGAGAGTTCCTGCATTCGTTCGATCGGGGTCTTGTAGCCATGTCGTTTCCTCGGCCTCGTGTTGAGTTTATGCGCAATTCGGTTGCAGTCGGCTTGTGTGGTTCTTGCCAGGCTCCTCCCCTTGGGCAGGTACTGGCGTAGCAGGCCGTTGAAGTTCTCGTTGCTGCCGCGCTCCCAGGGGCGGTGTGGATAGGCGAAGTAGCAGAGAACGCCTGTTGCTTGTTCGAGCGCGCGGTAGCCGTGGAACTCGGTACCGTTGTCCCAGGTGATGGTCTTGAACGGCAGGCCGCTGCGCTGGATCGCATCCAACGCTGCACGGTTGACCGCTTTGACCGTCCGGTGGGGCAATCTGACCACCAGGGCCACGCCGGTGCAGCGCTCGACCAGCGTCAACAGGCACACGCGCTCGCTGGCCGTGCCAACCACGGTGTCGCCTTCCCAGTGGCCGACCTCTTGCCGGCCTTCGACTTCCGCGGGGCGACTGTCGATCATTGGCTTGCCATGGAGCTTTCCCCGGCGTTCCGGGCCAAAGGTGCGCTTGCGTCTTCGCTTGCCGCCCTGGCGCAGGCAGGAGCGCAGCTGGCCTCCCGCGAGCCGGTCGCGATGAACATGCCGGTAGATCGTCATATGGCTGATCCGCACGACGCCGTGGAGCGCCAACCATCGGGCGATCTGCTCTGGACTCCACTGCGCATAGCGCAGTAGGGCCTCGATGCGTCCATAGATGTCGGCGTCGTGCTGCCTGACCTGCCGGGTCCGCCGTCGCCGGCCGTTGGTGCGCTGCTGGGCCTTGCTGGGCCGGTAGGCACCGTCGGTACGATGGCAGCGGTTGCGCTGGATCTCGCGGCTAATCGTGCTGGGCGATCGGTCCAGGATCCGGGCGATGGTCCGCAGTGACTGCCCGTCGCGGTGGAGCACGGACAGGGTGTATCGTTCTTGCTCGGTGAGCTGGTGGTACATGAGGGATCGTCTCTTGCCGGAGTGATCCCCTCCAGTCTGCCAGCTCACCTCTCCATCTTCGGGCGGTGTGGGTGTTGCACTTACTTTGTTAACCTGCGGGCCCTAACAGTTCATTCAAGCCGACGCCGCTTCGCGGCGCGGCTTAATTCAGGCGTTAGGCCTCATGGACAGCGACTCAGACATTGCCCGGAAAGCAATCTTCGAGATCCTCGACAATCAACTCGCGGAGGGCAATCCTCCGGAGGCCGGCGAGGCGCTTGCGCGTTTGCTGGCGGACGGACATTCGGAGCAGGAGGCTCGTAGACTCATTGCATGTGTCATAGCGTGCGAGGTCTTTGCCGTCGTTCAAGAGGGACGAGAGTTCGTTGCTTCCAGATATGCCGAGGCGCTTCGTGCGTTGCCAACGCTTCCATGGGAAGGCCACGTTGAGCCCTAACAATGCGTTCAAGCCGACACCGCTTCGTTCCGCCAAGCACATGGCAGGTACAGCTTGCCATGTGCTTGGCTCCACTACGCGGCGCGGCTTAACTTAGGCGTTAGGCCGCTATGAAGTATGTCGCAAGAACCAAAGAGTTCAGGCGCGCTGACATGCACACTGTCGGCCACATCACTGGGGGTGAACTGGTTCGGGGTCACGCTATGCCTCTACCGGATCTTGTGGAGATAGAGCCTGAGCCGGGGAAGGAGTACTGCATGATGTATCGGTACACCAAATCTGGAGATTTCTGCGGCGATACCTGGCACGAAGATCTGGAGGCAGCGTTCGCGCAAGCCCACCGTGAGTACGGCTTGGCCATCTCTGACTTCCTTGTAGTTCATGAAGAGCAAGCCGAGAGCCCCAGTGGCGCGGCCTAACAATGCGTTCAAGCCGACACCGCTTCGTTACGTCAACCACATGGCGGATACAGCTTGCCATGTGGTTGCCTCCACTACGCGGCGCGGCTTAACTTAGGCGTTAGGCCGCTAGAAGAACTGTTTCGCAAGGGGAAGTATCGTGGAGACAATCAAGGGGATTGCATTCTTTGTCGGCATCATTGCTTTCGGCGTCTGGCTGTTTCGCCGAAACTGGCTAGAGGCAGAGATCCGTCGCAACGACATGCATGAGGCTCCATCTGAGCAACAGCTTCGCTGGCACATCCGCCATTTGCGTGAGGATATTCATGCTCTTGTGGTGGTCAACTACACGTTGCTTGTTGTGGTTGCTGCTGTAGCTATTTTTAAACTTTAAGGGCCGCGGAGTATCTCGTGACTCAAGCATCCAACAACGTAACTGATAGCGCCATCAAGTTGTTCTGGACTCTCCTCTTCTCTCTTGGGCCCGCGATCTTATTGGGTATGGATTTCGGTCTGTCCGTAGGACTTGGCTATTTTGTCATCGCGGCTGTGGTGATTTCGGTTCACTATGATGCGCAAGATGTTCGCAAAGCTGTTCAACAGCTCACTCAGAACCGTCAAGCATGATTGGCACACGGCCTAACAATTCCCTAGGGAGCTTCCCGTCAACTCCGGCCGCATGACGCTCTTGCCTGTAGCTTGAAGGCGGTTGCTGGTGCTCGTGTTGTGT
>NZ_JACCKA010000067.1 GCF_013425525.1 Luteimonas salinisoli | reverse complement strand
GGGGCGCGGGCCTGACCCCGGCCTGCACCGGGACGGCGCAGCGACAAAGGCGAGCGCGTCAGGCGCGCCCGCCGCGCTGCGTCACTTCAGGATCTTCGCCACCACGCCGGCGCCGACCGTCCGGCCGCCCTCGCGGATCGCGAAGCGCAGGCCCTCGTCCATCGCCACCGGGTTGATCAGCTCCACCACCATCTTCACGTTGTCGCCCGGCATCACCATCTCCGTGCCCTCCGGCAGCGTCACCGCGCCGGTGATGTCCGTGGTCCGGAAGTAGAACTGCGGACGGTAGCCCTTGAAGAACGGCGTGTGACGACCGCCCTCGTCCTTCGACAGCACGTACACCTCGGCCTCGAAGCTGGTGTGCGGCGCGATCGAACCCGGCTTGCACAGCACCTGCCCGCGCTCCACGTCGTCGCGCTTGGTGCCGCGAAGCAGCAGACCCGCGTTGTCGCCCGCCTGGCCCTGGTCCAGCAGCTTGCGGAACATCTCCACGCCCGTCACCGTGGTCTTCTGCGTCGCGCGGATCCCCACGATCTCGATCTCGTCGCCCACCTTGATGATCCCGCGCTCGATGCGCCCGGTCACCACCGTGCCGCGCCCGGAGATCGAGAACACGTCCTCCACCGGCATCAGGAACGGCTTGTCCACGTCGCGCTCGGGCTCCGGGATCCAGGTGTCCAGCGCCTCGACCAGCTTGATGATCGACGGCACGCCAATGTCGGTCTGATCGCCTTCCAGCGCGGAACGCGCCGAACCGGTGATGATCGGAGTGTCGTCGCCCGGAAACTCGTACTTGCTCAGCAGCTCGCGGACCTCCATCTCCACCAGCTCCAGCAGCTCGGCGTCGTCCACCAGGTCCGCCTTGTTCAGGTAGACCACGATGTACGGCACGCCGACCTGGCGCGCCAGCAGGATGTGCTCGCGCGTCTGCGGCATCGGACCGTCCGCGGCCGAACACACCAGGATCGCGCCGTCCATCTGCGCCGCACCGGTGATCATGTTCTTCACGTAGTCCGCGTGGCCCGGGCAGTCGACGTGCGCGTAGTGCCGGCTCTCCGACTCGTACTCCACGTGCGCCGTCGAAATCGTGATCCCGCGCGCCTTCTCTTCCGGCGCCGCGTCGATCGCGTCGTAGGCCTTGAACTCGCCGCCGAAACGCTCCGCACCGATCTTCGTCAGCGCCGCCGTCAGCGTCGTCTTGCCGTGGTCCACGTGACCGATCGTGCCCACGTTCACGTGGGGCTTGGTGCGCTCGAACTTACCCTTGGCCATGGTTGCGTTTCTCGTTGAACTGTTTGGATGGAGTACCGCGGAAGATGGTGCTCACGAATGGAATCGAACCATCGACCTCCTCCTTACCAAGGAGGTGCTCTACCGACTGAGCTACGTGAGCAGGTGTTCTTGTTGCAGAAGATCGGGCTCCTGCCCGATTTCTGCGTCGCGGCCCCGGCCAAGCCGGGACTCGCTCCCGCGCGACGCTTCCGCGGCGCGCGTCCGGGGCGTCCTGCCCCGGTGGGTGACTGGTGTTCTGCCGTCGCGGGGCCCAATGGAGCGGGAGACGGGAATCGAACCCGCACCATCAGCTTGGAAGGCTGAGGTTCTACCATTGAACTACTCCCGCGCCGCGCGGAACTGCATGGATCTGGTGGAGGGAGGTGGATTCGAACCACCGAAGGCGTAAGCCAGCAGATTTACAGTCTGCCCCCGTTGGCCGCTTGGGTATCCCTCCGGTGTTTCTGGCAAGCCGGTGAAAACAGCCCGCGATTTTCGCCTGAACCCGGGGCCCTGTCAACGCGGATCGTCGCCGGCAGCCGCCAGACCGGCCCGGACCTCGGCCAGCTCGCGACGCAGTTCGCGGATCTCGTGGCCCAGGTCCGCCAGCACCGCGTCCGGGGCGCCGGCAAGGGAAGCAACCGGCGACTCCGCGGCGCCCGCCGCCTCCCCCACGTCCCGGTCGTGCAGCGTCTGCATGGTGTTGACGATCACTGCGATGAACAAATTCAGCATTGTGAACGTCGCCAGCAGGATGAAGGGTACGAAGAAGGCCCATGCCCAGGGCTGGACTTCCATGACCGGCCGCACGATCCCCATCGACCAGCTTTCCAGGGTCATGATCTGGAAGAGGCTGTAGAAGGAAGCGCCCAGCCCGCCGAACCATTCCGGGAAATCCGCCCCGAACAGGCTGGTCGCGATCACCGCCGAGACGTAGAACAGGATCAGGATCAGGCCGGCGATGGCGCCGATCCCCGGGACGGCCCGCAGCAGCGCTTCCACCACGAAGCGCAGCTGCGGCATCATCGAGGCCAGCCGCAGCACCCTCAGCACCCGCAGCGCGCGCAGCACCGCCAACGGCCCCGAGGCCGGCACCAGGGCGATCCCCACCACCAGCAGGTCGAAGACGTTCCAGGCACTGCGGAAGAAGCGCGGGCCGTGGGCCCAGAGCTTGATTCCCAGCTCGGCGACGAAGACCGCCAGTGCCGCGACGTCCAGCCGCGACAGCCATGGGCCCCACGCAGCGCGCAGCCCCGGCGAGGTCTCCATGCCCAGGATGACGGCGTTGAGCACGATCACCGCGATCACGAACTTCTGCACCGCCGCCGATTCCACCCAGGCGGCCGCCCGGCCGCGCAGCCCGGGCCGCGGTTGCTCCCCCACGGTCATGTCCACCCCAGCCCCTCCCGATCAGACGTTGAAACGAAAATGCAGCACGTCGCCCTCCTGGACGCGGTACTCCTTGCCTTCCAGGCGCAGGCGCCCCGCGTCGCGGGCGCCGGCCTCGCCGCGGTAGCGGATGAAATCGTCGAAGCCGACGGTCTCGGCGCGGATGAAACCCTTCTCGAAGTCGGTGTGGATCACGGCAGCGGCCTGCGGCGCGGTCGAACCGGCCTTCACGGTCCACGCCCTGACCTCCTTCACGCCCGCAGTGAAGTAGGTCTGCAGGCCCAGCAGCCTGTAGGCGGCGCGGATCACCCGGTTCAGGCCCGGCTCGCCGAGGCCCAGGCTGGCCAGGAACTCGTCGCGGTCGGCATCGTCGAGCTGGGCGACCTCTTCCTCGATCGCCGCCGAGACCGGCACCACCTCTGCGCCTTCGCCCGCCGCCCGCGCGCGCACCGCGTCCAGGTGCGGATTGCCCTCGAAGCCGTCCTCGAGCACGTTGGCGACGTACATCACCGGCTTCAGGGTCAGCAGGAACAGGTCGCGGACCGCGGCGCGGTCGTCCTCGGACAGGCCGAGGGCGCGCGCCGGCGTGCCGGCATCGAGGCCGTCGCGGACCCGCGCCAGCACCGCTACCCGCACCTTGGCGTCCTTGTCCCCGGTCTTGGCCGAGCGCTCGGCGCGCTGCAGCGCCTTCTCCACCGATTCCAGGTCGGCCAGCGCCAGCTCGGTGTCGATGGTCTCGATGTCGGCGATCGGATCGACCCGGTTGTTGACGTGAACGACGTCGTCGTTCTCGAAGCAGCGCACCACGTGGGTGATCGCGTCGACCTCGCGGATATGGGCCAGGAACTTGTTGCCCAGGCCCTCGCCGCTGGCCGCACCCGCGACCAGTCCGGCGATGTCGACGAATTCCACCGCGGTGGGGAGCACCTTCTGCGGCTTGACGATCTCCGCCAGCTGGGCCAGGCGCGGGTCCGGCACCGGCACGATCCCGACGTTCGGCTCGATGGTGCAAAACGGAAAGTTCGCCGCGGCGATGCCCGCCTTGGTGAGCGCGTTGAAGAGGGTCGACTTGCCGACGTTGGGCAGGCCGACGATGCCGCATTTGATGCCCATGGCTTTTGATCCGGGAATTGAGAATCGGGAATCGGGAATCGGGAAGGCAGTTTTGCTCTTTCGATTCCCGATTCCCCATTCCCTATTCTCTATTCGTATGCAACCGCTTCATCGCCTCGTTGAAGTCGCCGGCCACGGCCAGGGGCAGGACGTCGATGGCGGCGTCGATGGCGCGGTCGATGAGGATATCGTCGTCCGCCGAGGCCCGCCCCAGCACCCAGGGCGTCACCTTGTCCTTGTGGCCGGGATGGCCGATGCCGATGCGGAGCCGATGGAAGCGCCCGTGCCCGAGCAGCCGCATGGTGTCGCGCAGGCCGTTCTGCCCTCCGTGGCCGCCGTCGAACTTGAGCCGCGCGGTGCCGGGCGGCAGGTCGAGCTCGTCGTGCGCCAGCAGCGCCTGCTCCGGCTCGATCTTCCAGAACCGCAGCGCAGCGGTCACCGACTTGCCGGAGAGGTTCATGAATGTCGCCGGCCTGAGCAGCCAGACCTGCGAGCCGCCGATGGCGACCCGGGCGGTCTCGCCGAACAGCTTGGCGTCGATCCTGAACCGCTCCCCGCAGCGATCGGCGAGCGCACCGACGAAGCGGAACCCGGCGTTGTGCCGGGTCCGCGCGTAGTCCTGGCCGGGGTTGCCCAGCCCGACGATCAGTCGCAGTTCCGCCATTGCGCGCACCGGCGCCCGGATGTCCGCGACGGACATCCAGGCGGGGACCGGCGTTATTCGCCCTTGCCTTCCTCGTCGACCTTGGCGGCGGGCACGGCACCGGCGACATCCTCCTCGTCCTCGCTCTCGGCCTCGGCCTCGATGCGACCGTGGCGTGCGATCACCACCGCGACGTCGTGCTCCTTGCCGAGCTTCAGTTCCGGGATCTCGACGCCTTCCGGCAGCTTGAGGTCGGACAGGTGCACCGCGTCGCCCAGCTTCAACTCGCCCAGGTCCACCTCGACGTACTCGGGGAGGTTGCCCGGCAGGCAGCTGATCGCCACCTCGTTCATCTCGTGGGTGATCACCACGTCCGAGGCCTTGCCGGCAGGCGACTTGTCCTCGTTGAGGAAGTGCAGCGGCACCGACGTGCGCAGCGCCTGGTCGGCGCTCACCCGCTGGAAGTCCAGATGCATGATCTGCTGCTTGTACGGGTGGCGCTGCATGTCCCGCAACAGCACCTTCTGCACGTCGCCGTCCAGGCTGAGGTCGAGGATCGACGAGTAGAACCACTCGTTCTTGCTGGCGAGCAGCACGTCCTCGTGGACGAGCTGGATGTTCACCGGATCGAGATCGCCACCATAGACGATGGCCGGCACGTTGCCGGTACGACGCAGGCGGCGGCTCGCACCCTTCCCCTCGTCGTCGCGGCGCTGCACCTTGATTTCATGTGTGGTTGCCATGTTGTTTCACTCTTTAACGTTGCGATGATCCGCCTCGCGGCGGGTTGGCGACTCTTCCGCGACCAGAAGAGCCGTTGTCCCCGGGAATCGGGAATCGGGAATGGAGAATCGAAAGCCGCGCTTCCGATTCCCTATTCCCCATTCTCCATTCCCGGCTCAATCCACATACAGCGAACTCACCGACTCGCCGAAGGCGATCCGGCGGATCGTCTCGGCCAGCAGTTCGGCCACGCTGAGCTGACGGATCCTCCCGCAGGCCCGCGCCGCCGGGGCCAGCGGGATCGTGTCGGTGACCACCAGTTCGTCGAGCTGCGAGCGGGTGATGTTGTCGATCGCCGCACCCGAAAGCACCGGATGCGTGCAGTAGGCGACCACCTTGGTGGCACCGTTGTCCTTGAGCGCCCCGGCAGCGGCGCACAGGGTGCCCGCGGTGTCGACGATGTCGTCGACCAGCACGCAGGTCTTGCCTTCGACGTCGCCGATGATGTTCATCACCGTGGCGACGTTGGCGCGCGGGCGGCGCTTGTCGATGATCGCCAGGTCGGCGTCGTCGAGGCGCTTGGCGATCGCCCGCGCCCGCACCACGCCGCCCACGTCGGGACTGACCACCACCATGTTGTCGGTGCCGTGCGCGCGCCAGATGTCGGCCAGCAGCAGCGGCGAGGCGTAGACGTTGTCGACCGGGATGTCGAAGAAGCCCTGGATCTGGTCGGCATGCAGGTCGATGGTCAGCGCCCGGTCGCAGCCGACCGCGCCGAACATCCGCGCCGCCACCTTGGCGGTGATCGGCACCCGCGACGAGCGCGGGCGGCGGTCCTGCCTGGCGTAGCCGAAATACGGCACCACCGCGGTCACGCTGGCGGCGCTGGCGCGCTTGAGCGCGTCGATCAGCACCAGCAGCTCCACCAGGTGCTCGGCGCTCGGCGCGCTGGTCGGCTGCAGGACGAACACCTCCTGCTTGCGCACGTTCTCCTCGATCTCGACCTGCACCTCGCCGTCGGAGAACTGCGACACCAGCGCCTTGCCCATGCGCGTGCCGAGCTCGCGGCAGACCGCCTGGGCCAGCGGCTTGTTGGCGTTCCCCGAGAAGATCAGGAGATTGCGGTCTTCTTTCATTGGAGGGTTCTCCGCGTCGCTCTGACCGTGGCGGGACTGAAGGGCCGGGAATGGAGAATCGGGGATCGGGAATCGGCAAAAAGCGGGGCGTCCTGCCCTTTTGCGATTCTCGATTCTCCATTCCCGATTCCCGTCGATGGCAGGGGCGGCAGGATTCGAACCTGCGAATGCCGGGATCAAAACCCGGTGCCTTGGGCCACTTGGCGACGCCCCTGTGGAGCCGGGAACAGGGAATCGGGAATGGAGAATCGTGACAGCCGCCGCCGCACTCGCTTACCGATTCCCGATTCCCGATTCCCGATTCCCGGTTTTTTCGAGCGCCTCCAGCAGCGGCGAGCGCGCCGCCCCGGCCGCCACCCAGGCATCCAGGCCCGGCGGCAGCCGCGCCAGCGCGGCCTCGGCGGATCCGCGCGTGGCGAACTCGACGAAGCAGCCGCTGCCGGTCCCGGTCAAGCGCGGCGAGCCGACCCGCGCCAGCGCGGCGAACGCGGCCTCCACGGCCGGTTCGCGGCGGCGCAGCAGCGGCTCGAACGCATTGCCGAGCGGAGCACCCGAAACGAAGTCCGACATTGTCGCGGGCGCCGCATGACGCGTCAATTCCGGGGCCTGGAAAAGCGCGGCGGTCGCCACCCGCACTCCGGGATCGAGCACCAGATACCAGGCCGGCGGCAGGGCGAGCGGGGTCAGGCGCTCGCCGACGCCCTCGGCCCAGGCGTTGGCGCCGTGCACGAACACCGGCACGTCGGCGCCCAGCTGCAGCCCCAGCGCGGCCAGCCGCGATATCCCCAGTCCGGTCCCCCAGAGCCGGTCCAGCGCCACCAGCACCGTGGCCGCGTCGGAGGAGCCGCCGCCGAAACCACCGCCGACAGGAACGCGTTTTTCGATGAAGATATCCGCGCCTTGATCGACATTCGCCGCCGTTTGCAGCATCTTTGCCGCATGAACGCCGAGATCGTCGGCCTCCGCGATGTCGGCAGCGGTCTCGCCGTGGCGGACCACGGCGCCATCGGTCCGTGGCCGCAGGTGCACGGTATCGCCCCAGTCCAGCAGCCGGAACACGGTCTGCAGCTCGTGGTAGCCGTCGGCGCGGCGGCCGGTAATGCGCAGGAACAGGTTGAGCTTGGCGGGCGCCGGCCACGCGCTCCAGCCGGCGGCGGGGTCGGCCACGGGCGGCACGCTTCAACCGTCCCGGGACACGGGCAGCGCCCAATCGTCGACGATCAGCCGCACCCGGGCTTCGCCCTGCCGGGCGCTGATGCGCTGCGGCCAGGGCGCGGCGCCGGCGTCCGCGCCGGGCGGCGCCCAGGCCTGGTAGTCGATGGTCCAGCCGCCCTGCTCGATCCGCACCAGGGTGCCGGCGGCATCGAAGTGCAGCCGCGCCGGCCCGTAGGCGCCGGGATCGGCGCGCCCGCCTGCGGCCCAGGCGGTCATCGCTCCCACCGGGATGCGCATGCCGGTGGCATCGAGCAGCAACGCCTCGACGTCGCCGCCGGCGCGCGGCCCGCCCTCCAGTCCCTCGATCCGGGCACCGGCGCGGTCGCCGGTCAGGCTCCAGCTCTGGCGGGTCACCGGTGCGCTCAGCACCACCCGGTAGGCCTCGCCGGCCTGCGACCACTCGATGCGGCCGTTGCCGCCGTCGCGACCGTTGGACAGGGCGACCCGTCCGCTGAAGCCGATCCGCTCCGCCTCGTGCAGCCGCGCCTCGCGCGCCTCGACCTGCGCGGTGGCCGCCGCCAGCG
>NZ_JACCKA010000066.1:20092-23527 GCF_013425525.1 Luteimonas salinisoli | reverse complement strand
GGCGCGAGCGGCGCGAGCGCGTGGTCGCCGCCGGCGATCGCCCGGGCGACGCCTTCGGCGAAATCCGCGGGCAACAGCGCGTTGCGCTGGCCTCGCATCACGTCGCCGCAGACCTGCCAGCGCTCCCAGCAGCTGGCCAGTTCGACGTCGTGCTGCAGCCGCCGCAGCATGAAGCGGGCCTGATCCGGCGACAGCTCGCCGTCCAGCATCGCCGAGAGCTGCTGGCGGTGGTAGAGGTAGAGCTTGTCGGGGTCGGGCCCGATCTGCAGGGCTTCGCTGTCGTCGGATGGCATCATCGGATGGCACGCTCGGCTGTGGTCTGGTGGTCCATGAGGGGTTTGAGTTCCTGGTCGATCGCCTCGCGGGCGCGGAAGATGCGCGAGCGCACCGTTCCGATCGGGCAGTCCATGCGCGTGGCGATCTCCTCGTAGCTCAAGCCGTCGACCTCGCGCAGCGTGATCGCCGCGCGCAGCTCCTCGGGCAAGGCTTCGACCGCGCGCATCACCGTTTGTTCCAGCTGCTGGCGCATCAGTTCACGCTCCGGCGTATCGGTATCGCGCAGCCGCACTCCGGAATCGAACTGCTCGGCGTCGCCCACGTCGATGTCCTCGGTGGGGGGGCGGCGGTTGCCGGCGACGAGATGGTTCTTGGCGGTATTCACGGCGATCCGGTGCAGCCAGGTATAGAACTGGGCGTCGCCGCGGAAGTTGCCGATCGCGCGGTAGGCACGGATGAAGGTCTCCTGGGCCACGTCCTGGCATTCGCTCCAGTCGGACACGTAGCGCCCGATCAGCGCCGCGATCCGATGCTGGTACTTGCGTACCAGCAGGTCGAAGGCCGCGCTGTCGCCGCGCTGTACGCGCCTGACCAGCTCCTGGTCCAACTGGTGGGTCTCGTTCTCGGCCATCGGGCCGGCGCTCCTTGTCGCCCGGCCGTTGGCTGGGCTGTGTGACCTTCGGCAGGGGAGGAAGTTCCACCGCCACGGTCCTCGGATCTGGGGCCGCGGCGCCACTGCCACAAGCCATGGGCCGCGGGACGGGCCGCTCCCGACCTGCGGGAACCGCCGCAGCGGGCCGCGGAACGGCCGATTTGACGCCGGCCGAACGACCTCTGGATCATAAGGGACTTCCCGTACCCTAACGGATGGTGCCCGATGATTGCAGGCCTCGACGGACTGCGCTTCAGCCACTGGCAGGCCGAGCAGCGCGAGGATGGCGTGCTGGTGCTGTCCTTCGACCGCGCCGGCGAGTCGGTGAACACGTTCGCCCAGGACGTGCTGATCGAGCTGGACGCGCTGCTCGAACGGCTGGCGCTGGACCCGCCGAAGGCGGTGGTGCTGCGCTCGGCCAAGGCGAAGGGCTTCATCGCCGGCGCCGACATCCGCGAGTTCCGCGAGTTCGACGCCAAGGGGACCATCGGCGACTCGATCCGTCGCGGCCAGCAGGTGTTCCAGCGCCTGGCCGACCTGCCCTGCCCCACCGTGGCCGCCATCCACGGCTTCTGCATGGGCGGCGGCACCGAGATCGCGCTGGCCTGCGACTACCGCGTGGCCAGTTCCGATCCGTCCACCCGCATCGGGCTGCCCGAAGTGAAGCTCGGGATCTATCCCGGCTGGGGCGGCAGCGTACGGCTGCCGCGCCTGGTCGGCGCGCCCGCGGCGTTCGACATGATGCTCACCGGACGCAGCCTCTCGGCGAAGGCGGCGCGCGGCATCGGCCTGGTCGACAAGACTGCCGAGCCGGCGCTGCTGGTCGACGCCGCGGCGGCCCTGGCGCTGAAGGGCGCACAACGGCCCTTCCGGCAGCGCTTGCTGGGCTGGCTCACCAATACCTGGCCGGCGCGCCAGCTGCTGGCGCCGGTGCTGGTCAAGCAGGTCGGGCGCAAGGCGCGGCGCGACCACTACCCGGCACCGTACGCGATGATCGAGACCTGGCGCCGCAGCGGCGGCGGCACCCAGGCGCTGCTGGCGGCCGAGCGCAGGTCGGTGGTGAAGCTGGCCGGCACCCCCACCGCACGCAATCTCACCCGCGTGTTCTTCCTGCAGGAGCGGCTGAAGGGCATCGGCGGCAGGGACCATGGCGTGGGCCGGCTGCACGTGGTCGGCGCCGGGGTGATGGGTGGCGACATCGCTGCCTGGTCCGCCTACAAGGGCTTCGAGGTGACGCTGCAGGACCGCGAGCAGCCCTACATCGACAAGGCCCTGTCGCGGGCGCAGGACCTGTTCGCGAAGAAGGTGAAGGACGACGCCAAGCGCCCGGAGGTGGCCGCACGATTGAAGTCCGATCTCGAGGGCGAGGGCGCCGCGCAGGCCGACCTGGTGATCGAGGCGATCGTCGAGGACGCCGACGCCAAGCACGGCCTGTACGCGCAGGTGGAGCCGAAGCTGAAGCCCGATGCGCTGCTCACCACCAATACGTCCTCGATCCCGCTGACGGAACTGGCGCAGGGGATCCGCCGCCCGGCTCATTTCGCCGGCCTGCACTACTTCAACCCGGTGGCGCAGATGCCGCTGGTCGAGATCGTCCGCCACGACGCGATGGCGCCGGAGACGGAGAAGCGGCTGGCCGCGTTCTGCCGCGCGCTCGACAAGCTGCCGGTGCCCGTGGCCGGTACCCCGGGGTTCCTGGTCAACCGGCTGCTGTTCCCGTACATGCTCGAGGCTGCCACCGCCTATTCCGAAGGCGTGCCCGGCGTGGCCATCGACCGGGCCGCGGTGAAGTTCGGCATGCCGATGGGGCCGATCGAGCTGATCGACACCGTCGGCCTCGATGTCGCCTCCGGCGTCGGCCGGGAGCTGGCGCCGTTCCTCGGCCTGCAGATCCCCCCTGCCCTGGCCACCCCGCCCGAGCAGGGCAAGCGCGGCAAGAAGGACGGCCAGGGGCTGTACACCTGGGAGAACGGCAAGCCGAAGAAACCGGAGCTGCCGAAGGACTACAAGGTGCCGGAGGATCTCGAGGACCGGCTGGTCCTGGCCTTGCTCAACGAGGCGGTGGCCGCGCTGCACGAGGGCGTGGTGGAGGACGCCGACCTGCTCGATGCCGGGGTGATCTTCGGCACCGGCTTCGCGCCGTTCCGCGGCGGCCCGATCCAGCACATCCGCGACACCGGGACCGGGGCGCTGCTGGAGCGGCTGGCGGCGCTGCAGGCTGCGCATGGCGACCGTTTCGCGCCGCGGCCTGGCTGGGACAACCCGGCGCTGCAGCCGCAGGCCGCGGACCGCGCGGCCTGAGGGGCGTAGCGGTCCCGGCAGGTGGACTGCGTGCATCGCGCGTCCACGTCGCGACCGCCGTCGCTTCCGCTTCCACAGAAGCCGTCGCCAGCTCGAGGATCCGATGATTTCACGAGACGTGCCGAGACGTGCCCGCGCGGCGTCCGGGGCCGGTGCGGTGCCCCGGTGCGGGACCGTCGACGCCATGGATGGCGTCGACGAGCCTC
>NZ_JACCKA010000066.1:0-20074 GCF_013425525.1 Luteimonas salinisoli | reverse complement strand
TGTCCCGCACAGGGGCACCGCGCCGGCCCGCCCGCAAAACCCACCGAACCAAGTCGGACCGCCGCATCGCACGCCGCCGTCGCTCCCACGGATGTGCATCGCCCCCGAGGGGCCGTTCCCGGATGGGACCGAGGAAGGCCGCTACAAGCCGTCGCGCGGGATCGAGGCCGGCGCGAGGCCGGCGACCACTACATGGTGTGGGTGGGCTTCTCGGAAGTCAGCGAGCCCGCCAGCAGGGTCTCGATCTTGCCCTTGACCGCCTCGCCCTCGCCGGTGTCGGCGAACTGCACGCCGACCCCGGCGGTGCGGTTGCCCTGCGCGCCCGGCGGCGTGACCCAGACCACCTTGCCGGCCACCGGCAGGCGCTCGTTGGACTCGGGCAGCACCAGCAGCAGGAAGACCTCGTCGCCGATGAAATAGCGCTTCGGCGTCGGCACGAAGATGCCGCCGTACTTCAGATAGGGCATGTAGGCGTTGTACAGCGCCGCCTTGTCCTTCACCGTCAGCGACAGGATGCCCTGCCTCGCGCCCGCTCCGGTTGCACCCATGCTCATCTCCTCGTTGCGGGCCCGCCGCGCCGGCCGCCGGCGTCGTGCCAGCCCAGCAGCAGTTCCGTCACCGCGAGGTCGGCGCGTACCGTGGTACGCAGCAGGTCGCGGGTCCGGTTGGCGGCGTCGAACCACGCAGCAAGCCTGCGGGTTCGCATGGGGTCGGTCAAGTCGGCCGCCTGCCCGGCGGCGACGTCCGCGGCATGGCGCAGGCGCTGCGCCGCGGCGTCGTCGGCGGTCCAGCGCCGCGCCGCTTCCGGCGCCGCCAGTTCGCCGCGCACGAGCGCCGCGAGGTCGGCGGCCACCTCGCGGCGCAGGGCCATGCCGCCGTCGCGCAACCAGGCGTCGGCCAGGCCGGGGTGGCCGCGGGCGGCATCCAGCGCCTCCTCCGCGGCGACCGGCGCATGGCCCTGGGCGAGCAGCCAGCGCAGCGCTTCGGCGCGCGGCGGCAGGCGGAACTCGAGGCGCTGGCAGCGGCTGCGGATGGTCGCCGGCAGCCGCATCGGGTTGGCCGCGACCAGCCACAGGTAGCGGCCCGGCTGCGGCTCCTCGAGGGTCTTGAGCAGGGCATTGCAGGCGGCGTGGTTGATGGCGTCGGCCGGATCGACCACGGCGACCCTGGCGTCGCCGTACTGCGGCGTCAGCGTGAATTTCTCCGAGAGTTCGCGGATCTGCTCGATCACGATCTCGGTCCGCAGACGGCTGCCGTCGCGGGTGGGGATGAAGCCGATGGCGAGATGGTCCGGATGGGTGCCCGCGGCGAAGAGCTGGCGCGCGCGCGGGTCGCTGTCGCAGCGCAGCACGTGCTGCGCGAGCCGCTCGGCCACGGCGCGCTTGCCGAGCAGCGCGGGCCCGCAGAACAGCAGCGCGTGTCCCATGCGCCCGCCGTCGATGGCCTCCAGCGCACGATCGTGAACGCGCTGCTGCCAGGGCGCGAGCTCCGCGCTCACGGTCGCACTCCCGGCGCGTGCGCGCGCCACTGGCGCAACTGCCGCACCGCTTCGGCGGCGACCGCCGCGGCCGGCTGCGCGGCATCGACGATGCGGAAGCGCTCCGGCTCCGCTGCCGCGCGCGCACGGTAGGCGCACCGCACGCGCTCGAAGAACTCGTCGCGCTCGCGCTCGATCCGGTCGGGCCGGGGGTCGCGGCCGCGCGCGCGCGCGCGGCCGCTGGCCACGTCGATATCCAGCAGCAGGGTCAGGCCCGGCCGCAGGCCCACCACGTGGTGCTCGAGCGCGGCGATGAACGCCGGATCGAGGCCGCGGCCGCCGCCCTGGTAGGCATAGCTGGAATCGGTGAAGCGGTCGCAGAGCACCCAGGCGCCGCGCTCCAGCGCCGGCCGGATCGTCTCGCGCACGTGCTGCGCGCGCGCCGCGAACATCAGCAGCAGCTCGGTTTCCGCCGCCGGCGGCTCGTGGCCGGGATCGAGCAGCAGCGCGCGGATCATCTCGGCCAGCGGAGTGCCGCCCGGCTCGCGGGTGCAGACCACCTCGTCGCCGTCGCGCTGCAGCGCCTCGCGCAGCGCCGCGAGCACGGTGGTCTTGCCTGCGCCCTCGCCGCCCTCCAGCGACACGAAGCGCGGATGCGCCGGCTGCACCGTCATTGCGACGCCGCGCCGTGGCGTTCGCGGTAGCGGCGCACGTACTCGCGTACCGCGGCACTGTGCTCGGCATAGGTGCGCGAGAACACGTGCCGGCCGCTGCCGTCGCCGACGGCGACGAAGTACAGGGTGTCGCCCGGCTCGGGCCTGGTCGCGGCGCGCAGCGCTTCCACGCCGGCCATGGCGATCGGCGTCGGCGGCAGGCCGTCGCGGGTGTAGGTGTTGTACGGCGTGTCCGCCAGCAGGTCGCGGCGGCGGATGTTGCCGTCGTAGGCGCTGCCGATGCCGTAGATCACGGTCGGATCGGTCTGCAGGCGCATGCCCGCCTGCAGCCGGCGCACGAACACGCCGGCGATCTCGCCCCGCTCGGCGGCGATGCCGGTCTCCTTCTCGATGATCGAGGCCAGGATCAGCGCCTCCTCGGGCGACTGCAGCGGCAGGTCCGGCGCGCGGTCCTCCCAGGCGGCGCCGAGGGCCCGCTCCAACGCCTCGCCGGCACGGCGCAACAGGTCGAGGTCGGTGTCGCCGCGGGTGTAGAGATAGGTTTCCGGCAGGAACCGCCCCTCCGGGTGCACGCCGGGCCGGCCCAGGGCCTCCATCAGCGCGGCATCGTCCAGCCGTGGCGAAGCCTGCCCCAGCGGCTCGGCGCGCGCGAGCGCGGCGCGCAGCTCGCGGATGTTCCAGCCCTCGACGATGGTGAAGCGGTGGCGGATGACCTTGCCGTCGCGCATCCGCAGCAGCAGCTCGCTGGCGCTGATCCCGGGCTCGAGCGCGTACTCGCCGACCTGCAGGCGCCCGGCCGCCCCCAGGCGCCGCGCCAGCAGCCGCCACTCCAGCTCGTGGCCGTCGCGCACCCCGGCCTCGCGCAGCTTCGCCAGCACGCGCTGGAAGGAGTCGCCGCGCTCGACGAAAAGACTGTCGCCGGCCTCGATCCCCGAGAGCGGGCCGTCGACGAATGCCTGGTAGCGCGCATGGCCCCAGGCGAACAGCGCCCCGGCGACCAGCGCGGAGCCCACGAACAGCGCGAACAGCAGGCCGCGGCGTCGGCGTGGCGCCTCGCTCATCGCCTGCTCCTGATCTTGCGGGGAACGGATGTCATGGGCATCAGGATACCGCGCCCGGCGTTTCGCAGACCCGCGGCGCGGCGGCGCCAACGCTCATTCCGCCAGTGCCCGCAGCATGCCGCGCGCCTTGGCGCGGGTTTCCTCGAGTTCGCGGCCGGGGTCGGAGTCGGCGACGATGCCGGCGCCGGTGCGGAAGCGCACCGCGTCGCTCTCGACCTCGGCGCTGCGGATCAGGATGTTCAGGTCGAGATCGCCGTCGCGGTTCAGCCAGCCCATCGCCCCGGTGTAGGCACCGCGCCCCGCGCGCTCCAGCTCGGCGATGATCTGCATGCAGCGCACCTTCGGGCAGCCGGTGATGGTGCCGCCGGGGAACACCGCGGCGATCACCGCGCCCGGGGTGACCTCCGCGCGCAAGCGTCCGCGCACGTTGCTGACGATGTGGTGCACCTGCGCGTAGCTTTCCACCGTCATCAGTTCGTCGACCTCGACGCTGCCCGGGACGCAGACGCGGCCGAGGTCGTTGCGCTCCAGGTCGACCAGCATCACGTGCTCGGCGCGCTCTTTGGGGTGGCCGACCAGCTCACGCACCCGCGCGGCATCGTCGTCGCCCTGCAGCCGCGCGCGCGTGCCGGCGATCGGCCGCGTCTCCACCAGGTCGCCACGGGTGGACACCAGCCGCTCCGGCGAGGCGCTGACCACGGCGGCGCCGGGACCGGCGAACAGGCCGGAGAACGGTGCGGGGCTGATCCCGCGCAGCCGCGCGTACAGGCCGGCCGGATCGGGGGGCGCTGCGAAGCCCGCCTGCCAGGCGCGCGACAGGTTCACCTGGAACACGTCGCCGGCGGCGAGGTAGTCGAGGATCCGGCCGACCCCGGCGAGGAATGCATCCGGGTCGTCCTCGCGCAGCGTCGCCGGTGCTCGCCACGGCGGCAGCGCAGCGCTGCGCGCGGCGGCGGCGGCATCGGCGACCACGGCTTCCAGCAGTCCGGGGCATCCAGGCTCGGCCAGGGCGATGCACTCGCCGGTGGCGTGGTCGCGCAGGATCGCCGCCGGACAGCGCAGCGCGCACGCTACGGGCAGCGCGCCCGCGGCCGCGGGCAGGCGCAGCACCGGCTCGACCTGTGCCGCCAGTTCGTAGCCCAGGAACAGCGCCCAGCCGCCGCGGAACGGCCAGCGCGGCTCCTGGCGCGGCAACCGCAGCGCGCCCCAGCGGGCATCGAGCGCCTCCAGGAACGTCCCCGCGACGGCGCCGCCCGACTCGTCGCGGGAGAGGCCGTCCGGATCGAGCCGCAGCGCCTGCCCGTCCGCCGCCAGCAGCATGTCCCAGCGCGCCTGCGCGGTGCCGTGCGCCACCGACTGCAGCAGCATCGGATAGCGGCGCGGGGCGAGCCGGTGGACCGCCAGCAGGTCGGTTCCCGGGGGCAACGGTCGGGTGATCAGCATGTCGGGTCTGTGCGGCCCTGGGCGGGAAAGGAAAGCCGGAAAGCGCAGGGATCGGCACCGGGCCGGCCGCCCCCGGCAGAGAGGGCCGGCGCGCGATGCGCCGCCCCCGTTCCGATCCTGCGCGGCGCCTGTGCCGGCGCGGATACGCCCGGAGCCAGGCCCGGGCCCGAACCGGACCGGCGCCGGGCCGGGCGCGCCCTCGGGGCTCAGACGCGTCCGAACACCAGCGTGCCGTTGGTGCCGCCGAACCCGAACGAGTTCGACAGCACCACATCCACCTTCGCCTCGCGCGCGGTGTGGGGCACGTAGTCGAGGTCGCAGCCTTCGGACGGAGCGTCGAGGTTGATCGTCGGCGGCAGCACGCCGGTGTGCAGCGCCATGGCCGAGAACACCGCCTCGACGCCGCCCGCGGCGCCGAGCAGGTGGCCGGTCATCGACTTGGTGGAGCTCACCGCGGTGCGCCGGGCGTGGTCGCCCAGCGCGCTCTTGACGGCCATGGTCTCGGCGAGATCGCCGGCCGGGGTGGAGGTGCCGTGGGCGTTGATGTAGCCGATCCGCGCGATGTCGACGCCGGCATCGGCGATCGCGTGGCGCATGCAGCGCGCGGCGCCGTCGCCGTTCTCGCTCGGTGCGGTCATGTGGTAGGCGTCGCCGCTCATGCCGAAGCCGATCAGCTCGGCGTAGACGCGCGCGCCGCGCGCCTTGGCGCGCTCGTACTCCTCCAGGATCAGGATGCCGGCGCCGTCGCCCATGACGAAGCCGTCGCGGCCCTCGTCCCAGGGGCGCGAGGCGCGCTCCGGGTCGTCGTTGCGGGTCGACAGCGCCTTCATCGCGCAGAAGCCGCCGAGCGAGGTCGGGGTGGTGGCGTACTCGGCGCCGCCGGCGATCATCGCGTCGGCGTCGCCGTACTGGATCATGCGCATCGCCAGGCCGATGTTGTGGGTGGCGGTGGTGCAGGCGGTGACCGCGGCGATGTTGGGCCCCTTGGCGCCGGTCATGATCGAGACCTGGCCGGCGATCATGTTGATGATCGTGCTGGGCACGTAGAACGGCGAGACCTTGCGCGGCCCGCCCTCGTGGTACTTGATGGTGGTTTCCTCGATGCCCTTCAGGCCGCCGATGCCGGCGCCGATCGCCACGCCGATGCGGTCGGCGTCGGACTCGCGGATCTCGAGACCCGCGTCGGCGATCGCCATCAGCGAGGCGGCGACGCCGTAGTGCACGAAGGGATCCATCTTCTTGACGTCCTTCGGCGCGATCCACGCCGACGGATCGAAGTCCCTGACCTCGCCGGCGATGCGCGTGGCGAAGCCGGAAGCGTCGAAATGGGTGATCGGCCCGATGCCGGAGCGGCCGTTGACGATCCCGTCCCAGCTCGAGGCCAGGTCGTTGCCTACCGGCGACAGGATGCCCAGACCGGTGATGACCACGCGTCGCTTGGACATGGAACACTCCTCATTCGGTTCGTTGCGCGGCACCCGGAAGGCGCCGCGCCGGAAACGCACGAGGCCGCGTGCGCGGCCCCGGGGTCTGTCGCCGCCGCGCGTCCGCACAGGCGGCGGGCGCGCGGCCGGGACGACGGCGACGCCCAGCGGGGCCGCCATCGTCGCCGAACGCCGTTACGATTTGACGTGGGCCTTGATGTAGTCGATGGCCTGCTGCACCGAGGTGATCTTCTCGGCTTCCTCGTCGGGGATCTCGCACTCGAACTCCTCCTCGAGCGCCATCACCAGCTCGACGGTATCGAGCGAGTCCGCACCGAGGTCGTCGACGAAGGAAGCGCTGGGGCTGACCTCCTCTTCCTTGACGCCCAGTTGCTCGATGACGATTTTCTTGACGCGTTCTTCGATGCTGCTCATACGGGTTTCGCTCCGGGGAAGGCCCTGACGGCCGACTAGTTTAAGGGAAAGGCGGGCGCTCGGCGATGGATGCCGAAGCCCGTTCCGGTTCAAGGGCTTATGGCCCCTGGAAAGCGCTCACGCCATGTACATGCCGCCGTTGACGTGAAGGGTCTCGCCGGTGATGTAGGCGGCCGCGGGACCGGCGAGGAAGGCCACCGCGCGGGCGATGTCCGCCGGCTCGCCCAGCCTGCCCAGCGCGATCTGGCCGAGCATCGCCTGCTTCGCATCCTCGGGAAGGTCGCGGGTCATGTCGGTGGCGACGAAGCCAGGCGCGACCACGTTGACGGTCACGCCGCGCGAGCCGATCTCGCGGGCCAGCGACTTGCTGAAGCCGATGATGCCGGCCTTGGCCGCAGCGTAGTTGGCCTGTCCGGCATTCCCGGTCAGGCCGATCACCGAGGCGATGTTGACGATGCGGCCCTTGCGCGCCTTCATCATCCCGCGCATCACCGCCTTGCAGGTGCGGTAGACGCTGCCGAGATTGGTATCGATGATCGCCTGCCAGTCCTCGTCCTTCATCCGCATCAGCAGATTGTCGCGGGTGATGCCGGCGTTGTTGACCAGGATTCCGATCGCGCCGATTTCCTTGCCGATGGCCTCGATCAGCGTCTCGACCGCGGCACCGTCGGTGACGTCCAGGACCCGGCCGTGCCCGCCCGTCGCGGCGAGGCGCTCGCCGATGGCGCGCGCGCCGGCCTCGGTGGTCGCGGTGCCGACCACGGTCGCGCCCTGCGCCGCCAGTTCGTCGGCGATGGCGGCACCGATGCCGCGGCTGGCGCCGGTGACCAGGGCGATCTCGCCTTGGAATGTCTGTGTCATGGATGGCTCCCTGCTGCTGCGGCGGCGTTCGCGATGGTCCGCGCAACGCCGGCGTCGATGGAAATCCGCGCGCGCCGGCCGCTGCCGGTCAGCGCGCCCACGCCGCGAGCGCGGCGTCGAAGTCGGCCATGGTACCGAGCGGGCGCGCGTCGAGCGATCGATCGATCCGCTTGACCAGCCCGGCCAGCACCTTCCCTGGCCCGCATTCGGCGATTCGCACGACGCCGCGGCCCGCCAGTGCCTGCACGCAGCCGGTCCACTGCACCGGCAGGTACAGCTGGCGCACCAGCGCATCGCGGATCGCGCGCACGCCCTGGTGCACCTCGGCGTCGACGTTCTGCACCACCGGCAGCGCCGGCTCGCGCCACTCCAGGCCGGCCATGGCCTCGGACAGGCGATTGGCGGCATCGCGCATCAGCGGCGTGTGCGAAGGCACGCTGACCGCGAGCTTGACCGCCTTGCGCACCCCCCGCTCCGCCAGGATCGCAAGCGCGCGGTCGACCGCGGCGGCGTGGCCGCCGATGACGATCTGGCCCGGCGAGTTGAAGTTCGCGGGGACGACCACTTCGTCCCCCGACGCCTGGGCGCAGACCTCGGCGACCAGCGCATCCTCGGCGCCGAGCACTGCCGCCATGGCGCCGGTGCCGGCGGGCGCCGCGGCCTGCATGAGCTGCCCGCGCAGCCGCACCAGGCGCGCGGCATCGGCCAGCGACAGCGCTTCGGCCGCGACCAGGGCGCTGTATTCGCCGAGGCTGTGCCCCGCGAGCACCGCCGGCCGCGCGCCGCCGCACGTGCCCCACAGCCGCCACAGTGCGACCCCCGCGGCGAGCAGCGCGGGCTGGGTGAATTCGGTGGCGTTGAGGCGCTCCTCGGCGCCCGGCTGCGCCAGTTCCCACAGGTCCACGCCGGCGCCGTCGGACGCCTCGGCGAAATCCTCGCGGACCGACGGGTACTGCACGGCGAGATCGGCCAGCATGCCGCTGGCCTGCGAGCCCTGGCCGGGAAACACGAAGGAAAGCTGGGGATCGGTCACGCGTCCATCCGGCTGCAAAGCGGGCGCACGATGATACGTGGCCGGGCGCCGGGCTGTCTGTACCACGGCGTATGTCGCGCCGGGCATCGCAACGGCGTGCAGGCGGAGGGACGGCTCAGTAGCGCAGCAGCGCGGAGCCCCAGGTAAAGCCGCCGCCGAACGCTTCCAGCAGCACCAGCTGGCCGCGCTGCACCTTGCCGGAGCGCACCGCCTCGTCGAGCGCCAGCGGCACCGAGCCGGATGAGGTGTTGCCGTGCTTGTCGACGGTCACGACCACCCGCTCCATCGGCATGTCCAGGCGCTTGGCGGTGGCCTCGATGATGCGCAGGTTGGCCTGGTGCGGGATCAGCCAGTCGATATCGTGGCGGTCCAGGCCGTTGGCGGCCAGCGTCTCCTCGACCACCGAATCGAGCGCCTTGACCGCATACTTGAACACGTCGCTGCCGGCCATGCGGATGCGCACCCCGGCGTTCTTCTCGTCTTCCCTGAAGCCGACCGACACCCCGACCGGGTTCCACAGCAGCTCCTTCTTGCCGCCGTCGGCATGGAGGTGGGTGCTGAGGATGCCGGTCTCGGTGTCGGCCTTGAGCACCACCGCGCCGGCGCCGTCGCCGAACAGCACGCAGGTGGTGCGCTCGGTCCAGTCGACCATCCGGGTCAGGGTCTCGGAGCCGACCACCAGCACGGTCCTGGCATCGCCGCTGCGGATGAACTTGTCCGCCACCGACAGCGCGTACAGGAACCCGGAACAGGCGGCGTTGACGTCGAATGCGCCGCAGCCGTTGGCTCCGAGCCGATGCTGCAGCAGGCAGGCGGTCGACGGGAAGATCAGGTCGGGCGTGGTGGTGCCGAGCACGATCAGGTCCAGCTCGTCCGCCTCCACCCCGGCCGACTGCAGCGCGCGCACCGCCGCATGGTAGGCGAGGTCGCCGGTGGTCTCGCCGTCGGCGGCGATGTGGCGCTGGCGGATGCCGGTGCGCGCGGCGATCCACTCGTCGCTGGTGTCGACGATCTTCGACAGATCGTCGTTGGTCAGCACCTTGGCCGGCAGGTAGCTGCCGGTACCGGCGATGCGCGAGTAGACGCGCGGAGTCGAACCCGATTCGCTCATCTGGGAGGGTGTCCTCGGCCGGAATGCCCGGCGCCGGCGGCGCGGGCGGTTGCGAAGGGACCGGGCCGGGGCCGCGGCTCCAGGGGGCGCACCGGACCGCCGCGGCGGCCGGCGCGCGCGGCCATCAGTCTTCTTCGGCGACCTTCGACCGGACCTGGATCACCTGCTTGCCGCGGTAGTAGCCGTCGGCGGTGACGTGGTGACGCACGTGGATCTCGCCGGTGGTCGGATCGGTCGACAGCTGCTTCGCCGACAGCTTGTCGTGGGCCCGGCGCTGGCCACGGCGGGAGGGAGAGACGCGGGATTTCTGCACAGCCATGGGAACGCTCCAGCAACAGATTCGTGATGTTCAGTGTTTCTTCAATGCCGCCAACGCCGCGAACGGGTTGGCGCGCGCTTCCTCGTCCTCGGGCGCCGGCCAGTCGCGCTCGACCGCTTCCGACCCCGGCGCCACCGGCACCAGCGGGACGGCCATGATCAGCTCGTCCTCGACCAGCTCCGCCGGGCGCATGCGACCGTCCTCGGCCAGCAGCAACGCCTCGTAGCCCGGCGGCAGCGCGGCCTCGTCGGCCTCGTCGCGGATCAGGCCGAAGCGCTGCTCGATCCGCACCGGATGCAGGAACCGCTGCAGCGTGCGCTGGCACAGCAGCGGCAGCGCGGCCTCGATCCGCAGTTCCGCATACGGCACCCGCAGCGCATCGCGGCCGAACTCCAGCGAGAAGACCGCCTCGCCGGCATGGTCGAGCACCGCCCCCTCCAGCCGCGCCATGCCGGACAACGGCAGGCGCCCCTCGAACACCCGATCCGCGGCGACCATCCGCCACGCATCGACTACCTCGGGCACTTCCGCGGACATAAGAGGCGGAATGTTAGGCGCCGCCCCGGCGGCTGTCAAACCCGGGCTGCGGCCGCCGCGTGCCGCAAGCCCTTGTCCTCCCGGGCAATTTGCCCCGCTACCGGCGCCGCGGCAGACTGGCCGTCCGCTCAGGGGGACCACCGACTTGCTGCCGATTCTCGTCCTGCTCTCGACGGCCGCCGTGCTGGCGGCCTGCTGGCTGCTGTTCAGGCGCCGCCGCAGCGGTCGCCGCCAGCACGTGCTCTCGGGCCTGCTCGATGCCGCCGACGCGCTCGAGGACCGGCTGCGCGCCGCGCGCGCCGAGATCGAGGCGGTGGCCGGCGACGAGCAGAATCCGGTGCGCGAGGCGATGCAGGAGATGCTGCGCCAACGCCTGTGGCTGCAGCAGTACGGCGCGGATGCGAGCGTGGAACAGCTGGAGACGGTGCGCCGGTCGATCGACGCCGCACGCCAGCGCATCGACCAGCAACTGCTGCAGATCGAGCGCGCCCGCGCGCCGCTGCACTGAGACCCCGGCGTCATGCGGCTGGTGCTCGCCTCCACCTCCCCCTACCGCCGGGCGCTGCTGCAGCGCCTGGGGCTGGCCTTCGAGGTAGTGCGGCCGGAGGTCGACGAATCGCCGCGGACGGGCGAGTCGCCGCCGGCGCTGGTACGGCGGCTGGCGCGCGCCAAGGCGGCCGCGGCCGCGGCACCGGGCACCTGGTCGATCGGATCCGACCAGCTCGCCGAACTCGACGGCGCTCCGATCGGCAAGCCCGGCAGCCGCGAAGCCGCCTGCAGGCAATTGGCGATGATGTCCGCGGCGCGGGTACGCTTCCTGACCGCGGTGGCGCTGCATCATGGCGACGGCCGCTGCCTGGAGGCCCTGGACGTGACCGAGGTGCGCTTCCGCGCCCTGACCGGCGCGGAGATCGAACGCTATGTCGACGCCGAGCGGCCGCTCGACTGCGCGGGCAGCTTCAAGGCCGAAGGCCTGGGCATCGCGCTGTTCGAGACGATCTCCAGCCAGGACCCGACGGCACTGGTCGGCCTGCCGCTGATCGCCACCGCCCGGCTGCTGCGCGAAGCGGGATTCGCCGTTCCCTGACCCGCGCTACTCGATCAGCAGCGGCTGCTCGCTCCAGTCCTCGACGCTGCGGTCGCGACCATGCAGGCGCAGCCCCAGCCAGTAGCGGCCGGGCGGCAGCGGCACGTCGGTGCCGACCGTGGCGCGGAAACCGACGTCCGGATGCGAGGGATCGGCCGAGGTTCCCCAGTAGCCCGCCACGCCCGGCGCCGGCAACCCGTACTCGGCCTCGGCGACGACCTCGCCGTCGAGCGTCACTTCCACGCGGTACAGGCCGACGCCTTCCTTGAAGGCCCAACCGGTGACCTCGAACGGCCGCTGCACCGTGGCCCCGCCCACCGGCGCGTCGATCCAGGCCAGCGCCGGGGTCACGCATGCGCCCCCGCCCCGCTTCGTGGCGCCGTCCAGGGCGAACAGCAGGAAGCGCTGGCGCCCGTGGTCGATGTTCAGCACGCGCGGCGGCGGCAGCGGCCCGACCCGTTGGCAAAGCGCCTGGTATCGCTGCAACAGCTCGCGATAGGGCACGTCCGTAGCGCCGACCACCAGCAGCACCGGCGCGTCCCCCCAGTCGGAACGGCCGCGGGTGTGCAGGCCCCAGAGCTGCAGCTGCGGAGCGCGCCCGTGGGCTCGGTTGAGCGGATGGTCGAGCACCGGGATCCGCGGGTCCTCCAGCGCGAAACCGAGTTCGGCGCCGATCTTGAAGTTGCCAGCCACGATCCGCGTCTCCGGCGGCATCCCGGCGCGGGCCTCCTCCACCGCCTCGGCGAGCGTGCTCCAGCCGGCGAAATTGGACGGGTACCACTTGAGCGCCGCGCTCTGCGCACGCACCCCGGGGATCGAGACCGCCAGGTAGTAGCCCAGGATCGACGCCAGCCCGGCGGCGGCCAGCGCCCAGGTGGCGCGGCGGAGCCAGCGCGGCCAGGCGTCGAGCAGCGCCGGAAGCAGCGGCAGCAGCGCCAGGTACCCGGGCAGCGGCCAGTGGAAGCTCACCCGCTCGGTGTCGGCGAAGAAGCCGAGGCCGAAGAATCCGCCGACCATCAGGCCGCCCAGCAGCGCGAACAGCCGCGGCACCGCAGCGCCGCCGCGCAGCGTGCGCCAGGCAGCCCACAGCAGCGCGGCGAACAACAGCGGGGTGACCAGCAGCATCTGCAGCGGCAGGAACAGGATCCCTTCCGGATGCAGCGCCCAGGGATGGCGGTCGACGAGCTGGAAGCGTAGGCCGGCCTCGGCGTTGTCGAGGTTCCAGGCCAGCAGCGGCACCCATGCGGCGGCGCCGAACGCCACTGCGATCCACACCCGCGGATCACGCAGCGCGCGCCTGCCCTCGGGCAGGCAGGCCAGGGCAACGAGACCGACCCCGATCACGGCGATGAAGCGGTAGTGGCTCAGCGCGCCGATCGCCAGGCCCAGCGCCAGCAACAGCGCGGCGTTGTAGTCCACCGTGCGCAGCAGGCGCGCCCCGGCATCGAGGCACAGCAGCGTGGCCAGGGCCATCGGCACGTCGGGCAGCGCCAGCAGGCCGAGGGTGCCGGCGAGCGGCAGCAGCACCGTGGCGCTGCCGGCCAGCCAGGCGCTGCGCTCGTCGAACTCGCGCTCCACGATCCGGACCATCAGCCACGGCAGCGCAGCGGCGATGAGCAGGAATGGCAGCCGCACCCCGAGATGGGTGTTGCCGGCCACCTCGACCCCGACGCGGATCAGCCACGCGGTCAGGCCGGGAAGGTCGGAGTATGCCCAGGCGGGATGCTGCCCTTCCTGCCAGTAGAACGCCTCGTCCACGAACAGCGGCAACTGCGTGGCGAGCGCCAGCTTGAGCAAGCACACGGCGCCCCACAGCCACAGGAATGCGCGGCGCGCCTGGAGGGTGCGCACATCGTCCCCACGCATGTCCACGGCATTCGGCATCCGCACGCGACCTCGTTACACTCGCTGGTGTGGTAATGGTTCGATCGGGCGTGTCCGGAACGTCGTGACGCGCATCGCAGTCTGGAGCCCCGCCCTCCACGCCGGAGATCGCCGATGTCCGTATCCCCCGCGCATGCCGACATGCTAACCGACGATCTGTTGAACGCGCTCAAGGCCGCGCAGCAGCAGGTCAACACCCTGGTGCTGGGCAAGGCGCAGGAAGTCCGGCTGGCGTTCGTCGCGCTGCTGTCCGACGGCCATCTGCTGATCGAGGACCTGCCCGGGCTGGGCAAGACCACCCTCGCGCATTCGCTCGCGGCGACCCTCGGGCTGGGCTTCCAGCGCGTGCAGTTCACCTCCGACCTGCTGCCCTCCGACATCATCGGCGTGTCGGTGTACGACGCGCAGAGCCGCAAGTTCGAGTTCCATCCCGGCCCGGTGTTCGCACACGTGCTGCTCGCCGACGAGATCAACCGCGCGCCGCCGCGCACCCAGAGCGCGCTGCTCGAGGCCATGGCCGAGCACCAGGTCAGCATCGACGGCAGCACCCACCGCCTGCCCGAGCCGTTCTTCGTGATCGCCACGCAGAATCCGCTGGACCTCGCCGGCACCTACCCCCTGCCCGACTCGCAGCTGGACCGGTTCCTGCTGCGGCTGAGCCTGGGATACCCGGGCCGCGACGCCGAGCGCGCGCTGTTGGCGGGCAGCGACCGGCGCGGCCTGATCGCACAGGCGCAACCGGTTCTCGATGCCGCGCAGGTGGTGCGGCTGCGCCAGGCCGCGCGCGCCGTGCACGCCAGCGACGCGCTGGTCGACTACGTCCAGGCCCTGGTCGAACGCAGCCGCCACCATGGCGGCGTGCGCGTCGGCCTGTCGCCCCGCGCCGGCATCGCCCTGCTGCATGCGGCGCGCGCCTACGCCCTCCTTCTCGGCCGCCGCCACGTGCTGCCCGAGGACGTGCAGGCGCTGTTCGCGGCTGTGGCATCGCACCGGCTGGTGCCCGAATCGGAGGCCGGCGACAGTCCGGCGCTGGCCAAGGCGATCCTGCATGCGGTCCCGGTGGACTGACCGCGCGCCGCCGCCGCGCACACGCGCGGGGACGGGCGGGCGGGCATGACGACGGCCACGCAGGCCGGCGGCCGCTGGCTCGCCGGCACCGTGCAGCGCCTGTCGCGGCTGGCGCGCCCGCGCGGGCCGGAGGCGCTGCCGGTCGTGTTCGATCGCCGCCGCGTCTACGTGCTGCCCACCCCTTTCGGCCTGTTCTTCTTCGTGCTGCTGGCGACCATGGGCGTCGGCGCGCTGAACTACAACAACAACCCCGCGCTGCTGCTCTGCCTGCTGCTGGCCGGCACAGCGATGGCCAGCCTGCTCGGGGCGCACCTGCAGCTGAGCGCGCTGGCCGTGCACGCGGCCGGCGCCGAGCCGGTCGCCGCGGGACGACCCCTGCAGTTGCGCGTCCACGTGCGCGCCGACCCGCGGCGGCAGCGCCGCGGGCTGCGCGTGGAGAGCGGGGCCGCGGCCGCCAGGCTATCGCTCGATCAGGGTGCCGGGGAGGCGGTGCTGGAGCTGCCGACCGTCGACCGCGGCTGGTACGACCTCGAACGCATACGCATCTCCACGACCCGCCCGCTTGGACTCGCGCGCGCCTGGGCCTGGGTATGGCCGGAGGCGCCGCTGCTGGTCTACCCGGCGCCGGAGGCGCACGGGCCGCCCTTGCCCGAAGGCGCCGGCGACAATGCCCAGGCACGCCTGCACCCTGCGGGCGACGACGTCCACCACCTCCGCGCCTGGCGCCGCGGCGACTCGCGCCGGGCGATCGCCTGGAAGCCGTCGGCGCGCCGCGACGCCCTGCTGGTCCGCGAGTACGAGCAGCCGCAGGGCGCGGACGTAGTGCTGGACTGGCGACAGCTGGGCCCGTTGCCCTGGGAGGACCGGATCCGGCGGCTCGCGCGCTGGGTCGACGAAGCCGAACGCGACCAGCGCCGCTATCGCCTGGTCCTGCCCAGCCAGCCCGCACTCGGGCCCGCGAGCGGCACCCAGCATCGCCACGCCTGCCTGCGCGCGCTGGCGCTGCTGCCAGCGGGACCGGCGCATGGCTGAGCGCCGGTCGCCGCCACTCGACGCCGGCAGCCGCGCCTGGGCGCTGGCCGCCACCATGGTCTGTCTGCTGCCGCTGCTGTTGCAGTTGCCGGGGCAGGCCGGCGCGGGGATCGGCGGCCTGGCGCTGCTGGTGGCCGCGGTCTCATGGCGCTACCGGGTGCCGGGCTGGCTGCGGCTGCTGCTGGCGCTGGCGCTGATCGGCCTGGTGCTGTCGACCTCGCGCTTCGTCTTCGGCCGCGATACCGGCTGCGCGATGCTGGCAGCGATGCTGGCGATCAAGCCGGTGGAGCTGTTCACGCTCCGCGACGGGCGCAGCCTGCTCGGGTTCGCACTGTTCGCGCCGTTCGCGACCTTCCTGCTCGACCAGGGGCCGCTGTCGCTGGCCCTCGGCCTCGGCGGAGCGGTGCTGGCGCTGGCCGCGCTGCTGCGGCTGGCGGAACTGGAGTCCGGCGACCCGGCGGGGAACGGCGCTGCGGCGCGTCGCCAACTGGCGACGGTCGGGCGGCTGATGGCCGTCGGCCTGCCGCTGGCGTTGACCGCGTTCTGGCTGTTCCCGCGGATCGGCACGCCGCTTTGGGGGGTACCGGAGCGCGCCGTGGCGCGACCGGGACTGTCCGACTCCATGACCCCCGGCGAATGGATCGACCTGCTCGCCGACGATTCCCCGGCGCTGCGGGTGCAGTTCCATGGCGCAGTCCCGACGCGCGAGCAGATGTACTGGCGCGGCCCGGTGCTGGTGCACTACGACGGGCGCAGCTGGACGCGCGCCGACTGGCTGGCCGGCCTGCCTCCGGCCGAATCCGAGCGCGGTTCGCCGGTCTGGGAGTACGACGTCGAGGTCGAACCCACCGACCGCCGTCACGTGGTCGCGCTGGAACTTCCGCTGGACGCCCCGGAGGGGGTACGCCTGGCCCACGACTACAGCATGGGCGCCGAGCGCCCGCTCAGCTCGCTGCGGCGCTGGCGCATGCGTTCGGCGCCACCGCGAACGCTCGAGCCGGAGCTGGGGCCGATGCTGCGCGGCATGGCGCTGCGGCTGCCCGAGGGCTTCAACCCCCGTGCGGTGGCGCTGGCGCGGCAATGGCGCCTGGAGGCCGGCGACGACGACGGCGCCATCATCGAGCGGATGCTGGACTGGATCCGCGGCGACTTCGCCTACACCCTGGCCACGCCGCTGCCGGGCCGGCACGCGGTGGACGAATTCCTCTTCGAACAGCAGCAGGGATTCTGCGAACACTACAGCTCGGCGTTCGTGGTGCTGATGCGGGCGGCCGGAATCCCGGCGCGGGTCGTCACCGGATACGTCGGCGGGTATTACAACCGCTTCGGGGACTACTGGGTGGTGCGGCGGATGGATGCGCACGCCTGGGCGGAAGTCTGGTTCGAGGGACGCGGCTGGGTGCGCGTCGACCCCACCGCGGCGGTGGCGCCGGAGCGGATCTACGACACCATCGAGGACCTGCCGCCGGGCGCGTTCGAGTCGCTGGTGCGCATGCGCCCGGTGTTGGACTTCGGCGACTGGATGCGGCGCGGCTGGAACGACTTCATGCTGGGCTTCGACGCCGCCCGCCAGCAGCGCCTGCTGCAGCCGTTCGGCATCGACCGGCTCTCGCCGCAGCAGCTGATCGTCCTGTTCGCGGCGCTCGGCGGGCTGGCGCTGGCGTGGATGCTGTGGCTGGTGGCGCGCGGCGAGCGCGAGCGCGACCCGGTGTTGCGCGCCTGGCGCCGCCTGGGCCGGCGCTATGCGCGGCTGGGCCTGGGGCGCGAGGCGCACGAGCCGGCCGGGCGCTGGGTCTCGCGGGTGCTGGCCGCCCGTCCCGGCGCCACCCGGCTGGCGGCGCTCAGCGCACGTTTCGAACGATGGCGCTACGCTGATGGCGGTGGCGATGCCGACTCGGCCCGGGCCCTGGCCCGCGACCTGCGCGCCCACCGCCCCGACCGCACGCCGGCCCCGGAGAACTCCCGATGAAGACCCGCGCTTCCGCTTCCGTACTCCTCGCCGGTGCGCTGCTCGCCGGCTGCGCCACCCAGCCGGTCCCGCTGCGCGGCGACTATCCGGCGATCACCCCCGAGGACGCCGCCGCCGGCGACCGCACCGGTGCCAGCGTGCGCTGGGGCGGCCGCGTGATCGAGGTCGAGCCGCAGGCGGCGCGCACCTGTTTCACCATGCTGTCGACCCGGCTGGATGCCAGCGGTAGGCCGGACCGCGCCAGCGAGGCCACCGGCGGCCGCTTCCTGGCCTGCCGCCCCGGCTTCTACGATCCGGCGGTATTCGCCGTCGATCGCGAGGTCACCTTCACCGGCCGCATCGAGGGCTACGAGAACCGCAGCATCGGCGAATACGACTATCGGTTCCCGCGGATCGACGCGGACGTGGTCTACCTCTGGCCCGAGCGCGAGGACGTGCGGGTGATCGTGCACCACGACCCCTACCCCTGGCGCGGCTGGTGGTGGTGGTAACGTCCGCGCCTGGCGCCGCCGCTCAGGCGGCGCCGAAATGCCCGAGCTGTGCGCCGGCCAGCAGGTGCAGGTGCAGCTGGTACACCGTCTGCCCGCCGTGGCCGTTGCAGTTCATGACCACGCGATAGCCGGCTTCGGCGAAACCCTCGCTGCGTGCGTACTCGGCCGCGGCCAACGCCAGGCGGCCGATCAGCTCGGCGTGTTCCGGTTTCGCCGCATCCAGGGTCGGAATGGTCTGCTTCGGCACGAACAGCACGTGCACGGGCGCCTGCGGGCCGATGTCGCGGAACGCGACCAGGTGTTCGTCCTCGTAGACGATCTCGGCCGGGATCTCGCGGCGGATGATCTTGTGGAAGATGGTGTCCATGGGCGGGAATCGGGAATCGGGAATCGGGAATCGTAGCGCAAGCGATCCCGCACCTCTTGCGCCGGGCGCAGGTCGGCACGGAAGACGGCGCTCTACCGATTCCCGATTCCCGATTCTCGATTCCCTGCCTTCAGGGCACCTCGCTCCGGCTCCCGAACGCGTGCGAGAGGGTGCCGCGGTCGACGTACTCGAGTTCGCCGCCCAGCGGCAGGCCGTGCGCCGGCCGGCTCGGGCGCACACCGTGCTGGCGCGCGAGCTGCGCCAGGTAGTGGGCAGTGGCCTCGCCCTCGACCGTGGGATTGGTGGCGACGATCAGTTCCTGCACCTCGCCCTCGCCCAGCCGCGCCACGAGGCGGTCGAGACCGAGCTCGCGCGGGCCGATGCCGTCGAGCGGGCTGAGACGGCCCTGCAGCACGTAATACAGTCCCCGGTAGTCGGTGGCCTGCTCGATCGCCAGGCGGTCGGCGGGGGATTCCACCACGCACAGCTGGTGCCGGTCGCGCGAGGCGCTGGCACAGACGGGGCAGATCGCTGCCTCGCTGAAGTCGCGGCAGCGTTCGCAGTGGCCGACGCGCTCGATCGCCTCGGCCAGCGCAGCCGACAGCCTGGCACCGCCCTCGCGCTGGCGTTCCAGGACGTGGTAGGCCATGCGCTGCGCGGTCTTCTGGCCAACGCCGGGCAGCACGCGGAAGGCTTCGATGAGTCGTTCGAGCAGCGAGACGGTCATGTGCGGAATCCGTCCTGCTGCGCGGGCACCGGGGTCGGAGAACAGGGAGACGCGCCTGCCCGCCGCCGCGCGCGCCCGAACCCTGAACCGCGGAGCCGGCCCTGCCCGTCCGCAAGGCCCACCGAACCGGAGCCGCAACGGCCCGGCAGGCTCCGCTCCACGTCGCATGGAGCCCGCATGCCGGCGCCCGTCAGAACGGCATCTTCATGCCCGGGGGCATGGCCATGCCGGCGGTCGCCGCCGCCATCCGCTCCTGCGACTCGGCGTTGACCTTGTTGACCGCGTCGTTGAACGCGGCCGCCATCAGGTCCTCGGCCATCTCCGGATCGGCGAGCGCGCTCGGATCGATCCGCACCTTGCGGCACTCCATGCGGCCGGACAGGGTGACGCTGACCATGCCGCCGCCGGCGCCGCCGGTGACCTCGATGTTGGCCAGCTCCTCCTGGGCGCGCTGCATGTTCTCCTGCATCTTCTGCGCCTGCTGCATCAACTGGGCGATGTTTCCACGCATGGGGGCTACCTCGGGCTGGTGGGAAGGCTGCGGATGCCGGCGCGGGCGAATCGGGCCGGCGTGCATTGTCGTCTAGCGTTCGTCGAGCGGACGGATCGAGTCCGGCACCACCTGCGCGCCGTGCTGCGTCATCAGCCGCTGCACGTCCGGATCGTCGAGGAATGCGCTCTCGGCGGCGTTCTGGCGGGCGTCGCGCTGGCGCGCATGGCGCGCGTGCAGGGTCTCGGCTCCGCCATCCGCCGCCGCCTCGAAGCGAATCTGCGGGACGCCGCCGAAGCGCGGCGCCAGCGCCTGGGCGAACTGGCCGATCAGGAACGGCGTCTTCAGATGGTCGTCGCTGGCCGGCAGCGCCAGCCGCAGCACGCCGTCGGCATAGCCCACGAACGCGGTGTGCGCTGCCAGCTCCCGGACCGGGCCGCGCAGCGCCAGCCCGCCGAGCAGGTCCGGCCAGCGCTGGGCGTCGATCTCCATGGCGGCGACAGCGGGCGCTGCCGCCGCGGAGACCGGGGCCGCGATCGGCGGCGGCGCCTCCTGCTGCGGCTGTGGTTGCGGCTGTCGCTGTT
>NZ_JACCKA010000065.1 GCF_013425525.1 Luteimonas salinisoli | reverse complement strand
TCGATCCCGCCGGGGTTGTCGGTGCGGAAGTTCCACTGGTACTGGGCGAAGAACGGATCGTCCGGAGTGAACTGCGGCTGCGCGTCCGTGGCCCGGCGCACCGGGCCGAGGGCGTAGTCGCGCTCGTCAATCACCGCGTACTCCACCGCCGGATCCGCGGAGATCTCCCGCACCAGGGTCTCCAGCGCGCTGCGCTCGAGCTTCTGCGACAGGCGCAACAGGTCGGCGCCGACGCCGAGGCGGCGCATGTGGGTGGCCGAGACGGCACCGCCGCGGGCGGACCTGACGCCGGCGCCCGCGCGCGCAGCGGCCGACTCGACCGCGCGGGCCTTGGCCATGTTGCTGGTGCTCTCCAGCGTACCGCTGCGGTACTTGACGATCACGCGGGCGCCGGCCTGGGCCTCGGCCGCGGGCTGCGCGATACGCGACTGGCCGATCCTGGCTTCCTGGCCGGCGGCATGCACCGCCGGGATTCCGATCGCCGCTGCAATCGCGGCACACAACAGGGTCTTACGCTTCATCGACACTTCTCCTCGCATGTATGGACTTTCCCATGACTGTTCGTCACTAGCATGAAAACCGCGGCCGCTCTCCCGGCGCCCCCTGTGCTCGCCGGGGGAGCGGTCCGCGCATCATTTCGTCACCAGCCGAAGCCGGCACCCACGCCCACCGACTTCTCGTCGCCGCTGAACGCGCCGCCCAGGGTCACCGTGGCGCGGTCGCTGATCGCGCGCTGGTAGCCGACCGACAGCGCGCTCTCGCCGCCCTGGAAGCCGACGCCCACGCCGACCCGGTTCTGGGTGCGGATGCCGGCGGCGCTGGTGGCCATGTTCAGCATCGCCGCGCCCATCGCGCCCTGGCGGTCGATGCGGCGGTCCTGGTCGTGGAAACGCCGCTCGACGTCGCCCTGGAAGGCGTCGAAGTTGTCGTGCCACGCGGCCACCTGGGCATCGGTATAGGCGTTGGCCGAGCTGAGCGTCTCGGTTGCGGTGGACCGTACCTGCGCGACGTTGGCGGCATCGGTGTCCGAGGTGCCTGCGGCCACGTTAGTGACCTGGCGCTCGTTTCCGGCGCTGCCCACCGACACCGCATCGGCGCGGTCGGCGACCGAACCCTGGCCCAGCGCCACCGCGCCCTCGGCGGTCGCCGAGGCGCCCTGGCCGATGGCGGTGCCCGATGCAGCGCTGACGCTGGCGCCCTCGCCCATCGCCACGGCATTGGTGGCCGCCGCGGTGACGGTGGCGTTGGCGCCCACCGCGGTGCTGCCGTCGGCCTCGACCCGCGCGTTGCCGCCGATGGCGGTGTCGTTCGGGCCGTGCGCATAGGCGTTGCCGCCCACCGCGATGCCGTTGCTGCTATTGGCAGTGGCGTTGGCGCCGACCGCGACGCCGTTGCTGCCGGCGCCTACCTTGGCGGCGTTGCCCGTGGGGGCGCCATCGACGGCGGCGCGATTGCCGATGCCGCCGTTGCCGGCGTCGGAACCGACCGTCGAAACGCGCAGGTCGAGCTGGCTGATCTGCGCGTCCAGCGCCCCCAGCGCATCGCCGATGGAGTAGTAGTTCGCCCCCTGGATCGAATACGTCGGCGCCGCGATGGTGCCGAACGCGGTGACCGTGGCGCCGCCGCCGATCACGTCCGCCGCGCTCTGCAGCGCACCGTACATCTGGCCGCCGTTGATCGCGTCGGTGCTGCCGGCACCGATGGCGCCGGCCGCGACGTTGGTGATGACGGTGCCGTCGTCGCCGTCGAGCGTGATCGTGGCCCGGCTGTCGTCGTCGTAGGACACCGCGTTCGCGACCACCCCCTCGACGTCGCCGACGCGGTCGTCCAGGTCCGCGACCTGGCCTTCCACCACGTCGACGCGCTGGTTGGTCTCGAACAGCTGGCTGCCGTTGACCGCGTCTGTGCTGTCCTCGCTCACCTCGCCCGCGGCCACGTTCGTCAGCACCGTGCCGTCGTCGCCGGCGAAGGTGACCGTTCCCTTGCTGTCGTCGTCGTAGACGACCGCGCTGTCGCTCAGCTCGCCGAGGTCGTCTGCGACGGAGTTGAGCTGCGCCATGTTCACCGCGTCGTTGTCGTCCACGCCGTCGCCGACGTTGATGATCCGGCGCGTGGCCGGGTAGCCGCCCGAACCGGTGCCGTTGCCCACCGACACCACGTTCTCCTCGTTCGCGCGCGAACCCGAGCCCAGCGCCACGCTGTTGGCGCCGTTGGCCCAGGCGCTCAGCCCCACCGCCGTGGCGTTGATCCCGCCGTAGGCGTACGAGTCGCGGCCGATCGCCGTCGAACCGGCCGACGTCGCCCAGGCGAACTGGCCCACCGCCGTGGTGTTGTCGGCCGTCGCCCACGAGCTGCCGCCCACCGCCGTGCTGTTGAGCATGGTCGCACGCGAGCTGCTGCCCACCGCCACGCTCACGTTGCCGCTGGCGGTCGAGGTGTTGCCCAGCGCAGTCGCATTGGTACCGCTGGCCACCGACGAGATGCCCACTGCGGTGGTGCGGGTGTTGCTCGCCTCCGCGCCGTAGCCCAGCGCCGTGGCGAAGTCGCCGCTGGCGTCGCTGAAGCCGCCGTTGGCGGTCGCGGCCAGCCCGCCGGCCGAACTGCTGTAGCCGGTCGCCGTGCCCTGCAG
>NZ_JACCKA010000064.1:30892-58044 GCF_013425525.1 Luteimonas salinisoli | reverse complement strand
GCATCGCGCGGGTCAGCAACTACTACAACCTCGAGGACTGGACGGGCCAGGTCTCCGGCTAGACGCTCCCGCCTTCGCGCACCGCGCACTCCTACAGCTCGCTGCCGTACCGGGTCAGGCCCTCCAACAGCAGGAAGCGCGTGGCGGCGGCGCGCTGGTCGCGGGTGAAGTCCTGCAGCACGTCGACCAGCTGCCGGAACGAGCGGCAGCGCGCGGCCTGGCTGCCCGGATCGCTGCCGGTGGCGGCCATGCCGGTCATGAAGCCGTCGTGCAACAGCATCGCGGTCACGCCCGCCTGCTTGAGCACCTGCTCGGCGGCTGCGGCATCGTAGGGCTGGCGCTGGCCCTGGGTACCGTTGACGGCGATCGCCGCTACCGCGCCGACGAAGCGCTCCTGGCTGGCCGGCCCCAGTGCGCTGGCCGCGCGCTGCATGCCCAACAGGCTGCGGTCCGCATCGGGATCGAACAGGGCGCACAGCGTCCGCGCCTCGGTCTCCGATTCCGAGGCGCTGCGCACCGCCTGGTAGAGCGCATCGATGTCGCGATCCGGCGCGCGCATCATCACGTCCTCGGCGCTGGCCAGAACCAACGCCGGATCGATCCCCGACAGGTCGATCTCCCCGCGCTGCTGCGCGAGCAGCAGCGGCGCGGATGCGGCGAGGAGGGCGGCGGCGAGAAGTGCGGGCAGGCGTGAACGCATGACGATGGGCAAGAGTCCGGTTGCCGCGAGTCTAGGGCGGAGCCGCTGAATCCTGGGCGACGCGGCAGCCGGCGCCGGTCTTCGCACCCATGGCGCGCGCCTACAGCCCGATACCCCGCCCCTGTAGGAGCGGCCCATGGCCGCGAAAACCGCGGGCGGTTCCGATCGGGGTGGCGGCAAATCCCGGATGCTGCAGCCGGCACCGGGCCTTCGCGCGCATGGCGCGCCCCCGCCAGATGGCCCACTCACCGCCGCCTGCGCAGCGGGATCCGGTCGGCCGGGAAACTGGCGATCTCGGCGCCGCGCTCGCGGATCGGTGCCCCGGGATCGGGCGCCCAGGCCATCGCCGTGATCACCTCCCAGCTCGCCGGCAGGCGCCCGCCGGGGCCGCGCAGCGGTTCGTATGCGGCGGCGGCGCGGGCGAAGCGCGCACGGCCGGTGAGGGTGCGGCGGCGCGTGGCGAGCGCGTTGGTCGCGCCGAGCGCGCGCAGCTCGCGCATCAGCGCGGCGAGGTCGGGGTAGTCGCGACGCATCAGCTCGCGGTCGATCACCGGATCGCGGAACCCCGCCTGCATCAGCGCGTCGCCGAACTGGGCGATGGTGGCGAACGGGCTGACGTGCGGCGCCTGGTCGGCCTGGGCGAAGGCTTGGCGCAGCTCGTGCAGCGTGTCGTGGCCGAACGTCGAGCACAGCAGCAGTCCGCCCGGCCGCAGCACCCGGCGGAATCCGGCCAGCGCCGCCGGCAGGTCCTCCACCCACTGCAGGCACAGGCTGGTGAACAACACGTCGACGCTGCCGTCGGCCAGCGGCAGCGCCGCGGCGTCGGCGCAGACCGGCAGCACCGCGCGCTGCCGGCCCAGCCCGCCCAGCCATCCGCGGCGCGGAAGCGCCTGGCGCAGCATCGGCAGCGCGAGGTCCAGCGCGAGCACCCGTGCCTTCGGCCAGCGCGCCTGCATCGCCGCGGCGGCGCGACCGGGTCCGCTGCCCAGATCGACCACGGTGGCGGGCACGGTGTCGTCCAGGTACATCAGCGATTCCAGCAGCCAGTCCTCGACTTCGCGCTGCAGGTCGGCGGCACCGGCATAGCTGCGCGCGGCACGGCCGAAGGCGCGGCGGATCTGGCGGGAGTCGAACATCGGGCTCATCGGCAGGGTGCGGATCGGAACCGCGGTCGGAGGCATGGACGGAGAAGCGACGAAGCGGGAGCGCGGCCCAGGACCGGGCGCACGGAGCGCGAGTCGGGAACGACGCTCCGGCACCTGCCAGGCGTTCGCGCCGTCTTCCCGCCCGCCGACGCGGCGATCGCCGGCGACCCGTTCACTGGCTCACCGCGGCAGCGAAGCGGCGCAGCGCGTCCGCCACGTCGTCGGCATGGGTGAGGAACGGCGCATGCCCGGCGTGCTCGACCTGCGCGAAGCGCGCCCGCGGCGCGCGCGCGGCGGCCTCGCGCATCGCCCGCGGATCGACCACCCGGTCGCGGCGGCCCGCCAGCCACAGGCTCGGCACGCGCAGCTCCGGCAGCGCCCGGCGCAGGTCCGCCGCCTGCAGCAACTCCAGCCCGGCCGCCAGCACGCCCGCCGCGGGCTCCCCGCGCGCGAACACGGCATCGCGCAGCGTGCGCAGTTCCTCCCTGGCATGGTCGGAACCGAACGCCTCCAGGGCGATGAAGCGCTCCAGGGTCCCGCGCCAATCGTCGCGCAGGCCGGCGGCGAACCCGGCGAAGATCTCCGCCGACATGCCATGGCGCCAGTCGCCGTCCGCGTCGTCGCGCACGAAGCGCGGGCTGGCGCAGAGCATCGCCAGGCCGCGGACCGCTTCCGGACGCGACAGCGCCGCGTGCAGCGCGAACAGCCCGCCCAGCGACCAGCCGAGCCACAGCGCCGGCGGCACTCGTGACACGAGTTCGGCGACCACGTCTTCCAGCGCCAGCGGCGCTGTCGCGTCGGCGCTGTGGCCGTGGCCAGGCAGGTCCGCGACGTACAAAGTGAAGTCGTCCTCCAGGCGCTCGACCAGCGGGGCGAACACGCCGCCGTGCATCGCCCAACCGTGCAGCAGCACCAGCGCAGGGCCGCGTCCGACGACCGCGACGTGCAGTGCGCTCACCGGTCGCGCTCCCTCGCCAGCACCCGCAGCGCGGCGAGCGCGTCGTCCCGCCGGGGCGCAGGTACCAGCAGGTGGTCGTGGTGGAAGCCGGCCAACACGTTGCAGGCGATGCCCTGCGCGGCGAGCGCCGCGGCCACCCTCGCCGTCAGGCCGACCGCTTCCAGCGCCGAATGCACTTCCAGCGTCAACCACGCGGCCACGAAGCCGTAGTCGAGCCCCATTGCGTCGGCGTATTCGCGTCGCAGCACGCAGCACAGACCTTCGTCCTCGCGCACGCTGGCTTCGGCGTGGCCGACTAGGCCAGGGTCGGTCCCGGTCACGAACACGTATTCTCCCGGACGCGCGTGCACGCGCAGGCCGGCGAGCATCGCCGCCACGTCGGTCGCGCCGCTCATGCGCCGGGGACGGCGGCCGGCTCGGCCGGCGGCGGCACGCGGTCGTGGGCGCGCGCCAGCGCCTCGACCAGCGCATCCACCTGCGCGTCCTCGTGCAGCGCCGAGAGGGTGACGCGGAGCCGCGCCTGCCCCTCGGGCACGGTGGGCGGGCGGATCGCCGCGACCCAGTAGCCTTCCTCTTCCAGCTGCTTCGACATCGCCAGCGCACGCGCATCGCCGCCGCAGTGCAGCGGCTGGATCGCGGTGTCGGAGGGCAGCAGTTCGAGGCCGCGCCGGCGCGCCGCGCCGCGGAACCGCCGCACCAGCCCGGCCAGCTTCTCGCGGCGCCAGTGCTCGCGCCGCGCCAGCTGCACGGCCGCCAGCGAGGCCGCGGCCAGCGCCGGCGGCAGCGCGGTGGTGTAGACGTAGGGGCGCGCGGTGCCGGCCAGGTGCTCGATCAGGTCGGCCGTCCCGACCACTGCGGCGCCATAGCCGCCCAGCGCCTTGCCGAGCGTGACCAGCCGCAGCGGCACCGCGTCCAGCTCCAGCCGCGCCTCGGCCACGCTGCCGCGGCCGTCGGGGCCGGCCATGCCGATGGCGTGGGCCTCGTCGACGTACATCAGCGCGCGCTGGGCGCGCGCCGCCAGCGCCAGTTCGCGCAATGGGGCGATGTCGCCGTCCATGCTGAAGATACCGTCGGTGGCCAGTATCGCGGCGCCGCCGGGCACGCTGCGCAGCTGTCGCAGCGCGCCTTCGGCGTCGGCATGCGGATAGCGCCGCAGCCGGCAGCCGGACAGGCGCGCACCGTCGACCAGGCTGGCGTGGTTGAGGCGGTCCTGCACGCAGGCGTCGCCCTCGCCCAGCAGCGCCTGCATCACCGCCAGGTTGGCCAGGAAGCCGCTGCCGAACAGCAGCGCGCGCGGCGCCTGCAGCCAGTCGGCGAGCTCGCGTTCGAGCGCGTCGTGGGCGGCATGGTGGCCGCAGACCAGATGCGAGGCGATGCCGCCGGCGCCGTCGCGCGCGGCGGTGTCCATCAGTGCGTTGACCACCTGGAACTGCTGCGACAGGCCGAGGTAATCGTTGCCGCAGAAGTTCAGCAGCCAGCGGCCGTCGACTTCGCAGCGGGCGCCGTCGCGGCGGGTGACGGTGCGCCGCGCGCGCAGGCGCGAGCGCGCCGCGCGCTCGGCGCGCAGCGCGGCGATGCGTTCGCGCGGGTCGACGCGGTCAACCACCCTGCTGCGCCCATGCCGCCAGGCCGCCCAGGGCGATCCCCGGCAGCAGCGCAAGCCCGCCCAGCGCCACGCCGACGCGCGCCGCCGGCGCCAGGTCCCGCTCGCGCAGCTCCGCAGCATCCGCCACCGACTTGCGCGCCTGGACCAGCACCGCGATGAACAGCGCGGCCATGAACCCCAGCCCCGCGCCGCTGCCGCGATAGAACAGCACCACGCCCAGCGCGATCACCGCGACCGCCACCAGCTGCAGCACCGCCACCACCATGCGGCGGCCGCCGCGCAGCCCGGCCGCGAAATTGCCCAGGCCGATCAACGCCAGCAGCGCGAGGTACGCCCAGGCGTACCAGGGCATCATGCGGCCCGGCTCCGGCCCGCGCATTCGACGATGTCGGCATGCACGGTGCCGCCGTGGTCGTGGCCGCCGGCGTCCACATCGACCCGCATCGGCCGCAGGCCCAGGCGCGCGAACAGTGCCAGGTCGCGCTCGGTGTCGGGGTTGCCGGTGGTCAGCAGCTTCTCGCCGTAGAAGATCGAGTTGGCGCCGGCGAGAAAGCACAGCGCCTGGAGCTCGTCGCTCATTTCCTCGCGACCGGCCGACAGCCGCACCATCGACCTGGGCATCAGGATGCGCGCCACCGCGATCGTGCGCACGAACTCGAACGGGTCCAGTTCGGCGACGGTGTTCCGTTCCGCCAGCGGCGTGCCGGCCACCTGCACCAGGCGGTTGACCGGCACCGAGTCGGGGTGCGCCGGCAGCGTCGCCAGGGTCCACAGCAGGCCGGCGCGCTGGCGCCGGGTCTCGCCCATGCCGACGATGCCGCCGCAGCAGGTCTTCATGCCGGCATCGCGCACGTGCGCCAGGGTGTCCAGGCGGTCCTGCATCTCGCGGGTGTGGACGATCGCACCGTAGTACTCGGGGTCGGTGTCGATGTTGTGGTTGTAGTAGTCGAGGCCGGCGTCCTTGAGCGCGGCGGCCTGGGTGCCGCTGAGCATGCCCAGGGTGGCGCAGGTCTCCAGCCCCAGCGCCTTCACCTCGCGGATCATCGCCGCGACCTTGGGGATGTCGCGATCCTTCGGCGAGCGCCAGGCGGCGCCCATGCAGAAGCGCGAGGCCCCGGCGGCGCGGGCCTGGCGCGCCTTCTCCAGCACCGCCTCGGTGCTCATCAGCTTGGTGGCCTCGACCCCGGTGTGGTAGCGCTGCGCCTGCGGGCAGTACGCGCAGTCCTCCGGGCAGCCGCCGGTCTTGACCGACAGCAGGGTGCTGACCTGCACCTCGGCCGGATCGAAGTGCTGCCGGTGCACCGCCGCGGCGCGGTGCAGCAGCTCGGGGAACGGCAGCTCGAACAGGGCCTCGACCTCGCTGCGGCTCCAGTCCTGGCGTGGAGCGGCGGCGGGGTCGGCTTGGCTGACAGCGGGCATGGCAGGTTTCCGACAGACGCGACGGTGCGGATGCGGCAGTCTGGAAAGCATGCCGATGGCTGTCAACCTGAACCCGGCGCGCCAGGTTGACGGCTGGCTGGCGCGGCTGGGCCGCGCACTGTGCCCGCCGCGCTGCCCGGTCTGTCGCGAAGCCGGCAGCGCCGCCGACGGGCTGTGCCCCGACTGCGCGGCCGCCCTGCCCTGGAACCGCACGGCCTGCCGCCGTTGCGCGCTGCCGCTCCCGGAACCGGCCGCCGGCCTGGCCGCATCCGGCATGGTCTGCGGTGCATGCCTGGCGCGCCCGCCACCGCTGGACGAGGCGCATGCCGCCTTCGTCTACGGTTTCCCGCTCGACCGCCTGCTGCCGCGCTTCAAGTTCCACCACGACCTCGCCACGGGAAGGCTGCTGGCGCAGTGGATGGCGCGGGCGCTGGCGGCGACGCCCCGCCCGGAGGCATTGATCGCCGTGCCCCTGCACCGCAGCAGGTTGCGCGCACGCGGCTACGACCAGGCGCTGGAGCTGGCAAGGCCGCTGGCGCGGGCGCTGGAGCTGGAGCTGCTCGAAGGCGGCCTCCGCCGCACCCGCGCGACCGCGCCGCAGTCGCGCCTGGTGGCGCAGGCGCGCCGCGGCAACCTGCGCGGGGCGTTCGCGGCGTCGGGACGGTTGCCCGCGCATGTGGCGCTGGTCGACGACGTCATGACCACCGGCGCCACCCTGCACGCGGCGGCGCGGGCGCTGCACCGCGCCGGGGTCGGCCGCGTGGACGCCTGGGTCTGCGCGCGGACGCCCTGAATCCCGGCACTGGGCGATGCGCGGCTCGCCGGCGGTGGAACTGGCCGGCATCCGTGGGCGCCTGCGGCGGCGGCGCTCCCGCCGCGATGTCGAGATTGCGGAGCCCGGCCGGCTCGCGTTCCCCTGCCGGACCCGCGCCCGCGCCCCGAGAGAGGGGACGCGGGCGCGTGCAGCGTCGCGTCAACCGGCCGCGACGGCCTTTTCCTGCCGGTTGCCGAGGACCCACAGCGCGACCCCGACCACGATCATGACCACCCGGATGATCGTCCCGACGGTCGGCCCCCAGTTGTCGATCCACGTCAGCAGCTTGAACTCCATGTTCATGAAATTGAGCAGGAAGGAACCCAGCCCGAGTACGAACATCAATCCACCGATCGATTTCATCTTCGCTTTCCCTGGTTGACCCGCTCCCCGCGGGCGGGTCGAGTGTGCCATGCCGGAGCCGAGCCGGCGCGCCGGCGCTCAGCGCAGCGCCAGGTCCAGCGCGATTCCGGCGAAAACGGCCATCCCCACCCAGTGGTTGTGCAGGAACGCCCTGAAGCACGCCTCGCGGTCGCGGTAGCGCGCCAGCAGGAACTCGTAGACCACCAGCAACGCCGCCAGGCCCAGCCCGGCCCAGTAGATGCCGCCCAGCCCAGCTTGCCGCCCCACCAGCGCCAGCGCCACGAACACCAATGCGTACAGCACCCCCTGCGCCACCAGGTCCAGGTCGCCGAACAGGATCGCTGTGGACTTGGCCCCGGCGCGCAGGTCGTCGTCGCGGTCGACCATCGCGTACCAGGTGTCGTAGGCGGTGGCCCAGAAGATGTTGGCCACGTACAGCACCCATGCGATCGGCGGCACCTCGCCCTGCACCGCGGCGAACCCCATCGGGATGCCCCAGCCGAACGCCAGCCCCAGGTAGACCTGCGGCAGGTAGGTATAGCGCTTGAGATAGGGATAGCTGGCCGCCAGCAGCACCCCGATCACGCTCAGATAGACCGTCAGACGGTTGAGGGTGAGCACCAGCGCGAGCGCCACCAGCATCAGCGCCGCGAACAGCGCCAGCGCCTCGCGCCCGCGCACCGCGCCGCTGGCCAGCGGCCGCTCGCGGGTGCGCTCGACCAGTGGATCCAGCCAGCGGTCGGCATAGTCGTTGATCACGCAGCCGGCCGAGCGCGTCAGCCATACCCCAGCGGTGAACACGAACAGGATCCACAGCGGTGGCACCCCGCCCGCGGCCAGCCACAGCCCCCACCAGGTCGGCCACAGCAGCAGCAGCCAGCCGATCGGGCGGTCGCCGCGCACCAGCTTCCAGTACAGCGCCAGCCGCGCGCGCCAGCGCGCGCCGCCGGGGGGCGTCGGCGATCCGTAGCGTTCGTAACCCATCGCCACAGCGTAGCAAGCCGCCGCGCCGCCGGCGCGGCGCCGATGGCCACCCGCGCCCGGCCTTGCCCGGACACGCTCGGCCGCATCCCCAGGAACAGCGGACGCGGCCCCGCCGCACTCGCGCCGAACCGCACCGGCGGCAGATGCGGCGGCCCCTGGCCGGAGGCGGCGCGACAGGCGCTTGCGCCGGCCAGCCTCAGTCCGCTGCCGCAGCCGAGCGGTGTGGGAAGGAGAACTCCGCCTCCAGCACCGGCCGGCCGGAGGAGTCCCCCGGCGTGGTCAGCAGGCGCACGATCAGCGTGTCGCCGTCGGTGCGCGCGTGCATGAAGCCCCACGTTGCGCCCTTCGACCAGAGGTTGCGGATCTGCGGATTGGCCTCGGCCTGCCGGGCCATGAACCCGGGGTGGAGCGGGCGGTACTTCGACGCCGCGCCGGAGACGAACACCGGCAGCGGCTCCGGCCGCGCGCCGTCGATGCCCTCGCAGCCGTCGGTGTACGCCTCCAGCACGTGGTCGTCGCCGGAGAAATACGCGTCGGCATGGCGGCACAGGATCGGCAGGTACAGTTCGCGCAGCGATCGCGCCTTCTCGAACTTGCTGCCGCCGCCGGACCAGAGCGCGTGATGGCCGATCACGATCTTCCACTTCGCGCTGGACGACGCGAGCGCGTCCTCCAGCCAGGGGACCATATTCCGTTCGGCGTCGGTCTGTGCCCTGATGTGCGGGTCCCACTCCTCCATCTCGCCGGTGCGGAACTCGCGGCCTTCCTCGTCCAGGTTGTCCTTGTGGACGGCGGCGCCGGCCAGCAGCATTTCGGTGTCGATGACGAACAGCTCCAGCTGGTCCTCCAGCCCCGGCGGGGATACCCGGTAGAACAGGTCCGGCATTTCGAACTTGGGGTGCTGCTGCAGGTAGGCCATCTGCGCCAGGGCCGCCTCCCGCGAGATCCGCCAGTCGTGGTTGCCGAGCATTGCGTAGATCCGGAAATCCGCCACGCCCTCGCCGAGCCGCCCGAACGGCTGGTCGAGCATCTGCCGGAAGCGGCGCGCGTCCGAAATCCCGTCCGCGCCCAGGGTGGCACCGTCCGGATAGATGTTGTCGCCGACCATGGCGGCGAAATCGCAGCCCCAGGTGCTGCAGTAGTCGTCCATCGCCCAGGCGACCGGATACATGCCGCTGGCCGGGACGAAACTGCCCAGCGCCGACTCGAACGTCCACGGTGTGGGCGTGAATCCGTCCAGCGAGGGATTGCGTTCGAGCCACTCCTCCGCCTCGACGGCCAGGTATTCGCCCAGCGTGCGCATCGGCACGTCGTCGTCGTCGAACTGCTCGTAGGACGGGATGTAGCCACTGTCGCCAAAGACGACGAAGGACGCCTCCGGCGGAGAGGCCAGGACATCCATCCCCGGCAAAACCAGGCAGGCGATGGCGGCGATGCGCACGATGCGTTTCTGCAGCACGTTGTTCTCTCCCCATGGGTGGATGGCGCCGGAGCCGGCCGCGGGCCAGGTGTCCGGGATAGTTCGGCCGCTCTCCGCGTACCGGCAATATGCGCGTGGCGTGCTGACGGCGCCGCGGCGAAGGCTGTCAGACCGCTGTCAGATTGCGTCGGGAACGCAGCCGCGGCGCGGGGGCAGCGCGACACGGCGGTCCTCCCCCGATCACGGGCGATGCGACCGTTCCGGGCACGCCGACCGCGCCGGACCCCACAGGAACTCCACCCCGAGCCCGCCCAGCGGCGACGCCGACAGGCCGATCTGGCCGCCGACCGCTTCCACCAGCTCGCGGGCGATCGCCAGCCCGAGCCCGCTGCCGGTGCCGCCCTCGTCCAAGCGCCCGCCGCGCACCAGGGCGGCGCGCGTCTTGTCGCTGGCGATGCCCGGCCCGTCGTCGTCGATGCGCAGCCGTGTCCATTCCGGCCCGCCGACACCGCTGACGCGCACCTGCCTGCGGGCGTGGCGCACCGCGTTCTCGAGCACCGCGCCGAGGATCTCCGACAGGTCGTCGACGTGCACCGGCAACTGCAGGCTGGCGGGAACGTCGATGGCGAAGGCGAGCCTGCCCCCAGCCTCGGTGTGCTCGAGCACGGTCACCAGGCGCTCGACCACGGTACGCACGGCGACGTGGCCGCCCGGCTCGCGCCTGGCCGCGGCGATGCGGGTGCGGGCCAGCTCCGAGTCGACGGCGCGGCGAATCGCGGCGATCGCGCGGTCCAGGCCGTCGGCGGCCTTGTCCGCGCCGGCATCGCGCGCGCGCTGGCTCTGCGCCATCATCGCGGCCAGCGGCGTCTTCAGGCCATGGGCCAGATCGGCGGCGCGCCGCCGCGCCAGCTCCAGGTCGCGCTCGCGTGCATCGGCCAGGGCGTTGATCGCCGAGGTCAGCGGCCGGATCTCGCGCAACCCCGGATCCGGCAGCCGCGCCGCCGCGCTGGCGTGCAGTGCGGCCAGATCACCGCGGATCTTGCGCAGCGGCCGCAGGCCCAGGCGCACCTGCAGCCATGCCGCGGCGGACAGCACCAGCCAGAGCAGCGCCAGGAAAATGCCCAGCTCGCGCCCGAACTCCGCCCGCGCCGTGGTCAGCGGCGCGGTGTCCTGGGCCAGCTGGATCAGCACGCCATCGCCGTCCGCATCGGGTGCGACCCGGCGTTCCAGCAGCACGACGGGCTCCCCGTAGGGGCCGGCGTGGCGACGCAGGCGCCACTCGCCGGCGGGCGGCATGTCGGACCGCGGCAGCTCGCCGTCCCAGAGCGAGCGCGAGTACAGCCTGCCCCGGGCGTTGGAGACCTGCCAGTAATAGCCGCCAGCGGGCGTGTGCAGGCGCGGATCCATCGGCTGCACGCGGATCAGCGGCGCGCCATCGGCGGCGATCTCCAGCGCGGCCACCAGGCGCAGGCCGTCGCGGGTGAGCTCCGTCTCCAGACGCCGCTCAAGGTGGCGCTCGAACAGCACGGTCATGAACACCCATGCGACCGCCAGTGCCGCCAGGATCGCCCCGGCCGCGCCCAGCAGCAGGCGCCAGCGCAGCGAGCGCGTCATCACCGCGCCGGCTCCAGCAGATAGCCGAAGCCGCGCCGCGTAACGATGATCCCGGCACCGAACTTGCGCCGCAGCCGGGCGACGATCGCCTCGATGGCGTTGCTGTCGCCCGACTCGCCGCCGCCGTACAGATGGTCGGCCAGCTCGCCCGCCGACACCGCGCGGCCGGGCTGGTGCGCCAGGTAGTCGAGCAGCCGGAACTCCAGCGGCGACAGACGCGCCGGGGCGCCATCGAACACTGCGGTCATGCGCGTGGTGTCCAGCCGCAGCCGCCCGACGCTGACGACGCTGGACAGGCGCCCGGCCCCGCGACGGATCAGTCCGCGCACGCGCGCGACCAGTTCCCCCATCTCGAAAGGCTTGGCCATGTAGTCGTCGGCACCCGCCTCGATGCCTTCCACCTTCTCGGTCCAGTCCCCGCGCGCGGACACCACGATCACCGGAAAGGCGCGTCCGGCGACGCGCCAGCGGCGCAGCACCGAGAGGCCGTCCAGCCGCGGCAGCCCCAGGTCGAGGACCGCGGCGGCGTAGTCCTCGACGTCTCCCTGGAACCAGGCGGTCTCGCCGTCGGCCACCGCGTCGACGACGAATCCGGCCGCCTGCAGCGCGCGCTCGAGATCGCCGCGGATGTCGGGATCGTCCTCGACGACGAGGCAGCGCATCAATCGTCCTCGATCTTGCGGATCCGGCCATCATGCGCGTTCACGTCGACCTCGATCACGCGGCCGGTGGCGGTCAGCACCTTGACCTCGTACTCCCAGCCGCGCTTGCTGCTGCGATCGAGTTCCACCTCGATCACGTCGCCGGGAACGCGCGCCTGCACCACCTGCAGGATCCGGCTGAGCGGCAGGATCTCGCCCCGCTGCAACAGGGCGCGCGCCTCGACGTGGTCGTCGTCGCCGGCACGCGCATGCGGGAACGCGGAGGCCGCCAGCGCGGCCGCCAGCGCCAGCACAAGGGCGATCGCCCCGGAAACGGATGGCCTGCTCATGGCGGCGATGATGGGCGGTCCGACCTGACATCGACCTGACGCCGGCGGCCGGGCGGCCCTGGTCACTCCTCCCCGTAGTACGGACGGTCGGGCCAGCCCTCGACCGGATCGAAGCCGTAGTAGCCCTTGCCCTGGCGGAACCGCTGCAGCCGCCGCAGCTCCTCCGGGTCGGCCTTGCGGTCCCAGCTGCGCACGCCGTTGGCCAGGTCGGCCGGGGTCAGCACCAGCGGGTCCCATACCGCTTCGCCCAGCTCGTCGTGCAGGGTATAGGTCAGCGTCGGCGTGTCGGCGGTCATGTCGAAACGCAGCAGCCCCACGTTGACGCTGCGCGTCCACACGTCGCGAACGCGCACTTCCGGCGCCTGGCGGGTGTGCTTGGCGGCCGGCAGCTGCGCCAGCGGCGAGGAGCAGAAGTCGTAGATGTCATAGCCGCCGCGCTCGGACCAGGGGATGCAGTTCAGCTCGCCCATATGCGAGTCGCCGGAGACGCAGACCACGCCGCCGATGCCCTCGTCGCGGATGAAGTCGAACAACTCGTTGCGCTCGGTCATGAAGACCGCCCACGAATCGCCGCCCTTCTCGTTCTCGGCCGAGGACCACCCGCCGCCGATCGCCAGCACCTTGAACGGGGTGCGGCTGGCCTTGAGTTCGCGCTTGAGCCAGGCCTTCTGCCTGGCGCCGAGCATGGTCTTGCCGGCGTTGTCGGGCCGGTCGGTCGGGTCGCGGTGGTAGCGGCCGTCGAGCACGAAGAAGTCGACGCCACCGTAGTGCTGCCTGAAGTACACGCCGGGGTTGTCCGGCTCGCCGTACGCGGGGTTGGCCCAGAAACGCCTGAAGATGCGCAGCGACTCGGCCTTGTACGGGCTGAGACCGTCGGAGTCGTTGTAGCCGAAGTCGTGGTCGTCCCAGGTGGCCAGCTGCGGGATCGAGCGCAGCAGCGGCTCCAGCCGCTCCACCGTGCGCCCGCGCGCGTACAGGTCGGCGATGGCGGCGGGCTGGTCGCTGTCGGCATAGATGTTGTCGCCCAGCCAGAGGAACATGTCCGGCTCCAGCGCGCGCACGGTGTTCCAGATGCGCTGGTCCGCGTCGTACTGGATGCGGCAGCAGGAACCGAAGGCGACGCGGAAATCCGCCGCCCCCGCCGGCGCGGTGCGGGTGCGGTGCGGCAGCGGCTGGAAACGGTCGGCCACGCCGTCGTACTTCAGCCGGTACCAGTACGGGGTGTCCGGCCGCAGGCCTTCCGCGCGCAGCACCACGCAGCCGTCTTCGGCGGCGCCGGCCATCGCCCGTGGGCCCTGCACCACGGCGCGGAAATCGCGGTCGGTGGCGTACTCCAGCGCCACCTCGAACGCGCCGCTGGCGCGCACCCAGACGGTGAAGTGCTCCGGACCCGGAGCGCCGACCATCGGCCCCTGCAGCGCGCGCGGGTAGCCGAACGCGCCGGCGATGGCGCGCGGCAGCGCGGCGAACAGGCCGGCCAGGGCGGCGGCGGAAAGGAAGCTGCGGCGGTGCATCGTCATGGAGTCGTCCCGGTCCGTAGTGCGGCGGCTAGGCGTTCGAGCAGGACGGCATGGATCGCGCCGTTGCTGACGCAGACGTTGCCGCCGTCGAGATCCAGCGCGGCGCCGCCGACGCCGCTGACGGCGCCGCCGGCCTCGCGCACCAGAATCGCGCCCGGCGCCATGTCCCAGGCGTTGAGCGCGCGCTCCCAGTAGGCGTCCCAGCGGCCGGCGGCCACGTAGGCCATGTCGACGGCGCAGGCGCCGGTGCGGCGGATGCCGGCGACCTCGCCGCTCAGCAGCGCCATCTCGCGGGCGAACACGGCATGGTCCGGCTTGCCGGCGAAGGGGATGCCGCAGGCCAGCACGCTTTCGATCAGGCGCGCGCGCGCGGAGACGCGGATGCGCCGGCCGTTGAGCCAGGCGCCGGCGCCGCGCTCGGCGACGAACAGTTCCCCCAGCGCCGGCAGATAGGTCACTCCGGCGACGACCTCGCCCTCGCGCGCCAGCGCGATGTTCACGCCCCACAGCGGGCAACCGAACAGGAAGTTGGTGGTGCCGTCCAGCGGATCCACGATCCAGGTCTGCGCGGCTTCGGCGCCGCCGGACGCGCCGCCTTCCTCGCCGAGGAACGCATACGCCGGACGGGCACGGGCAAGCAGCGCGTGGATGGTGCGCTCGGCCTCCTCGTCGGCGATGGAGACCAGGTCCGCGGGTCCGCTCTTGGCGCGCACGGCGAGCTCGGACAACTGGCCGAAGCGGCGGCGCAACCCCTCGCCCGCGGCTTGCGCCGCTTCGATCATGGCCTGCAGTTCGGAGGAAGGGGCATGCATGCTTCAGTCCCGGCGCCGGGTGCGCCAAAGGCTGGCGGCGAGCAGGGTGGAGACCACCGAGGAGCCGATCCAGAACCAGATGGCGGGGCCGAAATCGTAGCTGCGGACGCCGTCCACCACGGTCATGCCCTGCTCGATCAGCGCACCGGAGACCTGCTCCTGGATGCCGGCGCCGATGTAGCTGAAGATGCCGATCACTCCCATCGCCGCCCCGGCGACACGATTGGGCGCGATATCCACCGCGAACAGCCCGCCCAGCGAAGTGACCAGCCCGGTCAGGCCCATGCCGAACAGCAGCATGCCGGCGATCAGTACTGGCACGCTGGTGGGGGCGAAGAAGATCAGGCCCAGGCCGGCCAGTTCGAGCAGGCCGAACAGCAGGTTGACCGGCGGGCGGCGCGCGTCGAACAGCTTGTCGGAGATGAAGCCGAATGCGATCGCGCCGGCGATGCCGGCCAGGGTGCTCAGCATCAGCAGGGTGCCGGCCATGGGCAGGCTGAAGCCCCGCGCTTCCTGCAGGTACAGGATGCCCCAGGAATTGATCGCGTAGCGGGTGACGTAGGTGGTCGCGGCGGCCAGGCACAAGACCCAGATCGCCGGGATCTTCAGGATCGACAGCTGCTGCGCCAGCACCGACCGCAGGTCCGGCTTGGCCACCTCCTGGTAGCGGTCGCGCTTCCAGTCGTTGACGTTGGGCAGGCCCATGGTGCGCGGCCGGTCCTGCAGCAGCATGTACACGCCAATCGCGGTGATCACGCCGATCAGGCCCGGCCCCCAGAAGCCGGCGCGCCAGCCCAGCGCCGCGACCAGCGCGCCCACCCCCAAGAAGGTCAGTCCCTCGCCGATGGAGTGCGCGGTGCTCCACACGCCGTAGGCGCGGCCGCGTTCCTTGTTGGAGAACCAGGCGGTCATCGCCACCACGCCGCCGGGCGCGCCGAAGCTCTGGAACCAGCCATTGAGCCCCCACAGCAGCACCGCCGCCCACAGCGCCGTGGTGAAGCCCATGGCCAGGTTGCACAGCGCCGTGAGCAGGAAGCTGGCCGCCAGGAAGCGCTTGATGTTGGCGTGGTCGGCCAGGAAGCCGTTGGTCAGCTTGCCGATGGCGTAGGTGTAGAACAGCGCCGACCCGATCAGGCCCAGCTCGTTGGGCGAGAAGATGCCGCCGTCGATCAGCGGCTTCTTGACCACGCCCAGCGCCAGCCGGCAGGTGTAGATCAGGCCGTAGCCCAGGGTGATCGCCAGCATCACGCGGAGGCGATGCTTGCGGAACAGCCGGTCGATGGCGGCCCGGTCGCCGATCTCCGGCCTGTCGACGCCGGTGGCGAAGAATTTCAGGATGCCGTTGGCCAAGATCACGTGCTCCGGGTGCGGTTCGGTTCAGCGCATCGTCGGGATGACGAAGCTCTGTTCGGAGGCCGCCCCGCCGCCGGGCCAGCGCTGGGTGACGGTCTTGGTGCGGGTGTAGAAGCGCACGCCGTCCTGGCCGTACTGGTTGAGATCCGCGAAGCCGGAGCGCTTCCAGCCGCCGAAGCTGTGGTACGCCACTGGCACCGGGATCGGCACGTTGATGCCGACCATGCCCACTTCCACCCGCTCGGCGAATTCGCGCGCGGCATCGCCGCTGCGGGTGAAGACGGCCACGCCGTTGCCGTACTGGTGGCGCGAGGGCAGCCCGATCGCCTCCTCCAGCGTGTCCGCGCGCACGATCTGCAGCACCGGGCCGAAGATCTCCTCGCGATAGGTGCGCATGTCGGCGGTGACATGGTCGAACAGCGAAGGCCCGAGGAAGAACCCCCGCTCGTGCCCGGACAGCGACAGGCCGCGGCCATCCAGCACGAGTTCGGCGCCCTCGTCGAGGCCAGCCTGGATATAGCCCTCGATCTTCGCCTTGTGCGCGGCGGAGACCACCGGGCCGTAATGGGCCTGCGGGTCGGTGGACACGCCCACGCGCAGGGCGGCGATGGCTGCGACCAGTTTGCCGCGCAGCGCCGCGGCGGTGTCCTCGCCCACCGGCACCACCACCGGTAGCGCCATGCAGCGTTCGCCGGCCGAGCCGAAGGCCGCGCCGACGATGTCGGCCACGGCCTGGTCCAGATCGGCGTCGGGCAGGACGATGCCGTGGTTCTTGGCTCCACCCATGGCCTGGATGCGCTTGCCGTGGGCGGCGCCCAGCGCGTACACCGACTGCGCGATGTCGGAGGAGCCGACGAAGCTGACCGCCTTGATCTCCGGGTGCCGCAGGATCGCCTCCACCGTGTCCTTGTCGCCCTGCACCACGTTGAGCACGCCGGGCGGCAGGCCCGCTTCCAGCATCAGTTCGGCCAGGCGCACCGGCACCGAAGGATCGCGCTCGGACGGCTTGAGGATGAAGGCGTTGCCGCAGGCGATGGCCGGGCCGAACATCCACATCGGGATCATCCCCGGGAAGTTGAACGGGGTGACGCCAGCGACCACGCCCAGCGGCTGGCGCGCGGAGTAGACGTCGATGCCCGGTCCGGCGCCCTGGGTGTATTCGCCCTTCAGCAGGTGCGGGATGCCGCAGGAGAACTCGACCACCTCCAGCCCGCGCTGCAGGTCGCCCCTGCTGTCGGCGACCACCTTGCCGTGCTCGCTGGAGAGCAGCTCGGCCAGTTCGTCCATGTGCGCCTCCAGCAGGCGCTTGAACTCGAACAGGACGCGCGCACGGCGCTGCGGATTGACCGCGGCCCAGCCGCGCTGGGCCGCGACGGCGGCCTGCACCGCCCGGTCGAGCTCGTCGGCCGATGCCAGCGACACGCGCGCCTGCACCTGGCCGGTGTTCGGGTCGAAGACGTCGCCGTGCCGGCCGGAGGTTCCGGCGACGGCGGCGCCACCGATGAAGTGTTCGATCCTGCGCATGACTCAGCCTTGCTCCTGGGCGGAACGCCCGGCGATCCACGCATGCTCCGGGTCGTTGCTGAACAACCAGCGGCGGCGCGGCCCGGCCATGACGTTGAGGTAGTAGAGGTCGTAGCCGTGCGCCGCGCCGACCGGGTGGTAGCCGCGCGGCACCAGCACCACGTCGCCGTCGCCGACGCTGATGGTGTCGTCCAGCGACCGGTCCGGCGTGTAGACGCGCTGGAATGCGAAACCCTGCGGAGGCCGGATTCGGTGGTAGTAGGTTTCCTCCAGCACGCTTTCCCGCTCCGGCGTGTCGGTGTCGTGCTTGTGCGGCGGGTAGCTCGACCAATGGCCGCCGGGGGTGATCACCTCGACCACCAGCAGGCCTTCGGCCGGTTCGGTTTCCGGCAGCACGTTGCGGATGTAGCGGGTGTTGCTGCCGCTGCCGCGTACTTCGCGCGACATGTCCGCATCGCGGATCAGACGAGGCGTGCCGCGGCCTTCGCCCGGCGCGGTGCAGACCGCGAGTTCGACCGCGCCGCGCGCGGTGACGTTGTATTCGGCGCCCGCCGGCACGTACACCGCGCCCGGCGCGCGATCCTCGAACGGCGAGGCGCGCCCGCCGACGCCGGCGAAGCGCAGGCCGCCCGCATCGACGTCGGCGCTGCCGGCCACCAGCACCAGGCAGGCTTCGCGCCCGGCCTGGCCGCCGCGGTAGCGCTGGCCGTCCTGCAGCCTGGCCACCTTGAACCCCACGTGCGCCCAGCCGGCGCTTTCGGGGGTGACCTCGAGCACGGTGCCGGCGGCATCCGGCGGCTGCGGGCGGATGTGCAGTCTCGACATCAGATCAACCCCGCTTGCACGGCCTCGTGCCTGAGCGTGCGCAATCCCAGCTCGGCGTATGGCCTGGGCGCGGCCACGGCGGGATCCTGCTCGGCCTCGATGACGATCCAGCCGCTGTAGCCGATGCCGGCCAGCGCGCGCATGACCGGGGCGTAGTCCAGGTCGCCGTCGCCGGGCACGGTGAACATGCCGCCGAGCACACCGTCGAGGAAACTGGCGCCGTCCTCGCGCAGGCGCTCGAACGCGGCGCGGCGGACGTCCTTGCAGTGCACGTGGGCGATGCGCCGCGGATGCGCGGCGATCACCTGCAGAGGGTCGATGCCGCCGAGCGCGGCGTGCCCGGTATCGAGCGTGAGCCCCACCGAGTCGCCGGTGTGGCGCAGCAGCCGTTCCAGGTCTTCGGCACGCTCGACCACGGTGCCCAGGTGATGGTGGTAGGCGAACCTCAGGCCGTGGCCCTGGACGTGGTCGGCGACTTCGGTCATGCGCGCGCCGAATTCCGCCCACGCGCCCTCCTCCAGCCGCGGCGCGCCGGTCAGCGGCACCGCGCGGTCGCCATGCACGGCGTTGCTGGTTTCGGCGAAGACGAAGGCCGTGCTGCCCATCGCCTCGAGCAGCCGCAGGTGCGGCTGCAGGGCGGCGATCTCCGCCGTCGCGTCGCGCGCCAGGAGCGCGCCGCTGTACCAGCCGCCGATCAGGTCCAGGCCGTAGCCGGTCAGCAGCGGCCGCAGCTCGGCTGCCGCGCGCGGGAACCTGCCACCCAGCTCCACGCCGGCGAAGCCGATGTCGCGGATGTCGGCCAGGATGCGCGCAAGCGGCGTGTCGCCGCCCAGCTCGGGCATGTCGTCGTTGGACCAGGCGATCGGGCTGACGCCGAACCGGATGCTCATGCAGGGTCCACTCCCTTTCGCAACTTGGTTTCGTAGGCCCGGCGCGCGGCGCCGACCTCGGGGCGTGCCGATACCTCCGGCACCGCCACGTCCCACCACCAGCCGCCGGCTTCCGTGGCCTTCAGCGGATCGGTGTCGACGACCACGACGTAGGAGCGATCCGCGGCGCGGGCGCGGGCGAGTGCGGTCTCCAGCTCGCCGAGCGTCGCCGCCTTTTCGGCGAGCGCGCCCAGGCTGCGCGCATGCGCGGCGAAGTCGATCTCCGGCAGGGTCGCGTGGCGGGTATCGACCAGCAGGTTGTTGAAGGCCGCGCCGCCGGTGGCCCGCTGCAACCGGTGGATGCAGCCGAAGCCGCGGTTGTCCAGCAGCACCACGATCAGCTTGCGGCCAAGCATCACCGAGGTGGCCAGCTCGGAATTCATCATCAGATAGCTGCCATCGCCGACCATGACCACGACCTCGCGCTCGGGCGCAGCGAACTTGACCCCCAGGCCGCCGGCGATCTCGTAGCCCATGCACGAGTAGCCGTATTCGGCGTGATAGCCGTCCGGCCGCGACGTGCGCCACAGCTTGTGCAGCTCCCCTGGCAGGCCGCCGGCGGCGCACACCACGATAGCGTCGTCGTTCAGGGCGCGCTGCACCGCGCCGATCACCTGGGCGTCGCTGGGCAGGCGTGTCGACGGCGCCCCGGCGGTGGCGGTGGACACCGCCGCGTTCCATGCCTGCATCGCGGCGCGGTCGGCCGCAGCGACCGCTGCCGGCACCCGCCAGCCGGCGAGGCGGGCGGCGAGGGCTTCGAACACCTCGCGGGCGTCGCCGACCACGGCGTGGGCGCCATGCTTGCGGGCATCGAACGGCTGCACGTTAACCTGGAACAGGCGGCCATCAGGGAACAGGCTGCGCGAGCCGGTGGTGAAGTCCTGCAGGCGCGTGCCGGCCGCGACGATCACGTCCGCCACGTGCGCGGCGGCGTTGGCTGCGGCCGAACCGGTCACGCCGATCGCGCCCAGTGCCTGCGGATGGTCCCAGGCCAGGGCGCCCTTGCCGGCCTGGGTCTCGGCCACGCACAGCCCCGTCGCCTCGGCCAGCGCCGCCAGCGCATCCTGCGCGCCGCCGTAGTGCACGCCGCCGCCGGCGATCAGCAGCGGCCGCCGCGACTGCCGCAGCGCGGCCGCCAGGGCGTCGATGGCGGCGGCGTCGGCCGGTACCCGGGATGCGTGCCAGACCCGCCGCGCGAAGAAGGCGGCCGGATAGTCGAAGGCCTCGGCCTGCGTGTCCTGGCAGAAGGCCAGCGTGGCCGGACCGCAGGTGGCCGGATCGAGCATCGTCGCCAGGGCCTGCGGCAGCGCCTCCAGGATCCGCCGCGGATCGGCGATGCGCGCGAAATAGCGCGACACCGGGCGCAGGCAGTCGTTGGCGGTGATGGCCGCATCGGCGAAATCCTCGAGCTGCTGCAGCACCGGATCGGGCCGGTGGCTGGCGTAGACGTCGCCCGGCAGCAGCAGCACCGGCAGCCGGTTGACGTGCGCCAGCGCCGCCGCGGTCGCCAGATTGGTGGCGCCGGGTCCGATGGACGTGGTGCACACCATCGCCCGCTGCCGCCGCATCTGCTTCGCGTAGGCGATGGCGGCGTGGGCCATACCCTGTTCGTTGTGCGCGCGCCAGGTCGGCAGCGCCTCGCCCGCGGCCTGCAGCGCCTCGCCCAGCCCGGCGACGTTGCCGTGGCCGAAGATCGCCCAGACGCCGGCGAAGTACGGCACCTCGGCGCCGTCGACGCGCACCTGCTGTGCGGCCAGCCAGCGGACGGTCGCCTGCGCGGCGGTGAGGCGGATCGTCCCCACGTCAGGCGATTTCCCGGTCGGCGGGCGCACCGTGCGTGCGCGCCGCGCGCCATGCCTCCACCAGCGCGGCGAAGCGCGCGGCGAGATCGTCGATGGCGCCGGCATCGTCGATGCGGCCGGCAAGCCACTGCTCGGCCGCGTCGGCGAAGATGGTGCGCCCGACTGCGAAGCCCTTGACGATCGGCACCTGCGCCGCCGCCCGGAACGAGGCGGCCAGCTCCTCCTCCGGCGCCGACAGCCCCAACAGCACCACCCCGCGGCAGTGCGGATCGTTGGCGGCGATGGTGCGTTCGATGTTGCGCCAGGCCGCGGCGCTGTCGCTGGGCTCGAGCTTCCACCAGTCCGGGCGCAAGCCCAGGTCGTACAGCCGCTGCATCGCCCGCGAGACGGTGTGGTCGTCGATCTGGCCGTTGCGTGAGGCGATGATCTCCAGCAGCAGTTCGTGGCGGGTCTTGCGCGCGGCGTCGTGCAGGCGCAGCAGCTGGCGCTCCTGGCGTTCGCGCAGTTCGTCCGCATCGTCGGGGTGGCAGAGCACCAGGCACTTGACCACGTGGTTGTACGGCCAGCTCGCCAGTTCTGTGGCGACGTCGGCCGAGCCCTCGAACGCCAGCGGGCACGAGCCCGGCAGTTCGATCGGGCGGCCGATCCAGTAGGGATGATCGGCGGCAGCCTCCAGCGCACGCATGCCGTAGCGGCCGTCGAGCAGCACACCGAAGCGAGGGTCGCCGCCGGCGACGCGATCGACCGCGCGCAGCGCCAGCGCCTTGAACGCCGGCAGGCGCGCCGGATCGGCGCCGGTCTGCCGGCAGAGTTCCTCGAACTGGCTGCGGTGGTCGACCGCCAGCACCATCAGCTCGTCGTAGCGGCCGCTGCGGGTGGTGGCCCAGTGCAGCTGTTCCAGCGCAGCGTCCTCGCGCAGCCGGAACGGCCGGTCGCCGCCGCGCAGAAAGGCCTGCAGCTCCACCCAGGTCGGCATCGCCGGCGCGCAGCCATGGCGCGAGACCACGATGGCGCCGCAGGCGTTGGCCCAGTCGGAGCAGACCTCGAGCGGTTCGCCGCGCAGCCAGCCGCGCAGGAACCCGGCCATGAACGCGTCGCCCGCTCCCAGCACGTTGAACACCTCGACCGCGAAGCCACGCCCGGTCAGGCCATCATCCAGCCGCGCGGGGATCGCGGCGGCGAACACCGAGCAGCCCGCGGCGCCGCGCTTGCACACCAGACAGGCGTCGGTGCGTGCACGGATCGCACGCAGCGCCGCCAGGGTATCGGTGGTGCCACCAAGGATGTGGATCTCCTCTTCGGTGCCGACGATCAGGTCGCACAGCGGCAATGCTTCCTGCAGCCTGGCGGTCACGCCCTCGTGCGCGACGAAACGGTCGTCGCCGCGGTCGCGGCCGGCCAGCCCCCACAGCACCGGCCGGTAGTCGACGTCGAAGATCACCCGGGCACCGGCCTCACGCGCGATCCGGCAGGCCTGCAGCGAGGCCTCGAACACCTGCGGCTGCGACAGGTGCGTGCCGCTGATCAGCACCGCACCCGCCGAGCGGATGAAGGCGGGATCGACGTCCTCGACACAGAGCGCCATGTCGGCGCAGTTCTCGCGGTAGAAGACCAGCGGAAACGTGTCCGGGTCGCGGATGCCCAGGAAGGCCAGCGCCGTCAGCCGCTGCGGGTCGGCGATCACGCCCTGCGTCGACACCCCCTCGCGCGCCAGCTGCTCGCCGATGAAGCGGCCGAAATGGTCCTCGCCCACACGGGTCAGCAGCCCGGTGCGCAGTCCCAGCCGCGCCGCGCCGACTGCGGTATTGGTCGGGCTGCCGCCGACGTACTTGGCGAAGGACAGCATGTCCTCGAGCCGGCCGCCGGTCTGCTGTCCGTACAGGTCGGCGCAGGAACGCCCGATGGCGATCAGGTCCAGGGAATGTTCCTTCGCCATGCAGGCCGGTCCTCGCGCTGGCCGGAGTCGCTTCGCCCCGGAATATGTAATTTATATTCCATTTTGAGGCCTATAGCAACATTCGTTTCATTTCTTCCGGGGCCGCCGTGGCTTCGCCCCCAGCGCCGAGGGATTGCGTGCCGCGATCGCGCCGGAAAACGCATAGGAAATGACCAGCGCCTGGGCCAGGCACATCGAGGTGGACAGCGAGCGGAACTTGCGGATCTCGGCCTCGCGCACCTGCAGCACCAGCGAGGCCGGCTTGGCCACCGGGCTGACCAGGCTGTCGCTGATCGCCAGCACCTTGCAGCGGCGATCGACCGCGGTGTCGGCCAGGTGCACCGCTTCTTCTGCATAGGGGTGGTAGCTGACCACCAGCAGCAGGTCGTCCGCAGTCATGGCGTGGACCTGCTGCCGAGCCATCCCGCCGACGCTGTCGATGAACATGGTCTTCTTGTCGACCTGGTGCAGCGAGTAGGCCAGGTACGCGGCCACCGGGAACGAGCGGCGGAAGCCGGCCACGTACACGGTGTCGGCGTCGGCGATCAGCCGCACGGCCGCGGCCAGGGTGTCGCGGTCGACGGCGCCGCCCAGATGCTGCAGGGCCATGACGTTGCCCTCGACGAACTCGGCGAGCACCTGGCCGGGATCGCCGATCAGCTTGCCGTCGACCTCCTTGGCGAACTCCCGCACGCGTTCGCCGTAGCCCAGCGAAGCATTGCCGGACAGCAGGCCGTCGCGGAACAGGCGCTGCATCTGGGTCGCGCCGTCGAACCCGAAGGACTTGGCGAAGCGCACGATCGCCGACGGCTGCACGCCGCTGCGTTCCGACAGCACCGCCAGCGTCTCCAGCGCGACCGCGTTGGGCTCGTCCAGCACGTAGCGGGCGATCTGCTTGAGCCTTTTGCTGAGGCCGTCGTAGCGCGCCAGGATGGCCGCGCGCAGTTCCTCCGCGGTAGCCGGGGGGGTGGCCGGATGGGTCATGCAACCGCTCCTTCGGGCAATGGGGGTCCCGCCGGTATAGCGGGAGCGTCGCGGAAATGGAATAGCAGCATGTTTTTGGAAATTCTATTACATTAGCGGTCTGGAAATTAATTTCATCTACCCCCTGCAGGCCGCGGGACGGCCGGGAGCTCTGCGTGGCGCCGATCGATGTCGCACTGATGGGAGCGGGCAGGATGGGGCAGGTGCACGGGCCCAATGCCGTGCGGACGCCGGGCCTGCGCCTGAAGTACGTGGTGGATCCGCGGCCCGGCGCGGCGCAGGCGCTGGCGGCCCGCTGCGGCGCCGCGGTGGCGACGCTGGAGCAGGCGCTGGACGACCCCGCGGTGGGCGGCGTGCTGGTCTGCAGCTCCACCGACCGGCACCTGGCGCACGCGCTGGCCGCGGTGGACGCGGGCAAGGCGGTGTTCTGCGAAAAGCCCATCGACCTGGACCTGGACAAGGCCCGCGAAGCGCAGCCGCGCTTCCGCGACGCGCGCTTCGTGCTCGGCTTCAACCGCCGCTACGATCCGCACTTCCTCGCGCTCAAGCGGCGCCTGGACGCCGGCGAAGTGGGCGCGCTGGAGTCGCTACAGCTGGTCAACCACGATCCCGCCGCGCCACCACCCGGCTTCATTCCCACCAGCGGCGGCCTGTTCAAGGATTTCACCATCCACGACCTGGACATGGCGCGCTGGCTGCTGGGCGAAGAGCCGACGGAGCTGTTCTGCGCCGCCAGCTGCCTGGTGGACCCGGAGATCGGCCGGCTCGGCGACGTCGACACCGCGCGCACGGTGCTGCGCACCGCGTCCGGGCGCCTGTGCGTGATCTCCAACACCCGGCGCAGCGGCTACGGCTACGACCAGCGCGTGGAGGCGTTCGGCGCCGCAGGCATGATCGCCGCCGGCAACGTGGTCCTCGACACGGTCGGCACCCTCACCGAGGACGGCCTGGGGGCCGCGCCGATCGCGCCGGGCTTCCCGCAGCGCTTCGCGGCGTCCTACCGCGCCCTGCTCGCCCATTTCGCCGAGGTGGCCCAGGGCCTCGCGCCGTCGCGCACGCGGTATGCGGACGGCATCGCCGCGCTGGCCCTGGCCGAGGCCTGCGGGCAATCCGCGCGCAGCGGCCGCGCCATCAGACTTCAGGGAGACGCATGATGTTCAAGATCGCTTTGGTCGGTGCCGGCCGCATCGGCCGCATCCACGCGCGCAACGCCGCGCTGCATCCGCGGCTGGCGCTGGACGCCGTCGTCGATCCGGTCGCCGCCTCGGCGCAGGCGCTGGCATCGGAATGGGGCGCCTCGGTGCGCACGCTGGAGGAAACGCTCGCCGACCCTGGCATCGCCGGAGTGATCATCGCCAGCTCCACCGACACCCACCTGCCGTACAGCCTCCGCGCCGCGGCCGCCGGCAAGGCGGTGTTCTGCGAAAAGCCCATCGACCAGGACCTCTCCCGCGCGCGCGGCGCGGCCGCGGAGCTGGCCCATGCGCGCCTGCTGCTGGCGTTCAACCGCCGCTTCGATCCCAACTTCCAGGCGCTGAAGGCGCGGCTGGACGGCGGTGCGATCGGCGTGCTGGAAAGCCTGCAGATCACCTCCAACGATCCCGCGCCGCCGCCGGCCTCGTACATCGCCGTGTCCGGCGGGCTGTTCAAGGACATGGCGATCCACGACTTCGACATGGCGCGCTGGCTGCTGGGCGAGGAACCGGTGGAGGTCTACGCCGCCGGCAGCTGCCTGGTGGACCCGGAGATCGGCAAACTGGGCGACATCGATACCGCGCGCACCGTGCTGAAGACCGCTTCGGGCAGGCTCTGCGTCGTCTCCAACAGCCGCCGCTCCGGCTTCGGCTACGACCAGCGCATCGAGGCCTATGCCTCGGGCGGCATGGTCCGTGCCGACAACGTCGCCGAGAGCACGGTCCAGGTCTGGAACGAGCAAGGCGTCGCCGCCGACCGATTCCAGAACTTCTTCCTCGACCGCTACGCGGAAGCCTACCGGCGCGAGATGGACCACTTCGCCGAGGTGCTGGAAGGCGCGGCGCCCCGCGTCGGTTATGCCGATGGCGTGGCCGCCCTGGCGCTGGCCGACGCCGCCGCGCAATCGGTCCGCAGCGGCCAGCCGGTGCGGCTATAGCGTCTCGGCTGCCGCTGCGCATGCCGGCAGCGACAGGGCATCGGCGATGTCGCGCCAGTCGAACGCCACCACGCCCTGGTCGTCGTGCACGGCATACAGTGCACCGTGCGGGAAACGCGCGCTGGCGTCCTGGTGCAGCCAGATGCCGTCGGTGTTGGCGACGCTGACGCCGGCGACCGCGCCGGCATGCGCCAGGGTGCGCCGGTCGAACAGGTGGAACACGGTGCGCCCCTTGCCCTGCTCGGTGGTCAGCCACCAGCCGCCACCGTCGGCGCACGTCCTGAGCGCGATGCCTTCGGCCTGCGCGGCGAACAGCCCGCGACCGAGGGTGCGGCCGGCGTAGTTCCCCGCGAGGTCGTAGACCTTCAGCTCGTTGGCGTAGCTCTCGTCCTCCTCGGCGATCAGCAGGCGGTCGTTGGCCGCGTCTCCCCAGATGGATTCCACCACGCGCAGCGCGCCCTCTTCGCCGGTGTCGCCGAAGGCGCCGGCCAGGGTCGCGTTCAGCGCGTCGCCGTCGCGCGCCACGTCGTAGCGCTTCACCCGCCGGTCCAGCGCCGCCAGCGGCGGCAGGATGTCCTCGCCGTCGGCGTCCTCGCCCGCCATGTAGGCATCGGTGACGTAGAGCGCGTAGCCCTCGGCGGTGCGATGCACCCACAGCCCGTAGGGCTTGACCAGGTCCCCGGCGCCGAAGCTGGCGACGGCGGCGAACGACGGCAGCTGCAGCACCTGTACCCGATGGTTGTCGCGTTCGACCACGAACGCCAGGTCGTCGATCACCGCGATGCCGTTGGGGCGCCGGAACTCGCCCGGGGCGTCGCCGCTGGCACCGACCGTGCGCAGCGTCGCGCCGCTCTCGCCGTCGTAGACCACCAGCCGGTCGGTCGCCTTTGCCGTGGCGATCGTCCAGACCTTGCCGTCGGGCGTGCGCCATGCGGCCGGGGAATCGATGTTGTCCTCCGGCGTCAGCGCGCTGACGAAGGCTTCGTCGATCGTCGGGATGGCGCGCGCGCCGGATTGCGGCGCGTCGGCGGCGGCGTCCGCGGGCTGCGTGCAGCCCGCCAGGCCGAACGCCAGCGCCAGGCCGGCGACGTGGTTGATGCGGTTCATGCGGTTCCCCTCCGGGGTTGCGCGGCATCATCGCCGCGGAGCCCACAGTCTCCCCGCATCGGCTGACATGGGACTGACGGCGCACGTCAGGTCGGCGTCGCCGTGGACGGGGGCCTCGCTCCGGCAAGGAACCCATGCCCTCTTCGCAAGCTCCTGTCCAGCGTCCAGGGCCGGCGCGGCGCCCCGGTGCGGGACCGTCGACGCCATGGATGGCG
>NZ_JACCKA010000064.1:0-30859 GCF_013425525.1 Luteimonas salinisoli | reverse complement strand
CCCGCACCGGGGCGCCGTGCCGGCCCGCCCGCGATATCTCCGCACCAGCAGGGGTCGGCATGCGAATCGCCGACATCGCACTCGCGACTTCCGTCGCTCCCACAAGGGGACCAGCGGGCGGAGGTCCGTTTCCCCTCGGCGTAGAGAAGCCAACAAGAAAAAAGCGGCCCACGAGGGGCCGCCGGAGGAGATCGTGCCGAAGCGGCGGAATCAGAAGCTGTACTGCACGCCGGCCCGGGCGGACCAGCCGTAGATCTCTCGTTCGCCTAGGCGGTTGCGACGTCCCACGTAGGTGCGCATCGCGGCGTCGTTGAGGTTGGAACCCTCCAGGAACACCGTCCAGCGCGGGTTGACCGCATAGCCCAGGCGCAGGTCCCACTGCTTCAGCGAATCGCTGTAGATGTCGCCCTCCGGGTCCTCCTCGTGCACTTCGAGCATGGCCGCGGAGCGGTAGGAATAGGCCAGTCGCGCGGAGAAGCCGTACTTTTCGTACGAGAGCTGCGCCGAGGCGACGCGATCGGACTGGTTGAGCAGCGGTACCTTGTCGGTGCGCTCCGGCAGGCCTTCGGCTTCCGAGTCGACGAAGGTGAGGTTGGCACCGACGCTGAAGCCGTCGAACGGCGACGGCAGGAAGCCGAGCTCGTACTGGGCGTTGAACTCGACCCCCGAGACCGTGGCGCGCTCGGCGTTGGTCCAGGTGCCGACTTCCGCATTGGTGAGTTCCAGCCCGCCGAACACGCCATCCTGGCCGGTGCGCGTGACCTCGTAGATCGGGTTGTCGATGCGCTTGTGGAACACCGCGGCCGCCAGCAGGCCGCGGTTGCCGACGTAGTACTCGACCGACAGGTCGAGGTTGGTCGAGTACAGCGGCTCCAGCTCGGGGTTGCCCATGGTGACCTCGGGCTCGGCGCTGTTGGCGCCCTCGATCTCCACGAACGGCGCCAGCGACTCGTAGTTGGGGCGGCCGATGGCACGGGTGGCGGCGGCGCGCAGCACCAGGTTCTCGCCGACGTCCCAGCGCACGTTCACACCGGGAAACCAGTCGGTGTAACTGCGCGAGCCGTGCACGTTGAAGGCCTGGTCGAGCGAGGCCTCGTCCAGGTCGAAGGCATGCGCCGAGTAGTCGCCGACGGTGCGCTCCATGCGCACCCCGGGGATCACGCTCAAGTCGCCGAACCACAGCCGGGTCATGACGTACGCCGAGGTGATTTTCTCGCTGATCTCGTAGTCGGCGGCCAGCGAGGCGCTGAGGGTGCCATCCTCGTCCTCCTCGAACTCGCTCGGATTGGCGCCGAAATAGGCGTCGGCCAGCGGGCCGCCGACCAGCGGGCCGAAGCGGTAGCGGCCGCCGAAGATGCCGCCGATCGACGCGTTGCTGACGTCGGCCATGGTCAGGTCGCCATCGTCGTATTCCCAGGCGCGCCCGTTCTCGTCGTTGCGCTTGTCGCGCTTGATGAACTTGACGCCGAACTGGAGATCCGAGCCTGCGCTGCCGATGGGAATCAGATAGTCGGCCCGGACCTGATAGAGATCCTCGACCGCGCGCCGGGACTCGGGCTCGTAGAAGTCCGGCTCGTACAGCGCGGGATCGTAGACGGCGTCGCCGTCGGGCGTGACCGAATATGTGCGGCTGCCCAGCGTGTAGCTGCCCGAGACGTCCTCCTGCACGAAACCCCACTCGTCGCGGTGCGGATCGCGCTTGTCCGCCTGCGAGTAGGTGGCCTCCACGTTCAGGGTGTGGTCGCCGAGCTTGAATTCGCCGCCGGTCGACGCGCTGAAGGTGCTGGTGGTCTCCTCGCGCGTGCGTATCGCACGGATCGCCTCGGCGTCCGCGAAGCTGCCCTCGGTCGCCGAGGCCGGGAACAGCGCATCGTCGTCGAACTCGACGGCGAAGGTGTCGCGGGTTTCCGAGTCCTGGTACCTGGAATACAGGAAGCGCAAGAACAGGCTGGCGCTGTCGCTGGCCTTCCAGTCGAAATTGGCCACCGCGCCGGTGCGCCGGCGATGGGTGTCGTACTGACGCAGCTCCAGGCCCTCCGGCACCCAGTGGCCGTCGACCTCGATCCAGTCGCCGGGGTTCTGGATGTTCTGCGAGCCGATCCTGCGGTCGGAGCGGTTGAACGCGACCACCGCGCCGAACTGGTCGTCGGCGCCGAACACGCCGCCCAGCGAAGCGTCGTACTCGTAGGGATGCTCGCCATTGAGATCGTAGTAGCCGTAGGCCGCGCGCGCCGAACCGAAGGTGCGGCCGCGATCGAAGGCGGAGACGGTCTCGATGTTCACCTGCCCGGCGATGGCGTTGGCGTCCATGTCGGGCGTCAGGGTCTTGGCCACGGTCACCGCGCCGATCAGCGCCGACGGGATGTCGTCCAGCTTCACCTGGCGGCCGTCCGGCTCAGGCGCCGGCGCCGTCTGCCCGTTGAGTGTGACGTTCAGCAGATCGGGCGAAATGCCGCGCACCGCCAGGTACCGGCCCTCGCCCTGGTCGTTGACGGTGGTGATGCCCGGCAGGCGCCGTACCGCCTCGGCGACGTTCTGGTCGGGCAGCCGGCCGACGTCGTCGGCGCGGATCGCATCCACTTGGCCGTCGGCGCCACGCTTGTCGTCGATGGCCAGGCGGTCCGCCGCCCGCCGGCCGGTCACGACCAGCCGCTCGAGATCGACGGTCTCGCGGTCGGGATCGGAGGGCGGTGCCTCATCCTGCGCCAGCACCCCCCCAGTCATCAACGCGCACTGGCTCAGCACCAGCGCCTTGAACAACGCGTTTCTGTGCAACGTCCGCATGGTCCGGTCCCTCCCGAGGACAGAGTCCGCCGCGTGTGGGTGGTGCTGGTGAAGCGGCAGGGAAGGAAGATTACGAACAAACTTTCCAAAATTCAACACATTTGGAATTTTTCTTGCAAACCGCTCCGCCGTTGGCTAGGGTGCGGGCAGGCGGGGCGACAGGCCCCCTGCCGCCACCGGCAAGCTCGAGAGGATGGAGGATGGACATGACGTACCGGTTACCGGCCCTGGCGGGGCTCCTGGTCGCGCTGGCGGCCTGTACACCGGGGCAACGGCAGGCGCCCGCCGCGCCCGCGGCGCTGACGGCCCAGGCGCAAACTCGGGGCACCGCCGGCGGCGAAGTGGAGAGCGGGGTGCTGGTGGTCGATGCGGCCGACCCGGCCGCCGCCCGTGTCGTCGGCGCCGCGGCCATGGGCGGGCTGGAACTGTACGCCCTCGACGGCCGACGGCTGACCGCGGCACCGGCGGGCGAGGCGGTCGCGGTCGACGTGGCCTACGACGTCCCGCTGGGCGATGCGCGCGCCACGGTGCTGGCGGCCATCGACGCGCTCGGGCATCGGCTGCGGTTCTTCCGCCTGGAGGGCGATACGCTGAGCGAGGTGGGCGCGCGCCCGCTGGCGCTCGGGTTCGCGGCCGAAGGAGTATGCCTGCTGCGCAGCCGCCTGGACGGCTCGCTGCATGCGTTCGTGGTCGGCGACGGCGGCGAGATCGACCATCACCTGCTGTTCGGCACCGCCGAGGGCAAGGTGGACGCGCGCCAGGTGCGCCGCATCCACCTGCCTTCGCCGCTGAAGCAATGCGTGGCCGACCCGGTCGCCTCCACCGTCTACGTCGCCGAGGAAGCGGTCGGCATCTGGCGCTTCAGCGCCGATGCGGAGGCGGACGTCGCCGCGGTGCTGGTGGACTCCCCGCGCCTGGGCGGGCTGGAGGAGGAAGTCGGCGGCCTGGCGATCCACGACGGCGGCGACGGCGCGCGCTGGCTGCTGGCGTCCGACGCTTCGGCCGGGCGTATCAACGTCTACGACATCGAGCGCGACGAGGCGTTCGTGGGGGCATTCACGGTGGCCCCTGCGGACGGTCCCGGCGCCGCCATCGAGGAGCCGGGGCCGCTGTACGCGGCCGGCGCCGGCCTGGGGACCGGCCTGCCGCACGGCGCGCTGCTGGTGACCGACGGGGACGGCGGCGATTTCAAGCTGCTGTCGATCGCCGACGTCGCCGGCGCGTTCGGCCTGGACCCCGGCACCGGCCAGGATCCGCGCCAGCGGCCGCGCCCGGAGACCGTCACCGTCACCGCGCTGGTGGAAACCGCGCCGGTGGCCAGCTACGGCGACGCCGCCGACGACCCGGCGATCTGGGCGCACCCCACGCAGCCGGAGAAGAGCCTGGTCATCGCCACCGACAAGAAGGCCGGGCTGTACGTCTACGACATGCGCGGCGAAGTGCTGCAGTTCCTGCCCGACGGCAAGATGAACAACGTCGACCTGCGCGACGGCTTCGAGCTGGGCGGCGAGCGGGTCACCCTGGTCGCCGCCAGCGACCGCACCCGCAAGGCCATCGCCCTCTACCGGCTGGACCCCGAGGCGGGCACGCTGGTGGACGTGGCCGACGGTCTGCAGCCCACCGGCATGCAGGATCCCTACGGGCTGTGCATGTACCGCAGCCCGCGCGACGGCGCCACCTACGTGTTCGTCAACGGCGACGACACTGCGAAGAAGCAATGGCGCCTGCTCGACGCCGGTGGCGGGCGCGTCCGCACCCAGCTGGTACGCGAGCTGGCGTTCGACTCGCAGACCGAGGGCTGCGTGGCCGACGACGCGGCGGCAACGCTGTACGTCGGCGAGGAGGACGTCGCTCTATGGCGCCTGTCGGCCGAGCCCGACGGCGGCGACGAGAAGACCGCGATCGACCGCATCGACGCCAATCCCGCCATCGTCGACGATCTGGAGGGGGCGAGCCTGTACGATCTGGGCGACGGGCGCGGCTACCTGGTCGTCTCCAGCCAGGGCGACGACACCTATGCCGTCTACCGGCGCGAGGAGCCGCAGGAATACCTCGGCTCGTTCGCAGTGGTGGCCGATCCGGAGCTCGGCATCGACGGAATCTCCGAGACCGACGGCCTGGACGTGAGCAGCCGCAATCTGGGGCCCGGCTTCGCGCATGGCGCGATGGTCGCCCAGGACGGCCGCAACGCGATGCCGGTCGAGAACCAGAACTACAAGTACGTGCCGTGGCGCGCGATCGCCGAGGCGTTGGGGCTGGAGGTTCGCGGGGAGTGATCCTGTCGCGGCCCGGCGGCGCCCCATCCCCGCGGCCCGCAAGGCCGGGCCGTTTCCCGGCCTTGCGCACCCCGTGCAGGCCGATTTCACGCAAGGCTCGCGCTGGAGCCCGCGATCGTGGAAAATACCCGGCTACGCGCCTGTAGCTCAGCCGGATAGAGTAGTGGCTTCCGAAGCCATTGGTCGGGGGTTCGAATCCCTCCAGGCGCGCCATCCTTCCCATGTCCCGGAATCGGGATGGATCGCTGTACCTAGCCGGTCGTTGCCCGACTCATTGCGCGTTGGCCGAGCGCAACGGCGGCACCGCCGGCACGCCCAGCAACTCGATCTCGGCCAGCGAGAACGTCTGCGGGTCGCTGGCCTCGGTGACGACGAGTCGGTACTGGCGATATTCGGCGGGAGCATCGAGCCGGAACGGACGGGTGTAGCGCGTCCACTCGAAGACCTCGCCGATGCGGCGGTCCAGCTCCTGCCAGGTGTCGCCGTCGTTGGAGCCTTCGAGGATCCAGGCGGTCGGATGGCCGCCGGTGCTGCCCGAGGTGAGCGTGTAGAAACTCACCGCCGCGGACTGTGCCGCATTGAATGCGTAGGTCACCGGCACTGGCGTCGCGCCGGTAAAGACCGCCTCGGTACGCGAGGTGTTGTCGAACAGCGCCTGCCCCGAACCTGATCCGGGGTCGCCAGCCTTCGCCCCGGGCACGCTCGCCGAAGCGGTCCCGCGGCCAGGACCGGTCAAATCGACCAGCGGAGCCGGAAGCGCGTCGCCCATGGTCAGCGACGGCGGCAAGGCCGACGCCGCACTGCCCCACGCGCCGGGCTCGGACGCCATCGTGAATTCGACGTGCCCACCCTCGGCCAGCAGCCGGTGCGGGATGACGGTGCGGTCCCAGGCCTTGCCGTCCACGGCGACGCCGGCGACGTAGACGTTCTCGCGGTCGTTGTCCGGCGCGCTGACCACCAGTTTCCTGCCGTTCTCGAGATGCACGGTGGCCCTGGTGAACAGTGGCGAGCCGATCACCAGGTGCTCGCTGCCCATCTGCAGCGGATAGAAGCCGAGCGCCGCGAACAGCCACCACGCCGACGATTCGCCGTTGTCCTCGTCACCGGGGTAGCCCTGGCCGATTTCCGAGCCGACGTACATCCGCGCCAGCGTCTCGCGCACGATCTCCTGGGTGCGCCATGGCTGCCCGGCGTACAGGTACATCCACGGCACGTGGTGGGCGACCTGGTTGGAGAACCCCCACTGGCCCATCCGCACGTCGCGCGCTTCGACCATTTCGTGGATCACCCGGCCGTAGGAGCCGGGATGAGCCGCGGTCTCTGGCGTGGAGAAATACTGGTCGAGCTTGCGCGCCAGACCGTCGCGCCCGCCGTAGAGGTTGGCCAGGCCCTGGCCGTCGTGCGGCACCAGGAAGGCGAAGCCCCAGCCGTTGGTTTCGGTGTAGTCGTGGTCGTGGCCCCAGACCTCGGGGGTGTAGTCGGCGGCGCCCGACTTCCACCGGCCGTCGATCGCGCGGCCCTGGAAGAAACCGATCGCCGGATCGAACATGCGGATGTAGTTCAGCGCGCGACTGCGGTAGTACGCGCTTTCCGCTTGCAGCCGTTCGCGCGGGATCCGCGACGCCGGATCCTTCGCCATCGCCGCCAGCATGTTGGCGATGCCGTAATCGTTGATGTAGCCCTCCAACGCCCAGGACACGCCCTCGCCCACCGAACTCGGCACGTAGCCGATGAACGGTGCCACGTCCATGCCCTTGCGGCCGACGTGCTCGTTCGGCGGCACGACCGCCGCGTTCTTGATCATCGCCGTGTAGGTGGAAGCCACGTCGATGCCCGCGACGCCCTTCACGTAGGCATCGGCGAACGAAACGTCGGAGCTGGTGCCGGTCATCAGGTTGGCGTAGCCCGGCGAGGACCACCGCGGCACCCAGCCGCCGTCGTGATAGTGCTGGACGAAGCCGTTGACCATCTCCGCGGCCTGGCGCGGCGAGAACAGCGAATAAGCCGCCCAGGTGGTGCGGTAGGTGTCCCAGAAACCGTTGTTGATGTAGACCTTGCCGTCGACGACCGGCGCGCCGGTCTGCGTCTCGGTCGTACCCTCGGCGATGGCGTCGCTGGCGGAGGATTGCACCGCATGCCGCCAGGCCGGAGCCTCGTTGCTGCCGGCGTTTTCGTGCCCGGCATTCGGGTACAGGAACAGGCGATAGAGGTTGGAATACAGTGTGACGAGCTGGTCCGGGCTGGCGCCCTCGACCTCGATCACGCCGAGTTTTTCGTCCCAGGCCCGCTGCGCGCGTTCGCGCACGTCCTCGAAGCTGTCGCCGTCGGCGATCTGCAGCGCAAGATTGTGTTTCGCCTGTTCGACGCTGATCAGCGAGGTGGCGATCCGCATCGTGACCGTGCGGTCGTCGCCGGCGTCGAAACGGAAGTAGCCGGGCACACTGGATCGCGACTCGCCTTCCGGCCCATCGGTTGCAACCAGCTTGTCGCCTGCGACGACCGGTCGGTCGAAGGTCGCGTAGACGAACATGCGGCCGGCGCCGTTGGACAGCCCGCTGCGGGTGTCGGTGTAACCAGTGAGCTCTCCGCTGCCGGGCGACAGGAACAGGCCGCCGCGGTCGTCGACGTTGTCGAAGATCAGGCTGGCGTCGTCGCCCGGGAAGCGGAAGCGGAACACCGCCGCGTGGTCGGTCGGCGCGACCTCGGCGACGATGCCGTTGTCCAGCGCGACGCGATAGTGATGCGGGCGGGCGATCTCGTTCCCGTGCTGGAACGTCGCCGCACGCTCGGCGCGGTTTACGCTGGGCACGCCGCTGGCGATCGACGGCATCACCTGGAAGGTCTGGCGATCGCCCATCCACGGGCTGGTCTCGTGGGTCAGCGTGAGCGCTTCCAGCCGCGGCCGGTTCCGCGCGTCGTTGCGCTTGGCGTATTCGTAGAACCAGCTCAGCGACCCTGCATCGGTGACCGGCGCCCAGAAGTTGAAGCCGTGCGGCATCGCGGTGGCGGGGATGGCGTTGCCCCGCGAGAACGCGCCGCTGGAATTTGTGCCGCGGGTGGTCAGAACGTGGTCGCTGGGCCGCTTCGATGCCACGCCGACCGGCACGTCTGCGATACGGATGTCGTCGATCCAGCCGCGAAAATCGGCCGGACCGAACGGCGCCTCGACGCCGACCAGGATCCGCTCGATCGTCCTGCCGGCGGCCACCTCGCCGATGCGCGACTGCTTGTGGTTCCACTGATTGGTGTAGAGCGACTTCGACTCGCCCTGCCCGCGCGGCGACAGCGCGAAGCCGTGCTGGTCCGGCGCGCCGAGATCGGACAGGGACGTGCCGTCGCTGAAAGCCAGGTCGATGGCGACCCAGGTGCTCGGATAGCGCAGGGCCCGCCCCGCGCCCGACCCGGGGTCGTCGCCGCTGAAGCGCGGGAAGACGCGGTAGGACAGTTCGGTCGCAGCGGTAACCGGGATGGAAACATCGAACACCACGACCCGGGCCTGCCCGCCGGCATCGTCGGCGATCGTGCCGGCGTACTCCAGCGAGTGGATGCCGGTGTAGCCGGCGCCTGTCCGCGCGGTGTACGCGGCATCGGGGCCGTCGGCATGGCGCAGCGCCAGGTCCACGCCCTCGGCCCGTTCGATGCGGCTTTCGACGGGCTGCGGCTCGCCGTCCTCGAAGGACGACCAGAAACGCTCCGCGCCGGGCGCCGCGGCCCGGATTTCAGGCTGCAGCGCACATCCCGCCAGCACGGTGGCGGTGGCGATAGCGATGCCGGCGAACAGCCGCCAGCGCAGGGAAGGGGCAGGGGCAGGGGCAGGGGCGATCATCCGCGCAACACGCTCAACACTTCGTGGCAGGCGCCCATGGTGTGGTAGTCGGTTTTCCCGGCCGGACTCTTCTCGTCGCCGTACTTGCGGTTGCCGGCATCCAGGATCCGATACCAGGCGCCATGTTGGTGATCGACCATGTGCCTCCACGAATACGCCCATAGACGGTCGTACCAGTCCCAGTACTTCGTCTCGCCGGTGCGATGCGCGAGTAGTGCGGCCGCAGCCAGCGATTCGGCCTGGACCCAGAAATACTTGTCGTCGTCGCAGACGTAGGCAGCGCCCGCGACCCTGGCGCTGCCGCTGGCGGCATCGCGCAGGCCCTCGTACGCGAAACCGTAGACCATGCCGCCATGCGCCTCGTCCCATGAATGCTCGAGCGCGGTATCGAACAACCGGTACGCAGTCGGCACCAGCCAGTCGGCCTCGACGCCCAGGCCGGCGGCATGGCGGTCGAGGATCAGCAGTAGCTTGGCCCACTCGGTCTGATGGCCGGGCTGGAAGCCCCACGGGCGGAACAGGTTCCTGGGATCGTCGAGGTGGTAGGTCCAGTCGACGTTCCAGTCGGCGTCGTAGTGCTCCCAGACCAGTCCGCCGGCCCGCGAGGCCTGGCGCCGGGTCATGTGGTCGGCGAGCAGCAGCGCGCGGTCGAAGTAGCGGCGCTCGCCGCTGGCTTGGTACGCGGCCAGCATCGCTTCGCACATGTGCATGTTGGCGTTCTGGCCGCGGTAGCCGCTGAAGTTCCAGTCGGCGTCGGCCTCGTCGCGGTACAGGCCATGCTGCGGTTCCCAGAAGCGCGACTCCAGCAGATCCCAGGTCTCGCTCATCCAGCCGCGCGCTTGCTCGATGCCGACCTTGAGCCCGCACGAGTACGCGAGCAGCACGAAGGCGAGCCCGTAGCAGTGGTTGGTCGCGTCCTCGACCTTGCCGTCGCGCAGGGTCCAGGCATAGCCGCCCGTTCCGGGGTTGCGATGCGCCTCGCGCAAGTACTGCAAACCGTGGTGCACGGCGCCGAGGTACTGCTTGCGCAGCGCCGCATCCTCGCCGAACTCGCGTGCGGCCATCGCGTAGTTGAAGACGAAACGGGCGCTGCTGACGAGATGGCGGTGGCCGCGATCGTAGATCGTGCCGTCGTCCTTGAAGTAGTGGAAGAAGCCGCCGTCCGGATCGATGCAGCGCGGGTGGTAGAACGCCATCGTCTTCGCGACGTGGGCGCGCAGAACCGCCGGGGAGCGGAAGTCGGGCAGGGCTTCAGGCGACATGTTCGTGTTGGTTCCCGAGAAGTCGTTGTACTTCGGCGCGGTCGGGCATCGCCGAGAATGCACCGTTGCGGGTCACCGCCAGCGCACCGACCGCAGCGGCAAAACGCAGCGCGCGCACGACCGCCTCGCGGTCGCGGACGAATGCGGGCAGGCGGCCGGCGTCGATGCCGGCCTCGGCCAGGTGGAACAACAGGCCCCCGACGAAGGCATCGCCGGCCGCGGTGGTATCGATCGCCTTGACGCGGAACCCGGTCAACTCGCCGGTCTCGCCGCCACGGCCGTACCAGCGCTTGGGCGCGGGGCCGTCCGTGACGATCACCCACTGCGCCGCCCCTTCGAACAATCGCTGCAGCACGGCACGTTCGCCGGCGTCGCCGCCGCCGAAGCCTTCGGCAAGGTAGTCGAGCTCGTTGCGCGCGAGCTTCACTACGTCGGCGGCCTGCAATGCCCGCCACAGGTACGGGCGCGGATCGACGCCGATCGGCCACAGCATCGGCCTCAGGTTGAGATCCATGCTGACCAGCACGCCGTTGTCGCGCGCCATGCGCATGCCGTCCAGCGTGGCCTCGGCGATCGCCTCCTCGGTCAGACTGTTGGAACAGACGTGGAACGCGCCGGCATCGGCGAAGCAGGCGGCGACGAAGTGTTCGGCCCGGAACATCAGGTCGGCCGCCGGTGGTCGGTAGAAGCTGAAGCTGCGCTCGCCCTCGTGGTCGAGTGCGACGAACGCCAGCGCGGTCGGGGCCGCGTCGGTGCGCACGACGTAGTCGGTGCCGACGCCGGCCGCGCGCAGGCTGTCGAGCAGGAATTCGCCAAACATGTCTGCACCGAGCGCCCCGACGAACTGCGCCGGCGCTCCGAGCCGCGCCGCCGCTACCGCGACGTTGGCCGGCGCCCCGCCGGCATGCTGCACGAACGCGCGCGGGGTATCCGGCGTCGCCGCCGGCTGGGCGAAAAAATCGATCAAGGCCTCGCCGAAACAGATGATCTTGCGCATGACCGCCTCAGCCCCGGCCGCCAACGCCGGCCACGCGCGAACCGCGCAGTCCGTACCAGACCACGTAGGCGTAGCACAGCGCAGGCAGCAGGAACGCGTACTGCAGCGCGCGCGTCTCGTCGCCGGTCGCGACCTGCAGGACGTCGACCAGGTTGCCCTGCAGCAGCGGGATCACCGCGCCGCCGAAGATCGCCATCACCAGCAGGCTCGATGCCTTCGGCACCAGCGGGCCGAGGCGGTCGATCACCAGGGTGAAGATGGTCGGGAACATGATCGAGTTGAAGAAGCCGACCGCGATGACCGCCCACATCGCCGTGGTGCCGCCGCTGGACATCGTCGTCGACAGCAGCGCGATCGCGACGACCGCGTACGCACCGAGCATCTTCCTCGGATCGAACTTCAGCAGCAACGCGGCGCCGACGAAGCGACCGACCATCGCCGCGCCCCAATACAGCGAAACGTAGAACCCGACATCCTGCTCGGCGACGCCGCCGATATCGGGCCGCATCGCGTAGTTGGCGAGGAAGCTCCCGATCGCGACCTCGGCACCGACGTAGAGGAAGATCGCCAGCACGCCCCAGCGCACGTGCGGACGCTTCAGCACTTCGGCGAAGGTGTGCTTGAGCGGGTCGGCCTTCTCGGTGGCCTCGGCATGCGCGGGCAGGCGGAAGAACCAGACCGCGACCGCAAGCACCACCAGCGCCAGCGCCACGCCGAGGTACAGCGGCTGCACCGTCTGCGCGCGCTCGGCGGCCGGCAGCAGCGCCAGATCTTCCGCGCTCAGGTGGGTCGCGCTGAAGATCAGCGCGCCGCCGACCGCTGGGCCGATGGTGTGACCGACCGAGTTGACCGCCTGGGCGAAGTTGAGCCGGCTCGGCGCGCGCTCCGGTGCGCCGAGCAGCGCGACGTACGGATTCGCCGAAACCTGCAGCAGCACGATGCCGCTGGCAAGGATGAACAACGCCGGCAGGAACAGGTAGAACGAGCCCGCCTGCGCCGCAGGCAGCACCAGCAGCGAGCCGCCGCCCGCGATCAGCAGGCCGATCACGATGCCGAGCTTGTAGCCCACGTGCGACATCACCCTGCCCGCCGGCACCGCCATCACCAGATAGGCGCCGAAGAAGCAGAACTGAACCAGCATCGCCTGCCAGTACTTGAGTTCGAACACCGACTTCAGGTGCGGGATCAGCACGTCGTTGAGCTCGGTGATGAAGCCCCACATGAAGAAGATCGCGGTCATCGCGATCAGTGCCATGCGCGCTTTGGCGGCGACCGCGGCGGTGCCGGCCGGCGGGCTTTCGGATTGGTCGGGTGTGCTCATGCGGGAGGACGCTCTGTCGGTCAGGTGTCGCTGCTGCGGCACCGGGGTCGTGGGCATGGGAGGCGATTCGTGTTCATTGCATCGACTCCCCGCAGCTGCCGCGCACCATCAGCTGCACCGGCGCGACCACGCGCCGCGCGGGCGCATCGGGTTCGCGCACGCGATCGAGCAGCATTTCCGCGGCCAGGCGGCCACAGACGCGCGGCTGCACCGCCAGCGTGGTCAATGGCGGGGTGGACAGTGCCGCCTCGCTGATGTCGTCGAAGCCGGTGACGGCGAACTCGCTGCCCGGGAGCACGCCACGCGCGCGCAGGCCGAGCATCAGGCCGAAGGCGACGTTGTCGTTGTAGCAGACCGCCGCGGTCGAACCGGGCGCGCGCTCGAGCAGTTGGGCGGTGCGCGCGGCAGCGTCGCCGCGGGTCGGGCTCGATTCGACCAGCCAGCCCGGCTCCGGCTCGATGCCGGCGGCGCGCATCGCTTCCAGATAGCCCTCGCGACGCTGCCGGCACGAACTGGAGTCGGCGTGGCCGCCGAAGAACGCGATCCGCCGATGGCCGAGCGCAAGCAGATGTTCGGTGGCCAGGCGCGCGCCGCGCTGATTGTCGAGTGCGAGGAAATCCCAGTCGTGACCGGACAGTTCGCGGTTGAACACCAGCACCGGCATGCGTGCGCCGAGCACGCGCTGCAGCGCGACGGCATCGCTGTGCTCGGCCGGCGAAAGGATGATGCCGGCGGGAGCGTGCTCGACCAGCGAGGCCAGCACCGCTTCCTGGCGTTCCGGCGATTCGGCGGTGCTGCCGAGCAAGGTCACGTAGCGGCCCTCGCCCAGCGCCTCGTCGACGCCGGCGGCGAACTCGGCGAAGAACGGGTTGGACAGGTCGTTGATCACCAGCGCCACCGACGACGACGTCTGCCGACGCAGGTTGGCCGCTGCGCGGTTGTAGACGTAGCGCTGGCGCTTGAGTTCGGCCTCGACCCGGGCGCGGGTGTCGGCGTGCACCAGCGGGCTGCCGCGCAGTACCAACGACACGGTTGCGCGCGAGACCCCGCAGGACTTGGCGATGTCGGTGACGGTGACGACCTTGTGCCTGGACTTGATTGCAGTCATCGGAAGCCTCTTGATGCGAATCCCTGAGTTCGACCGATTATTGCCGAAATGAATCGATTCAAGCCTGCTTTTCCGCTCGGCTCTTCCGGCCGACGCCATCCCCACGCGGTACCGTCGCGACATCGGCGTCGCTGCAGGCTCGTGCTGAAGGCGTCCACGCCGCATCGTCCGCTCAGCGCGCGCTTGCCGGGCAGGCCGCCGCCGGCCGGCTGGAAGCGTCCGCGCCCCAATCCGAAGGCTCGTTGCCGAGCTCGAAGCCGAGCTCGCCACCTTCGCGCAGGCGCGACCAGTCCAGCCAGACCTGCTCCACCGGCTCGCCGTTGAAACGCACTTGGCGCGGGTACTGCACCGAACCACCATCCGCACCCGGCGCGGCCACGCTCAGGGTCCGGCCGTTGCCGAGATCCATCTCGATCCGCTCGAAGCGAGGTGCGTGCAGCACCAGTTCGCCCGTGCCAGGCATCAGCGGGTACAGGCCGATCGCGGTGAACAGGTACCAGGCCGACATCGTGCCGAGATCGTCGTTGCCGGTAACCCCGTCGGGTGCGTTGGTGAACAGGGTCTGCGCCGCGCGCACCACGATTGCGGTGCGCTCCGGGGCGCCGAGGACGGTGTAGATCCATGGCACGTGCATGGTCGGCTCGTTGTTCGGGTTGAAGCGGAACTGGCCGTAGTAGTCGTATGGGCCCGCCACCCACTCGCCGCGTGCCTTCCCCACGTCTTCGCGCAGCACGTCCAGGGAGAAGAAGGCATCCAGGCGTTCGAGCGTGCGCTCGCGTCCGCCCATCGCCTCGGCCAGGCCCGCGGGATCCTGGGGCACCAGCCACTGGTACTGCCAGGCGGTTCCCTCGTGGAAACCATAGTGCGAACGCGGGCTGTAGGCGCCGGTTGGCGGTGCGAACCAGCGCCCGTCCTGCAGCCGCGGACGCGGAAAGCCGGTGAAGCCGCTTTCTGCTTCCTTCAGCTGCCGATCCCAGACATTGCGCCAGTTGCCGCCGCGGCGGCGCAGGTCGGCGGCGTCGACGGTGTGGCCGAGTGCTTCGGCCATCTGCGCCAGCGCACAGTCGGCCACGGCGTACTCGAACGTGGCCGAGCCGGCATGGTGCGGATCCACGTCCATCCCCTTGGAGGGAAAGGCGCGGTCGAACTGGATGAAGCCCTTGGCCAGGTAGTTCGGGTTGCCGCTGCGGCCGGCATGGCGCGAGTTCAGCGGCGGCACGTCATGGGCGTTCTGGCGCAGCGCCGCCCAGGCCTGGGCTTCGCGGCCCTCGAGCGCGCCGAAGCGCCACAGGTCGGCCAGGAAGGGGGTGACCGGGTCGCCGGTCATGACGTTGGTCTCGAAATTGGCGTAACCCCAGCGCGGCAGCCAGCCTCCCTGCTCGTGGATCGCCAGCACCGAACGGGCGATGTCGCGCGAGCGCTCCGGCCGCAGGATCGCCAGCAACTGGTTCTGCGAGCGGTAGGTGTCCCAGAGCGAGAAGTATTCGTAGTAGGTCCAGCCGTCGGCGACATGGATGTCGTCGTCGTAGCCGCGATAGCGGCCGTCGGCATCGCTGCCTGTCAGCGGCTGCAGCAGGGCGTGATAGAGCGCGGTGTAGAACACCGTGCGGTCGTCGCGGCTGCCGCCCTCGATCCGCACCGAGGCCAGCTCCGCCCGCCAGGTGTCCTGTGCAGCCTTGCGCATCGCATCGAAGCCCATCGGCTTGCCGTTCTTCATGCCGTCGGCGCGCAGGTTGATGCGCGCGCCTTCGGCATCGACATGCGAGATCGCGCTGATCGCGGTCACCGTCCGTCCCTTCGAGGTGTCGAAGCTGAGCCAGGCGCCGTTGTAGGGGTCGTGCTCGCCTTCCATGCTGAAGCGCGCGTCGGGCGTGCCGCCGGCCTGGCCCCAGGTGCCGAACGATTCGAACGGGCGGTCGAACTCGAGGCGGAACCAGGTGCTGTACTGGTGGCCGCCGCAGAAGCTCATCGTGGTGACCTTGCCCTCGACCACGCGGTCGCCGACCACCTCGATGCTGCTGCCGATCACGCGGTGGCGGGCATTGGCCTGGCTGACGTTGACCAGCACGTGGCCTTCCGGCACGCCGGCCGGAAAGGTGTAGCGCTCGGCCGCGGCACGGGTCAGCGCGGTGGCCTCGGCGTCGATGCCGCCGTAATCGGTCAGCCGCACCCTGTAGTAACCGGCCTGGCCGATCTCGCCTTCATGGGTGTAGGCCGAGGCGTACTCGCGGTGGTCGAAGCTCCTGGCATCGGAGGTGTCGAGATCGCCGCCCGGGCCGATCGTGCCGGTCACCGGCAACACCGAAACCTGTCCGCCCTGCTCCCAGCAGCCGGCGCCGGAAATGAAGGAGTGGCCGAAGCCATGGATCTTCGGGTCGTCGTAGCGCCAACCCGAATAGTGCTCGCCGATCGGCGAGACCTGGATCAGGCCGAACGGCGCGGATGCGCCAGGGAAGGTGTTGCCGTCGTCCTTGCTGCCGATGAAGGTGTTGACGGTGGCGGCGAGGTCATCGGCCTGGCGGGCCTGGGCCACCGGCGCCGACAGCAATGCGGCGACGCCGAGCACGAGCCCCGGCCCCCATCCTCGGATGCCGCGGCGGCACCGGCCCGCGGTCGGCGGCGAGGTCCTGCTCGACGGCATCGCAGACGTCGATTCGGCGAGCAACGGCATGGCAAGCAACATGGGTTCGGGCACGGCATACCTCAGGATCGTTGCGGCTGTCGGCGCAGCCGGATGGTCGGGTCCCGCAGCGCCGGCACGCCGCGAGACTTGCTGTGCGCGGATCGCGTCGCAGCCGACGGAGGCCATCGCACTGGAAGAGCACCGAGCCCGGTCGAGACCGGGCTCCAACCCGAGAAGGTGGCCGAGGATCAAACGGCCCATGGAATCAAATACTTGCCACGATTCAGGCGCCGATCCCGACAAGCGGCGACCGGGTCATCGCCCTGTCTTCGCTTGCCTGCACCACCGAACTGGATCGATCTAAATCAACCATAGTCCACATGACCATTGCATTCTGCACCGCAACAAAAAGCGCCCGGACCCTGGGCTCGCAAGCCCGACCGCTGCCGCTGTCGGCCATCGACCCGGCAGCATCCCCGGCGCGCGACCGGTTCCACCCGCGCCTTCCCGGCCGCCCTCAGCATGCTGCGAGGCAACATGCACACCTCTCTGCCCTGTGCTAAATCTTACGCCGCAATAAATTGGATCGATCCAATTCAACGCACTAGCCACGACGGGGCGTGAGCCCGGACCGTCCGTCTCGCGGACACCGCAGTCCGGCCGCACGATGGCGTGCACATGGAGCTGAATGCCACTCGGGATTTGGATCGATACAAATCGGTCGTTCGAGGCGTATCCATTCGGGAGAGGGAGATTCAGATGTCACAAGCACAGATCCGGAACTCGTTGTCCGTCGCGATTGCATTGGTTTTGACTGCCGCCGCGGCAGCGCCGGCCAGCGTCTTCGCACAGGAGACGGCTGCCACTGCCGATGCGGAAACGCCCCGGGAAGAAGCCCCGGTGTCCGACCCGGCCACCCACCTCGACACGGTCGTCGTCACCGGTTATCGCTACGCGATCGAGAAGAGCCTCGACCAGAAGCGCAATGCCAACGCGGTCGTCGAGGTCATCACCGCCGAGGACGTCGGCAAGTTCCCCGACAAGAACGTCGCCGATGCGCTGCAGCGCGTGCCCGGCGTGGTCATCACCCGCGACGGCGGCGAGGGCAAGACCGTCAGCGTGCGCGGCCTGCAGGCCGGCCTGACCCTGACCCAGTTGAACGGCAACTACATCGCTTCCTCCGAGACCAACAGCGAGGCCACGCGTGCGTTCAACTTCGTGCTGATGCCGTCCAACATGCTGGCCAGTTCGGAACTGTACAAGACGCCGGAAGCGCGCCTGGACGAAGGCGGCATCGGCGGCACCGTGATCCTGCATACCCGTCGGCCGCTGGACATGCCGTCCGATACCGGTTTCGCGTCGGTCGAGTTCACCCGTTCCGACACCAGCGGCACCACCGATCCGCAGTGGTCGGCGATGTATTCCTGGCAGAGCGACGACGAGCGCTTCGGCGCGCTGATAGGCGTGACCAAGCAGAACCGCACCAACCGCAGCATGGAAGTCGGTACCGAAAGCTGGTCATGGTACGGGGACGACTACACGAGCAATCCCGCGACCGACGTCAACGGCACGCCCCTGACCCAAGGCGGCATCAATTATTGGTGGGGCCAGTCGGGCCACTACGACCAGGACGGCGACTACTACTCGGATTTCTTCCTGCCGACCTCGGTCAACTTCGGAGTCCGCAACGAGAAGCGCGAGCGGACCGGAACGCAGTTGACCCTGCAGTTCCGCCCGACCGACGACCTGACCCTGACCGGCAACTACTTCCGCTTCGACCTGCAGGGCGACTACACCTTCAACCAGCTCAAGATCCCGGAATGGAACATCGCCCGCTTCGCGGGGGACGGCAACTGGCCGGGGGGCAGGCTGTTGAACGGGCACACCTTCGATCCCAGCGGCACCATCGTGACCGGCGCGGCGTTCGAACGGATCGCGGGCAGGACGTACTACTGCAGCGAAGCGGAGGCCGCGGCAGCAGGCATGGATCCCGGCGGCTGGGGTCCGGACGACTGCACGGTGCCGACACCCCAGCTCACCGGCGGCTACAGCCGCGAGCGCGCCCGGTCGGAGACCGCCGATCTCGAGATCGATTGGAACGTCAGCGATCTGTTCAAGGCCTCCTTCAAGGGCGGACGTTCCTGGTCCGACGGCGGCCCGTCGATGAGCTTTCGCATGTCGGCCAAGCCGCGGCGCCAGGTGGACGGCGTCTGGCAAGCCGGCAACACCTACAGCGCATGGGACCTGAGCGGCACGCCGACGGCGACGTTCTCCCCGGACCTGCAGGACGTCCTGATGGCCGGAATCGCCGAGATCGACACCGGTTCGACCGATTCGTCCTGGCTGGAAACCAGCGTGCGGCACAACTATTTTCAAGCCGACTTCAGCAAGCTGTTCCTCGACGGCTGGCTGGATTCGATCCAGCTCGGCGCCAAGTACACCGACAGCGAAGTCCATCGCAACACCGGCAACACCTACTGGGTCTGCCAGGGCGCGGACCCGGCCGACTACAGCCAGCGCTACCAGGCCGGCTGCGACCCGCAGGCGGGCGTCGCGCAACCAGGCTTCTTCTATTCGAAACCGCTCGGCGACATCGCGGGCGGCTTCGACGCCAACGTCTTTCCCGGCGTCGATTTCCCGGCCTACATCGCTCATCTGGACCAGCGCTACGGCGGGATGCAGAACCGACGGGAACCCAACTTCATCTACGACGTGGGCGAAAAGTCGACGGCAGCCTACGTCCAGGCGAATTTCCGCACCGACCGGGTGCGCGGCAATCTCGGCGTGCGCGTTGCCCGGACCCGGCAGTACGCCGCATCGACCGACAGGGTGGTCAGATGGCTGGACTACTTCGTGGATGGCCCGGACGGCAACCCGATGCCATGTCCCGCAGGAGGCCCGCCCCCGGGAACGGCCGGTTGCGAATCCGGTTTCGTGCGCATGCTCGAAGCGGAGGCCATGGAGGAATCCTACGAACTCGCCTCGATGGACAAGACCTATACCGACGTCCTGCCCAGCTTCAACATCGCCTGGGACCTGACCGATAACCTGGTGCTGCGTGGCGCCGCCTCCAAGGTCATCTCGCGGCAGGCCTACACCAGCATCGCCTTCCCGGGCAACCTCACGTTCTTCGACACGGAGTATGCCGATGATCGCAGGCTCGCCGGCGGCACCGTCGATCCCGGCTGGTACGGCGCCGGCAGCAACAAGGAGCTGGAACCGTTCGAGGCGACCCAGTTCGACGTTGCGCTGGAGTGGTACTACCAGCCGGGATCGGTCGTGGGCGCGGGCCTGTTCCGGAAGAACATCAAGAACTTCACGGTTCCGGTTGTCCAGGACCTGCTGCTCGACGTGGGCGGCGAGACGGTGACGGTGCAGGACTATTCCACGCAGGCGGCCGGGCGGGATGCCGTGTCGCAGGGCGTGGAAGTGTATGCGCAGCATACGTTCGACGCCGGCTTCGGCTTCCAGGCCAACTACACCTACAACGACACCAACATGGCGGCGGTCGTCGTCGGCACGCAGGAGATCGGCGAGTCGCCGCTGGTGGGCAGCGCGAAGACCCAGGGCAATCTCACGGCGTTCTACGAGAACAACCGGTTCCTTGCCCGCGCTTCGTACAATCGCCGCGGCGAAGTCGTCGGCGGCCTGTCCAACGGTTTCAACGTCTACACCGAACCGTACGACCAGGTCGACGTGAACATCGGCTACAACTTCAGCAACGGCCTGACGGTGACCGGCTCGGTGCTGAACGTGACCAAGTCCGAGCAGCGTTCGCACCTGGGCAACGACACCAGGGACCGCTTCCTGTCCAACGCGTACTCCGGCCGCATCATGTACCTGGGCCTGACCTACAAGTTCTGAACACCCTCTTCCCCCTCGCGCCCATCCGGCCGAGGGGGTTGGAGCGGCGAAACGCCGAGGCGGCAAGCGAATGACGGAAAGCGGCAACCGGATCGGGAACGTGGTGGTGGTCGGTGGCGGCAGCGCCGGATGGATGGCGGCTGCGGTGCTGGCGACCTACTTCGGGCATGGCGTCCGCATCCGCCTGGTCGAGTCCGAGGAGATCGGCATCGTCGGCGTTGGCGAGTCCACCGTGCCGTACATGAAGGTCTTCAACACGCGGGTGCTGGGCATCGCCGAGGCCGACTTCATCGTCAGGACCCAGGGCACGTTCAAGCTCGGCATCCAGTTCAACGACTGGGCCCGCCTCGGCGACAGCTACGTCCACGGTTTCGGCACCATCGGTCGTTCGCTGGGGCCGCTGCCCTTCCACCAGTACTGGCTGAAGCTGTTCCTGGCCGGGCGCGCGGCCGACATCGGCGCCTACTCGCTGCCCACCGTTGCGGCCCCGCTGAACAGGTTCATGGCCCTCCCGGCCGATGCGCCGCCGGGGTCGCCGGGACCGCCGCTGGCGGACATCGCCTACGGCTACCAGTTCGATGCCGGCCTGTATGCGCGCTACCTGCGCGAACTGGCCGAGCGCAGGGGCGCGCAGCGCACCGAGGGCAAGGTCGTCGAAGTCGTGCAGCGCGGCGAAGACGGCTTCGTCGAAGCGGTGGTGCTGGAAAGCGGCGAACGGGTCGAGGGCGAACTGTTCATCGACTGCTCGGGCTTCCGCGGCCTGCTGATCGAGCAAGCATTGAAGACCGGATACGAAGCGTGGGGCCAATGGCTGCCCTGCGACCGTGCGATGGTCGCGCCCAGCGCGAGCGCCGGACCGCCGACTCCCTACACCCGCGTGACCGCGCGCAGCGCCGGTTGGCAATGGCGCATTCCGACCCAGCACCGCGTCGGCAACGGCTACGTGTATTCCAGCAGCCACCTCAGCGACGACGAAGCCGCCGCGGCGCTGCTGTCCAGCCTCGACGGACGCGCGCTGGCCGAGCCACGCCCGCTGCGCTTCACCCCGGGCAGGCGCAGGAAGTTCTGGAACAGGAACGTCGTCGCGGTGGGCCTGGCAGGCGGTTTCATGGAGCCGCTGGAATCCACCTCCATCTACCTGGCGCAGTCCGGCATCCAGCGCCTGCTCAACCTGTTCCCGGACCGCGACTTCGACCCGATGCTGGCCGAACGGTTCAACCGGGAATCCGCCTTCGAGCACGAACGGGTGCGCGACTTCCTGATCCTGCACTACAACGCGACCGAGCGCGACGACAGCCCGTTCTGGGAACGTTGCCGGACCATGCCGATCCCCGACACCTTGCGCGAGACCCTCGACCTGTTCCGGCAGGACGGTCGCTACTTCCGCAACGCGGACGATTTCTTCGCACTGCCGAGCTGGATACAGGTGATGCTCGGGCAGCGCATCGTGCCGCGCACCTATCATCCGATCGTGGACCGGGTGCCCGGGGAGAGGCTGGCCGAATTCGTCGAGGGCGTGCGCCGGGAGACGGCGCGAGCGGTCGATGCGATGCCCATGCACCAGGACTACATCGATCGGCACTGCAAGGCGCCGGCGCCATGAGGTGGCGCGCCGGAGCCCGGTTCGAACGCGTCCTCCTGCCGCTCGCCGGACTGCTGCTGGCCTTGTGCGCGGCACCGGCGAGCGCCGGAGTGCGCGAAGGGCTGGTGATCGATGGCTGGCGGTTCCGTCAGCTGCCCGAGAGTCCGCAGGCCCGGACGCATCCGCAGGCCAACGCATGGCGCGCAGCCAGGGTCCCGGGTACGGTGCATACCGACCTGCTTGCGCACCGGCTGATCCCGGATCCCCATGTCGGCGCGCCCGAAGCCGGGCTGCAATGGATCGGGCTGGCCGACTGGGAGTACCGCACCACCTTCGACGCGCCGGCCGGCATGTTCGACGCCGCGCGCAGCGACCTGGTGTTCGAAGGCCTCGACACCTTCGCCGAGGTCTGGCTCAACGGCGAGAAGATCCTCGACGCCAGCAACTTCTTCCGCACCTGGCGGGTGCCGGTGCAGGGCAGCCTGCAGCAAGCCGGCAACGAATTGCGCGTGGTACTGCACTCGCCGATCAACCGCATGCTGCCGCGGGTCGCCGCGATGCCGCACAAGATCGGCGGCAACTACGCCTCGCCCTACGGCGACGAGCCGCCGGAGGCGATGACCGCAAACTTCGTGCGCAAACCCGGCTACCACTACGGCTGGGACTGGGGCCCGCGCTACGTCACCGCCGGGGTGTGGAAGCCGGTCAGGCTGCAGAGCTGGGACGCGGTCCGCATCGACGATCTGCACATCCGCCAGGACCAGGTCACCGCCGAGCGCGCCGAGCTGAGCGTGCGCGTCGGCCTCGACGTCGCCCGCGCCGGCGATTACGAGCTGCGCCTGTGGCAGACCGGGCCGGACGGCAGGCGCAAGCGCGTCGCACGCCAACGCATCGAAGTCGTCGCGGGCACCGACACCGTCACCGTGCCGCTGGCGATCGACGAGCCGCGGCGCTGGTTTCCGGTCGGCTACGGCGCGCAGGCGCTGTACCGCTTCGATGCGGAAGTGCTGGACGGACGCAGGCTGGTTGCCAGCGCCAGCCAGCGCACCGGCCTGCGCAGCGTCGAGCTTCGACTCGATCCCGACGAGGTCGGCCGCACCTTCCATTTCGAGATCAACGGCATCCCGGTGTTCGCCAAGGGCGCCAATTTCATCCCGTTCGACATGTTCCAGCCGCGCGTGAGCGAGGCGCAGCTGCGCCGCGTGCTGCAGTCGGCGGTCGACGCCAACATGAACATGATCCGCGGCTGGGGCGGCGGCTACTACGAGAGCGACGCCTTCTTCGACATCGCCGACGAGCTGGGCCTGCTGGTCTGGCAGGACTTCATGTTCGGCGGCGGCATGCAGCCGGCCTACGACCCGGAGTTCCGCGCGAACGTGCTGGCCGAGGCGCGCGAGCAGGTGCGCCGCCTGCGCAACCGCCCCAGCATCGTGCTGTGGTGCGGCAACAACGAGCAGGAAATCGCCTGGAAGTACTGGGACGGCGGCAACCACGGCAAGGAGCTGAGGGCCGCCGACCCCGAGTTCGCGGAAACGGTCTGGGAAGGCTACGTGCAGCTGTTCGGCCGCGATCTGCGCCAGGTCGTGGCCGAGGAGGCCGGCGGCATCGCCTACTGGTCGAGCTCGCCGGGCAACGACCTCGCCGAGGAGGCCAACGTCCCCGAGGCCGGCAACATGCACTACTGGGAAGTGTGGGGGTGGCCCGCGAAGCCGCCCACGGCCTACCTGGACCTCACCCCGCGCTTCATGGCCGAGTTCGGCATCCAGGCCTGGCCGGTGCAGCGCACCATCGATCATTTCGCCAGGCCCGACGAACAAGGCATCGACACGCCGGTGATCGAGGCGCACCAGAAGTTCATGGCCGGCAAGGGCAACGCGCGCCTGCTGCACTACGTGGAGATGGAGTTCGGCACGCCGAAGAATTTCGCCGACTTCGTCTACCTGAGCCAGGCCACCCAGGCCGAAGGCATTGAAATAGCCGCCCTGCACCACCGCCGCAGCCGTCCGTACACCATGGGCTCGCTGTACTGGCAGCTCAACGACGTGTGGCCGGGGGCGTCGTGGTCGAGCATCGACTGGTTCGGGCGCTGGAAGGCGCTGCACTTCCACGCCCGCCGCTTCTTCGCACCGGTCGCCGTCTCGGCGCTGCGCAACGCGGAGGGCAGGACGGGCGTGCACCTGCTCAACGATCGCACCACCGCACGCAGCGGCGAACTGCGCGTCCGGGTGGTGGGCGTGGACGGCAACGTGTTGCGCGACGAGCGCCAGGCGGTGACGTTGCCGCCATTGTCGTCGACCCGGGTCGACGCGTACGCCGATGCCCAACTGCTCGGCGGGGCCGACCCGGCCGCGACCGCGGCGGTGTTCGACCTGCGGGTCGAGGGCGAGCCGCCGTCGCGCCGCGTGGTCTGGTTCAAGGCCGCCAAGGAGATCGACTGGGGCACTCCTGGCCTGCAGGCCGAATTGGAGCGGGATGGCCGCGGCCACGTGCTCACGCTGCGCAGCGAACGGATTGCACGCGCGGTATGGATCGACTTCGGCGATCTCGATGTCGAACTTGCCGACAATGCGCTGACCGTGCTGCCGGGCGAGAGCGTGACCGTGCAGCTGACCTCGGCTGCCAGCCTCGCCGATCTGCGTACCGCGCTGAACCTGCGCTCGCTCGCCGACGCGGTACAGCCCGCTTCGCGATAGGAGGCGCTCGGAATCCGCTCGTCGTTCCCGTGCTCGACCGTCACGCTGGCGCGTGCAAGGCGGCACGCAGCGCCGCGACCCGATCGCGGTCGCTCTGCCGCCAGTCCGGCTCCAACCCGGGCAGCGCGGCGCGATGCCGCATCGCCGAACGCCTCATCTCCCCGGCCGAGGCGTGGAATTCGTCGGCCGCGCTGCGTTCGCGCAGCAACGCGATGTTGTCGGGCGCGACGCCGGCACCCGCCATCACCTTGATCCGCTCCCTCGCCTGCCGCGCCAACGCGGCGATGCCGTCGGCCCCGGCCAGGGCATCGGGCTGCGCCCCCGAGGTCAGCACCCGTTCGCAGCCGAGCTCGATCGCCGCTTCCAGCGCGCGCAACGGGTCGCGCGCGGCGTCGAGTGCGCGATGGAAAGTCACCCCGAGCGGGCCTGCTGCTTCGACGAGCGCGCGGCAGGCGTCCGTGTCGACCTCGCCATCGGCATCGAGCGCGCCGATCGCCACGCCGTCGCAACCCAGCCGCACGCAGGTCTCGATGTCGTGCCGCATCGCCTCGCGCTCGCCTTCGTCGTAGAGGAAGTCGCCGCCGCGCGGACGGATCAGCACGTACAGCGGAATCCGCAACTTGTCGCGCGCAATCGCGATCGTGCCGAAAGAAGGCGTGCAGCCGCCCTGGCCAAGGTTCTCGCACAGCTCGATGCGGTCGGCGCCGCCGTCCTGCGCGGCCAGCGCCGAGGCCAGCGAGTTGGCCGCGATCTCCAGCAACGGTGCGCTCACGACTGCCCCGTGGCGTAGACCGCGCCGGATTCGTGCAAGGCGTCGTGCGGGCCTTCGCCGCCATCCTGCATCGCGTAGACGAAGCCCTCGTGCAGGGCGAACGCGCCCACCTCGCCCGCCTTGTTCATCGCCAGGAAGCACACCTGCAGGTGCCTGCTCGCCTCCGGGCGCTTGCGGACGACGCGCTCGATCGCCTCGCGACACGCTTGCAGCGGCGAGCGCCCCTGCCGCATCAGTTCGACCACGAGGAAGCTGGCGGCATTGCGGATCATCTCCTCGCCCACCCCGGAGGCGGTGGCGGCGCCGACCTCGTTGTCGACGTACAACCCGGCGCCGACGATCGGGCTGTCGCCGACCCGTCCGTGCATCTTCCACGCCATGCCGCTGGTGGTGCAGGCGCCGGCCAACCTGCCCGCGGCGTCGAGGGCCAGGATGCCGAGGGTGTCGTGGTTGCTCCTGTCGCCCGGCCGCTGCCGACGTTCGACGTTGATCCGCGGGTCGTACTCCGAGGTCTCCAGCCACTCGCGCCAGGCCTGCCGCGCCTCATCGGTCAGCAGCGGGGTCTTCTCGAAGCCCTGCGCGACTGCGAACTGCTGCGCGCCCTGCCCGACCAGCATCACGTGCGGGGTCTTTTCCATCACCGCGCGCGCGACCGAGACCGGATGCAGGATGTCCTCCAGCGCGGCGACCGCGCCACAGCGGCCGTCGCCGTCCATGATGCTGGCATCGAGGGCCAGCACCCCGTCGCGGTCGGGGTTCCCGCAGCGGCCGACGGTCGGATTGCACAGGTCGGCCTCGGCCCAGCGCGCGCCGGCCTCGGCTGCATCGAGCGCGCTGCCACCGGCGCCGAGCACCTGCCACGCCGCCGCGTTGGCGCCGACGCCGAAATCCCAGGTGGAGACCACGCGCACCCCATCCGGCGCCCGTGCCGGCGCGATGCGCGGTAGGGCCAACGCGCCTGCGCTCAACATGATGCCCTGGATGAAGCGACGACGGCTTTGCATGACGATCATCCTCTCGTTGTGCGGATCGGTTCAGGTCCGACAGGCCGGTGCGCGTCGGCCGGATCTACGGCTGCGGGTTCGCCTCCCGTCCCGCCGCCCAGGCCAGCGCCGCGCCGAGCACGCCGAGCAGGCCGTGCTCGACCAGCCAGACCGGCGTGCGCGCCAGCTGTCCTGCCAGCACGCCCTTGTTGCGGAAGCGCATGGCGAAATCGCTCTCGCGCAGGAACGGCGCAATGCGCGCCGGGATGCCGCCGGCCAAATGGACCTGCCGGGCGCCGAACGCCAACGCCAGGTCCCCGGCGAAGCTGCCGAGGAGCGCGCAGAAGATCGACAACGCCTCGATCGCCTGGCGATCGCGCCCGTCCAATGCGGCCCGGGAGATTGCAGACGGCGTACTTAGACGCGGATCGACCCTGTCCAACGCGCACAGCGCTCCATAGGTATTGACCAGTCCGGGGCCGGACAGCACCCGGTCGGCATCCACGTGCGGCCAACGCCCGAGCAGGTGGCGCAGGACTTCCAGCTCGCGCTCACTGCCCACGGCCAGCGCCGCGTGCCCGGCTTCGCTCGGCAGCACGCGCGGCGGCATGCCCGGCAGGTACAGCGCGGCGCCCAGGCCAGTCCCCGGCCCCAGCACCAGCACGGGCGCCTCCTCGGGCACGGCGGGGTCTCCGCACACCAGGCTCGCCTGCGACGAGTCGACGTGCGGGACTGCGAACGCCACCGCCTCGAAATCGTTGAGCAGGGTCAGGGTTCGCAGGCCCGCGTCGTGCCGGGTCTGCGCCAGCGACACCGGCCAGGGAAGATTGCTGTTGACCAGCATGTCGCCATCCAGCACGCCGGCGATGGCGACCGCGGCATCCGCGGCATGGCCGACGCCGGCCTGGGCCATGAATGCGCGCAGGACTGCGGCCAGCGTCGGATGGTCGGCACAGTCGTACTGCCGGTAGCCGAGGACGGACTGCGTGCCGTCGGCTGCGATCCGCACATGCCCAACCCGCGCGTGCGTGCCGCCGACATCGGCTGCGATCAGGTCGATCGAACCCTCCGGGCCGTGTGAAGTGCGCCCGCGGGACAGCCGTGGGTCAGACGGCGCACCGTTGGCTGCAGACAGGTCCGCTTGTAGTCGCCGATCTTCTGGCCGAGGCATGGGTGATGTGAATCGAGCCGGGACGCATCGATTATCAACCAGGAGCCCGCAGAATTGAATCGATTCAAACTCGCGGTTGCGCTGCTTCTAGGGTGCGCACGACACCAGAGGCCACGGCGGAGCGGTCGCCGTCACAGCCACTCGATCAGGAACCACGCATCCAGACTCGCCCCGGGCGCGAGCCGCTGCGGGGCGAGGTTGAACGCGTCCGGCGGGCCGGTCTGCGGTTCGACGCAGGTGGCGTGCGCGGCGGCGTCGTAGACCACCCAGTGCTCGCAGCCCGAGGTCAGGCGCAGGGTCCTGCCGTGGAGACGGAGCAGGACCGGCTCGTGATTGAGGAAGCAGTCGTCCCATGGACCCGGGGCCGGCGCCCGCGGCGGTGCGGTGGCGATGCCGTCGGCGTCGCGGGGGTACATCGCGACGGGGGAGAAATCCAGGCGGTCGGGCTTGCGGAACCAGGGATGCCATCCGATCGCGGCCGGCATCGCCAGCACGCCGGCGCTCACCGATAGCCGCATCCGCAGCCGGTCGACGCCGACTTCGATCCGCTGCCGCGCCGCGCCGCCGAACGGCCAGCGGGCATCGGCGGGCAGCTGCACCGACAGCTCGGCCAGCGTGGGGCCATGCCGGTCCATCCGCCACGGCATGGCGTAACCCACGCCATGCACGGCGTGGCCGTCCGCATCCACGGGCAGGCGGTACTCGCGCGTCTCGAACGCGAACCTGCCGCCGCGGATGCGGCCGGCCCAGGGCACCATCGGGTAGCAGCCCCAGGCGATGGGATCGGTGCCGTGCTCGCCGTACCCGACCAGCAGGTCGCCCCCGTCGTGGCGGATCTGCGCGATCCGCCCGCCGGCGCCGGGTGCGATCTCGACCGCGAGACGCCCGGCGTCGATCCCGACCAGCGGGCCGGGACCGGGCGCGACGGCAGCGCTGTCATCCTGTGGCGGCATCGGCCGTCCCGGCGCCGGCGCGTCAGCCGCCATAGGGATCGAGGGTCGCGATCCTGCCCGCCGCGTCGTGCTGCAGCGGCGCCACCTTGACCGAGCGCAGGTGGGTGACGCCGCCGGAAAGGAGCGAGTCGTGGTAGTACAGCCACCAGCGGCCGCCGAATTCGACGATCGAGTGGTGGGTGGTCCAGCCGACCACCGGGCGCAGGATCGTTCCCTGGAAGGTGAACGGCCCATACGGGTCGTCGCCGATCGCGTAGCAGAGCAGGTGGGTGTTGCCGGTGGAATACGACAGGTAGTACCTGCCGCCGTACTTGTGCAGCCACGGCGCCTCGAAGTAGCGGCGTTCGTGGTCGCCGGCGCGGAGCGGCGCGCCGTCCGCGTCCAGGATCGCGACCTCGCGCGGCGTCTCGGCGAAGTGCGTCATGTCCTCGGTCAGGCGCGCGACCTTCGGCCCCAGCGCCGGGGCGTCGTCGTCGGGTTCGCGGCCGTCGGGGTCGTGGACGTTGTCGCGGTACTGCTGCAGCTGCCCGCCCCACAGGCCGCCGAAATACATATAGAAGGCGCCGTCGGCGTCGCCGAAGACGGCCGGGTCGATCGAGTAGCTGCCGGGAATCGGCTCGGGCTCGGCGCTGAAGGGGCCTTCGGGCCGCTCGCCCGTCGCCACCCCGATGCGGAACGTGCCGGCTGCGTCGCGCGCCGGAAAATACAGATAGTAGCGGCCATCGCGGCAGGCCGCGTCGGGCGCCCACATCTGCCGGGAGGCCCACGGCACGTCGTCCACGTGCAGCGCGACGCCGCAGTCGACCGCCTCGCCTTCTGGCGAGTCCATCCGCAGCACGTGGTAGTCCTGCATGCCGAAGTGGTCGCCGTCGTCGTTGAACGGGATGCCGGCGTCGATGTCGTGCGACGGATAGACGTAGACCGCCCCTTCGAACACGTGGGCCGAGGGATCGGCGGTGTAGATATGGGTGACCAGCGGTCGGGAGATGGCGCGCGCGGCCAGCGCCTGCAGTTGGTCGGCTTCCATTGCGTCTGACATCCTCGGCCCTCTGTCGACGGGGAAATGGATCAGCGCGCGGCCGCCTGCAGCCGCCGCGCCGCCAGCTCCTGCTCGATGCGCGTTTCCGTCGCCTTGTTGATCTCGTACAGGAACAGCAGCGCCACGCACAGCAGGAACGGAATCGAGGCGTACACGCTGACCGCCAGGCGGATGCCCTGCACCGCGCCCGGCGCCTGGGTGTCCACGCCGGGCAGGTAGCCGTAGAAGGCGAGGATGCCGGCCACCAGCGCGCCGCCCACGCTCAGTCCGATCTTCAGCCCGCAGAGCATCGCCGAGAAGATGATCGCGGTGGCGCGGCGGTGGTTCTTCCACTCGGAGTAGTCGGCGACGTCGGCGATCATCGCCCACAGCAGCGGGATGGTGATGCCGTAGAAGAACCCGTGCAGGATCTGCGAGACGAACACCAGGCCGATCGCATCCGGCGGGTACAGCCAGAACGCCAGGACGAACAGCGTCGACAGGAACAGCGCCCCGCCGAAGGTATCGCGCTTGCCGAATCGGTCGGCGAGAGGCTTGGAGAATCCGATGCCGACGATCATGAAGATGATGCCGCCGCCGTTGAACAGGCTGAAGGCCGAGGCCGGCGCGTCTTCCGGCCACTGGAATGCGGCCAGGCCCATGCCGGTCAGGACCGCATTCACGCGCTCGACCCCGGCGTTGAAGCCGATGCCGTCGAGGAACGCCGCCAGCGCAGCGGGATCCAGGTAGTACTGGAAGTAGTAGATGTACATGCCGCCCTTGAGCGCCAGCGTCACGAACACCAGCACCGTCAGCGCCAGCATCACCAGCCAGGGCCGGTTGCGCGCCAGGTCGGAGAGGTCCTCGCGGATGCTCGAGCGCTGGTCGGACACCGGCACCACTCGCTCGCGGGTGGTGAAGAAGGTGATCAGGAAGAACACCGTGCCGACGATGGCGAACAGCGCGATGGTGTTCTGGAAGCCCTGCACCTTGTCGCCACCGCCGAGGATCAGCACCAGCGGCAGCAGCAGCACCTGGATGATGAACTGCGCGACCATCACCGCCACGAAGCGGTAGGCCGAGACGCTGTTGCGCTGGGCCATGTTGCCGGTGAGCACGCCGCTCAGGGCCGCGTACGGCAGATTGTTGGCGGCATAGACCAGCACCAGCAGGGTGTAGGTGACCAGGGCGTAGATCACCTTGCCCTGGGGACCGAGGTCGGGCGTGCTGAAGGCCAGCAGGGAAAGCACGCCGAACGGCACCGCCGTCCACAGGATCCACGGCCGGAACTTTCCCCAGCGGGTCTCGGTGCGGTCGGCGAGCAGCCCGACCAGCGGGGTGAACACGAACGCGCCGAGCAGGCCGACGACGAAGATGATCGTCGCCGCGGTGCCGGCGGGGATGCGGTAGACGTCGGTATAGAAGAACGCCAGGAAGGTGACCAGCGTCTGGAAGATCAGGTTGGCGGCCAGGTCGCCCAGGCTGTAGCCGACCTTCTCGGTGACGGTGAGTTTCTGCAGCGCGCTATCCATGGGCTCGAGCTCGGTGGTGCGGACCCGCCATGGGACCGGCTTGCGCCATTGTGGGCCGCCGCGCGCCGCCGCCCCAGTCCGGCCGGGCCGGGCG
>NZ_JACCKA010000063.1 GCF_013425525.1 Luteimonas salinisoli | reverse complement strand
CGGGTCTGCCGCGTGCGGTAGTCCGCCTGGTAGCGCAGCACCCCGTCCTGGCCGTAGATCGAGTACAGGTTGTCCCGCGCGTCGTGGAACGCCTGTACCCGGCGCCCGTGGCCGTCGTAGCGGTAGCGCTCCAGGCCCGCCACTTCGCGCAGCCGGTTGCCCTGGTCGAACGCGTAGCCCTGGCCGTTGCGGCTGGCCAGGTTGCCCTGCACGTCGTAGCCCAGGCTCATCACCGTGGCGCCGCCCGAGGTGTTGGTCACCTGGGTCAGGCGCTGCTTGGCGTCGTAGGCGTAGGTGTGGTCGCGCTGCCGCGGGCCCGCGCTCAGACGCACCCGCCTGAGGTTGTCCAGCACGTCGTAGCCGTACGTCGCCGTGCCGAACATCGGCGAGGTGGTGCCGGTCAGCCGGTCCAGGCCGTCGTAGCTCATCGTCCGGTTGCCGCGGCCGCCCGCCAGGCCGTCGCTGATCGCCGCCACGTTGCCGTGCGCGTCGTAGTCCAGGCTGTCGTCGTGGAGCGTGGTGCCGCTGCGTACGTCGCGGCTGCGCTCGGGCAGCCCGCGGGCGTTCTGGGTCAGGGTATGGACGGCGCCGTTGCCGTAGGTGAACTGCTTGAGCGCGCCGTTGGGGAAGTAGCTGGCGGCGGTGGCGTAGGCGCCGGCCCGGGTCGGCTGGCCCAGGGCGTTGGGCGCATAGGTCACCGCCACCTGGTCGGGGTAGACGTGCGAGGCCAGGTGGCCGTTGGCGTTGTAGCCGTAGCCCAGGCCCCAGGCGACGCCGCCCACGCCCATCGCCTCGCCTTCCAGCATGCGGCGCCTGTTGTAGCTGTAGACGGTGGTGACCAGGCCGGCGCCGCCGTTGTCCACGACGACTTGCGCCAGGTTGCCGTCCGGCTCGTAGCTGTAGGTGGTGTTGCCCAGGCCGTCCGGGAAGGTCAGCGCCTGCACCCGGTTGCGGGCGTCGTAGCTGCGCACGGTGCGCTGGGCCACCGGGATGTCGGCGGTGTTGCAGCCGGTGGTGGCGGTCTGGGTCGCTCCTGCCTTGCTCCAGGCCAGGTTGCCGGCGGCGTCGTAGGCCATGATGGTGGCGCCGGTCTCCGGCTCCACCGTCTTGCACAGCTGCTGGTGCTGGTCGTAGACGTAGCTGCGGGTCACCCCGACGCTGTTGTCGGCGTTGCGCCGGCGGATATAGGTCGGCTTGCCGAAGGCGTCGCGCCCGAAGTAGGTGTAGGCGCCTTCGGGATGGACGATGCGCTCGAGGTGGTCGGTGGCGGGCTGGTCCCAGGCCAGGTAGCGGTAGTGGGTCTGGGCTCCCTTCGGGCTGGTGACCCGGGTCTGGAAGCCGCTCAGGTACTGGGTCAGCGTGGTCAGCGGCCCGTGCTCGCTGTCCTGCGTGACCGACGTGGCGCGGCCCAGGGCGTCGTACTCGGTCCAGCTGCCGGTGGTCGGCGTGGCGCCGGCGCTCGGGTACGAGGCGAAGACCACGCGGCCCTCGCGGTCGAAGGACTGCCGGGTGAAGCGCTGGGTGGCGGTGGCGTTGCCGGTGTCGTACTCGCGCACCAGCTGCGGGCGCCACAGGGCGTCGAGATAGGTCACCTTGCGGCCGTTGCCGGTGGCGACCGTATGCCGCCAGTGGCCTGCCGGCAGGCCGTACGCGGAGGCCGTCGCCCGCTCCAGGCTCAACAGGGTGGCGTTCCACGCGACGCTGTCGCCGGTGGGATAGGTGATCTGGCTCAGCCTGCCCATCGGATCGTAGGCGTAGTTGGTGGCGAACCCGTTCTCGTCGGTGACCCGGGTGATCCAGCCGTGATCGTTCACCACCGCCGAGCGGGTGGCGCCATTGGCCGCCTCCGGCGTGGCGGGGAAGCGGATGGTCTGCGGGATCCCGCGCTTCCAGTTCGTCAGCGTGGTGGTGTTGTTCCTGCCGTCCCTGACCGTGGCCACGGTGCCGTCGGCGTTGTAGGTCAGGGTTTGCACGGTCCTGCCGAACTCGCGGAACAGCGTCGGCAGCGCGCTGGCGGCATTGTAGGTGGCCTCAGAGGCGACCACGCCGTCTACTGTCAACCGGGACGGCTGGCCGAGTACCCACTTGTCCAGGTCGTCATGGTACTGGGTGAGATCCGTCCGGCTCGGGTTGCCCGTGAGGGTGCTCGATCTGGTGACGCTGACCGGGCGTGCATGGGCGTCGAACTGGTTGACGGCCCGGGTGAACACGATGCCCTGCTGGGTCGTTGTCGTGCTCTTGATGGGCCGGTCGATCAGCGGGTCGCCTCCTACCACCAGGTTGGAACCGCGTCCGCCCGGGAACGGCATGGAACCGAGTTCCGACTGGCTCACGTAGACATTGCTGATGGTCCGGAAGGTGGTGCCGGCCTTGCGCACCTGGACGTTGAACAGCTGGCCCTCGTTGAGGCCGTAGTCCTTGCCGAAGGTATGCACGCGCTCGGTGCCTTCCGGGTCGGTCACGGTGACGTACTTGTAGTTCGGCGGCGGGGTCGCGCCATTGAGGTCGTTCCAGTTCGCCGGCACGGCGGGCGAACGCGGCACGTAGCCCTGCGCCAGCGAGGTGTAGCCGTAGGTATAGGTGGCGGCCTGCAGCCCCGGGCCGGTGATGCGCTTGCTGACCAGCGAATGCACGTCGTGATAACTGGCGGTGTAGTTGCGGAAGCTGTGCGGGTCGTCCTGGGCGTTGCCGTTGCAGAAGTACTCGACGTTCTTGCGCCCATGGCGCATCGGCGCGAAGGTGAAGTCGGCGCGCGAGCCGGCCGGGTGGGTGACCGAGTAGACGCGTGTATACGTCCCCAGCCGGTGACTGACGGAACAGTCGATCTCGTCGTCGCGGATCAGCTGGTGGAACGGATTTTGCTGGTAGGAGATCACGTCCAGGCGCCCGCTATCCAGGGCGTATTCCCAACGGCTGGCGTCTGGATTGGTCACGCTGACGAGCGCGATCCCGGAGTAGGCGTAGGTCCAGGTCCTGCCTGCCGCGGTGGCCGTGGCCAGGCGCCGCTGCCCGGCGCCGTAGGTCTGGTAGGTGAGGCTGATGCTGCGCCCGTCGTTGCTGTGGATCCGCGTGGGCACATCGCCGTTCCAGTCGTACTCGACCCAGTTGCCGAAGCGGTCCTCGATCCGGGTAGCGAAGATCCGCGCGCTGTGGCGGTGCATGACCGAACTGCCCGGCAGCGGCTCGGTCCAGTGCGGGTGCATGATGGAACCGTAGTTGCGCAGCACCAGCCAGTCGAAGTAGTACTTCGTGCCGTCGGGCGCGTGCCCGACGAAGCCTTCGCCCTGGCCGTTCTTCAGCGCCGGCAGGCAGGTGAAGAACCAGCCGTCCTTGTTGGTCCATCGGTATCCCGACCAGGTCGGCCTCACCAGCTTCGGACTGCTGTTTATCGCAAGCAGGTCGCCGCCGCCGCTGGCCGCCCGCAGCCGGGTCCCGCTCCAGAACATCTCCGTTTCGAACATGATCGAGCCGTTGCTCTGCGCCGGCGGCGGCGCCACCGTGGAGCAGCGCTGCAGCGGCGCCCAGCCGCCGACCGCATTGGTGCTGTGGATCGCGCTGAGGTGCGGGATGTCGATGTCCCAGTCGCCGATCAGGCTCGGGCTGGCGATCTCCTGCGTGTCGTAGGTGCGCGACAGCGCGACCGGCAGCGCGCTGTTGCCCGGCAAGGCGATGTCGGTGGCGGTGAAGGACACCGTGCCGTTGTAGAGATTGACCTGATCGCCGAAGGCGCCGTCGGCCAGCGGGGCGATCGCCTGGGTGGCCTTGAGGCGCCTGGCGTACTCCTCGCCCCAGTTCATCTGCGCCTGCGCGGCGGGCGCCACCGCCGCCAGCAGTGCCGCGATCCACAAGGCCGCCATGCCGCTGCGGTACGTCCGTCCCTGCCCCGCGGCAGGCGTCGCTTCCAGCTTCATCCAGGTTGTCCCCTTCTCGCCCGTTGCGGGCGATCCCCCAATCCTCAGCCTTCGATGCCGCATGCGCGGCGCTCCGGCCCCCTGTCCTTACCGCACGGCCCGCTCGCTTCCGCGAATCGGCGTCTGCCGCGCAGTGTGCTCCTCATCGGCAGGACTCTGCTGTCGGAAAATCCCCCGAACTGGTGTAGGAAAACACCTACCCTTCGCTCCCTCTTCCCTGCGGCCGCCTGGCAGACCGGGCACGCCCTCTTACGGAATGCCGAATGCCGATGGGGGCTCGGCGTGCCTTGCGCCACCGGCCGCCGACGCGAGCGGACCTAAGCAGGGGGGCGCACCCTCCCCGGTGCGCACTCGCGGCCCGCCGCTATCAGAACGGCAGCTGCAACTCCGGATCCACCGCCAGCAGCTGCTCGCGGAACGCCTGCTGGATGCGCGCGAGCGCCTGCTCGTCGTCGGCGTCGAAGCGCATCACCAGCACCGGGGTGGTGTTGGAGGCGCGCACCAGGCCCCAGCCGTCGGCCCAGTCGGCGCGCACGCCGTCGATGGTGGACAGGCGCGCGCCCTCGAGGCGGGCGCTGTCGTGGAAGCGCTCGACGAAGGCGTGCGGGTCGCCGCCCGGCGCCTCCACCTTGATCTCCGGGGTGGACACGCCATCGGGCAGCGCCCTGAGCACGTCGCCCGGCGCCTCGTCGCGCGAGGCCAGGATCTCCAGCAGCCGGGCGGCGGCGTAGATGCCGTCGTCGAAGCCGTACCAGCGCTCCTGGAAGAAGAAGTGGCCGCTCATCTCGCCGGCCAGCTCGGCCTCGACCTCGCGCATCTTGGCCTTGATCAGCGAGTGACCGGTCTTCCACATCAGCGGGCTGCCGCCGTGACGCAGGATGTGCCCGGGCAGGCGCCCGCTGCACTTGACGTCGTACACGATCACCGCGCCGGGGTTGCGCTCGAGCACGTCGGCGGCGAACAGCATCAGCAGGCGGTCGGGGTAGATGTTGTCGCCTTCCCGGGTCACCACGCCGAGGCGGTCGCCGTCGCCGTCGAAGGCGATGCCGAGGTCGGCATCCAGGCGCTGCACCATCCGCACCAGGTCCTCGAGGTTCTTCGCATCGCTCGGATCGGGATGGTGATTGGGAAAGGTGCCGTCGATCTCGCAGTACAGCGGCACCACCTCGGCGCCGATCGCCTCGAGCACGCGCGGGCCGATCTCGCCGGCCACGCCGTTGCCGGCGTCGACCACCACCTTGAGGCGCTGGTCCACCTGCACGTCGTTGGCGATGCGGTCGACGTAGTCCTCGGCGATGTCGCGCTCGGACAGGCCGCCGGGCGCCTTGGCGACGTGCAGGCGGTCCTCGGCGATGCGCGCGTACAGGTCGGTGATCGCCTCGCCGGACAGCGTCTCGCCGCCAACCACGATCTTGAAGCCGTTGTAGTCCGGCGGGTTGTGGCTGCCGGTGACCGAGATGCAGCAGCCGGTGCGCAGGTGGAAGGCGCCGAAGTAGATCACCGGCGTCGGCGCCATGCCGATGTCGATGACGTTGCGGCCGGCCTTGCGCAGGCCCTCGACCAGGCCGGCGACCAGCTCCGGGCCGGACAGGCGGCCGTCGCGGCCGACCACGATGTCGCCGAGGTCCTTCTCGCGCATCAGCGAGCCGATCGCCTGGCCGATCAGCTCGGCCACGCCGGGATCGAGGGTCTGCCCGACCACGCCGCGGATGTCGTAGGCGCGGAAGATGCCGCGGTCGATGTGCACCGGCGCCGGCTTGGGCGCGTCGCGCACGTCCAGTTTCGGACCGGTCGGTTCCGCCGGGGGCTCGGTGAGCGCCTGCGACAGCGTCGGCGATTCGTCGTGCTCCACGCTGGCCGTGCGCGCCATCCGCGGCAGCACCCGCCAGACGAAGAACGCCAGCAGCAGCAGCGCCGCCGCCACCGCGAAGCCAGGGATCCCGGCCAGCCCGAACGGCGCGGCCACCGCCCGCGGCGATGCCGCGACCACGCGCAGCCCGGTCCCGGGCACCGCGGTGGCCATGCGCTCGGCGGCCTCGATGTACTCCTGGTTGCCACGCTCCAGCAAAGTCACCCCGCCCTGGCGCAGGCCCAGGTACATGCTGTCCTCGTCGAGATGGGCGTGCTGCATCGGCAGCGTGGCGCGCGCCAGCGGCAGGCGCACGAACGCCACCCCGACCAGGCGCTCGCCGGCGCGCGCGGGCGCGGCCAGGGCCACGCGCGGGCCGTCGTCCTCGCGGACCACCCAGCTGACCGGCCGGTCCTCGACCAGGGCGCCTTCCAGCACCGCGGCGCGGCCGAAACCGCCGTCGCCGAGCCCGGCGTAGACGCTTTCCAGGTCCGGCAGGTAGATCGCCGCCTCCTCCAGGCCCGGCCAGTCGGCGGCCAGCGCGGCGGAGGCGCTTTCCAGGTCGTCGGCGGCGAGCGCCTGCTGCACCCGCTCCGATTCCAGGCGGTCGGTGAGATTCTTGAGGTCGCCGGTCAGCGCCCGCGCGGTCGCCTCGACGGTGGCGTCGCGCGTCTGCTGCAGCGCGCTGCGGTTGGCGTCGCTCTGCATCTGGCGCCAGCCGCTCCATGCCAGCCACAGCGCCAGCGCCGCCAGCAGCACCGCGAGGATCGGAAGGTACGGCCGGATCTGCGCCAGCGCCTGGCGCGCCTTGTGCGGTTGCGTCTCGCTCATCGTCTCTCCCCTGGTCAGCGGGTGCCGGTGTGGCCGAAGCCGCCCGTGCCGCGCGCGCTGTGGACGAAAGTATCCACCAATTCAAGGGTGGCCCGCACGACCGGCAGGATCACCAGCTGGGCGATGCGGTCGCCCGGCGCGATGGTGTAGGCCTCGCGGCCGCGGTTGAAGACGCTGATCAGCAGCGGCCCCTGGTAGTCGGAATCGATCAGCCCGGTGCCGTTGCCGAGCACGATGCCATGACGATGGCCGAGGCCGGAGCGCGGCAGCACCACCGCGCACAGCGCCGGATCGGCGAGATGGATGGCGATGCCGGAGGGCACCAGCTCGGCCTCGCCGGGCTGCAGCGTCAGCGGCGCCTCGAGCGCGGCGCGCAGGTCGAGGCCGGCGCTGCCCTCGGTGGCGTACTGCGGCAGCGGCCATTCGCAGCCGTGGCGCGGATCGAGGCATCTGACCTGGAGCGTGTGCTGCATGGGCGATTCCGTGATGGAGGGAAGGCCGCGCGGAGCGGCATCGGCGCGCGGCTAGGCGGAGCGGTGTACCTGCAGGCGCGTGTCGACGAGGTCGAGGAGCGCCTCGGCCAGCACCGTCTTCGGCGCCGGGCCGAGTTCGCGGGCGCCGCCCGGCCAGTACACGCTGAGCGCGTTGTCGTCGCACTCGAAGCCGCTGCCGGGCACGCCGACGCGGTTGGCGGCGATCATGTCGAGCTTCTTGTCGACCAGCTTGCCGCGCGCGTAGCGTTCGACGTCGTCGGTCTCGGCCGCGAACCCGACCACCAGTTTCGGCCGCTGCGGGTGGATCGCGACCCCGGCGAGGATGTCCGGCGTGCGCACCAGCTCGAGCACGAGGGTGGCGCCGGTCTTCTTCATCTTGCCGGGGGCGACGCTGCGCGGCGCGTAGTCGGCGACCGCCGCCGCGCCGATGTAGACCTCGGCCGGCAGCGCCGCCAGCACCGCCTCGCGCATCTGCGCGGCCGAGCGCACGTCGATGCGCCGCACCCCGTCCGGCGCCGGCAGGTGCACCGGTCCTGCGATCAGCACCACCTCGGCGCCGCGCGCGGCGGCGGCGGCGGCCAGCGCGAAGCCCATCTTGCCGCTGCTGCGGTTGCCGATGAAGCGCACCGGGTCGATGTCCTCGTAGGTCGGCCCGGCGCTGACCACCACGCGCCTTCCCGCGAGCGCGCCGCTCATCCGGCCGCCGCGGCCAGTTCGGCGACGATCGCGTCGGGCTCGCGCAGGCGCCCGGGGCCGGACTCGCCCTCCGCCAGCGGCCCGTCGTCGGGGCCGATCACCTGCACGCCCCGGCCGCGCAGGGTCTCGACATTGGCGCGGGTGGCGGGATGGCGCCACATGCGGTGGTTCATCGCTGGCGCGATCGCCAGCGGCGCCTCGGTGGCCAGGCACAGCGTGGTGACCAGATCGTCGGCCAGCCCGTGCGCCAGCCGCGCGATGATGTCGGCGGTGGCCGGCGCCACCACCACCCGGTCGGCCCAGGCGGCGAGCTCCAGGTGCCCCATCGCCGCTTCGGCGGCGGCATCCCACAGCGAGGTCCGGACCGGCTCGCCGGAGACCGCCTGGAAGGTGGCGCTGCCGACGAAGCGCTGCGCGTGCTCGGTCATCGCCACCCGCACCACGGCGCCGGCCTCGCGCAGGCGGCGCACCAGCTCGGCGGCCTTGTACGCGGCGATCCCGCCGCTCACGCACAGCAGCACGCGCTGCCCGCTGAGGCTGGAGGTGGCGGCGGCCATGGGCGTGGGAAAAGTCCTACGTGAAGGCGGGGCCCCAGCTTACCCGATGGCGCGGCATGCCCCTGCTGCGCCGGCGCCCCCGGCTGCGGTGGAATGGCCCCACGCTGGCGACCGGGCGCAGCTCCCCGGCTCCGGTCTCACGGCCCATCCCCTGTCGTGATGCCGCCCGGTCGCCAGCGCCCTTCCCGCTCACCCCTGCCGCCGTCCCGCCGTCGGCGGCCACCCCGCCCCGGGACCGCGCCCCATGCACATCCGCGACTGGCCCAGCCACGAACGCCCCCGCGAGAAGCTGCTGGCGCGCGGGGCCGGGGTGCTGTCGGACGCCGAACTGCTGGCGATCTTCCTGGGCTCGGGCCTGCGCGGCCGCGACGCGGTGGCCACCGCGCGCGAACTGCTCGCCGCTCATGGCCCGCTGCGCGCCCTGCTCGAACGCGGCCCGGCCGAGCTCGCCGATCTGCCCGGCCTCGGGCCGGCGCGCGCCTCGCGCCTGGCCGCCGCGCTGGAGCTGTGCAGCCGCTACCTGGCCGCGGATCTCGCCCGCGGCGAGGCCATGACCGACCCCGCGGCGGCCGGGCGCTACTTCGCCCAGCGCCTGCGCGCGCGGCCGCACGAGGTGTTCGCGGCGCTGTTCCTCGACACCCGGCACCGCGCGCTGGCGTTCGAGGAGCTGTTCCAGGGCACCGTGGACGGCGCCGAGGTGCACCCGCGCGAGGTGGTGCGGCGCGCGCTGGCGCACAACGCCGCGGCGCTGATCGTCGGCCACAACCATCCCAGCGGCTGCCGCGATCCCAGCGCCGCCGACCGCGCGGTGACCGCGCAGCTCAGGCAGGCCCTGGCCCTGGTCGACGTGCGCCTGCTGGACCATTTCGTGATCGGCGACGGCCCGCCGGTGTCGCTGGCGGCGCGCGGCTGGGTCTAGGGCCTGCCCGTGGGGGCAGCGCCCGGGTTTCGTCCCCGCTCCCAGCCGACCTGGCCGATGGCTGGCATCTCCTCCGCGGCGACGCGAGAAGTCGGGGCCGCGGCCAGGACGACCTGGCGCGCTACAATGGCCGGCCCCGCGACACCGCCATCACTCCGTGAAATCCCAGCTCCGCGCCCTGATCGAACAGGGCATCGCCTCGCTGCGCGCCAGCGGCACCCTCCCGGCCGACCTCGTCACGCCCGAATTCGTGGTCGAGCGGCCCAAGGAGCGCAGCCACGGCGATTTCTCCACCAACGCGGCGATGCTGCTGGCCAGGCAGGCGCGCGGCAACCCGCGCGCGCTGGCGCAGGCGCTGGTCGCGGCGATGGAGGGCGGCGGGCTGGTCTCGGCGATCGAGATCGCCGGCCCCGGCTTCATCAATTTCCGGCTGGCACCGGAGGCCTGGAACCGCCAGTTGCGCGAGGTGCACGCCCGCGGCGCCGACTACGGGCGCAGCGACAGCGGCGGCGGCCGCCGCGCCGGCGTCGAGTACGTCTCGGCCAACCCCACCGGCCCGCTACACGTCGGCCACGGCCGCGCCGCGGCGATCGGCGACTGCATCGCCCGGGTGCTGGCGGCCAACGGCTGGGACGTGGCGCGCGAGTTCTACTACAACGATGCCGGCGCGCAGATCGACAACCTCGCCCGCTCGGTGCAGGCGCGCGCGCGCGGCACCACGCCCGAGGACCCGGGCTGGCCCGAGGACGGCTACCGCGGCGACTACATCCGCGAGGTCGCCCGCGCCTACCTGGACGGCGCCTCGGTCGAGGTCGACGGCCACGTCGTGACCGCCGCCGGCGACGTCGACGACCTGGACGCGATCCGCCGCTTCGCCGTGGCCTCGCTGCGCCGCGAGCAGGACGCCGACCTGGCGGCCTTCGGCGTCGGCTTCGACGTGTACTTCCTCGAGTCGTCGCTGTACGCCGACGGCAAGGTCGAGGAAACGGTGCGGCGCCTGGTCGAGGGCGGCCACACCTACGAGGAGGGCGGCGCGCTGTGGCTGCGCACCACCGGGTTCGGCGACGACAAGGACCGGGTGATGCGCAAGTCCGACGGCAGCTACACCTATTTCGTGCCGGACGTCGCCTATCACCTGTCGAAGTGGCAGCGCGGCTACCAGCGCGCGATCACCGAGCTCGGCGCCGACCACCACGGCTCGCTGGCGCGGGTGAAGGCCGGGCTGCAGGCGCTCGACACCGGCATCCCGCAGGGCTATCCGGAATACGTGCTGCACCAGATGGTCACGGTGATGCGCGGCGGCGAAGAGGTGAAGATCTCCAAGCGCGCCGGCAGCTACCTGACCCTGCGCGACCTGATCGACGAGGTCGGCCGCGACGCGGTGCGCTGGTTCCTGGTTGCGCGCAAACCGGATTCGCAGCTGGTGTTCGACATCGACCTGGCGCGCTCGCAGTCGCTCGACAACCCGGTCTACTACGTGCAGCTCTCGCACGCGCGCATCTGCGGCCTGTTGCGGCAGCTGCAGGAGCGCGGCCTGGCGTTCGACCTCGACAACGGCCTGGCGCAGCCGCAGGACGTCGACAATCCCGCCACCCGCGAGCTGCTGGCGGCGCTGTCGCGCTGGCCGGAGACGGTGCAGGCCGCCGGCGCCCAGCTCGAACCGCACCTGCTCGCCGCGCACCTGCTGGAGCTGGCGCAGGCGTTCCAGAGCTACTACAACGACCACCAGTTCCTGGTCGACGAGGGCGACCTGCGCGACGCGCGCCTGGCGCTGGCGCTGGCGGTCCGCCAGGTGCTGGCCAACGGCCTGGCGCTGCTGGGCGTGGCCGCGCCGGAGAAGATGTGAGCCGCGCCGCCCGGCAGCGGGCGGGCGCCGGGCCGGCCACCCGCGCCGCCGCCGACGCACCTCGCGTCCACACCGTTCGTCATACACTTGCCCGACCGCTCCCGCATCGCGCGCAGGCCGCGACGGTCGGGCGCCGTCCCACCCATCGGAATCCGGAATAGTGGCAGTCAAGCGCGGCAAATCGCAGGCACGGCGCAACAGCGGCGGCAACGGCGGGCTCCCCGGCTGGGCCTGGATGGTGCTGGGCGTGGTGCTGGCCGTGGTGGTGATCCTGGCGGCGCCGCGGCTGCTCAAGTCCGAAGGCGAGGACGGCTTTTACCGGCCGCGCCCGAACCCCGATGCGCAGCCGCCGGCAGCGAGCGGCGACGAGCAGGACAGCGCGCCCGCGCGCGCCGACGCCCCCCCCGGGCGGCCCGCCGCACAGGCGCTCCCCGAACCCGGCGCCGACTACGATTTCTACACCCTGCTGCCCGGGCAGGAGGTGCCGATGACCGACGCCGAGCTCGCCGCCAGCGCGCGCGCCGAGGAGTCGCGCCAGGCCCAGGCCCGCCGCAGCGAGGATGCCGCCGAGCTCGCCGACCCGGCCGCCGCCGGCACCGCCGCGACCGCCACGCCCACCACCACGCCGGAACCGGCGGCCGCCGCGGCCTCCGCCGATGCCTCGGCGCGCTACCTGCTGCAGGCCGGCGCGTTCAGCGCCTCCGGCGACGCCGAGGCGCTCAAGGCGCGCATTGCCCTGCTCGGCCTGAGCGCGCGCGTCGAATCGGCGCAGGTGGAAGGCCGCACCATCTACCGGGTGCGCATGGGCCCGTACGGCTCGGCCACCGAGCTGGCCGATGCCAAGGGCAAGCTCGGCGACGGCGGCCTGCCGGCGATGGCGATCAAGGTGCAGTGACCCGGCACGCCCGGAGCGGGCGAAGGAACGCGCAGATGCCCCAAATCCCGTCCAAGGTGATCCCGTCCAAGGTGATCCCGTCCAAGGTGATCCCGTCTAGCGTGATCCTGTCCAGCGTTCTGTGGTGCTGCGCGGCCGTCTCGACCGCCGCCGCCCAGGCGCCCGACTGCGATTCGCCAGGCTCCTGGGCCGAGCGCACGATCTGCCGCAGCGCGCCGCTGCGCGACACCGACGCGCGGGTCCAGGCGCTGCAGCGCGACCTGCTGCTGCGCAGCGACGACCCCGCGGCGGTCGAGGCTGAAGCGCGCCAATGGCGCGAGTCCGGCCGCGACGCCTGCACCACCGTGCGCTGCCTGGAGACGGCCTACCGCACCCGCACCCAGGCGCTGCAGGCGCGGCTCGCCGCCGGCAGGCCGCTGCTGCTGCTGCCCGGCGAGTACCGGCGCCACACTGCAGCGGGCCCGGTGGAGGGCGCCGCCAGGCTTTCGGTGGAGCTGCTGGGCCAGCGGCGCTATCGCATGCGCATCCTGCCGGCCGACGGCGCGGCCGAGCCGCTGGCCGAGGGCGAGTTCGCCGAGCAGGTCGGCAGCGGCGAGTTCGAGGCCGGCGCCTGCACGTTGCGCATGCGCTTCGCGCCCGACCTGGTCTCGGTGTCCGGGGCGGCCCCCGGCTGCGGCGCGGACCTCGACGGCAGCTACCTGCGCGCGCCGGCCGAACCGTGAAGCCGGTCGCCCGCGGTCGCGGGCGCTGAGAGCCGGGCGACGCAAGCTGGCGCACCACCGGAGAGCGCCGCCATGCCGATCGAAGCCGTCCTCATCAAACCCGTGGTCGACGTGCTGCTGGCGCTGTTCCGGCAGGCCGAAGACCTCACCCTCAAGCGCGATGCCGAGGCGGCGGTGCGCGAGGCGATCCGCGAGCTGCTGCAGGCCAATCCCAACGAGAGCCGCACCGCGGCGCGCATCGCCGTCGCCCGCGCCGCCGGCATCCTCGGCGAGGACGTGATCCTGGCCGAGACGATGCTCGAGAAGCACCGGGCCGCGCGCGCCCGCACCCGCGGCAAGACAGCGACCGGCCGCCGGCGCACCGCGGCCCCGGCCGGAGGCGCCGCCTCCGCGGCCGAGGAGCCACCGCGCCAGGGCGCCCCGGCGAAGAAGGCCGCGAACGCCCGATCGCGGCGCGGCCCGAGGAAACCGGGCGCGAGCTGACGCGGACGGCGGCTCCGGTGGAGACCGTTCGCAGAACGGCACGCGCCTGGCGTCGCTGCCCCTCCCGCTCGTAGGAGACCGCAAGAGCCGCTTCGACGGGCTCGCGGGCCGGGGAACGTGCCGGGCGCGCTGTCGCGCCCGCGTCCACCCCGCCATGCGTCGGCCGTTCGCCCGCAAGCCCGTGTCGCTGCGCGGTCCCGGCGCACCGCACGGGCGCGGGCCGCGCCGCGGCCGTCTGCCACCCCCGGTTTACAATCGCGGCATGCACGATGCCGAGACGCGGAAAACGATCCTCATCACCGGCGCGACGTCCGGGTTCGGACGCGCGACCGTCGAGCGCTTCGTCGCCGCGGGCTGGCGCGTGGTCGCCTGCGGGCGCCGCGCCGAACGCCTGCAGGCGCTGGTCGACGCCCACGGCGCGGAGAACGTGCACGCCGCCGCGTTCGACGTCCGCGACGCGGAGGCCATGGGTGCCGCCCTGGACGCGATTCCCGACGCATTCCGCGCGATCGACGTGCTGGTCAACAACGCCGGCCTCGCACTCGGCACGGCGCCGGCGCAGCGCGCCGACCTGGCCCAGTGGCGGCAGATGATCGACACCAACGTCACCGCCCTGGTGACGCTGACCCATGCGCTGCTGCCCGGGCTGATCGCCCGCCGCGGCGCGATCCTCAACGTCAGCTCGATCGCCGGCAGCTACCCCTACCCGGGCGGCAACGCCTACGGCGGCACCAAGGCCTTCGTCACCCAGTTCTCGCTGGGGCTGCGCTCGGACCTGCACGGCACCGGCGTGCGCGTGACCTCGATCGAACCGGGGCTGGCCGAGACCGAGTTCACCCTGGTGCGCACCGGGGGCGACCGCGCCGCCTCGGACGCCCTCTATGCCGGCACCCGGCCGATCACCGCAGGCGACATCGCCGAGACCCTGTGGTGGGTGGCCAACCTGCCGCCGCACCTCAACGTCAACCGCCTGGAAGTGATGCCGGTCAGCCAGTCGTTCGCGGGGTTCCAGATCCACCGCGACGCCTGAACAGACGCACGCCGGCGGTCGTCACCGCTGCGGTGCCCAGGCGAAGCCGCCGTCGCGGCGCGCGATGCGTCCCAGGCCCGGGAACGGGAAGTGCGGCGACTGCACCAGCACCCCGCTGTCGGCCGCGCTCGCGAGCAGCGTTTCGCGGCTGCGCTCGGCCACCGGGGCGTCGCCATCGAACTGGATCGTCCACCGTGGCCGCTGCACCGACACCACGTGGTGGTGGGCGCTGTCGCCGATGTAGAGCAGGCGCGCCGCGCCGTCGGCGATCTCGTAGGCGCTGTGACCGGGCGTATGCCCCTCCACCACGACCGCGGTCACGCCCGGCAGCACCTCGGCCCCGGGCGCGAACGCGTCGACCTGCGGCGCGATCGCCGCGGCCAGCGCCGCGCGTCCGGCGTCCGCCTGGAGCGCCTGCCATTCGGGTGCCGACATCCGGATCCGCGCATTGGCGAACGCCGTTGCGCCGTCCGCATCGAGCAACCCACCGACGTGGTCGGAATGCGCATGGCTGACCAGGATGTCGGTGACCTGCGCCGGTTCGACGCCCGCCGCACGCAGCGACTGCGGCAAGCGGCCGGCCTCGGCGAAGTCCGCGTCGCCGGCGCCGGTGTCGAACAGCAGCACGCGCTCGCCGCTGCGCACCAGCAGCGCCTGCACGCTCAGATGCACTGTGTCGGTGGGCTCGCCAGCGGCGGCGAGCAGCGCATCGACCTCCGCCCTCGGACGCCCCAGGCCGAGCACCGAGCCGTCGTTGGGGAAGCGGATGTCGCCATCGCGGAGCACGGCGGCGTCGAGCGCGCCGATGCGAAAGCGGTGCACATCGGGGTGGTCGGCGGGTGGCGGTGCCTCGGTGCGCGCGGCGGGATCGGCGGCTGCCTGAGCCGGGACGGGCGGACTGGTCCTGGTACAACCGACGGATGCGGCAACGAGCGCGGTGGCCAGCAGCATTGCGGCGCAGTTGGCGAAACGGATAGGACGCACGAGGGACTCCCTGGAGGGCGGCAAGCGGTTGGGCCCGAGCATATGCCAGCCGGGGCCGGCCGGCGATGCGCCTGACGCACCGGTGCGTCGCACCGCTTCAACGACGGCGTCGCGCCGCGCGCCTGACCGAGCCGAACGAAACGCCAGCCGTGCGGGCCGCGATCGCCCGCTCAGGCCAGCGGGGTATCGGCCAGGTAGGTGTAGCCGGTCAGGCCCGCCTCCAGCGCTTCGCGCAGCCGCGCGGCCTCGTCGGCGGGCAGGCCGGCCGCCGACAGCTTGTCGTCGTAGGCGCGGCGCAGGTCGTCGATGCGGTAGCCGACATAGTCCAGCATCACGTCGGTGGTGTCGCCGCGGCGCTGCTGCTGGATCGCGAAGCCCTCGCCGTCGGTCCGCACCTCGATGGCATCGGTGTCGCCGAACAGGTTGTGGATGTCGCCGAGGATCTCCTGATAAGCGCCGACCAGGAAGAAGCCGAGCCGGTACGACTCGCCCGGCCGCGGCGCGTGCAGCGGCAGCGAGCTGTCCAGGTCCTCGTTCTCGACGTAGGTGTCGATCTTGCCGTCCGAGTCGCAGGTCAGGTCGGCGATCACCCCGCGGCGGTCCGGCGCCTCGTCCAGCCGGGCGATCGGCACGATCGGAAACACCTGGTCGATCGCCCACACGTCCGGCATCGACTCGAACACGCTGAAGTTGACGAAGTACTTGTCCACCAGCCGCTCGTTGAGCTCGTCCAGCAGCGGGCGGTGGCTCTTCTCGTCGTAGCTCAGCCGCCCGCGCACCGCGTGGGCGATGGCGTAGAACAGGTCGTCGATGCGGGCCCGGTGGACCAGATCGATCTGGCCGTGCGCGTACAGCGTCAATCCTTCGGCATGGTGGTGCTGGGCCTCGTGGAACAGCTCGACCGCGGGGCGGGTGGCGAGTTCGTCGTGGACCTCGCGCAGATGGCGGATCACCGCCGGCTCGTCGTCGTGCACGTCAGGCACCCTGCCTTCCGGCGCCACTTCGACTTCCGAGACGTTGGCCACCAGCACCGCGTGGTGCGCGGTCATCGCCCGCCCGCATTCGGTGACGATGCGCGGCGGCGCCAGCCCGTTCTCCGCACAGGCGTCGGCCAGCGGCTGCACGATGCTGCCGGCGTACTGGCGGATGCCGTAGTTGACCGAATTGTAGCTGCGCGAGCGCGTGCCCTCGTAGTCGATACCGAGGCCCCCGCCGACGTCGACGTGGGTGATGCGCGCGCCGAGCTGCGACAGCTCGACGAAGTAGCGGGTCGCCTCGCGCATGCCGTTGGCGATGTCGCGCACGTTGGAGATCTGCGAGCCCATGTGGAAGTGCAGCAGCTGCAGCGCATCGCCCATGCCGCCGTCGCGCAGCGCCTTCCACAGGTCCAGGAGCTGCCGCGGCGAGAGCCCGAACTTGGCCTTGTCGCCGCCGCTGTTCTGCCACTTGCCGGCGCCCAGCGAGGCCAGGCGCATGCGCACCCCGAGCACCGGGGCCACGCCCAGCGCGGTCGCCTCCTCCATCACCAGCGGCAGTTCGGAGGGCTTCTCGATGACGATGAAGGTCTGCAGCCCGAGCTTGCGGCCGATCAGCGCCAGGCGGATGTATTCGCGGTCCTTGTAGCCATTGCACACCACCACCCCGCCGGGGCGGCTGAGCGCCAGCACCGCCATCAGCTCCGGCTTGCTGCCGGCCTCCAGGCCGAAGCCCTCGCCGGCGTGCGAGGCCAGGGTGCCGGCCACGCCCTGGTGCTGGTTGACCTTGATCGGGTACACGGCGGTGTAGCCGCCGGCGTAGTCCCAGTCGGCCTGCGCCTGCGCGAAGGCCTCCTGTAGCGTGCGCAGGCGGTCGCCGAGGATCTGCGGGAACCGCACCAGCATCGGCAGCTGCGCACCGCCGGCGATCGCGGCATCGATCACCTCGGGCAGCGCCAGCGTGGGCGTGCCGGCGCCGCCCGGCCGGACCGCCATGCGGCCGCGATCGTCGACGTCGAAATAGCCCTCCGACCAGTGCGGGATCGAATAGGTCTTGCGGGCGCGGTCGGGCGACCAGCTGGGCATGAGGGCATCCGGAAGGGGCGCGGGGGGGCGCCCATTCTAGCGTCGCCGCCGCACCGCCCTCAGCGCGCGCCCTTGCGGTACACCGGCTCGCCGCACAGCGCGCGCACCCGCTGCGCCAGGGCGCGCTCGTTGCTGCCGGTGAACGCGGTGAAGCTGCCGGGCAGCGACAGCGCGTCGACCAGGCGCTTCAACGCGGCCCCCTCGCCGGCCACCGGCCCACGCCAGTCCAGCAGCAGCACGAAGTGCGCCTGCGCCTCGGCCATGGCGATGCGCTTGCGCACCAGCCAGGCGCGAGCGATCCGCGGCTGCGCCGCCAGGACCTCGGCGAGCGCCGCCAGCGCCGCGGCATCCAGCCCGTGCGGCAGCATCTCGTCGTCCGCGGCCGCGGCGTCGCGGGCCGCGAGTTCCTGCGCGGCCGGAGCCAGTTCCTCGCGCAGACTCCGCACGGCCACGGCGCAGGCCGCATCCAGGTCCGGGTCGCCGGCCAGCGTTTCCAGGTCCGTCACTACCGGCCGCACCGCGCCGGCATCGAGCGTCACCGCGCGTCGCAGCCTGGCGGCGCCCAGGTCCGCGTCGCCGCGGCGCAGCGCCAGCACGCCGGCGCGATAGTGCGCCATGGCGCTGTCCGGATGCGCTTCGAGCAGGCGCGCGTACAGCGGCTCGGCATCGAAATCCACGCGCAACGACTCCACCAACCGCGCGTGCTCGAGCCGCTCCTGCGCGCCGGGCGCGCCGAGGCCCTCGAGCGCTGCGAGCTGCGCGCGTGCGGCGGCCGCCTCCTCGTAGCGCTGCCGCCACTGCGCGCGGACGCGCTCGCGCCAGTACTCGTCCAGGCCGCGCTCGATCTCCGCCAGCAGCGCAGCGCCCAGCAGCGCCGGGGCCGCGGCCTGGCCGCGCGCGCGCAGCTGCGGCCCGGCGGCCATCGCCGCCAGCCGCTGCGGCAGCGTGGGATGGGTGTCCTCGGGGTCGCTGTCGCGCGCCGCGATCTCGAGCACGCGCTCCAGGTCGGCCGGCGCATCGGCGCGCAGCGCGCGCACGAGCTGGGCGTGGACCGCGGCCGGCGGATGTCCCTGCGCGCGGGCGCGGTCGAACACCTGCGGCCAGAAGCGGCCGTGCACGCGCCTGGCGCCCAGCTCGAGCCTGACCAGCGCGCTGGCCGCCGCCTCGCGGCCGACCGCCGCGACGGCCGCCGCGTCGGCCTCGTACTCGTTGCGGCGCGCCAGCGCGAAGCTGCAGGCATTGAAGTACGGCACGTACCACTCGTAGAACTTGAACAGCAGCCGGCTGAACATGAAGCCGCTGCCGGCCAGGCCGTCGAGCACCCGGTACCAGCTCAGGCGCACGCGGTAGATCCAGCCGCCGAAACCGCCGTGCCCGGAGCCGAAGTGGCCGAACTCGTGGGCGATCACCGCGGCCAGCTCCTCGCGATCGAACAGCTGCATCAGCGGCAGCCCGAGCACCAGGTAGTGGCGGTGGCCGAGCAGGCCCAGCGCGCGCGGCACGCTGGCCGCCGCGGCGTTGAGTTCGCCGTCGATGACGATGCCGTGCAGCGCTGGCGCACCCGCCGCCTGGCGCAGGCGCTCGACCTCCTCCTGCAGCGCCGGCGCCTCGCCGCGACCGAGCACGTAACCCTCCGGCACGCCGAGGCGTATCCACAGCGCCCGCAACACCACCGCGCCGAACACCAGCGGCAGCAGCACCGCGTAGGCGAGCTCGGGGCCGGGGCGGGCGCCATTGGCCAGGATGTGCCAGAGCATCAGCAGCGGCAGGCCGAAGGCGATCGCCAGCAGCACCAGCAGCAGCCCGTAGCCCAGCGCGGCCAGCAGCGCCAGGCGCACGAGGTAGGCGCGCGGCGAGCGTGCGGCCTCTTCCTCCAGGCGGTGCGCCAGTTCGCGGTGCGCCTGCGTCGTTGCCATGCGTGGTCCCGTGGAGTCGTCCCCGGCCGCCATGCTAGCCGGGTTGCCGCGGCCGCGGCGACGGGTTGGCTACAATTGCCGCCCATTGCGGCGCCCCCGGCCCGCCGTCCGATCACCACAGGAACCCGCCATGACCGCCCCCGCCTGGATCCACGAGCAGTTCGAGCCCACCGGCTCGGCGATCGGCTATCGCATCGTGCGCAAGCTGGATGAGGTGCAGTCGGAGTTCCAGAAGATCGAGATCTACGAGACCACCGACTGGGGCAACCTGATGCTGATCGACGGCGCGGTGATGCTGACCGCGCGCGACAATTTTCTCTACCACGAGATGATGGCGCACCCGGCGCTGTTCACCCATCCGGACCCGAAGCAGGTGGCGATCATCGGCGGCGGCGACTGCGGCACCCTGCGCGAGGTGCTCCGGCACCGCGGCGTGGACCGCGCGGTGCAGTGCGACATCGACGAGCAGGTCACGCGCATGGCGGAGAAATACTTCCCGGAGCTGTGCGAATCCAACGGCGACCCGCGCGCCGAGCTGCTGTTCGACGACGGCGTCGCCTACATGCGCGACGCCGCGCCGGCGAGCCTGGACGTGGTCATCGTCGATTCCACCGACCCGGTGGGCCCGGCCGAGGGCCTGTTCAACCGCGCCTTCTACGAAAGCTGCTTCCGCGCGCTGCGCGACGACGGCATCCTGGTGCAGCAGTCCGAGTCGCCGCTGGCGCTGCTCGACCTGATCCGGCAGATGCGCGCGGAAATGGGCAAGGCCGGCTTCACCGCGTTCCGGACCCTGCCGTTCCCGCAGCCGTGCTACCCGACCGGCTGGTGGAGCTGCACGCTGGCGCGCAAGCGCGGCGGGTTCGCGTTCCGCGAAGGCGACGCCGACGGCAAGGATTTCGAGACCCGCTACTACAGCGCCGGCATCCACCGGGGCGCGCTGACGCTGCCGCCGTTCGTGGCCGCCGCGCTCGACGCCTAGGGCCTTCTGCGCGAACGACGCCCTGGGCCGGGACGGACCGGCGCGCGCGCCAGGCGCGCTACAGCGCGTCGGCGTCCAGTTCGCCGGTGCGGATCCGCACCGCGCGGTCGAGATCGTAGACGAAGACCTTGCCGTCGCCGATCTTGCCGGTGTTGGCGGATTTCAGGATCGCCTCCACCACCATCTCGGCCTGCTCGTCCGCCACCGCGATCTCCAGCTTCAGCTTGGGCAGGAAATCCACCACGTACTCGGCGCCGCGGTAGAGCTCGGTATGGCCCTTCTGGCGGCCGAAACCCTTGACCTCGGTGACGGTGATGCCGGCGACGCCGGCCTCGGCCAGCGCCTCGCGCACGTCGTCGAGCTTGAACGGCTTGATGATCGCCATGACCAGCTTCATCACATGGTCTCCATCCTGAATCCGGGCAGCATACCGTCACCGCCCATCCGGCAGCACGAACGGCTACAATGCGCCCCCCACAGCCCCACCCTGTAGGAATTTTCCTACGCCGCGGCGCGCTTCAGACCGACTGCGCGCGGCGCCGGGGCAGGTGATGCTTGGCGCATTGCCGCAGGAGTGAATCCAGATGATCGACCTCAACCACATCGACGACCTCGCGCGCCGCCTCAGCGGCCTGGTGCCGCCGGCCATGCGCGACAGCCGCGAGGAGCTGCAGGAGAACTTCAAGGCGGTGCTGCAGTCCGGGCTGACCAAGCTGGACCTGGTGAGCCGCGAGGAATTCGAGGTGCAGCGCGCGGTGCTGCTGCGCACCCGCGAGAAGCTCGAGGCGCTGGAACAGGCGGTGCAGTGGCTCGAGGCCGAGCTGGCCAAGCAGGACCAGCAGGCGGTCGTCCAGCAGCACTAGCCGTCTCGCACCATGGGACTCGCACTCGTGCATGGACGCGCGCGTGCCGGGGTGTCGGCGCCCCCGGTACAGGTCGAGGTGCACCTCGGCGGCGGGCTGCCGTCGATGTCGATCGTCGGCCTGCCCGAGGCGGCGGTGCGCGAGGCCAAGGACCGGGTCCGCGCGGCGATCCAGTGCGCCCAGTACGAATTCCCGCAGCGCCGCATCACCGTCAACCTGGCCCCCGCCGACCTGCCCAAGCACGGCGGCCGCTTCGACCTGCCGATCGCGCTCGGGATCCTCGCCGCCAGCGGCCAGCTGCCGATGGCGCCGCTGCGCGACTGCGAATTCCTCGGCGAACTCGGGCTGACCGGCGAGCTGCGCGCGGTCGACGGCGTGCTGCCCGCGGCGCTGGCGGTGGCGCGGACCGGCCGCGGGCTGGTGGTGCCGGCGGCCAACGGCGCCGAGGCGGCGCTGGCCGCGGATGTCGACGTGCGCTGCGCGCGCACCCTGCTGGAAGTCTGCGCCCTGCTCGGCCGCGGCCGGGCGCTGCCACGGGCGCAGGCGCCGGAGGCAGTAGATACGCCAGGTCCGGACATGCGTGAGGTCCGCGGCCAGGCCCAGGCGCGCCGCGCCCTGGAGATCGCCGCGGCAGGGGGCCACCATCTGCTGCTGATCGGCGCACCGGGCTGCGGCAAGACCCTGCTGGCCTCGCGTCTGCCGGGGCTGCTGCCTGAGGCCTCCGAAGCGGAGGCGCTGGAGGCGGCGGCGATCGCCTCGGTCAGCGGCCGCGGACTGGACCCGGCACGCTGGCGCGCACGGCCGTTCCGCGCTCCGCACCACACCGCCAGCGCCGTCGCGCTGGTCGGCGGGGGCGCCGAGCCGCGCCCCGGCGAGATCTCGCTGGCGCACCAGGGAGTGCTGTTCCTCGACGAGCTGCCCGAATGGGACCGCCGCGCGCTCGAGGTGCTACGCGAACCGCTGGAATCGGGCCTGGTCACGATCTCGCGGGCGGCACGGCAGAGCGAGTTCCCGGCGCGGTTCCAGCTGGTCGCGGCGATGAACCCCTGCCCCTGCGGTTGGGCCGGCGACGCCTCCGGGCGCTGCAGCTGCGGCCCCGACGCGATCCGGCGCTACCGCGCGCGCATCTCCGGACCGCTGCTCGACCGCATCGACCTGCACGTCGACGTACCGCGGCTGCCCGCGGCGCAGCTGCGCCCGGACGCGCCCGAAGGCGAAGGCAGCGCGGCCATTCGGGCCCGCGTCGAGGCCGCGCGCGCAGTCCAGGCGGCACGGGCCGGCACCCTCAACGCCCGCCTCGGCCAGGCCGCGACCATGGCCGCCTGCCGCCTGCGCGAGCGCGACCAGCTGCTGCTCGAGCACGCCGTGGAATCGCTGCGCCTGTCGGCACGGTCGATGCACCGCATCCTGCGGGTGGCGCGGACCATCGCCGACCTGGCCGGCAGCGCGGGCATCGGCACCGCGCATCTGACCGAGGCGCTGGGATACCGCAGCCTGGACCGCGGCGCGGCGGCGCTGGCCGCCTGAGGGCGGTGCGGTCGGTCCGCACTCCCCCGCGCCAGCCCGGACCGCCACGCGTTCCCGTGCGGCCGTCCGGAGCCCGCGCGCCGTGCCATCAGTCATGCCAGGCGTTTAACGCCGTCGGAACAACGGCAGCGGCCGCCGGCGCTACCGTGACGGCCACGATCCGCGCCACTTCCGGGGACCCATCCGATGCGACATCTCCTGCTCGCGGCCTGCGCCGCGACCGTCCTGGCCGCGTGCGGCAACCGCAGCGACGGCGAATCCGCGACGAACGCCCAGCCGCAAGCCCCGAGCTCGATCGACGAGGTCGCGCTGATCCCGCGCGACGCCTTGTTCGGCAATCCCGAACGCGCCAACGTGCAGATCAGTCCGGACGGCCGCCATCTCAGCTGGGTGGCGCCGCTGGACGGCGTGCTCAACGTCTGGGTCGCTCCCGCCGACAGCCCCGGCGATGCGCGCGCGGTCACCCGGGACACGGCACGGGGCATCCGCAACTACTTCTGGTCGTACCGTCCCGACACCCTGCTGTACCTGCGCGATACCGGCGGCGACGAGGACTTCCACCTGTATGCCGTCGACCTGGAAAGCGGCGAGGCGCGCGACCTGACGCCGTTCGAGCACACCACCGCGGAGGTGGTCGGCGTCAGCCATCGGCATCCCGACGCGATCCTGGTCGGCATGAACGATCGCGACCCGAAATGGCACGACCTCTACCGGGTCGACCTGGCCAGCGGCGAACGCACCCTGGTGGAGCGCAACGACCGGGAGATCGCCGGCTACCTGGCGGATGCCGATTTCACCCTGCGCTTCGCCACCCGCGCACGCCCCGACGGCGGCCAGGACATCCTCCGGCGCGAGGGCGACGGCTGGGTCGAACACGACGCGATCCCCTTCGAGGACTCGCTGAGCACGTCGACGGCCGGCCTGACCACCGACGGCGGCACCTTGTACATGGTCGACTCGCGCGAACGCGACACCGCGGCGCTGTACGCGATCGACACCGCCACCGGCGACAGGACGCTGGTCCACGAGGATCTGCGCGCCGACGTCGGCGGCAGCCTGAGGGATCCACGCAGCGGCCGGGTGCAGGCGGTGGCCGTCAACTACCTGCGCGAGGCGTGGACGGGCGTTGACGAGGCGATCGCCGCCGACCTGCAACGGCTGGAGGCGATCGGACCGGGCGAGGTCACGATCAATACCCGCACCCTGGACGACCGCACCTGGATCGTCGCCTACTCCGCCGCCGAGTCGCCGCTGGTGTACTACCGCTACGACCGCGGCGAGGGCGGCCAGGGCGAACTGACCAGGCTGTTTTCCGGCCGCCCGGCCCTGGACGGCCAGCCGCTGGTGCCGCAGTGGCCGGTGGAGATCGCATCGCGCGACGGCAAGACGCTGGTCAGCTACCTCACCCTGCCGGTCCACGCCGACGCCGACGGCGACGGCAAACCCGATGCCGCCACCCCGATGGTGCTGTTCGTGCACGGCGGCCCCTGGGGGCGCGACTCCTACGGCTTCAGCAGCTATCTGCAGTGGCTCGCCAATCGCGGCTACTCGGTGCTGCAGGTGAACTTCCGCGGCTCGACCGGCTTCGGCAAGGCCTTCACCAACGCCGGCGACGGCGAGTGGGCCGGCGCCATGCACGACGACTTGATCGACGCGGTCCGCTGGGCGGTGGACCAGGGCGTCACCACCGAGGACGAGGTGGCGATCATGGGAGGCAGCTATGGCGGTTACGCGACCCTGGTCGGGCTCGCCTTCACTCCCGAGACGTTCGCCTGCGGCGTCGACATCGTCGGCCCCGCCAACCTCAACACGCTGCTGGCGACGGTGCCGCCGTACTGGGCCAGCTTCTTCGAGCAGCTGGCACGGCGCATGGGCGATCCGCGCACCGAGGAAGGCAAGGCCTGGCTGACCGAACGCTCGCCCCTGACCCGTGTCGACAGCATCTCCAGGCCGCTGCTGATCGGCCAGGGCGCCAACGATCCGCGGGTCAAGCAGGCCGAGAGCGACCAGATCGTCACGGCGATGCAGGAGAAGGACATCCCGGTCACCTACGTGCTGTTCCCCGACGAGGGCCACGGATTCGCGCGCCCGGAGAACGGCAAGGCGTTCAACGCCGTGGCCGAGGGCTTCCTGTCGAGCTGCCTGGGCGGCCGCGCGCAGCCCATCGGCGAGGATCTGGCCGGTTCCAGCATCACCGTGCCGACCGGCGCCGAGGGCGTGCCGGGCCTGGCCGAGGCGCTCGAGGCGCATACGCAGGACGTGCGGAAATAGGCGGCACAAGCACCGAAGGCAACGCCCCTTCGCCCCACGGCCTGGGGAACGGCACCCCGTAGAGCGGAGCTCGCTCCGCTGCTCCCGGCTCCGGAGCCCACGCAGCCGAGCAAGCTCGGCTCTACGCCCGGGCACCCCTGCCATCAGTCACTGCGCGATTTAACGCCTTGCAAACGCACCGCGCGCGGCGCGGCGCTAGCTTGGCGCTACCGAATCCGGTCTTCCTGGGGAACCGCCATGTCATGCCGCCTGATCCTCGCCTCGAGCCTGGCGCTCGCCCTCGCCGCCTGCGGCGGCCGCCAGGACGACGCTGCGCAGGACGACGCCGTCGCCAAGCCCGCCGCGCCCACCTCGATCGAGGACGTCGCCCTGATCCCCCGCGACGCGCTGTTCGGCAACCCCGAGCGCGCCAGCGTGCAGATCAGCCCGGACGGCAGGTACCTGAGCTGGATCGCCCCGGTCGAAGGGGTGCTCAACGTGTGGGTGGCGCCGGCCGACGACGTCGATGCGGCGCGCGCGGTCACCCGCGACGACGCCCGCGGCATCCGCCAGTATTTCTGGGCGCACCAGCCGGACACGCTGCTGTACCTGCGCGATTCCGGCGGCGACGAGAACTTCCATCTGTACGCGGTCGACCTGGACAGCGGCGAGAGCCGCGACCTGAGCCCGTTCGAGAACACCCGCGCCTTCGTCAGCAAGGTCAGCCACCTGCACCCGGACTCGGTGCTGGTGTCGATGAACGACCGCGACCCGCAATGGCACGATCTGTACCGGGTCGACCTGGCGAGCGGCGAGCGCACCCTGGTGGAGCAGAACACCGGGCAGTTCGCCGGCTATCTCGCGGATGCGGATTTCCAGGTGCGGCTGGCGATGCGCGCGCGCGAGGACGGCGGCCAGGACGTGCTGCGGCCGGATGGCGACGGCGGCTGGGAGCTTGCCGAGGAGATCCCCTTCGACGATTTCCTCAGCACCAGCTACGTCGGCTTCACCACCGACGGCGACACCGCTTACCTGCTGGAATCGCGCGAGCGCAACACCACCGCGCTGGTGGCGGTCGACATGGAATCCGGCGAGAAGACCGTGGTGTTCGAGAACCCGCGCGCCGACGTCAACAACGCGCTCAGCGATCCGGTGACCGGCGAGGTGCAGGCGGCATCGTCCAACTATCTGCGCGAGGAGTGGACCGCCATCGACGAGGCGGTCGCCGCGGACCTCGACAGGCTCGAGGCGATCGGCCCCGGCGTGGCTTCGGTGAGCGCGCGTACCCAGGACGATCGCACCTGGATCGTCACCTACTCGGCGGCCGAGCGGCCCGCCGTCTACTACCGCTACGACCGCGGCGACGGCGGCGGCGAACTGACCGAACTGTTTTCCTCGCGCCCGGCCCTCGACGGCCAGCCGCTGGTGCCGCAGTGGCCGCAGGAGATCGTCTCGCGCGACGGCCTCGACCTGGTGAGCTACCTGACTCTGCCGACGCACGCCGACCCGGATGCCGACGGCAAGCCCGACGCCGCCGTGCCGATGGTGCTGTTCGTGCACGGCGGGCCGTGGGCGCGCGACAGCTACGGCTACAGCGCCTGGCCGCAATGGCTGGCCAATCGCGGCTACGCTGTGCTGCAGGTGAACTACCGCGGCTCCACCGGCTTCGGCAAGGACTTCGTCAACCGTTCCAACCACGAGTGGGCCGGCAAGATGCACGACGACCTGATGGACGCCGTGCAGTGGGCGGTGCAGCAGGGCGTCACCACCGAGGACCAGGTGGCGATCATGGGCGGCAGCTACGGGGGCTACGCCACCCTGGTGGGCATGACCTTCACCCCCGAGGCATTCAAGTGTGGCGTCGACATCGTCGGCCCCTCGAACCTGATCACGCTCTTCGAGACCTTCCCGGCGTATTGGGCCAGCTTCATGGAGCAGTGGTACAAGCGCGTGGGCGATCCGCGCACCGAGGAGGGGCGGCAACTGCTGCTCGATCGCTCGCCGATCACCCACGTCGACCGGATCAGCCGGCCGCTGCTGATCGGCCAGGGCGCCAACGATCCGCGCGTGGTCCAGGCCGAAAGCGACCAGATCGTCGCGGCGATGCAGGAGAAGGACATCCCGGTCACCTACGTGCTGTTCCCGGACGAAGGCCATGGCTTCGCGCGCCCGGAGAACAGCAAGGCCTTCAACGCCGTGGCCGAAGGCTTCCTCTCGACCTGCCTGGGCGGCCGGGCGCAGCCGATCGGCGAGGATTTCGCCGGCTCGAGCATCGGCGTGCCGGCTGGTGCGGACAGTGTGCCCGGCCTGGCCGAGGCGCTGGAAGCGCACCAGCCCCAGATCCGCAAATAGGCGTCGACGTCGCCGCCGAACGTCGGCGGTTTTCCGCGGCGGGCCAGGGCATCGCCGTAGAGCGGAGCTTGCTCCGCTGCTCTCGGCTCCGGAGGCCGCGCAGCCGAGCAAGCTCGGCTCTACCGGGGTCGGGACGGTTTTCGCGGCGGGCCAGGGCATCGCCGTAGAGCGGAGCTTGCTCCGCTGCTCTCGGCTCCGGAGGCCGCGCAGCCGAGCAAGCTCGGCTCTACGGGGGCGGGGCGGTTTTCGCGGCGGGCCAGGGCATCGCCGTAGAGCGGAGCTTGCTCCGCTGCTCTCGACTGCCGCGCCCGAAGCAGCGCGGAACTCACGCCGCCCGGGTCTGGAACTGCTCCTCCTCGGTCGAGCCGCTCAGCGCGGTGGTCGAGGACTGGCCGCGCTGGATCGTCTGCGTCACCGAATCGAAATAGCCGGTGCCGACCTCGCGCTGGTGGCGCACCGCGGTGAAGCCGCGTTCGGCGGCGGCGAATTCCGCCTCCTGCAGTTCGACGAAGGCGCTCATCTGCCGACGCGCGTAGCCATGGGCGAGATTGAACATGGAGTAGTTGAGCGCATGGAACCCGGCCAGGGTGATGAACTGGAACCGATATCCATAGGCGGCGATTTCCTTCTGGAAGCTGGCGATGGTGGCGTCGTCCAGGTTCTGCTTCCAGTTGAAGCTGGGCGAACAGTTGTAGGCCAGCAGCTTGCCGGGGAACTTCGCATGGATGGCCTCGGCGAAGCGGCGCGCGAACTCGAGATCCGGCTTGCCGGTTTCGCACCAGATCAGGTCGGCGTATGGCGCGTACGCCAGGCCGCGGCTGATCGCCTGGTTCAGGCCCTTGCGGGTCTTGTAGAAGCCCTCGGCGGTGCGCTCGCCGGTGCAGAACGGGCGGTCGTTGTCGTCGATGTCGGCGGTCAGCAGGTCTGCGGCCTCGGCGTCGGTGCGGGCGATCAGGATCGTCGGCACGCCACAGACGTCGGCGGCCAGCCGCGCCGCGACCAGCTTGTCCACGGCCTCGCGGCTGGGCACCAGCACCTTGCCGCCCATGTGGCCGCACTTCTTCACCGAGGCCAGCTGGTCCTCGAAATGCACCCCCGCCGCGCCGGCCTCGATCATGCCCTTCATCAATTCGAACGCATTGAGCACGCCGCCGAACCCGGCCTCGGCGTCGGCCACGATGGGCTGCAGGAAGTCGATGCTGTCGTCGCCCTCGGCATGGTGCAGCTGGTCGGCCCGCAGCAGGGTGTTGTTGATCCGCTTGACCACCTGCGGCACCGAGTTGGCCGGATACAGCGACTGGTCCGGGTACATCTCGCCGGCGATGTTGGCGTCGGCGGCCACCTGCCAGCCCGACAGGTAGATGGCCTTCAGCCCGGCCTTGACCTGCTGCATGGCCTGGTTGCCGGTGAGCGCGCCGAGCGCGTTGACGAAATCCTCGGTCTGCAGGCTGCGCCACAGCTTGTCGGCGCCCAGCCTGGCCAGCGAGTGCTCGATCGCCACGGTGCCGCGCAGGCGCACCACGTCCTCGGCGGAGTACGGACGAGTGATGCCGGTCCAGCGCGGGTTGTCGGCCCAGTCGGCAGCGATGTCTTCGGCGGTACGCAGGTTCTGGCTCATCTTCGGGTCCTCGTTGGATGGCGGGCGGGGCGACGGCGCGGCGCGCTCAGTCGAGCCGCTGGTAGGCGGGCAGGGTCAGGAAGTCGGCGAGGGTGTCGTCCCGGGTCAGCGACTCCAGCAGCGCGATCGCCTCGGGCACCCGCGCCGCGCCGGGGATCGCCTCGCCGGCCAGGCGCGAGGGCAGATTGAGCAGGGCCGCTTCGAACAGCACCCAGTCCACAGCGGTGCCGTCGTCCAGGGACACACCGTCGCGAGCCGGTCCGTCGCGACGCGGCCCGCCGTGCTCGGCATCGGCATGGTGCAGCCACTGCCACAGCTGGGCGCGGGCGATCTCGGCGGTCGCGGCGTCCTCCATCAGCCAGTGGATCGGCACGCAGCCGTTGCCGTCGAGCCAGGCCGCGAGATAGCGCACGCAGACCTCGACGTTGCCTTCGAAACCGGCGCGGGTGATGGTGCCCAGCGGCGCCTGCACCAGGTCCTCGCGCACCACCAGCACGTCCTCGCGGCCGACGTGGTGCTGGTGCGGCATGGGCATGCGCTCGTCGAACACCTCGCGCGCCAGCGGGATCAGCGCCGGGTGCGCCACCCAGGTGCCGTCGTGGCCGGCGGTCACCTCGCGCAGCTTGTCGGCCCGCACCCGCGCCAGCGCCCGGGCATTGGCGGCCTCGTCGCCGGCGATCGGGATCTGCGCCGCCATCCCGCCCATCGCGTGCGCGCCGCGGCGATGGCAGGTCTGGATCAGCAGTTCGGAGTACGCCTTCAGGAACGGCTGGGTCATGGTCACCTGGCCGCGTTCGGGCAACACCCGCTCGCGGTGGCGACGGAAGGTCTTGATGAAGGAGAAGATGTAGTCCCAGCGCCCGCAGTTGAGCCCGGCGATGCGGTCGCGCAGCACGTAGAGGATCTCGTCCATCTCGAACGCCGCCGGCAGCGTCTCGATCAGCACCGTCACCCGGATCTGGCCGTGGGCCAGGCCCATCGCGGCCTCGATGTGCGACAGCGCGTCCTGCCACAGCTGCGCCTCCTCCATCGACTCGAGCTTGGGCAGGTACAGGTAGGGCCCGCGGTCGCGGGCCGCCAGCGCGTCGGCGTTGTGGAAGACGAACACGGCGGCGTCGAACAGCGCCGCCGACATCGGCTCGCCATCGACCTGGACGTGCTTTTCGTCCAGATGCCAGCCGCGCGGGCGCACCAGCAGCACCGCCTGTTCGGCGCAGGGCCGCAGCGCGTAGCGCTTGCCCGTCGCGCTGATGAACTCCAGGGTCCCGGCGACCGCCTCGCGCAGCGCGCGCTGGCCGGTCAGCAGGTTGTCCCAGGTCGGCGCCGTGGAATCCTCGAAGTCGGCCATGAAGCAGCTGGCGCCGGAATTGAGCGCGTTGATGACCATCTTCGGGTCGACCGGGCCGGTGATCTCGACGCGCCGGTCGCGCAGCGCCGCCGGCAACCCGGCGACGCGCCAGTCGGCCTCGCGGAGCGCGCGGGTGTCGGCGCGGAAGTCCGGCACCTCGCCGGCATCGAAACGGGCCTGGCGCCGCCGCCGCGCGGCGAGCCGCGCGCGCCGCCGCGGCTCGTAGCGCCGGTGCAGATCGATGAGCAGGTCCTGCACGGACGGGCCCAGCAGGTCGGAGGGCGCCTCGGCGGTGAAGACGAGACCGCCCGGGGCGGCCAGTTCCTTGAGTACGGCGGACATCGTGGTCTCCTGCGAATGTTGCGCTGCAGGATGACCATCCGCCCGGGTACTGTATTTGACAACACAGTTTTCTCAATGCATATCATTAGTTCAACTAATACATCTTGAAACCATGGCCAAAACGCCCGCCAGGACGCCACGGTTCGCCTACAAGGGGGACCGCCTGAAGCCGCTCCGGGCGTTCTGCCAGACCGCGCGCCTGGGCTCCGTCTCGCGGGCTGCCGAGACGCTGTTCGTCAGCCAGCCGGCCATCACCCTGCAACTGCAGGCGCTGGAGCGGGACCTCGGCGTGCGCCTGTTCGAGCGCAGCGGGCGCCGCCTCGTCCCCACCCGCGAGGGCGAAGCCCTGTACGAGCTGGCGCGCCCGCTGGTCGAGGGCATCGACGGCCTGCACGGCGCCTTCCAGCAGCAGCTGCGCGGGCTGGACGCCGGCGAGCTGAACATCGCCGCCGGCACCTCGACGATCCTGCACCTGCTGCCGCCGATCATCGAGACCTTCCGCCAGGCCCAGCCCGGGGTGCACCTGAGCCTGCACAACGTCACCGGCGCCGGCGGCCTCGATCTGCTGCGCTCGGACGCGGCCGACCTGGCGGTGGGGTCGATGCTCGACGTGCCCGCCGATCTCGACTACGCGCCGATCTACCGCTTCGACCCGATGCTGATCGTCCCGCCCGGCCACCCGCTGGCGCGCAAGCGCGCGCTGAAGCTGGAGGACCTCTCGCCCTACGGGCTGATCCTGCCGCCGCGGCGGCTGACCACGTACCGCCTGGTCGACATGGTGTTCCACCAGCACCGGGTGCCCTACACCGTCGCCTTCGAGGTCGGCGGCTGGGAAGTGATCAAGCGCTACGTGGCGATGGGCATGGGGATCAGCATCGTCACGGCGATCTGCCTCACCGAGGCCGATCGCGGGCAGCTGGCCGCACGCTCGCTGGCCGAGTGGTTCCCGCAGCGCAGCTACGGGGTGGTGGTGCGCAAGGGCAAGTACCTGTCGCCGCAGGCGCGGGCGTTCGTCGAACTGATCAGGCCGGACCTGTTCGTGCGCGGCGACTACTCCGCGGGCGGGCACTCGGAACGGTAGCGGCGCCGGCGGTGCGGGCCCCGCTTCACTGCGCCACCGTCACCTCCACCTCGCGGGTGTCGGCGCGGCCGTGGTCGTCGACGGCGGAGAGGCGGTAGCGGCCGGCCTGGGCGGGGGTCCAGCTGGCGGGTTCCCCGGGCGCGGAGGTCCCGATGTAGTCGTCGCCGGCGAACCAGAACACGCGCTGGACCCCGGCCTCGACGCTGGCCGACAGTTCGATCGCCGACTGCTGCGGGCGCGAGAGCCGGAAGGTGTAGCTCGCGCCGCGCAGCGGCGACTGGATCCGCGGCGACGCGCCCAGGTCGGCCGCGCCCTGGGCGCAGTCGGCGCCGGCCGGCGGCGCACGCCGCGGCATCCCGGCCTGGGCGAACACCCGCGCCAGGTCGGTCGGCCAGAACTCGTACACCTCCAGGCGCATGTGCGCCGGGTCGAACGGCCGGCCGCAGACCGGCTTCCCGCTGGCGCGATCGACGGCGACGGCGCGATGCACGGTGCTGATCCGGATCGGCGACTTGCCGGGAATGAACCAGGTCCGGCCGCGCTGCGGGCAGTGCACGTTGGGCAGGTCGCCGCTGGCGCGGCAGATCTCCACCCGCTTGACGTCGAGCCGGCGGCGCGGCGGCGGCCGGCGCAGGTCGGCGCCCGCCGCGCGCAGGGCGTCGACCACGGAGAAGAACAGCGGCGCGGCCGCATCCACGCCGACCAGGGCCGGGTTCGGCGAGCCGTCGAAGTTGCCGACCCAGACCACCAGCACATAGGGACCGACCAGGCCCGCGCTCCAGGCGTCGCGGAACCCCCACGAGGTGCCGGTCTTCCACGCCACGGGCAGCTCGTGCAGGCCGCTGACCGCGCCGATGTCCGGACGCGGCGCGCCCTGCAGCATGTCGCGGACGATGAATGCCGCCTCGGCGCTGAGCAGCGCGGTACCGCCAGCGGCCGGATCGGCCTCGCGCCGGCGCAGCGGCCGCAGCAGGCCATCGTTGCCGAGCATGGCGTACAGCCGCGCCAGCTCCTCCATGGTGACCTCGCCGCCGCCGAGCACCAGCGCCAGCCCGTAGTGCTGCTCGCTGGCCATGCGGCTGATGCCGGCGTCGCGCAGGAACTGGTGGAAGCCGGGCTGCCGGAGCCGGGCGGCGACCGCCACCGCCGGGATGTTGCGGCTGCGGACCAGGGCGTCGGCGGCGGTCACCGGGCCGAGGAAGCGACCGTCGAAGTTCTCCGGCGTGTACGGCCCGAAGGCGCTCGGCACGTCGCGCAGCACGGTGGCCGGGTGCAGCACGCCCTGGTCCAGGGCGAGGCCGTAGAGGAAGGGCTTCAGGGTCGAGCCGGGCGAGCGCTTGGCGGCGGTGCCGTTGACCTGCCCGGCGATGGCGTCGTCGAAATAATCGGCCGATCCGACCAGCGCGCGCACGCCCATGTCGCGGGTGTCGAGCAGCATCGCGCTGGCGTTGCGCAGGCCGCGGCGGTGCATCCGCCCCAGATGGCTGCGCACGCGCGCCTCCAGCAGGCGCTGCAGGCGCAGGTCGAGCGTGGTGCGCAGCTCGGCGCCGGGCTGCGGATGCAGGCTGCGTTCGCCCAGCACCCGCTCGACGAAGTGCGGCGCCGCGAACGGCAGGGCGCGCGGCGCGCGCAGCGTCACCGGCAGCGCCATCAGCGCGTCCTGCGCCGGATCGGGCGGCTGCCGCTGGCGCC
>NZ_JACCKA010000062.1 GCF_013425525.1 Luteimonas salinisoli | reverse complement strand
GCACCTTGCCAAAAGGCAGGCGTCCTGCAAGATCGCGGATCCACAGTTGCTCGGGCGTTGCCCGTTCCGGCGCGACCGCCTGGGCGCGCTGCAGGCTGCTGCGTGCACCCTGGATCAGCAACGTCCGCAGGTAGCCATCGCCCTTGCAGCTGATCTCACCGAGCACGGCGCGTCCTCCGCTGGAATGCTGGGTCGGGACCAATCCCAACCATGCCGACAGCTGTCGACCGTTCTTGAACTCCCTGGCATTGCCGACGCTGGCGACCATGGCATCGGCAGTCAGCGCGCCGACGCCTGTCAGTTGCTGCACCCGCACGCAGCGTCGGTCAGCTTTTGCCTGAGCGGCAATCTGCCGGTCGCACTCGGCCAGGCGTTCGCGCAGCTGCCGCCAGTGCGCGGCATGCTGGTCGAGCAAGTCCAGCAGCGTCGCCGGCAGGTCCGCGCGGATCGCGTCATCGTTGAGCGTCCGCAGCAAGGCAGGGTCGTTGCGCGCCATCACCACGCCGAACTCGGCCAGCAAGCCGCGTAGTCGATTGCTGGTGGCCAGGACTTCACCCTTGTAGCCCTCGCGCACGCGATGCCATGCCAGCCGCGCCTGCTGATCGACGGTCTTGATCGGCACGAACCGCATGTTGCCCTGGCGCGCCGCCGTCGCGATCGCCTCGGCATCGTTGCGGTCGTTCTTGGTGGTCCGGCTCTTGCGGAACGGCGCCACGAACTGTGCTGCGATCAGCCTGGGCTGCAGGCCGTACGCCAGACAGCGCCGCGCCCAGTGGTGAGCGCCGCTGCAGGCTTCCATTGCCACCACCGTGCCAGCCGGCAGTTGCGCCAACCACGGCGCGAGCGCCACGCGCCGCAGGTCCTTGCGTTGCCGGACCCTGCCGACGGCGTCCTGCTCGCAGGCCGAAAACACCAGTTTTGCCAGATCCAGGCCAATGGTGGTATGAGTGCCCATGGGAGACTTCTCCTTCGCGTTGATTGAGTGAGCAACCCAATCATGGCCCTCGAGGCCGAACGGCTGTGCCGTCGGAGGGGAAGTCTCCTTTTTACTCATTCAAGCCGAACCCGCTTCGCGGGTCGGCTTAATTCGGGCGTTAGGCGTCGTAAGAGCGAGCAGTAGTGGCTTTCGCGCGCGACGTTCGCGTTCGTCGGGTTGGCGCCGATCCACCAGACACTATCGCGGTTGTTCGCCAGCTTCGGTCGCTGCGCGGTGCGCGCTCAAGGTTCGTCGCCTCAGCGCAGTGGGCTTCGGTCGCCGGGCCTCCACTGCCTTGGCGCGTGGGCCCAGCGCGGCCTCTTCGGCAACCGCGGCGCTGGTCGTTCTTGGGGCCGCGCCCAGGCATCCGGTCTTCGGTGGTCAATCCACTACCGGCCCGTCATTGTCTGGGGTAGTCTCGCGCCTAACAATTCGTTCAAGCCGAACTTGTCCCGCTGCGCGGGCCAAGTCGGCTTAACTCAAGCGTTGGGCGGCATGGAGAGCGTCCTGCGCGCCCAAATTGGGAAGCATCAATGGCAGAGCTAGTTGCAAATTGTCCTAGGTGTGGCGCGCGCCACATTACCTTCGATGTAACTGCGGCCAAAAGCTATCGGATCGAATATGGCTGGCAGTATTGGTACGAGGCTTTTGGAATTTGCCGGAGATGCGGCCGCACGACGATCTTCGTCTTGAGCGAGAGCGTCAACGGCAACTACGAATATGTTCACAAGGTTGGCCTTCTCAAAGTAGAAGGTGCTCTGAACAACTTCGTGGAGGTGAAAGGGCATATCAGCCTAAAGGACAGCTCATCCGTCGATCCGCCGGAGCACCTGCCGAAAGACATAGAAGCCGTATTTAGAGAAGGAGCGACCTGCTTGGCCGTAGGTTGCTACAACGCCGCCGGAACAATGTTCCGCCTGTGTGTCGACCTCAGCACGCGCTCAATGCTTCCCGTCGAAGAGGTGGCAGGCCTAAATCGGAAAACCCGCAAAGACCTAGGGCTCCGGTTGCCGTGGCTCTTCGAAAACGGCCTACTCCCGATCTCATTGAGTGAGCTTTCTTCCTGCATCAAAGAAGACGGCAATGATGGCGCACACGCCGGCAACCTTTCTGAGGCAGATGCCGGTGACCTGCTTGACTTCTCCGTTGCGCTGCTTGAGAGGATCTACACAGAGCCGGAACGGCTCCGTCTGGCCAAGGTGAGGCGTGATGCAAGGCGTAGCAATCTAGGCTAGCGAGATGCCGCCTAACAATCATTCAAGCCGTACCTGCTTCGCGGCTCGGCTTAATTCAGGCGTTAGGCATCTGGGGAGAGATCAATGGAGGTTTTGCTGGATCCGAGAACGATTGCTCCGTTGCTGCTTGGCGCCGCACTTGCCTTACTCGGCGGCGTCGTTACGCAATTTATCTTCTGGCGCTTATCGCTCTCGCACTCTAAAAGCACATTGCTCACCGCTTTCCGGGCCGAGCTGGGAGTCATACGAGGAAACCTTGGCTCTGAGCTAGCCGGATACCGAGATTCCCTCAGGATAAATGACCCGCCAACGCCCACTGTTTTCTCTCGGCCAACACCTATCTTTAGTGCCAATGCCGGGCACCTCGGACAGCTTCGGGATAACGATCTCGTCGAGCATATCGTCGAGGTTTATAACAGCCTTCAATCCCTGTCCGAACAAGCCATGCTTTACAAGGGCATAGACAATTCATCATTTGATCTTCAAGACCTCAACTCCGTGCACCTAGCGGCAACAACAACGCATGTCCAAGTCATGAAACTTCACAACAGGCTGACCAATGTCCCTCCCGACGGGAAGATCAACCTTGATGAAACCGAGGTCGAGAGCCGCAAGTACTTTGCAGATCACGCCAAGCTTCTAGAGGCTGGTCAGATCCATGCAATCCTCGACCGGACCTGGCACGATGCCTAACAATGCATTCAAGCCCAACCCGCTTCGCGGCGCGGCTTAATTCAGACGTTAGGCCTACCACCATATGTCGTCGCAACTGAAACTTAGAGTCATGGCTGACTACGGCACTTCCGGCATCTGGGCAGATGAAGTGATTGGCCCGTTTCGGCACGGCATGGTTCCCCACTCCGGGCTTTCACTTCCCCCTGCGCTCGCTGCGGCGTTCGATGCTTGGATAAACCGGTACTGGGAGCGGAAGCAATGGGACTTGTCCGACACCGAGTCGTTCAATCAAGAAGGACGTGTACTTGCACTCAAACTCAAAAAGTTTGCTGGCAGTGACACAATCGTGTCTTTCCAGCCTGAGCAATGGCCTAGCGGTCTCGGCCCGGAAGAGCTGCTACCGTAGGAGTGAGTTAACACGCGAAGCGCAACACCCCTGAGAGCTCCCGCGTGCGCTTGATCGATGGCAGATCGCTCGCCTTTTTTTCTATCTCTTCTTCGTCCCCGCCGGAGGCTCAAACAGGTAGGCAGGACTGACCTTCAACGCCTTCGCCAGCCGATAGATATTGAGCAGCGCGATGTTGCGCTGGCCACGCTCCACTCCGCCCAGGTAGCTGCGGGCCAACCCGCTCTCCAGCGCCAGGCCTTCCTGGGAGAAGCCCTTGGCCTTGCGCACTTCCGCCAGGCGCTGGCCGAAGATCGTTCTGGGGTCTGTCGCCATGCCGTGTCGCCCTCCCTCGTCGCGAAGAGGCTAGGCAGCCCGGCACTATAGGGCCACGCCCTATAAGGACACTCTCTATACGTGACATTTGGCCTTTTCGGTGCTAGGCTCCAGCCGGGGATGCACACACGATCCGGCACGGCTGCCATGGAGCATCACATGCACGCGCACAAGGGAAGTGAACCCGTCCGTCCTGCACCCGAAGGTTATCTGCTGCCCGAGGACGCCCACCTGGCCCTGGTCCAGGTCCGCGACCGCCTGCATTTGCTGGCCTGCCTGGCCGCTCCGCGGTCGCCCCACGATGATCTGCCGTCGGCCGAGCTGCCGCTCAGGCCCGCGGCACTGGCGGACTGCTTCCAGGAGTTGGCCGACCGGTGCGGCCGCAGCCTGGAGGAGGCGCGTTGGCCGGGTGTCCATTGGCCGGTGGAGGAAAAGGAAAACGCGGGAGATTAGGCCGATGGACGGCAGGTCTTCCTGCGCCACCGTGTGGCAGGATCAGCGCAATTCATCATGGAGGATGAGCGATGGGGCAGCCGTGGATTACGCAGGGATGTGGGACGAGCCACGGCGGCACCGTGGTCACCAGCACGCCTTTCACGGACATCGACGGTGTGGGCGTGGCCCGGAAGGGCGACATGGTGGTCTGCCCTCAGTGCAAGGGCGCCTACCCGATCGTCGAAGGCGACGAGACACTCCTGATCGACGGCGCGCCCGTGGCCTATCAAGGCTGCAAGACGCTCTGCGGCGCCACGCTGTTCGCACGCCAGGCAACGGTGACGACGGAGAAGGGCCCAGCGGCTCCCGCGGGCGCTTCGGGCGGGGCCGTCAGTGCACTTCTGGCGAAAGGCGTCATGGCCGCTGTCCAGCGGCTGGACACCGGCGACGGATACTTCACCGGCCGTTTTCGCCTGTTGGACGCCGAAGGCGCTCCCCTGGCGCATAAGGCGGTCCGCGTCACCGTGGCCGGCGAGCCAGTGGAAGGCGAGACGGATGCCGATGGCTATACGGAGTGGATCGAGCGCGAGGCCGCACAGACCTTGAGCTTCGAGCTGCTGGAGGAGGCAGACAGGGATGGTTGAGCCGACGAGACCCAAGGCGAGATTGAAGGCCTCCGGTGGCATGTCGCCGGAAGGAACCACCACGGACGTGACGCTGAGCGGCCTGGACCCGGCAGACAAACGGGTCCTCTGCTCGGCCATCTGCCACTGCAACAACGTTGCGCCCGCATCATCCGGCCGGCGGCTGAAGCAGAGCTGCGTTTCCAAGCGCCTGCGGGCGCTCGACGAGCTGCTGCATCACCGCAGCCCCTACAAGCCGGAGCAGCCCTACGACATGACTAGGCAGCCTCCTGCGCCTGTCATGGCGAGGGACATCGAGACCAAACCTCACCGCTCCCTGCCATCCTGGGTACGATGGATCTGGCCCCGCGATCCGGAGCACCCGCCGTATCGCCGCGGCACCGGGATGGCGGTGCAGCCGGATGTGGTGGTCGTACGGAACCCGAACGCATTGCCGACCCAGGACAACATCAAGCAGATCGTGGAAATCAAGTTCCCGGGCGACACCTGGGGCAGTCTGCAGCGCCAACGATACGAGGAGATTGCCGGTGATCCGAGCAAGGTGGTCGAGCTCGACCCCGACGAATGCGACTGCGCCTCGCTCGAACGCCAGACGCAGGAGACCCTGGAGAACAGCGAACAGGCCAGCAAGGTCGCGGCGCTGCTGATGGCCTTGTTGTCGCTGTTGACCAAGGGCCGCGCTGGGCGCCCACCCTCTCCCATGCCCGCACCGGCAATCTAGGACCCGTCATGGATACCGATACGTTCCTGCAGCTGCTCAAGGAGAACCAGGAAAGCTTCCTGATCCCCGGCGAACTGCTCAACAAGGGCGGCCCCAAGGACTACGTGGGGATGACCGTGGCGATGACGGGCACGCTGTTCTTTCGCGACTCCTACCGGCCAGAGGTTCGTCGGGCCCTCTTCGAGTGCTTCCAGGAGTGGGAAGCGCTCGCCAGGCCGCATCTCAAATGGCTATGGGTGGAAGGGCTGCAGGGGCCCGTCCGGTACGACAGGGCGCCGCCGCTCGACCTGCTTCTCAACGAGGAGCCGGCGCTGTCGCTTGGCTACTACGCTGGCGAACAACCGCACGACGCCAGCCAATGGCATTTCATGGTGCTGGGGAAGGCGGACTGGGAAGCCAAGCTCGGACGGGGACCGGACGTGGTGCGGTTCTCGATGCCGTTCCTCTACGCGCAGGAGCACCCCAGGGCGTTCCAGCAGTTGTTCGTCTCTTTCGCTAGGCGCCTGAAAGCCATCCATGGGCTGGGCGGGTTCGGCTTCGTGCTCTCGCCCACCCGCGAAAGCAAGAACCATCCCGCCGAAGCCGCCTTTTCGGTGAAGATGCATGGGGCCGAGGCGGGCAACCCGTTCGGTATGACGCGCTACGCGGATGCGGGCATCAAATCCGTCTCCTGGCTCACGGCCCTCGGCACCGAACTGCTGGAGAAGCTGGACGGCGTGGACGGCATACGCGGCGATCTGCCTCCCCTTTGGTATGCGTACTACGACTACGGGGCCGGCGTGGTCATCCAGGCAGGCAACGAGCCCGACATCGGCCCGGCCGACGACGACACGCTGCCGGTGCTCTACGTGTTGGCGAACGCGGCCCTGCGATCGGTGCGCGCACCGGAGATCGGCGCCTTTCACCAGCAGCTGGATGGAGGCCGCTTCACGCTTGCATCGCAGGAAACTGCGCGGTGGCTGCGGCGCTTCGACACCGAGGACCTGGCGGAGTATCAGGCTAGGCTTCAGCAGGTGCCCAAGCTCAAGGCGGCGCATCGGTTGTAAGGACAGGTGTTGGTAGGGGCGCAGGCCGGACTCCAGACACCAAGGCCAGAGGAAATCGAAGACAAGGTGTTGGCATGTTCTGGAAGAAGCCGAAACTCACTGATCCACATTTGGGAGAGCTTGCGTACTCCTCAGGTAGCTGGGATACGCATATCGAGACGCGGCATGGGCGCATCCTTGCCAGCGTCTCCGGAAGCCGTCGCTCATTGGATGGCGTATCCCGCTCCCAGCTGATCGCCATCGTAGGCGATCTTGACCGATACCATTCGGGTGCGGTGACAGCGATTCGTATGGACCAGTTCGCATCTGAGTGGCTGGATGGCACGCATGGAACGCTCGAACTTTCAAACATCATCAGCACAAATGTCGAAGGGCAGTTCTCATTGCTCTTTGGGTTCAGTGCCTGGCCCGACGGCACCATCAATGCTGATTTCTGCGATTGGAAAGTGAAGGAGGTCTGGTGCAATGACTAGGCCTAGCCACCTATCCAACCAGAAGCTTCGCGCCACGGCTTGTCTCAAGCTTTGGTCTCATGGAAGGCGATCTTCGCGGCTCATTCGTGATGGTCTGCGCACGCTTCGCGCGCGCGAACGGGCCGTGGACGCCTGGCTACGCGGGCAGGTCGTGCCGGCCGCTCAAACCTTCAAAGCCGACCCTGCCCTCGCCCTCTCGGCGGAACATGTGCACGAGCGACTCGCGGTACGGCGCAAGGCCGCACAAGCGGGAAAGCCGACGCGCTGATGCGGGTTCGCCGCCTGCAACTTGCCAGGCACTTCTTGCGCCCCGGCGCGGAAGAGGGATTCCAACGATGAGTGAGTACGAGTTCACCTTGAAGTTTCGACTGCCCGACGCTCACGCCGATCCGGAGCAGTTCATCGCCGCCTTGGCCGCGGCCGGGTGCGATGACGCGACCGTCGGCATCGGGCAGCAGGGACGGCTTGCCTTGGACTTCGCTCGTGAGGCTGGCAGTGCCCTAGAGGCCATCGTCTCGGCGGTGCAGGCGGTCAAGGGCGCGATCCCGGGGGCAGAGCTGGTCGAGGCCTCGCCGGACTTCGTGGGCCTGACGGACGTGGCCGACTTGATCGGCTGCACACGTCAAAACATTCGCAAGCTGATGATCAGCAACCTGGCGACCTTGCCGGTGGTGGTGCACGAGGGCTCGCAGGCGCTCTGGCACCCGCGGCCGGTGCTGCTCTGGTTCTCCGAAACCCAGAAGCGCGCGATCGATCGCTCGCTGATCGAGGTGTCCGAGGCGACCATGAAGGCCAATATCGCGAAGGAGACGCGGCGCCTGCCGGGCGCAGGGCTCCCACAGGAGCTCGAAGCGCTGTTTGCGTGAGGCGCACGGCGCTCTGGCCGCAGCCGGCGCTGGTCGAACCGGTTGACCACCCCGGGGCCGCTGGCGCAGAGTTCCTGCCATGCCGACTGAGGGGTCCTTGGCGCCGATGCACCAGACTCCGCTCGTACTCGTCGCCGCAGCTGTCGCCACCCTTTCCACGTTTCCACAGTCCTATGACCGTCGTCGTCCGAGCCGTCACACCTGAAGATGTCTCCTCGTTGCTGCGGCTCCTGCGGGCAAAAGCCCAGTCCGATGGCGTGCCCCAGCAGTTGCACGCGACCGAGGACAATCTTCGCACCGAACTGTTCCGCTCCGGCGCCACGGCCCGGGCCATCGTTGCCACCATCGAAGAAGAGGTCGCCGGGATGGCGACCTACTTCCAGACGTTTTCCTCCTTTCTCATGAAGCCGGGGCTGTGGCTGGACGATCTGTACGTCGATGAAGCACGCCGCAAGTGCGGCATCGGCAGGGAGTTGCCGCCGCTTCGCGGTGCGGCTTAATCTGGTGTAGCCGTCAAGTGAAACCTATCGGAACCCTTAAAATTCGCATCGCATCCGTTAGTGATCTGTCAACCATTCAGATCATCGGACGTGAAACTTACCGCGAGCACTTCCCTTCGATCTGGTCCGACGACTATCTGCAAGAGTTCTTGCGCCAAGACTTTTCCAAGCAGTCCCTGCAACATTCTCTTTCATCGCCTAGCCACACGTGGCTAATCGCTCAAGATACGAGCGACTCAGTCGTTGGGTACGCCAAACTCAATTGGGATCGCCCCGAACCGATTTTCAACAGAGTTGGAACGGAGCTCCAGAAGATCTATTTCCGCTCCTGTACAACGGGTCAAGGCTACGGAGGAGCGCTACTGGAGTTCATCGTCGACATGGCCGAAAAACGCAGTGACATGCTGTGGCTGGACGTACTCAAATCAAATCTCGGCGCTCAGCGCTTTTATGCAAGCCGAGGCTTCCACGCAATGGGGGAAATACCGTTCAACACCGACATTTCGGAGATAGGCATGGTAGTCATGGCCCGCCCGTTGACGGTTGACAAGTCATTCAAACCGAACCCGCTTCGCGGGTCGCCTTAGCTCAGGCCTTCGGGCTCAGGCGCGGCAGCGACAATCCAACCCCACCAGGCGCGCAGCCCTCGGCAATGACAACGACTCCCGCTGACCGGTCCAATGGATACGAAGCCGTATCCGGCGAGTTCGTTGCGATCCGGAGCCGATCGAGCATCGGCATCTCGATCGTTCGCGATTGGGCCGGGTGCCTGCCGCCTGGCGGCTCCGTGCTGGACCTGGGGTGCGGCAATGGAGTGCCGGTTGCGAAGGCACTGATCGACGAAGGGTTCGCCGTGTACGGCGTCGATGCATCGCCAACCATGATCGCCTCCTTCCGTGCCCGCTTCCCCGGCAGCCCGGCGGAATGCAGCGCGGTCGAAGATGCGCAGTTCCTTCGCTGCAGGTTCGACGGCGCGATCGCGTGGGGCCTGATGTTCCTCCTGCCGCCGGACGTTCAGAGGGCTCTCGTCCATCGCGTCGCCCTGGCGCTCGAGCCAGGGGGGCGGTTCCTGTTCACTGCACCGGAGCAGGCTTGCGAGTGGCCGGACACCCTCACCGGGCGAAGGTCCGTTTCGCTGGGATCGGCCGCCTACCGCGAGGCGCTGGAGTCGGAAGGCTTGGCGCTGGTCGGTGAAGCGGAGGATGAGGGGCGGAATCACTACTACGTCGTGAACAAGCCAGCCAGCCTGGGCAGTGCGGCATAGCAGTGCTTCGACCCGCGCCTGGCGGAGGTCCCACTGATCAGTGGGCACGCTGACCCGGCTGCATGGCGCATGCCTTGCCGTCTGCGCGCCGCGAAGGTAGCTTTCGAGGCCGGGGCATCGTTCAAGCCAGCCCCGTGCGTTGTGCCTATGACCCGGCTGTGCGACAGGGGACGAGCCTGATCAACTGAAGCGCCGCGCGGCATGTCGATATCGTTCGTTCCACCAGGCGCGGGGAGGCGCCGAGCATGCGAAACAGGATCTTCGGCGGCATCGGCATCGTCTGGGGCGGCGCGATTCTGCTCAACTGGCTCGTTTCGGATCCACCAGCGTCCGGGTCCGCCGCATACCAGGGCGGCCAGTCCGGTGCAGTGGTGTTCGGTGCCCTGATGCTCGTGGCCGGCCTGTACTACTTTTTCAAGAAGCCCAGGCGCGATTGAGCCCAAGTCAGGTGCTGGACCCCATGAAGCGGTTCTTCGCGACCTTGGCGATCACTCTGGCACCCACCGTTGCCGTGGCCTGTCCTCAAGACCTGACGGGAACATGGAAATCCGATCGGGAAGCGTCCGTGGCGTTTGCCCGTGGCAATGCGAAGTTGGAGCCGCGAACGGAAGAGTTTCTCGCGGCGCTGCTGGGGCACATGACGCTCTCCTTCGACGACGGTGAGCTGCACATCGCAATGCCGGATGTTGAGGTTCCCATTGCGGGCGAGCGCACGATGTTTGCCGGCTTCGAAGAGCACAAGCCCTACGAGATCCTGTTCTGCAGCAGGTTCGCGGTCGTTTGGTCCGCAAAACGACCCTTCGGCACGGAGCTCGCGGCAACGACCTTCAACTTCATCGACGATGACACGTTCTGGATCTATGCCGGCGGCACCGACCCGGCGGTGCCGGATCTGCACACGCGCGAGTACTTTCGCCGGGTTCGCTGACTCCGCCGAATCCGATGGCACCGACCGATGTCGCTTCGCGGTACGGCTCAACCCAGGCGCGAGGCCGCCAAGAGCGAGGATCACATGACGCGACGGCGGCCGATTCTTGTCGAACGGGTTCCCGATATGTGGCTGGCGGATCCTTCATGTGAACGTGCCGCTTCCGGCCGTAGATTTGTGGCTCCCCCACCCGGTGAAGGCGCAGCCTCTGGTGGATGCGCCGAGGAGGAAGCATGCAGATGTCCTACTGGCGCTTTGCCGCGATGATCGCCACCTCGACGCTGGTGATGTTCGGCCTGATGTACCTCAATACCTTCGCGCTCGAGCATGTGCGCTGGAGCGAAACCCGCGCGTGGATGGCATTGATGATGGGTGCGACCATGGCGTGCGTGATGCTCGCCTTCATGCTCGGCATGTACAGCAAGCGCGCGGTCAACATTGCGATCTTCGCCGGTAGCGCCGCGGTGTTCGCCGTGTCGCTGTGGCTGGTGCGCAGCCAGGCCACCATCGACGACACTGCCTACATGAAGGCGATGATCCCGCATCACTCGATCGCGATCCTGACCAGCTCAAGGGCGAACATCAGCGACCCGCGCGTGCGCGAACTGGCCGACGAGATCATCCAGGCGCAGCGCCGCGAAATCGCCGAGATGGAATCTCTCATCGCAGACCTCGAGTCTGGCGCGGGCGGGCAGCGCGACGGTCGCGCTCAGTAGCCCGTCATCTCCAGGTAGCCGACCCCGCCGGCGCTGCCGGTCACCCGGACCGGGCCTTCCCAGTACGCGGTATCGAGATCCATCCATGCATCGGGATTGATCGCCTCTACCTGGACCTGCAGCTCGTGGCCGGGGAGCGCCAGCGCCCACCGCGTCGGCACGTCGCGGTCCGCCACGCGGGTGGTGCGGAGCGGCCTCAGCCGGATATCGCCTGCCCCCAGCGGCGTGGTGCGGCCGTCCGGCGCGATCCAGTTGCCGCTGAGGTAGTCGCCGCCGTCGGCGTGGCGCAGGCGGAACAGCATCAGCCGGCGGCCGTCGTCGAAGTGCAGCGAGAACCAGTCCCAACCGACCTGGTCGGCGGCCAGCGGCTGGCTGCTCCATTCCCGGTCCATCCATGCCATGCCGGTGACCTCGACTTCTCGGCCATCGATATCGAGCACCCCGTCGGCGCGGAAGAACGGCTGGCTGTAGTAGTAGGAGGCCTGCCCGCCGCCGGACTTGCGGCTGAAGCCCTGCTCGCCCTGCAGCACCAGCGGCCCGTCGGCCTGGAGGCGAAGGCGATAGCCGAACCCGTCACCGCGTGCACGGGCGCGCAGTTCGCCGGCCGGATCGCCCTGCAGCGACCAGTCGTCGATCCACGCCTGGAAGGGTACGGCCACCACGCCCGCCTGGCCCACTCCGCCGCGCGCCATCCGCTGCGCCGACCAGTGCCGGTCGCGCGTGGTCATGCCGGCATGGCCCATCCACAGGTTGCCGTTGCCCCAGCCGGGCGCATCGGCGGCGGGCCGCAGGGCATTGCGGAACAGCGTCCACTGCACGCCGTAGTCGCGGCCGTCGGCGTCGCGCAGGTTGGCGGTGAGATACCACCACTCGATGCGGAAATCCGGGTGCGCGCCATGATCGGCCGGGAACGCGAAGGCCTTGCCGGGGACCACCCGCGCGAAGCCCTCGCGCTCGCCCCCGAGGCCGGCGAAGCCCTCCGCCGGGGCCGGCGCCCGGTCCGCGCAGCCGCCTGCGAGCAGCGCAAGCGCCAGCAACAGCGCCGTTCGCCTAGCGCTCATCGGCGAGCGCCCCCAGCAGGTCGACCGGACGGCTGTGCCAGAGTTTCCACAGCGGCCAGGCGGAGGCCAGCGCGGTCGCGGCCATCGCCCAGCCCGCCAGCTGCAGCAGCTGCCCGGGGAATACCCGCAGCGGCAAACGCCAGCCGAATGCCTGCACGTTGATCACCGCCACCAGCGCCCAAGCCAGCAGGATGCCCAACGGCAGCGCCAGCAGCAGGGTCAGCCCCGACAGCAGCCATGCCTGCGCGGCGTTGAGCTGCATCAGCCGGGCCCGGCCGACGCCCATCGCCCAGAGGGGCGCAAGCTGTCCCAGCCGCCCTTGGCCCTGGGTCAGCAGCGCGATGAACAAGGCCACGCCCGCCACGCCGAGCGTCAGGCTGTTGAGCGCGGCCGTGGCGCTGAAGGTGCGTTCGAACACCTGGCCGGCCCAGCCCTTCAGGCGCGCCTGGTCGACGACGCGATCGCTGCCCAGGGCGAACCTGTCCTGGAGCCGAATGGCCAGGGCATCGACCTCGGCCGGCGCGGCACGCACCGCCACGCTGTGCACCGGCGCCTCGGGCCAGTGCCGCAACAGCGCGTCGCCGGCGAGCAGCGCGTGCCCGCGCGGATTGCCGTAGTCGGCGTAGATCGCCGCGACCCGTGGCTGCCAGCCCGCACGGGTGGTGGGCAGCGCCACGGTATCGCCGATGTCCACACCGAGCCGGCGCGCCAGCTGCTCGCTCACCATCAGCGCATCGCCGGCGAACAGCGCATCCCAGGGCGCGTTCACCGATTGCAGGAGCGGCCAGTGCAGCCGATACAGCGGGTCGTCGACGATACCGGAGAGCTGGACCGGGTGGCCGGCGAGCTCGATATCGAGCCCGCGTACCGCGACCTGGCTTTGGGTTTCGGGCTGATGCACCAGCCATGCCTGCAGCGCGCGCGCCTGCGCGTCGTCGCGCGGCCGCACGTACAGTTCGGCGGCCAGGCGCTGCTCGATCCAGTCCGTGAACGTCTGCCGGAAGCCCTCGGTCATGCTGCCGGCGCCGACGTTGGCGGCCAGCGCCAGCAGCAGCGCCATCAACGCAAGGCTCAGCGCCGGCAGCTGCTGGCGCGCGTCGGCAATGAACCAGCCGGCCAGCGGCGAGCGGCCGGCGGTGGGGATCAGGCGCAGCACGCTGCTGAGCAGCAGCGGCAGCCCGAGCGCGGCGCCCAGCAGCATGCCGCCGAGCATGACGAAACCGCTGACCAGGCTGTCGCCCCATCGCCATGCCGCCATGGCCACCGCAACGGCGAGCGCTGCGACCACGCCCTGCCGCCGCAGCCAGAGCCGATGCGCCTGCATCCAGGCCTCGCCGCCCGTCACCGCGAGCAGCGGCAGCCGGGCCGCCCGCCAGAGACTGCCGGCGCCGGCGAGCAACGCGCCCACCAGCGCCAGGCCGAGCCCGCTGAGCCACCACGCGGGGCTGAGCGTCAGCTGCCCGCCGATCTCCGCGCCGTACAGGCCGCGCAGGCTGGCGGCCACATCGGGCAACAGCAGGCTGGCGAGCAGGTAGCCGCTGGCCACGCCGGCGGCCCCGCCCAGCAGCGCCAGCATCCCCAGCTCGATCGCCAGGGCCAGCAGCAGCGCGCGCACCCCGACGCCGCTGGCGCGCAAGGTGCGCAGCAGTGGCCGCCGCTGCTCCAGGGCCAGGCCGATCGCCGCGTGCACGATGAACAACCCGACCGCGAACGCCAGCAGTCCGAGTGCGGTGAGGTTGAGGTGGAAACTGTCGGTCAGCCCGTCCAGGCCGCTGTCGTCGCCGTCGTCGCGGCGCAGGCGGGCGTCCCACGGTGACGGGAGTGCGCCGTAGGCCGCGGCCGGCAACACCAGCCAGCTGATGTCCCCGGTCATCTGCAGCACGCGCTGCGCCACGCCGATGTCGGTCATCACCACGCCCGGGGCCATGCCGTCGCGCGCCTGCAGCGGCGGCAGCCGTTCTCCGTTGGCCAGCGCCGGGGTCGCGCCCTCGGACCAGCCCATCGCTGCGAGGGTCTGCGCGGCGATCCACCCCCTGCCGGGCGGGCTGATGAAGTCGATCAGCCCGTCCGCGGCGGTGGGCTCCCCGGCGATGCGGCTGCCCGACGGCAGGCTCAGCGGCTCGATCCCCATGATGCGCACGCGGCCGCTGCCGTCGGCCAGCCCCGCCGTGCCTTCCAGCACCGGCGATACCGGCCAGCCCTGCCGCCGCAGCGCGCTGAAAGCCGCCTGCGGCAGCGGCTGTCCGTCGACCGGCTGCAGGCTGGCGTGCGGCGCGCCGCCGATCAGCCCGCTGGCCATCGCATAACTTTCGCGCGCCTGTGCGTTGATCGCCTGCACCGCGGTCAGCAGCGCAGTCGCCAGCCAGAGTCCGGTGAACAGACTGAAGAACTGCACCGGATGCCGTCGCCAGTGGCTGGCCAGCGCGCGCAGGGTCCAGCGCACGACGTTCATGCCGGCGCGTCCGGCCCCGGATGCAGCCGCCCCTTGCGCAGGGTCACGGTGCGCTGCACCCGCGCCGCCACCTGCGGGCTGTGGGTCACCATCAACAGCGTGCTGCCGCTGCCGGCCACCAGCTCCAGCAGCAACTGCAGCACCTGTTCGGCCGTGGCCTCGTCGAGGTTGCCGGTGGGCTCGTCGGCCAGCACCAGTGCAGGACGGGCGGCCAGTGCGCGCCCCAGCGCCACGCGTTGCTGCTGCCCACCGGACAACTGCTCGGGATGACGATGCAGCAGGTCGCCCAGCCCCAGCCGTTCGACCAAGCGCGCCTGCCAGGCCAGGTCGTGCCGCCCCGCCAGCCGCGCCTGGAACGCCAGGTTGTCGGCCACCGTGAGGCTGCCGACCAGGTTGAACTGTTGGAACAGCAGCCCCACGCCGCAGCGCCGCCACTCGGCCAGCCGGCGCTCGCCCATCTCGTGCAGGGGCTGGCCATCGGCGTGGATGCGGCCGCGGTCGGCGCTGTCCAGGCCGGCCACCAGATGCAGCAGGGTGCTCTTGCCACTGCCCGATTCGCCCATCAGCGCCAGGCTGCCACCGCGCTCCAGCTGCAGGTCCACGCCCCGCAGCACGGGCAGCGGCCCTTGCGGGGTCGGGTAACTCTTGTGCAGGTCTTCCACGGCGAGCATCGACGGCCTCCGGCGCGTGCCTGCATGATCGCCCAGACCACTGCCCATCGCCATGCGCAGGAGCTGCGTCCAGCGCGCTTCACCGCTACGCGGTGCTTGCCGCGGTCGCTTGCAGGACCGGGGCGCAGCAGCTCCCCGCACGCGAGCCCGCGCATCGGTTCTGAAGGACGGTCTAGACTCGCGAGGACCGGGTTCTGGCGATCCGTTGGAGCTGAGCTGCGCGCGCTGGCTGATCCGGTTGCCGTAGAAGCCCGCGACCGCGCCGGCCTGCGGCTCGACACTTCGTTCCAGCCGGCTTCTTCGCGCCGGCGCCATACGCCCAGGAGGCAACATGCCCGCACACGAGAAGATCAACTACGTCGAGTACCCCGCGCGGGACCTGGAGGCGACGAAGCGGTTCTTCCAGGATGCGTTCGGCTGGGCGTTCAAGGACTACGGGCCGGACTATGCGGCCTTCTCGGGCCAAGGCCTGGATGGCGGCTTCTTCAGGTCCGAACTGGCGGCCCGCACCAGCGACGGCAGCGCGCTGGTGGTCTTCTACAGCGAGCGCCTGGAGGACACCCTGACCAAGGTCACCACGGCGGGTGGCGAGGTGGTGAAACCGGTCTTCTCCTTCCCCGGCGGCCGCAGGTTCCACTTCATCGAACCCAGCGGCAACGAGTTCGCGGTGTGGTCGGAGGCGGCGGCTGCCGCGGCGGACGACGGCACGCCCCAACGATGAAGATCCGCATGGCCGAAGCGCAGGACCTGGATCGGCTGTCCGGCATCTGGTACGACGGCTGGCAGGACGCACATGCGCGAATCCTGCCGGCGGAACTCGCGCGGCACCGCACGCGAGAGAGCTTCTCGCAGCGACTGCGAGCGGCGCTCGATGAGGTGCGGGTGACCGGTCCAGCCGGGTGTCCGAGCGCGTTCTGCATCGCCACCGGCGACGAGCTGTACCAGCTGTACGCCTCTGCCGAGGCCCGGGGAACCGGAGCTGCCGCTGCCCTCCTGGCGGACGGGGAGGCGCGCATCGCCGGCCGCGGGTTCCGCAGCGCATGGCTGGCGTGCGGCATCGGCAACCAGCGCGCGGCGCGCTTCTACGAGAAGCACGGCTGGGTGCGGGCCGGCAACATGACCAGCGAGCTGCCGACGCCGGACGGCCCGTTCCTGCTGGAGGTCTGGCGCTACGAGAAGACCTTGGCGGACCGGCCTGGCACGTGATCGTCCGCTTTCCAGCTGCCGTTCGAAGGGACGCAACGCGGCCGGCGGCGCATCCGCTCAGTCTCCGGCCGCTGGGCCCGCCAAGTGCAACGCGAAGCCGGGCGCTGTCGGACCACCCAGACCGGGGCGCAGCTGCAGGCTGGGGATCAGATAGTCGCCGCCGTTCTGCCGGCGATAGGGGATGGGCGCGGTGGTGGCGAGCGTGCGCATGCGCTCGCGCAGGCGGTCGGCCACGCGCGTGAAGCCGGCTGCGTCGAGGCGGTCGACGCGGTAGGCCACGAACGGCGGCAGCACCGTATAGCCCGGGTAGTAGAGGATGCCGTGATTGATCGGGAACAGCAGGTCGTCGATCGGCCCGTTGATCCCACGCGCAGCGTAGTGCTCCTCCCAGCCGCCGGTGGTCACGACCAGCATCGCGCGCTTGCCGGCGAGGGTCCCTTCGCCGAACCGGTCGCCCCAGTGGTGGTCGCTGTGTTCACCGACACCGTAGGCGAAGCCGTACGCGTACACCCGGTCGACCCAACCCTTGAGGATCGCCGGCATCGTGTACCACCACAGGGGGAACTGCAGGATCAGGGCGTCGGCCCACAGCAGCTTGTCGTGTTCTTCCCGAACGTCGGCGGTCAGCGCGCCGGCCGCGAAGGCCTCGCCGGACGCGGCGGCGACGTGCAGCCGCACGTCCGGCGCCAGCTGGGTGAAGTCGGCACGGTCGACCTCGGATTTCCAGCCGCCGGCGTAGAGATCGGACACCCGCACCTCGTGGCCCTCGGCCTCGAGCGCCTGGACGGCGACGTCGCGGAGCGCGCCGTTGAGCGAGCGCGGTTCGGGATGCGCGAAGACGAGCAGGACGTTCATGGGAGGCATCGGCAATCAAGTGAGGGGATGCGTACGCTAGACAGCGCCGGGGCGATCCGCTAGATGTATCGATGCATATGATCATTCCGAATAATGGATAAGTCGGACATCACGCTCGAACGCATGCGTACCTTCGTGCGCGTCGCCGAGCGCGGGAACCTGTCGGCGGTCGCGCGCGAACTCGGGATCGGACAGTCGACGGTCACCCGCCACCTGCGCGAACTCGAGCAGGCCCTCGGCGTGCCCCTGCTCAGCCGGAGCACCCGGCGGGTCACCGTGACCGAAGAAGGCAGCCGCTACCACGCCCACTGCGTGCTGATCCTGCGGCTGGTGGAACAGGCCGGCGACGAGGCGCGGGGTGCGCGCGGGGCGCCCGCCGGCACGGTCCGGGTCTCCTGCACGGCCGCGTTCGGCGTGCTGCACGCCAGCCGCCTGGTGTACGCGTTCCAGGACCGTTATCCCGACATCGGCATCGACCTCAACCTCACCGACGCGCGCGTGGACCTGGTGCGCGAGGGCGTGGACGTCGCCCTGCGCCTGGGTTCGCTCACCGACAGCTCCCTGAAACTGCGGAGCCTAGGCCAGTCCAGGCGCCTGCTGGTGGCGGCGCCGGAATACCTGGCGGCACGCGGCACGCCGAAGGACCCCCGGGACCTGCCCGGCCACGAGGGCATCCGCATGTCGAACGTGCCGGGCAGCAACACCCTTGTCCTGCAGGGCCCGGACGGCGCACGCCACGCGGTGCCCTTCGGCGGGCGCATCCGCGTCGACCACGGGCTCGCCGCACGCGAGGCCCTGGCCGCCGGGCGCGGCATCGCCCCTGCCCACCAATGGCTGGTCGGCGATCTGCTCGCCACCGGCCGGCTGAAGGCGATCCTGCCCGACTATGCGCTCCCATCCGTGCCGCTGAGCATGCTGATCGTCCCGGAGCGCGCCCGCATCGCGCGCGTGCGGCTGCTGGTGGATTTCCTGGCCGATCGGATCGCCGGCATCCCGGGCATCGAGCGGGCGACGGCGGCGCGCTGATTCGCGAGCGCGCCGTCAGTCCAGCCCTGCAAGGGCGCCGGCCACAGTACGAGCTCCGCCGCCGTAGTCGCATCGGTTTCGCGGTATGGTAATGCCGACAGCTCAGATGCTGCCTGGGAAGTCACTCGAGCGGGATGCCGCTTCGCGGTACGGCTTTGGTCCGGCGTTGCGTCGTCATGGAAAGATCATGAAATCCCAGCATGCCTTAGCTGTGTTTTTCCTATCCGCCTCGCTCTCAGCGGGCAACTCGACTCATGCAGTTCCAGAACAGTTCCTGGGCGAATGGGGTACCAGCTTGACGGACTGTGGAACGGAAGCGGATGACACGGCGCTACATATCGGCGAGAGGCATATTTCGTATCATGAGAGCTCCGGCCCATTGCATGCCGTTGTTGTACGGGGAGCAAAAGAGGTGGCGCTAGTCGCTGAGCTCGCGAGCGAAGGCGAGACCTGGCTCGATGCATCGACATTCCTGCTTTCACCGGACGGCAATCAACTGACTCAAAACTCCGGCGCGAATGGAGAACCGTTCGTTCGTGTGCGGTGCAGCTCCATACTCGGCACGCGCCCAAGCAGTTCGTCCGAGCCGATGCAGCTTCGTGGCACGGCTTGACTGATCGCCAGGACTACGGAACCTCGGTATGCGGCGAGTTCTCCCCTACTTCGCGTTTGCCGCAACCTACCTGGTTGCGAGCCTTCTGCTGGGCGGTCTCCTCGACTTGATGGGCGCACCGGTCGAGGCCATCTGGTTGATCCCCTGGGTGGCGGCGTTTCCGGCGGTCGCCTTGGGCCAGCGCCTGGGCGAGATGCGCATCGGCGGACTTTTCCTGGCGACCCTGGCCGCGGTTCTACTCGCCCACGCCGCCATCGCTGCCATCACCCATTCCGTGGCCGTCGCGGCCGGGGGCTCGGTCGACTTCCTCGACCTCTACCGCGTCGGGGGGCTTCGGTTTGCTGCCAGCACAGCGATGGACATTGCTGCCCCGCTGGTTTGGCACTTGGTCCTCCTGCTCCGGAGTCGGTGACGGCGGAGTATCGGAAGAGGCCGAGACCGGTGGCGGCAGCCGCCCGGCCTGCGCACGCCTTGATCCTTCTCACGTGGCTGTCTGCATGGTACATACGCGGCCAGTGGATTCGGGCTTGATCGCTTCGCGGATCGGCCTGCGGCAGTCCAGCCCCCGGAGACCGTCCGCACCATGCAAACCCGATTGGGCCGAGCGTTTGGCGCGGGATTCGCCCTCCTGCTTCTTCTTGCTGGCGATGATGCGACTGCGGGCACGAAGCCGGTACGTGCTCTCAGTGTCGACCTGCCGCATGGCGGATGCCGGCTCACCATCCTGGAGGATGGACAGGCCTCGATCCACTACGGCGCCGCGCCCAGGCGGGTCCGTGTCGCCCCGGGCACTTTCGACTTCGACGCCGTCGCCCTCTCGCTGCGTTCGGGCTCGTATCCGCAGGGCGACGGCGCCGTGCGGAGCGATTCCACCGGTAGCGTTTCGTTGCCGGACTCGCAGGAGCTGCGCTTCGTCGACGATCCCGTCCTGGTCAGGTCGCTGCTCGAGCGCGCGTGGCGGGCTCGTGCGGCGCCAACGCAACCGTTCGATAGCGAAGAGAACTACCGATGGGTGGCCCGGGCATGCGGCTTTTCCGATTGAGTGGCCGGCCCAGGCATCGACCGGCCCACCGACCCGCGCGGCCCACCCTACTTGACCGCCTCCAGCGGCAGCAGCGCCAACCACGTCAGCAGCAGGGCGACCCATAGCCAGCGCCACCGCCCCATGCCCCGCCAGGCGGACCGCCAGCTGCCCATCTCCGCAGCAGCGGCGCCTGTCGCCGCTGCTGCAGTGACACCCGACCCGCGGCCGCGGCGCGTCGCCGAGCGCAGGGCTTCGGCGACGCGCAGGCCATAGAGATACACGCCGGTGACGCACAGGCCGGTGAGCAGCACGCCGAAGAGGAACCACAGCAGCTTGACCGGCAGGCCGGCGAAGTTGCCGAAGTGCAGCGGGTCGGCCATCTCGGCGATGCGCTGGTGCACGCTCATGTGGCGGCCGTCGCGGCGGCCGATCCAGGCACCGTCGCTGGCGGTGAAGGCCATCGCGTTGGCGCGCGGACGCACCAGGATCGCCTCGGCCTCGCCCTGCAGCAGCAGGGTCTCGTCGCCGGTGCCGGGGGTGACCGCGCGAACCTCGAATGCCGGCCAGCGGGCGCGCGCCTCGGCCACCGCGCGGTCGATCACGGCGGCGCTGGCACCGGCGGGGTTCGGCACGCGTTCCATGCCGGCCGGGGCGGCCTGCAGCTTCTGCGGCGGACCGGCGCCGCCGCCCAGCGATTCCACCAGGTACCAGCCGCCGGTGAGCGCCATCAGCGCGACGAACCCCAGGCTCCACACGCCGGCCAGGCGGTGCACGTCGCCCCAGAACCTGCGGGGGCGTTCCCGGCGGGGCCCGGCGAAGAATCCGCGCCACCAGTGGCGGTAGATGTAGAGGCTGCTGACCAGGCTGATCGCGAGCGGAATGCTCAGAGCCGCCACCAGCGGCACCCCGTAGCGCACCGGCAGCATCAGGTGGCGATGGGTGTTGCGCAGGAAGCGGTGGGCGTTGAACCAGTGGGTGTCGCCGGTGACGGCGCCGCGGTACGGGTCCACCCAGACGAAGCGCAGCCGCCCTTCCGCGGTGCGGGCGCGTACCCGCGCGGCGAAGCGGCTGCCTTCCGGCGCCTCGATGGCGGTCAGCGACCAGTCCGGGTAGGTGTAGCGCGCGGCGGCGAGCATCGTGCCCCAGCTGGCCCGCTCGGGGCCGGGCGCGACGCGGATCTCGGGGTGGAGCAGCCAGTCGATCTCGTGCGCCAGCACCGCCAGGGTGCCGGTGAAGCAGACGAAACCCATGAACAGGCACAGCTTGAGCCCGACCCAGCTGTGCAGGTCGAACCACAGGCGCCGGCCGCGCGGCTTGCGCGGCGCGGCGGCGAGGGCTGGCGGCGGCTGGCCCATGCGGCTGGTCAGAACGCGTAGCGCGCCTGGAGGTACAGCCGCCGCGGCTCGCCGGGGAAATGCCCGGTGCGCTCGATGAAGCCGCTTGCGGCGTACACCTTGTCGAACAGGTTCTTGATGTTGGCCTGGAAGTGCCAGCCGTCCCAGTGGGTCTGCCAGCTGAGATCGTAGATGGTGTACGGCTTGACCCGCTGGCCGCCGATGCTCAGCCGCTCGTCCACGTAGTCGGCGCCGAAGCCTACCGAGGATCGCAGCGCCGGCAGCTCGTAGCGGGTCCACAGGCCGAAGGTGTTCTGCGGGGCATTGGCGAATTCGTCGCCGACCGAATTGGTGATTCCGTTGGTGCCGGCGTCGATCACCCGCGTGTCGTTGTAGGCGTAGGCGGCGCTGACGACCCAGCGGCTGGTCACGTCGGCCAGCAGGTCCAGTTCCAGCCCTTCGCTGCGCACCAGGCCCAACGGCGCGATCTGGTTGACGCCGTCGACCACCTCGCCGGTGGCCTGCAGCACGTTGCTGCGTTCGATCCGGTACAGCGCCGAGTTGAGGGTGACGCGGCCGCCGGCCAGGGCGGTCTTCAGGCCGACCTCCCACTGCCGGCCGCGCTCGGGATCGAACGGGCCGCCCACCTCCGCGCGCTGGTTGCCGGTCGACTGCGGCACGAAGCCGCTGGCGACGTTGGCGTAGGCATTCACGCCTTCGGCGAGCGCATAGGTGCTGCCCACGCGCCAGCTGATGTCGTGCCCGTCCACCGTGGCGCCGCCCACCCGGTCCTCGTCCTCGAAGCCGTCCCAGCGCAGCCCGGCGAGCAACTGCCAGCGGGGTGTCAGTTCCACCTGGTCCTGCAGGTAGGCGCCGTAGCGGGTGCCGCGGCTGCGGGTGACGCGCCAGGGGTCGAACGTGTAGTCGGCGCCGGAGGTCAGGCCGTACACCGGCGCGAACAGGTCGACGCCGGGCACGCCGCCTCCCGCGGCATCGCTGTGCGCGGTGCGGCCCATGAAGTCGCTGTCCTCGCGGTAGCCGTCGACGCCGAACAGCAGGGTGTGCCCGACGCCGCCGGCGCGCGCGCGCCAGACCCCGTTGGCATTGGCGGCCAGGCCCTCGACGTCGCGCGCCTGGTCGCGGAACTGACGCGTCATCCATTCGGCGGTGCCGTCGCCGTCGCGGTCGATCAGGCCCCACGGTTCGTGGTACTGCTGGTGCTCCTGGTTCTCGAACCAGCGCGCGGAGACGTCGACATCGAGCGCGGGGGTGGGGGACGCGGTGTAGGTGGCCAGGGCGATGCGCGCGTCCATGTCGAGGAAGTCGGTGGCCTCGTTGTGGTTCCAGCGGCGGTCGGTGAGGAACGCGCCGTTGTCGTCCACCGGCACCCCGCGCAGGCGGTTGCCGGCCTGCTCCTGGGTGATGTCGGTGAGCTTGAGGGTGAGCTCGCCGGTGGCGCCGACGTCGAGGGCCACGGCCGCGTCGCCCATGCGCAACTCGTTGTCGGTGTTCCAGCGGAACGGCTCCTCGCGCTCGCCGTGCACGCCGATGCGGTAGCGCAAGCGGTCGTTGCCGGCCAGCGGCCCGGTCGACTGGAACGAGGCGGCGGCGAAATCGTCGTTGCCCAGCTGCAGTTCCACGCTGGTCTGCGGGTCGCGCTGCGGCTTGCGGGTGATGTAGTTGATCACCCCGCCCGGGTCGCCGCCGCCGTACAGCGCGCCGGCCGGGCCCTTCAGCACCTCGACCCGCTCGATGTCGAACAGTTGCGGCACCGAGAAGCCGGCATACGGATCGCCGCGCAGGCCGTCGTAGAGCACGTTCTCCTGGCGGAAGCCGCGCAGGGTGACGCCGGCGTAGCTGAAGAAGCTGATGCCGCTGATGCTGCGGTACAGGTCGGTCACCTGGCGCGCGGCCTGGTCGTCGATCAGCTCGCGCGGCAGCACCTGCACTGACTGCGGCACCCATTCCAGCGGCGTGGCGGTCCGGGTGGCCGTGGTGGAGTCCTCCACCTTGTAGAGGGTCTGGGCGCGGCCGATCACCTGCACGGCGTCGAGGTCGGTGACCGACGACGGGGGCGCCTGGGCGAACGCGAGCGGCGGCAGGGCCAGCCCGAGCAGGTAGGCGGCGGACAGGAGCGAGCGGTGGCTGGTGACGCGGCGCCGGAGGGGGGACATGCGGGACGATGCTCCAGAGGTAATGCGACTCATTATCACATGATGTCGATTCTCATTTCACCGCTGCCAGCGCCCGGCCCTGCAGGAGCGGCCCATGGCCGCGACGGCCGCGGGTACCTCCGATGACGGTGATGCGGGTCTCTGTCCGACCGGGCGGCCATTCCGGGCATGGCCGGCCGCGCCGGCCTTCGCGTGCATGGCACGCTCCTACGGGGTGAAGCCCTCCTGCGGGCGGTGGGGGCTTCGCACCGGGGCGGCCGGGGCGGCGGCGCGTACACTTCAACGGCCACTCGGGGATGGGAATGCTGTCGGACTGGGTCTTGCTGCTGGTGTCGGTGGGCTATGCCGCGGTGCTGTTCGCGGTGGCGTGGTGGGGCGACCGCCACCCGGAATTCCCGCAGCGGCCGGGGCTGCGGCCGGTGATCTACAGCCTGGCGCTGGCGGTGTACTGCTCCTCGTGGACGTTCTACGGCGCGGTGGGCAGCGCCGCGCGCAACGGCATCGGCTACCTGCCGATCTACCTCGGCCCGCTGCTGTTGCTGCTGTTCGGCTGGCGCATCCTCGAGCGGCTGGCGCTGATCGCGCAGTCGCAGAGCACGGTCTCGATCGCCGATTTCATCGCCGCGCGCTACGGGCGCTCGCAGCGGCTGGCGGCGATGGTGGCGCTGATCGCGCTGATCGCGGCGGTGCCGTACCTGGCGCTGCAATACAAGGCGGTGGCGCTGAGCCTGCAGGTGCTGAGCGCCAGCCCGGCCGCCACCACCACCCTCGGCGACCCGGCGCTGTACATGGCGGCGCTGATGGCGCTGTTCGCGATCCTGTTCGGCACCCGCCAGGTCGACGCCACCGAGCATCGGCCAGGGATGATGCTGGCGATCGCGCTGGAGTCGCTGGTCAAGCTGATGGCGCTGGTGGCGGTGGGGCTGTTCGCGGTCTTCTGGTTCGGCGACCACGAACTGGACCTGGTGCCGGCGACCCGCGAGCTGCTGTCGAACGCGCCGCCGGTGGGCTTCGTCGGCCAGACCCTGCTGGCGTTCACCGCGATCGTCTGCCTGCCGCGGCAGTTCCACGTGGCGGTGGTGGAGTGCATCGACGTGGCCGACATCCGCCGCGCGCGCTGGATGTTCGGCGCCTACCTGGTGCTGATCTGCCTGATGGTGCTGCCGATCGCCAGCGCCGGCATCGCCCTGTTCGGCGACGGCGCGGCGATCGCCGACACCTACGTGCTGGCGCTGCCCCTGGCCGAGAACCAGAATGCGCTGGCGCTGTTCGCCTACATCGGCGGCTTCTCCGCCGCCACCGGGATGGTGATCGTGGCCAGCGTGGCGCTGGCCACCATGGTCAGCAACGACCTGGTGATGCCGCTGCTGCTGCGCCGCGGCTGGGCGCAGCGCCACAGCGGCGACGTCGCCGCGACCGTGCTGTGGATCCGGCGTGTGGCGATCGTCGGTTTCGCCGCGCTGGCCTATGGCTATTACCGCGCCAGCAATACCGAAACCACGCTGGCCGCGTTCGGGCTGATGGCCTTCGCCGCGGTGGCGCAGTTCGCGCCGGCGCTGATCGGCGGGCTGTACTGGCGCGGCGCCAGCCGCCAGGGCGCCGAGGCCGGGCTGCTGATCGGCTTCTGCGTATGGGGCTATACCCTGCTGCTGCCCACCCTCACCGATGCCGGCTGGTTCGACCCGGGCTGGCTGCTGCACGGCCCGCTCGGCATCGACTGGCTGCGGCCGCGGCAGCTGTTCGGGCTGGAGGGCTGGGACGCGCTGACCCACGGCACGTTCTGGTCGCTGCTGCTCAACATCGGCGCGCTGATGGTGGTCTCGGCGCGCTGGCGGCCGGGGCTGGACGAACGCCTGCGCGCCTCGCCGTTCCTCAACCCGTACACCGAGCGCCGCGCGCTGACCGGCAGCGATTGGCGTGGTGGATTGAACGTGGCCGACCTGCTGGTGCTGGCGCGGCGCATCGTCGGCGCGCGCAATGCCCAGCGCGCCTTCGCCGAACAGGCCCAGGCGCTCGGCCAGGAGCTGCAGCCCAACACCCCGGCCGACCGCGCCTGGGTGCAGTTCACCGAACGCCTGCTGGCCTCGGCGATCGGCGCGGCCTCGGCGCGGCTGGTGCTGACCAGCACCCTGCGCGGTTCGGGCATGGACCTGGCCGAGGTGGTCGCGGTGCTCGACGAGGCGGGCCAGGAGCTGCGCTTCAACCGCGAGATCCTCTCCACCACCCTGGAGAACATCGACCAGGGCGTCAGCGTGGTCGACCCGGAGATGCGGCTGGTGGCCTGGAACCGCCGCTACCAGCAACTGTTCGGCTTCCCCGACGGGATGCTGTTCGTCGGCCGCCCGGTCGCCGACCTGATCCGCTACAACGCCGAGCGCGGCGAGCTGGGCCTGCTGTCCAAGGTGGAGATCGAGACCGAGATCGCCAAGCGCATCGGCTACATGCGCGCCGGCTCGGCGCACGTGTCCGAACGGGTGCTCGCCAGCGGCCTGGTGATCGAGGTACGCGGCCAGCCGCTGCCGGGCGGCGGCTACGTCACCAGCTACAGCGACGTCACCGAGCACAAGCGGGTGGAGCGGGCGCTGCGCGAGATCAACGAGACCCTGGAGCAGCGGGTGACCGTACGCACCCGAGAGGCCGAGGCGGCGCAGCAGTCGCGCACGCGCTTCCTGGCGGCGCTCAGCCACGACGTGCTGCAGCCGCTCAACGCGGCGCGGCTGTTCACCTCGGCGCTGCGCGAGAGCGAGGAGTCCGGCGAGCAGCAGCGCCTGGCCGAACGCGTCGACACCTCGCTGCGCGCCGCCGAGGAGTTGCTCGACGGCCTGCTCGACGTCTCGCGCCTGGACGCCGGGGCGCTGAAGCCTGAGTTGAGCGATTTCGATGCCGGCGAGCTGCTGCGGCAGCTGGCCGCGCAGTACGCGCCGATGGCGGCCAGCCGCGGCATCGCCCTGCGCCTGCACGCCCAGGCGCTGCCGGTGCACAGCGATCGCCGGCTGCTGCGCCGGGTGCTGCAGAACTTCCTCGCCAACGCGCTGCGCTACACCCGCGAAGGCCGCATCGTGCTGGCGGCGCGGCCCTGCGGCGGCGAGGTGGCGCTGCAGGTCTGGGACACCGGGCCGGGCATCCCCGAACACCACATGCGGCAGATCTACGACGAGTTCCACCGCTACCAGCAGCCGTTCGACTGGGACGAGCGCGGCCTGGGCCTGGGCCTGTCGATCTGCCAGCGGATCTCGCGCCTGCTCGGGCACCGCCTGGACGCGCGCTCGCGCGTCGGCCACGGCAGCATGTTCTCGATCCTGGTGCCGCGGGCCGAGCATGCGCTGCAAACCGCCGCTCCGCCGCGGCTGGAGCTGGCCGCCTCGCTCGCCGGGCTGCGGGTGCTGTGCGTCGACAACGACCCGGACATCATCGCCGGCATGACCGCGCTGCTGCGGCGCTGGGGCGTGGAGCCGCTGTGCGCCACCACCGTCGACGAGGCGCTGGCGCGGATGGCCGAACGGCCCGACGTGCTGCTGGTGGACTACCACCTGCACGACCGCCTGGACGGCCTGCAGACACTGGAGGCGCTGCGCGCCGACGCCCCGCACCTGCCCGGCGCGCTGGTGACCGCCGACGGCAGCGACGCGCTCAAGCAGGCGGCGCGGGCGCGCGGCTACCGGGTGCTGACCAAGCCGATCAAGCCGGCCTCGCTGCGCGCGTTCCTGGCCGCGCACCACCATCCGGCGCGGCGCCTGCCGGCGTCGGAGCCGCCCGGGGAGGGGTGAGGCGGGTTTCCCGCCGTGTGGCCCGCAGGAGTGGCCCATGGCCGCGAAGGCCGCGGGTGGCGCCGGCCGGGTTCGCGGTGATCGCGGGCGCTGCCGAGCGCGCCGGCTTTCGCGTGCATGGCACGCTCCTACGGGAAACCGGCATTTGCGGACGCCTGCGCCTCAGCCGGTGGAAGGCTCCTCGGGCGGCGCGGTCACCGCGCCCGGATCGAGCGCCAGGCGGCCGGCGATCAATACCGCCTGGGTCCGGTTGGTGGCGCCGAGCTTGCGCAGGATCGCGCTCATGTGCGCCTTGACGGTGGCCTCGGAGACGCCGAGCTCGTAGCCGATCTGCTTGTTGAGCATGCCGGCGCCGAGCATCTGCAGCACCCGGAACTGCTGCGGGGTGAGTTCGCGCACCCGCGCGGCAACGTCCTGTTCGTCGGCGCTGGCGGCCGGCGCGGCGTGCGCGGCAGGCGGGGCCCAGTGGTCGCCGTCGAGCACCTGCTGCAGCGCACTGGCCAGGGTCTGGGCATCGACGGACTTGGGGATGAAGCCCATCGCGCCGTGGTCCAGCGCGCGCCGCATCACCGTGGGCTCCTCGCGCGCCGACACCACCACGATCGGCAGTTGCGGATGTTGCGCGCGCAGGTGCACCAGGGCGCTGAAGCCCTGCGCGCCGGGCATGTTGAGATCGAGCAGCAGCAGGTCGGCGTCGGGGTCGGCTTCGACCAGCGCGTACAGGGCTTCGGTGTCGTGGGCCTCGCGCAGCACCGCCTGCGGCAGGATCCGCGCCACGACGCCACGCAGGGCCTCGCGGAACAGCGGGTGGTCGTCGGCGATGAGCAGGGTGGTCATGGACACGGGTGGGCAATGCGGGGCAAGCGTCGAGTGTGCGTCATTGCGGGCCTGCTCGCCGGCCTCCTCGTAGCCCGATCGCGCACGCGCTCACGCCGCGGCGTCGCCGTTCGAGCCGGAGCGGCAGCGCAGCGAGGCGGCGTTGCGGCGGCTCGGCGCATGCGGCCCGACGCCCTTGGCCGGGCGCGGCAGGCCCACGCTGGCTGAGCCTTCGCGTCCGGCGCGTGCTTCGGGCGTCTCGGCCTCCTTCTTCCAGACCCGCCGGCCGGCCGCATCCGACGCCGCCGGCCGCGCCACACGGGGCGCAACCGGCATTCGGCGAAGGCGCAAGGCCGCAGCGCCCTGATCCTTGGGGGCTCACCCGTCCGGCACTCGCCGGTTCTGCACCAGCGCGTCGACCACCGACGGATCGGCGAGGGTCGAGGTGTCGCCCAGCTGCTCCGGCGCGTTCTCGGCGATCTTGCGCAGGATCCGGCGCATGATCTTGCCCGAGCGCGTCTTCGGCAGGCCCGGCGCCCACTGCAGGTGGTCCGGAGAGGCGATCGGCCCGATCTCCTTGCGCACGTGCGTGACCAGCTCCTTGCGCAGCGCGTCGTCGCCCTGCTCGCCGGCCACCAGGGTGACGTAGGCGTAGATGCCCTGGCCCTTGACGTCGTGCGGGAAGCCGACCACCGCGGCCTCGGCCACCTTCGGATGCGAGACCAGCGCGCTCTCCACTTCCGCTGTGCCGATCCGGTGGCCGCTGACGTTGATCACGTCGTCGACGCGGCCGGTGATCCAGTAATAGCCGTCGGCATCGCGCCGGCAGCCGTCGCCGGTGAAGTACATGCCCGGATAGGTCTTGAAGTAGGTGTCGATGAAGCGCTGGTCGTCGCCGTACACGGTGCGCATCTGGCCCGGCCAGGAATCGAGGATCACCAGGTTGCCCTCGGCCTCGCCCTCGAGCACCTTGCCGTTGGCGTCGACGATCGCAGGGCGCACGCCGAAGAACGGCAGCGTCGCCGAGCCCGGCTTGGCGGCGATGGCGCCGGGCAGCGGGGTGATCAGGTGGCCGCCGGTCTCGGTCTGCCACCAGGTGTCGACGATCGGGCAGCGCGAATCGCCCACCACGTCGAAGTACCAGCGCCAGGCCTCGGGATTGATCGGCTCGCCGACCGTGCCGAGGATGCGCAGCGAGGAACGGTCGGTCTTCTTCACCGGCCCGTCGCCCTCGCGCATCAGCGCGCGGATCGCGGTGGGCGCGGTGTAGAACAGCGTCACCTTGTGGCGGTCGACCACCTGCCAGAAGCGCGAGCTGTCCGGGTAGTTGGGCACGCCCTCGAACATCAGCGCGGTGGCGCCGTTGGCCAGCGGCCCGTAGACGATGTAACTGTGCCCGGTGACCCAGCCGACGTCGGCGGTGCACCAGAAGACGTCGTCCTCCTTGAGGTCGAACGCGCATTCGTGCGTGTAGCTGGCGAACACCAGGTAGCCGCCGGTGGTGTGCAGCACGCCCTTGGGCTTGCCGGTGCTGCCCGAGGTGTAGAGGATGAACAGCGGGTCCTCGGCGTTCATCCGCTCCGGCACGCAGGTGTCGGGCTGGTCGTCCACCACGGCGTCGTACCAGCGGTCGCGCGGCATCTGCATGTCCACCGCCCCGCCGGTATGGCGCACCACCAGCACGGTCTCGACGCTGGTGGTGCCCGGCAGCTTGAGCGCGGCGTCGACGTTGGCCTTGAGCGGGACCTTCTTCCCGCCGCGCACGCCCTCGTCGGCGGTGATCACCAGCCGGCTGCCGCAATCGGCGATGCGGTCGGCGATCGAATTGGGCGAGAACCCGCCGAACACCACGGTATGGATCGCGCCGATGCGCGCGCAGGCCAGCATCGCCACCGCCGCCTCGACGATCATCGGCAGGTAGATGGTGACGCGGTCGCCCTTGCGCACGCCGAGGCTGCGCAGGGCGTTGGCCAGCCGGCACACCCGCGCATGCAGCTCGCGATAGCTGACATGCCGGGGGTCCGTGGCCGGGTCGTCGGCCTCCCAGACGAGGGCGGTCTTGTCGCCGCGGGTCTCGAGATGGCGGTCGAGGCAGTTGACGCTGGCGTTGAGCTCGCCGTCGGCGTACCAGCGGATGCGGAAGTCCTCCAGGTCGAAGCTGACATCGCGGATGCTGGTGGGCTTGCGATCCCACTGCAGGCGATCGGCTACCCCGGCCCAGAAGGCGTCGGGGTCGGCGACCGACTCGGCGTACATCCGCTCGTAGTCGTCCTTGCGGATCGCCGCCCCGGCGGCGACGTCCTCGGGCACCGGATACAGGGCTTGGCTGCTGGACATGCTGGCATTCCCGGATCGAAAAGCGTTCCCGGCTAGTGTGCCGCATCCACCCATCCCCCGTCTTAGACCTTCGTCTAGGCCGGCGCGCGGCATTCGACCAATGGTGTATTGGCGCTCACCCGGCCAGCGCGCAGTCTCGGAGACGCGTGGGCCCACCGGCCCGCCTTCATGCACCCTTCGGGAGGGGAACCAGATGAATCGACACGTCGTAGCGAAGGCGCGGCCGCGGGTGCTCGCGGTGGCGCTGCTGGCTGCCCTGGCGGCGCCAGGAATGGCCTTCGGCCAGACCGCCAAGGAACAGGAGCTCGAGGCGCGGATCGCGCAGCTCGAGGCCCAGGTCCAGGCGCTGCTCTCGCAGCAGCAACAGCAGCAGACCGAGATCGCCGAGACCCGGACCCAGGTGACCGAGGTGCGCACCGCGCAAGCCCGGGCGCCTGCGGCCGCGGCAGCCGACGGCAAGGGGATCCAGCCCGGCACCATCATGACCGCGGCCAACCCGGGGACCACTTTCTCCTACGGCGGCATGATCAAGTTCGACGCCATGGTCACCGACACCAGCGACGGGCGCATCGCCGACGGCTCGGCGGGGCGGCTGTTCTACGTGCCCAGCACCATCCCGGTCGGCGACGACGGCGCCGACGGCGGCGACGCCTACACCGATCAGCACGCCCAGTTCTCGCGATTCTGGTTCAGTGCCGACCATGCCACCGACGGCGGCGACAAGTTCAAGGCCTACATCGAGGCCGACATGTTCGGCGGCGGCAGCAACGCCCTGCTCGGCAACGAGACCGCCACCAACACCTACGGCGTTTCGCTGCGCCACGCCTACGTCAGCTGGAACCGCTGGCTGGCCGGCCAGACCTGGTCCAACTTCATGGACGTGGGCGCCCTGCCCGACGCGGTCGATTTCGTCGGCGTCACCGACGGCACCGTGTTCGTGCGCCAGGCCCAGCTGCGCTACACCAACGGCCCGTGGTCGGTCTCGGTGGAGAACCCGCAGACCACGGTGCAGTCGTACGCGCCGTTCAGTCCGGCGGCCGGGGCGCGCTTCAACACCGGCGACAACGTGCTTCCGGACGTCACCGCGCGCTGGATCACCCGCGGCGACTGGGGCCACTTCACCGTGGCCGGCCTGGTGCGGCAGTTCAAGGCGGGCGACGAGACCGAGACAGGGGCCGCGGTCAGCGCCTCCGGCAAGTTCAACCTCGGCGCCAGCGACGACATCCGCTACGCCGTCAATGCCGGCCAGGGCATCGGCCGTTATCTGGCCTTCGGCATGGGCAGCGACGTGATGCAGGACGCCAGCGGCGACATCCACGCCCTCGACGGCTACGGCGGCTTCGTCGCCTGGCGGCACGTGTTCTCGCCGCAGGTGCGCACCAACCTGATGTACGCCGCGGCCCACTACGACAACGACAAGTCGCTGATCGGGTTCGGCGTCACCGAGCGCTCGCACTCGCTGCACGCCAACGTCATCTATTCGCCGTTTCCGAAACTCGATGTCGGCGCCGAGCTGATCTTCGGCCAGCGCTTCCTCGAGGACGAGCGCGAGGGCGACCTGACCCGCCTGCACACCCACGTCCGGTACACCTTCTAGGGGGACACATGAACGCAACCGACAAGGCCGCGCCGCGCCGGCAATCCCGGCGCTGCGCGATCCGCTCGCACGCCACGGCCCACCGCGCGTGGGTGGACCATCCATCCGACCAAGAGGGGGACGCCGCATGACGCTCGACAAAACCGCAGCCAGGTATTGGAAAGCCAACCTGCGCATCATCTGGATCTGCATGTCGGTCTGGGCGCTGGTGTCGGTGGGATTCGGCATCCTGCTGCGCCCGCTGCTGTCGGGCATCCGCATCGGCGGCACCGACCTGGGTTTCTGGTTCGCGCAGCAGGGTTCGATTCTGGTCTTCATCGCCCTGATCTTCTTCTACACCTGGTACATGAACCGGCTCGATCGCGAGTACGACGTGGACGAACAATAGGGCTGCGCACATGGATCAATTCACGATCAACCTCATCTTCGTCGGCGGCTCGTTCCTGCTCTACATCGCGATCGCCATCTGGGCCCGCGCCGGCACCACCGCCGAGTTCTACGCCGCCAACCGCGGTGTCCACCCGGTGCTCAACGGCATGGCCACCGCGGCCGACTGGATGTCGGCGGCGTCGTTCATCTCGATGGCGGGCCTGATCGCCTTCGTCGGCTACGGCAATTCCACCTATCTGATGGGCTGGACCGGGGGCTACGTGTTGCTGGCGCTGCTGCTGGCGCCGTACCTGCGCAAGTTCGGGCGCTTCACCGTGCCCGACTTCATCGGCGACCGCTTCTACAGCCGCACCGCGCGGATGGTCGCGGTGGCGGCGCTGCTGATCATCTCGCTCACCTACGTGATCGGGCAGATGACCGGTGCCGGCGTGGCGTTCTCGCGTTTCCTCGAAGTCGATGCGACGACCGGCCTGCTCATCGCCTCGGCCGTGGTGTTCGTGTATGCGGTGCTCGGCGGCATGAAGGGCATCACCTACACCCAGGTCGCGCAGTACGTGGTGTTGATCATCGCCTACACGATCCCGGCGATCTTCATCTCGATGCAGCTCACCGGCAATCCGGTGCCGCAGCTCGGGCTGTTCTCGACCCACACCGAGTCCGGCCTGCCGCTGCTGACCAAGCTCGATCAGGTGCTGGTCGAACTGGGCTTCCAGGACTACACCGGCCATCACGGCTCGACCCTCAACATGGTGCTGTTCACCCTGTCGCTGATGGTCGGCACCGCGGGACTGCCGCACGTGATCATCCGCTTCTTCACCGTGCCCAAGGTCTCGGATGCGCGCAGGTCGGCGGGCTGGGCGCTGGTCTTCATCGCCCTGCTCTACACGGTGGCGCCCGCGGTGGGCTCGATGGCGCGGCTGAACATCATCAACACCATCTACCCCGCCGGGACCGCCGCCGAGGCGATCGAGTACGAGTCCCGTCCGGACTGGATGCGCAACTGGGAACAGACCGGGCTGCTGGCGTTCGAGGACCTCAACGGCGATGGCAGGATCCAGTACTACAACGCCACCAACGAGGAGTTCGCCACGACGGCCGCGGAGCGCGGCTGGGAAGGCAACGAGGTCGTCACCTTCAACCAGGACATCCTGGTGCTGGCCAACCCGGAGATCGCGCAGCTGCCCGCCTGGGTCCTCGGCCTGATCGCGGCGGGTGGTCTTGCGGCCGCGCTGTCGACGGCGGCAGGCCTGCTGCTGGCGATCTCGTCCGCGGTCAGCCACGACCTGATCAAGTCGACCTTCAAACCGGACATCTCGGAGAAGGGGGAACTGCTGGCGGCACGCTTCTCGATGGCGGCGGCCATCGTCCTGGCCACCTGGCTGGGGTTGAATCCACCAGGGTTCGCGGCGCAGACGGTGGCACTGGCGTTCGGACTGGCCGCGTCGTCGCTGTTCCCGGCGATCATGATGGGCATCTTCTCGAAGAAGATGAATGCCAGAGGGGCGATCGTCGGCATGCTGGTCGGCCTGGTGACCACGTGCATCTACATCTTCACCTACCTGGGCTGGTTCTTCATTCCGGAGACCAACATGCTCGAGAACGTGGCCGAGAACTGGCTGTTCGGCATCTCGCCGCTGTCGTTCGGTGCGGTGGGTGCGATGCTCAACTTCATCGCGGCCTACCTGGTGCTGTCGATGACCAAGCCGGCCCCGGATCGGATCCAGGAGCTGGTGGAGGGGATCCGCGTGCCGCGCGGCGCGGGCAGCGCGGTCCACATCGCGCACTGAGTCGCGTCTCTCCAGGACCCGCCCCCGGCAACGCGGGGGGCGGGTCTTTTTTTGGTTCTTCCGCAAACCGGGAGGGGAAACAGATGCGTGTCCGCCGGTCGCCCCCTTGTGGGAGCGATGGAGTCGCGCCGAGCCCGACACACGCGATTCGTACGCCGACTCGCTGGCGAGCGGGCGTCGCGGGCAGGCCCGCACCGCGCGCGACAACGTCGCGGCCGAATTTGTCATGATGGAGCGCGGCGAGCGAACGCCGGGCCACAACGGGGGAACGGCATGCTGTTGGAATTCATAGCGATCATCGCCGCCGGTTTCGGGCTGGCGGGCCTGGTGCTGGCGCTGAACTTCCTGGTCCGCAAGCGGCTGCCCGGCTGGGCGGTTCCCGCCGCGGCGGGCGGCGGCATGTTGGCGATGGCGGTCTGGCTGGAGTACTCCTGGCTGGACCGCGTCACCGCCACCTTCCCGGACGAGGTCGAGGTCGCTTCCACCAACGAGCTGCGGGTCTGGTATCGCCCGTGGACGTTCGTGGTGCCGCAGACCAGTCGGCTGATCGCGATCGATCACCGCTTCGACCGGCACAACGCGGCGATGCCCGACCAGGTGTTGACCCAGGTGCTGTTGATGGGCCGCTGGGAGCCGGCGCGCCAGTTCGGCGCGGTGTTCGATTGCGCGGGCGGGCGGCGCGCGGATCTGGTCGACGAGGTGGTGTTCGACGAGGACGGCGCTCCCCGCAACGCCCGCTGGATCGCGCTGGCCGAAGACGACAGCCTGCTGCGCGCCGCCTGCTCCCGATGATCGGGCATCGTCCATCGCGGCGTACCGAAACCACCGCGCCGCCTCGGCGGGCCGAGCCCTCGCCTCCGGACCCGGGAGGCGGGCGCTGCGGCAGCGCGCCACAATAGCGCCATGGACAGCGTTCCCGGACTCGACCTGAGCCAACCGCCGTTCGATCTGTTGGACGATGCCGGACGTGCGCGCCTGCAGGCCAGCGTGGACCTGGGGTTCCATGCCGCCGGCACCACCCTGATCGAAGCCGGCAAGGCCTCGCCGCACGTGCACGTGATCCTGAAAGGGCTGGTCCACGCCTACCAGGCCGATGGGCGCGGCGGAGAGCAACGGTTCGCCGACTACGGCCCTGGCGATGTCTTCGGCGCCTGGGCGGCGATGGCCGGCCGCGCCCGGCTGAGCTATCGCGCGGACGGCGAATGCCTCAGCTTCCTGATCCCGGCCGAGGTCTTCCGGCGCCTGATCCAGGACAACCCGCGCTTCGCCGCCTATTTCAACGAGGGTCTCGCGACCAAGGGGCAGCTCTCGGTCTCGGGCGCGGATCGCCGCGAAGCGGCCGAACTGATGGTGACCCGGGTCGGCGAGGCACAACTGGCGCCGGCCGAGCACGTAACCGCCGCGACCTCCATCGCCGACGCCACCGCGCGGCTGCGCGAACGACGCGTGGACTGCCTGCTGGTGGACGATGCCGATCATCCGGAACCCGGCATCCTCACCCGTACCGACCTGCTCGACGCCGTGGCGCTGCAGCGGCTGCCGCTGGAGGCGCCGGTCGGGCCGCTGGCCAGCCGGCCGCTGGTCTGCGTCGGTTCCGACGACGTGCTGTTCCAGGCCCTGATCGGCATGACCGAGCACCGGGTCGAGCGGGTCGTGGTCCGCGACCGCGGCACGATCGCCGGGACCCTCGGCATCGCCGAAGTCCTGTCGCATTTCGCCGCTCACTCCCACCTCATCAGCCTGCGGCTGGCACGCGCCCACACCCTGGAGGACATCGCCAGCGCCGCCGCGGGGATGACCGAACTGGTCCGCAGCCTTGCCGCCCACGGCGCGCGCATGCCCTACCTGATGGGGCTGGTCAGCGCGCTCAACGGCCGGGTGATGGCGCAGATCTTCGACCTGCTGGTGCCATCCGAACACCGCGACCGCATTTGCCTGCTGGTGATGGGCAGCGAGGGCCGCCGCGAGCAGCTGCTCAAGACCGACCAGGACAATGCGCTGGTGGTTGCCGACGACCTGGACTGGCCGGGCCTGGCCGAGGCCATGGATCGCTTCAGTACCTCGCTCAGCCAGGTCGGCTACCCGCCCTGCCCCGGCAGGGTGATGGTCGACAACCCGCACTGGCGGATGACCGCCGCGCAGTGGCAGGCGCGCATCGGCCACTGGCAGCAGCGCCACGGCGGCGAGGCGGCGCTGGACCTGTCGATCGCGCTCGATGCGCGCCCGATCGCCGGCAACGCGGCGCTGTTCGCGCCGGTCAAGGCTGGCCTCGCGACGCTGGGGCAGGACGAGATCCTGCTGCACCACCTGGCCTCGGCCACGCTCAACTTCAACACGCCGCTGACCTTCTTCGGCCGCGTGCGCGGCGACCCACGCGGCATCGATCTGAAGAAAGGCGCGATCTTCCCGATCGTGCACGGCGTGCGCTGCCTGGCGCTGCGCCATGGCATCGCCGCCACGGGCAGCATCGAACGGTGCGAGGCGCTCACCGCGCTCGCGGCCCTGCCGCGCGAACTCGGACGCGACCTGCCCCAGGCCCTCAACGTGTTCCAGCGGATGCGGCTGGAGGCGCAGCTGGCCGCGCTCGAGGCCGGCCGGGTTCCCGACAACCATGTCGATACCCAGGCCCTGCGCCGGCTGGACCGGGAACTGCTGCGCGATGCGCTGCACGTGGTGAAGGAGTTCCGCGAACACGTGCGCCGCGCCTTCCACCTGGTGGACTGATGCCGCCGATGGACGCCCTGCGCCGGTGGTGGTGGCGTGGCCGGCATGGCGGTGGGGAATGGGCGGCGCTGCTGCAGCCCGCACCGGCCGGCGAATGGGTCAGCTTGGACGTCGAGACCACCGGCCTGGACCCGCAGCGCGATCACATCCTGAGCCTGGCCGCGGTGCCGGTTCGCGATGGCCGGGCGCTGCTGTCGGAACGCTTCGAGCGGCGGATCCGCCCGGACCGCGGTTTCGACATCGAATCGATTCGCCATCACCGCATCACCCCCGACGAGGCGGCGGGCGGCATCTCGGTGACCCCGGCGGTACGCGAGTTCCTGCGCTGGCTGGGCCCCCGCCGGCTGCTGGGCTATCACCTGGTGTTCGACCTGGCGATGCTGGCCCCGCACGTGAAGGCGCTCACCGGCTTCGCGCTTCCCAATCCCCGCGTCGAGCTCGCCGATACGTACGCTGCAAGGGCGCGCCGTGCCCGGCCCGATGTCCCCCCCAACCTCGACTTCGGCCATATCGCCGACGCGCTGGGCGTGCCGGTGCTGGCGCGCCACAGCGCCCTGGGGGATGCCACCACGGTGGCGCTGTGCTGGCTGGCACTGCAGGGCGTCGCGCGGAACGCGCCCTCGCGCCCGCGCTGAACGCCGCCGCCGGGATGCCTGCGCTCTCCCGCATTGCGACGGCCGCCAGACGGTAGTGGTGCGCGCCTACTGCGGTGGGGCGGCGAGTTCGCGGGCGTCGAGAAACCCGTCGCGGTTCAGATCCTGGCGGTTGAAGCGATCGGTCAGCCGGGCCTGGTGGGCGGCCCGGGTAATGGGCCGGCCGCGGCTGCCGGGCTGTTCTGCAGGTCCCAGGGTTCCATCGCCGTCTGCGTCCATCGCGTCGAAGGCGTAGCTCATCCAGTCCTGGTATTCGCCCAGCGATACCCGGCCGTCGCCGTCGGTGTCCATCCGCTCGAGATAGTCGGCGGTGGCCGCCATCTGCGCGGCGGCCGGCAGGGCGATCGCGACGGACAGCACCGCCGCGGCCATCGCCACTGCCGCGAAAAGGCCCGGCCGTCGCCGGCCGGGCCCGTTTTCCATCGCCTGCGCCATGGCGCGGGGCTCACGCCCGCGCGGGTTGCAGCGAATACCCCTTGAGTCGCTCGGAGTATTCCTGCAGCGCGCGGATGCCGCTCGCCTCGGCCTCGTGGCACCAGGCCTGCAGCTGGCGAAGGCGCTCGGAGGCGTCGTTGCTGCGCGCCTCCAGCACCGCGGCCAGACGCGCGCGGTACTCGACCAGGGTGCGGATGCGCGGACGCTGCTCGACCCACTGCTGCAGTTCCTGGCGCGCATCGGGCTTGAGCCAGCGGCCGTCGTCGGCCAGCGCCTTGCGCAGCCGGCGCGGCAGCAGCGCGCGCAGCCTTGCGCCCGCGGCCCGCGCCTCCTCGCGCAGCGCCGGCTTGATCACCTTGCGCTGGTAGTCGGTCATGGCCTGGAAGCGCAGCGCCAGCAGGGCGCGCATGGTGTCGGTGTCCGGGGCCTGGATGTTGGGGCGGACGTCGAGCGACGGCGCGACCCGCAGCACTTTCGCCAGGCCGACCTTCTGCAGGGCCTGGATGGTGGCCCAACCGATGTCGAACTCCCAGCGACGCAGGGCGAACTTGGCCGAACTCGGGAACGCGTGGTGGTTGTTGTGCAGCTCCTCGCCGCCGATCCACACGCCCCACGGGGTGAGATTGGTGGCGGTGTCGGTGGTCTCGAAGTTGCGGTAGCCCCACCAGTGGCCGAGGCCGTTGACCACGCCAGCGGCCCAGAACGGGATCCACGCCATCTGGATCGCCCAGACCGCGACGCCGGCGAAACCGAACAGCCCGAACATCACGAACAGCAGCACGGTCGGGCCGAGCGTGGCGTACGGGGTGTACAGGCGGCGCTCGATCCAGTCGTCGGGGCAGCCCTTGCCGTACTGCTCGATGTCGTTGCGCTGGGCCCGGGCCTCGCGGTAGAGCTCCACGCCGCGCCAGAAGACCTGGCGGATGCCCTTGAACTGCGGGCTGTGCGGATCCTCTTCGGTCTCGCACTTGGCGTGGTGCTTGCGGTGGATGGCCACCCACTCGCGGGTGATCATCGAGGTGGTCAGCCAGGTCCAGAAGCGGAAGACGTGCGCCAGCACCGGATGGAAATCGACGCCGCGGTGCGCCTGGCTGCGGTGCAGGTACAGGGTGACCGAGAGGATCGTCAGCTGGGTGGCCACCAGCAGCAGCAGCACGAGCGGCCAGAAGCCAAACTGCAGCAGTCCGCCGGAAAGGAAATCGAGCATGGAAGCGGGCATGGGAACGCCGAAACGAAGTGACTGGGCCATCATGGCGCGCCGCGCCCGTGAATGTCATCCCTGCGCCGGCGTACGGGGCGGGGGACGTTCAGCTGCTGCCGCTTGCGGACCGGCGCCGGTGCCGCCACCTTGCCCGGATGCCGGAACTTCCCGAAGTCGAGACCACCCGCCGCGGCCTCGCGCCGCACGTCGAGGGGCGGCGCATTCAGGCCGTGCTGCTGCGCCGGGCCGACCTGCGCTGGCCGATCCCCGGGGCGGTGTCCGAGTGCCTGCCCGGGCAGCGCGTCGACGCGGTGCGCAGGCGCGCCAAGTACCTGCTGCTGGACACGGCGGCCGGCAGCGCGCTGCTGCACCTGGGCATGTCGGGCAATCTGCGGGTGTTGCCGGAGGACACGCCGCCGCAGCCCCACGACCACGTCGACATCGCGCTGGACGACGGCCGGCTGCTGCGCTTCAACGATCCCCGCCGCTTCGGCTGCCTGCTGTGGCAGGCGCCGGGAGAGCTGCATCCGCTGCTGCGCGGCCTCGGGCCGGAGCCGCTGTCGGCGGATTTCGACGGCGATCGTCTGCATGCCGCGGGCCGCGGCCGCAAGGCCGCGGTCAAGACCCTGCTGATGGACCAGCGGGTGGTGGTCGGGGTGGGCAACATCTATGCCGCCGAAGCGCTGTTCGCGGCCGGGATCTCGCCGCTGCGCGCCGCCGGCCGGGTGTCCCGCGAGCGCTACGCGGCGCTCGCCGCGGAGATCAAGACGATCCTCGCGCGCGCGATCCGCCGCGGCGGCACCACCCTGCGCGACTTCCTCGGTGCCGACGGCGCCCCCGGGTACTTCGAGCAGGAGCTCGCGGTCTACGGGCGCGGCGGCGCACCCTGCCGACGCTGCGGCCGGGCGCTCAGGCAGGCCTGGCTCGGCCAGCGCACCACGGTGTGGTGCGGGCACTGCCAGCGCTAGGCGGGTATATAGTGGCGCCTGTCGCATGGGGACGGCGATGGGCACCTCCACTGACATCACACAACTCCTGGACGCGGCGCGCGGCGGCGACCGCGGTGCGCTCGATCACGTGCTGTCCACGCTCTACCAGGAGCTGCACACGATGGCGCGCCGACAGCTGGCCGGCCAGTACGGCCAGACCCTGGACGCGACCGCGCTGGTGCACGAGGCCTATCTCAAGCTCATCGGCGGCAGCGGCGCCCGCTTCGAGGACCGCGCCCACTTCTTCGCCTATGCCGCCTCGGCGATGCGCAGCGTGGTGGTGGACTACGCGCGCCAGCGTCTGGCGCGCAAGCGCGGCGGCGACCAGCACAGGGTCACCGACCTGCCGGAGGACCTCGCCGGCGGCCTGCGCCTGGACGAGGAAATGCTGAGTCTGGACACCGCGCTGACCCAGCTGGCGCGCGCCGACGAGCGCCTGGCGCGGGTGGTGGAGTTGCGCTACTTCGCCGGCCTGTCGGAGCTGGAAATCGCCGGCGTGCTGCAGCGCTCGGAGCGCAGCGTGCGCCGCGACTGGCAGAAGGCGCGGCTGTTCCTGCTGGCGGCGCTGCGGGATGAGCCGGCGAGCTGAGCCGCGTCTGCGGCGATGCCGAGGCGCCCCGGCCGGCGGCCGGCGCGTCCCGCGGGTGGTGGTCGACGCGCCACTCTCCGCCGGCGACGCCCGGGGCTGACCGGCCATGGACGCCGACCGCTGGAGCCGGCTCTCGCCGCTGCTCGACGCACTACTCGATGCGTCCGCCGCCGACCGCGCCGCCAGCCTGGCCTCCCTGCGCGGCGAGGATCCGGCGCTGGCCGACGAGCTGGAGCGCCTGCTGGCGCTGGAACAGGACCATGGCGATTTCCTCGATACCCCGCTGGTGGCGCCGCTGCCCGGCGCGCGCACCGGCACCGAGGTCGGCCCGTACCGGCTCGAGCGCCTGCTCGGCGAGGGCGGCATGGGACAGGTCTGGCTGGCCAGCCGCGCCGATGGTCTCTACCAGCGCCGGGTCGCGCTCAAGCTCCTCCGCCCGGGCCTGGCCGACCCCGGCCTGCGCCTGCGCTTCACCCGCGAGCGGGAGATCCTGGCCCGTCTCGAGCATGCCCACATCGCGCGCCTGCTCGACGCCGGCATCAGCGCCGACAACCAACCCTATCTGGCCCTCGACTACGTCGACGGCGAACCGCTGACCGACTGGTGCCTGAGCCGGGCGCTGGAGATGCGCGCGCGACTGCGCCTGTTCCTGCAGGTCTGCGACGCGGTCAGCCACGCACACTCGAACCTGATCGTGCATCGCGACCTCAAGCCGTCCAACATCCTGGTCACTCCGCTCGACGAAGTGCGGCTGCTCGATTTCGGCATCGCCAAGCTGCTCGACAGCGCCGAGCTGCCCGACCAGACCCGCACCGGGACCCGCGCCTTCACTCTCCACTACGCGGCACCCGAGCAGATCCGCGGCGAGCCGGTGACCACCCTCACCGATGTCTACGCCCTGGGCGTGGTGCTGTACGAACTGCTCACCGACGCCAGGCCGTACGAGCTCGAGCGCGCCAGCGACGCCCAGTGGGAGCAGGCGATCCTCGAGGCGGACCCGGCACGGCCGTCGCAGATCCTGCTGCGCCGTGCCGACGGCGAGCCCGCCGCGGCTGCCGCCCTGCGGCGGCGCGCGCGCGCGGTCGCCGGCGACCTGGACAACATCGTGCTCAAGGCGCTGGCCAAGCGCCACGAGCAGCGCTATCCATCGGTGGAGGCGCTGGCGCTCGACCTGCAACGCTATCTCGACGGCAGGCCAGTGATGGCGCGGCCGCAACGGCTGGGCTACCGGCTGCGCAAGTACGTGCGCCGCCACCGCTGGCCGCTGTCGACCGCCACCCTGGTCGCCGCGGTGCTGCTGGCGGCGCTGGGCATGGTGGCCTGGCAGGCGCGGCTCTCGCTGCAGGAGGCAGCGCGCGCGCAGGCGATGCAGGACTTCATCGTCGGCCTGTTCGAGAACGCCGGCAGTCTGCCCGAGGGCGCGCCGCTGGACGTCCGCCAGCTCCTGGCCGCGGGCGTCGACCGCGGCGACATCGAACTGGCGCGCCAGCCGCTGGCCCACGCCGGCCTGCTCGGCGTGATCGCGCGGCTGCGGATGGGCCTGGGCGACCATCCGCAGGCGCTGGCGCTGTTGCAGCGGCAGGCGGCGGTGCTGGCCGGACTGGACGAGGTGCCCCCCAGCATGCGCCTGGAAGCCGCCACCGACCGCGGCCATGTGCTGCGGCTGCTGCGGCGGCCGGAGGAGTGCGTGTCGGCCATGCGCGACCTGCGCCCCCTGGCGCGCCGGCAGGAGCGGCGCCTGCCGCTGCAGGCGGCGGAGTTCTACTCCCAGCTCGGCCGCTGCCAGCGCGCGGTCGGCGAGCGCGAAATGGCCGGCGCGCTGTTCCAGCGCGCGTTGAGCCTGCGGCGGGACCCGCTGGGCAGCGGCGCCGGGATCGCCGAGAGCCTGGCCGACCTGGCCGGCCTGCACGCCGATGCCGGCGAGGGCGCGGATGCGCTGCGCGGGTTCGGCGCCGCGCTGGAGCAGCTGCGCGCCACCGTCGGCGAGCGCCACCCGCTGGCCATCGCGATCCTGCGCGAGGTCTGCGCGCTGGAGCGGTCCGAACGCGGTGTCGATGCCGCCGAGCGCGCCTGCGCGCGCGCGGTCGCGCTGGCGACCGCGCTGCGCGGCAGCCAGCACCACGTCACCGTCGATGCGCAGCGGCAGCTGACCGCGCTGCACGTCGAACAGGGTCGCCATGCCGAAGCCGAGGCGGGCCAGCGCCAGCTGCTGGCCTGGCTGGTCTCGCGCTTCGGCCCCGGCCATGGCGAGGTGGCGCAGGCCTACCAAAGCCTCGGGCTGATCGCGTGGGAGCGCGGCGAGCACGCGCAGGCGCTGCGCGCGCTGCGCCGCGCGATCGCGATCTGGCGCCACGAAGACGATCGCCCGCGACTGGCGTCGGCGCTGTCCGACCAGGCCATGGTGCTGCTCGAAGAGGGCCGCGCCGATCTCGCCCGGCCGCTGCTGGAGGAGGCGGTGCGGTCGGCGGACTCCCCGTCCCCGGCGCCACCTCTGGCGCACGCGCTCGTCCTGCTCGGCCGCACCGACGCCATGCTCGGCGACCAGGCCCGGGCGCACGAGCACCTGCGCCGGGCCGCCGCGTTGCCCGTGAGCGACGACGGCGCCGCCGCTCGCCGGAGCGCGCTGGCGCTGGCGGTGTTCGAGGCCGACCAGGGGGATCGAGGGGCCCTGGAGCGGCTCGACCGGCTCGGCCGGCTCGCGCGGGGCGATCGCGGCGAGCGCGAGCTGGCCTGGCTGGCCCGTGCGCACGCGGCGGCCGTGCGCTGCCGCGACGACCCGGGACCGCAGGCCTCGGAGCTGCAGGAGCTCGCGCTGCTCGTGCGCCGGGCGCTGCCGGAAGGCGGCAGCGCAATGCGCGAGATCCAGGCCCTGTCGAGCGCCTGCCGCGAGCGCCAGCCGGCCGCGGAGGACGCCTGAGGCCCCCCGGAGCCGTCAGGACGATGGCCGGAGGTCGCCGTTCGGGCGGTCGCGACGCCGGCGGGCATCCGCGTCCGGCCGGTGCAGCCCCCGATCAGCCCAGCGGCAGGTCCGGCTGCAGCGGGTCGATGCGGCCCTCGCCGCGGGTGATTTTCTTGAATTCGGCGCGGCTGACCGAAACGTAGCGCTCGTTGCCGCCGATCTCCACCTGCGGCCCCTCGTGCACCGCGGAGCCGTTGCCGTCCACGCGCACGGTCATGGTGGCCTTGCTGCCGGTGTGGCAGATGGTCTTGATCTCGCTCAGTTCGTCGGCCCAGGCCAGCAGCGACTGGCTGCCCTCGAACAGCTCGCCGCGGAAGTCGGTGCGCAGGCCGTAGCAGAGCACCGGGATGCGCAGCGCGTCGACCACCTCGGACAGCTGCCACACCTGCGCTCGGGTCAGGAACTGCGCCTCGTCGACCAGCACGCAGTGCAGGCGCCCATGCGCGGCGATGTCGCGCTCCGCCCAGCGCTGCAGGTCGTCGCCGTGATCGAACGCGACCGCATCGGACTCCAATCCGATCCGCGAGGCGACCCGGCCGCTGCCGGCGCGATCGTCCAGCCGCGGGGTCAGGATCGCCACCCGCATGCCGCGCTCGCGGTAGTTGTGCGCCGACTGCAGCAGGGTGGTGGTCTTCCCCGCATTCATCGCGGAGTAGTAGAAGTAGAGCTTGGCCATCGGCGCAGTGTAGAGCGGAGCTCGCTCCGCTGCTCCTGGCTTCTGTGTTCCCGTCGCGATCCGGTGTCGCCACGCCGGCCCACGCCGGCACCGGGGCGGCAGGGGCATCGGGAAGACCGGGGCGCGCCTGCCGGCAGGCTACAATCGCCCGCCCATGCACGGTCTCAATCCCCAACAATCGGCGGCGGTCGCGCACTGCGACGGCCCGCTGCTGGTGCTCGCCGGCGCCGGCAGCGGCAAGACCCGGGTGATCGTCGAGAAGATCGCGCACCTGGTCGCCTCGGGCCGCTATCCGGCCAGGCGCATCGCCGCGATCACCTTCACCAACAAATCGGCGAAGGAGATGCGCGAGCGCGTCGCCAAGCGGATCCGCGGCGACGCCGCCGACGGCCTGACCGTGTGCACCTTCCACGCGCTGGGCCTGAAGCTGCTGCAGATCGAGCACGCCCGCGCCGGGCTGCGGCGCGGTTTCTCGGTGTTCGACGCCGACGACAGCCTGGCGCAGTTCAAGGACCTGCTGCCCGGGGCCAAGCCCGACGTGGTGCAAGCGATGCAGCAGCTGGTGTCGCGGGCCAAGAACGGCGGGCTGTCGCCGGACGAGGCCGCCGCCGCCGCGCGCAGCACCCGCGAGCACGAGGCGGCGGCGCTCTACGCGCGCTACCAGGCGCGGCTGGCGGCGTTCAACGCGGTCGATTTCGACGACCTGATCCGGCTGCCGGTGCAGCTGCTGGAGGCGGAGGCCGAACTGCGCCTGGGCTGGCGCGAGCGCATCGGCTACCTGCTGGTGGACGAATGCCAGGACACCAACGACGCCCAGTACCGGCTGCTCAAGGCGCTGGCGGGCGAGCGCGGCGCGTTCACCTGCGTCGGCGACGACGACCAGAGCATCTATGCCTGGCGCGGCGCCAATCCCGAGAACCTCTCGCAGCTGGCGCAGGATTATCCGGCGCTGACGGTGATCAAGCTGGAGCAGAACTACCGCTGTTCCAGCCGGGTGCTGCGCACCGCCAACGCGCTGATCGCCAACAACCCGCACGAGCACCCGAAAACGCTGTGGAGCGCGCAGGCCGATGGCGAACGCATCCGCGTGTGGGAATGTCGCGACGCGGTGCATGAGGCCGAACGCGTGGCCGCCGAGATCCAGTTCCTGCAGACCTCGCGGCAGGCACAGTGGAACGAGTTCTGCGTGCTGTTCCGCGGCAACCACCAGTCGCGCGCGCTGGAGAAGGCGATGCAGCTGCTGCGGGTGCCCTATCACCTGTCCGGCGGAACCGCCTTCCTGGAGCGCGCCGAGGTCAAGGACGCGCTGTCGTGGCTGCGGCTGATCGCCAATCCGGAGGACGACTCGGCGTTCCTGCGCGCGGTGCAGTCGCCCAAGCGCGAGGTCGGCGCCACTACCCTGGCGCGTCTGTCGGAACTGGCGCAGCACGCGCAGCTGCCGCTGTCGCGCGCCGCCGAATCGATCGGCCTGCTCAAGCAGCTGCCGGCGCGGGCCGGCAACGCGCTCGGCGGCTTCGCCGACATCGTGCGCGGGCTGCGCGCCGATGCGGCGCGGCTGCCGCCGGCGGAGCTGGTGCGCAATCTCAACGAGCGCTCCGGCCTGCTCGCCGCGGTGCGCGCGCAGTGCAAGTCGGAGCAGCAGTTCGCGATGCGGCGCGGCAACCTCGACGAGCTGGCCGACTGGTTCGACGGGCCGCGCGGCGCCGGGCCCGGCGAGCTGGCGGCGCAGCTGGCGCTGCTGACCCACGCCGACCGCGACGACGGCGGCAACCAGGTGCGGCTGATGAGCCTGCACGGCGCCAAGGGTTTGGAGTTCCGGTACGTGTTCATCGTCGGCGTCGACGACCACACCCTCCCGCACGAGGCCAGCGTCGACGAGGGCCGCATCGACGAGGAGCGGCGCCTGCTCTATGTCGGGATTACCCGCGCCAAGGAGCGGCTGTGGCTGTCGTACGCGCGCGAAGCGCAGAAATGGGGCAGCCGCCTGCGGCTGGCGCCGAGCCGCTTCCTCGACGAACTGCCGGCGGCCGAGCTGCAGCGCGACGGTGCCGACCCGGTGGCCGACGCCGAGCACAAGCGCGAGCGCGCCGACGCCGGATTCGCCGCGATCAAGGCGCTGCTGGACGCCTGACCGGCGCGGCCGGCAACGCGGCGCGGCCTGGTCCGCTTCGTAGAGCGGAGCTTGCTCCGCTGCTCTTGGCTCCGGAGTCCGCGCAGCCGAGCAAGCTCGGCTCTACGGAGCTCCCGGCGACGTCCGCTACACTCGGCGCCCCGATCCCGCGGAGCCCGCGATGCGCAAGAACCTGCTCGCCGCCTGCCTGCTCGCGCTCGCGCTGGGCGCCTGCCAGTCGCTGCCGACGGCGCCGTCCACGACGCCGGCCGCGGCCGCGGCCGACGACAACCTCAACGCCGTGCTGTGGATCCAGTCCTCGGCCGAGTACCGCGCGGTGGCGCTGTCGGTCTTCCAGGCGGCCGGCGCACGCCTGGACCAGGCGCTGGCCGATCCCGAATGGGACGCCCTGGACCCGGAAGAGCGTGCCCTGGCCGGCAGCGCCGCGGGACTGCCGCCGGCGGTGATCGTCGACATCGACGAGACCGTGCTGGACAACTCGCCCTACCAGGCGCGGCTGATCCGCGACGGCGCCGAGTACCACGACGACGACTGGGAGGCCTGGGTGGCTGAGCGCAGCGCCGCGCCGGTCCCCGGCGCACTGGCGTTCGCGCGTCTCGCCGACAGCCGAGGCGTGACCGTGGTGTACCTGTCCAACCGCACCCGCGCGTCCGCCGCCGACACCCTGGCCAACCTGCGCGAAGCCGGCTTCCCGGTCGCCAACGAGGACGCCTTCCTCGGCAAGGGGACGGTGGTTGAAGGCTGCGCCGGAACCGGCAGCGACAAGCACTGCCGACGGCTGCTGGCGGGGTCGCGATACCGGGTGCTGATGCAGTTCGGCGACCAGCTCGGCGACTTCGTCGCCGACCGCGACACGGCCCGGCAGGCGCGCGACCGGCTGCTCGTCCGGCATGCCGACTGGTTCGGCGAACGCTGGTGGATGCTGCCCAACCCCACCTACGGCGGCTGGGAGGCGGCCACGTTCGACGGCGACTGGAGCCAGCCGCGGGAGCGGCGGCGTGCCGCCAAGCACGCCGCGCTGCGCACCGGGCCGGAATAACCCCGGGGGCCACCGATGACCACGCGCCGGCGGCCGCCACCCGGGCCAGAATGCCGCCGCCGTCGCGGCGCCGAGATGCACAAGTCACACTATCGGCATACCTAGGGCGCCCCCCAGGGTGCCAGCCGCGTCGCCAGCCCTTAGCGTGGTGGCGACCCCCACGATGATCCGGGGCCCCACCTTGCCACCCGAAGCTCAGGGGGGTTCGCCATGTCCATCTTCTCGGCTTCCGGCCCGTCCGGCCTGCTCAACAACCTCGCCGAGCCGGGAGGCGGCGGACTCAGGCAGCTCCTGGCCAGCCTGCAGTCGCCGCTGGCGCGTGGGGGCGGCCCGCACGGCTTCCATGGCGGACCCCACGGCCCTCACGGTGGCCAGCACGGGCGTCCGGCGGGGCCGTCGCAGGGCATGCCAGGCGGCGTACCACAGCCCAATGGGCCGTCGACGCCGAACCTGCCGCTGCCCGGCAGCCAGCCCGGGCCCGTTCACCAGGGCATGCCGGGACCGTCGCTACCGGGCCCGCCAGCTGCATTGAACCCCAGTGCACCTTCGCATCCCACGCCGCCCATGCATGCCGGGCCGCCTTCGCATGCCGGACCTCCGGCCCATGCGGGCGCGCCCGCCCACGCCGGCCCTGCCGCCCACACCTCGGCCCCGCCGGTCCAGGTATCCAGCCCATTCGGTCCGCCTGCCGGCACCGGGCCGACATCGCCGACTGCGCTGCTGCCGGCAGTGGCCAATGCCGCCGGCACGGTGCTGGGCACTGTCCTGCAGGCGCTCGCGCCGGGATTGGCGCGCCAGCTGGCGCCGACGGCGCAACCGCCCGCTGCTCCCGGCCAGGCCGCATCATTGCCATTACCGTTGCAGACCCCGACCGCGCAGGTTCCAGGCGCCGCCCCGGCGACGGCGACGCTGTCCCAGGCCGCGGCGGCTGCGCCGGCAGCGACAGCCGTGGCGCATGCAGCGCAATCGCAGGCCGCCCATCCCCAGGCGCTGCCCGGGCAAGCCGCTGCACTGTCGCAGCAGGCCGTCGCCCAGGCGGCACCGGGCGCCAGGGGCGAGGCGGTGTCGATCCCGGGAGCACCGGGCCAGCCGTCCGGCACGACTCCGGCGCAGCAGTCGGTGCCGGTCAATCCGGCCTTGACCGTCCCCGCGCGCGCCGAAGGCGCGATGGCGGACCGTGGCGCGACCATGCTCCCCGGCGCGCCGGCCACGACCACCGCCGCGGCGCCGGGCGCCACCCAGGCTGCTGCCGCGATCGCGTTGACCCACGTTGCGGTGCCGGCTTCGCAATCGCCCGGCGAGGCCAAGGGCGTGACCCTGCTGGCCGGCGGCGAGCAGCGCGCCCAGGGTCGCGTAGACGGCGTCGCCCATGGCCATACCGTAACGCTTGCGGAGCGCCGGCCGCGGCTGTCCCTGGGCCTCGGCGGCCTGATCGCCGCGCTGGGGATGCGCGACGCGGCGCTGCGTGAGCGCCATCAGGCCGAGCTGGCGCAGCAACGCCTGGTCGAACGGATCTTCCAGTGGCTGTACTGGGTGCTGGCGATCACCGCCTACGGCTGCCTGGCCATGGCGATCCTGATCTTCCTGCCGGTGTTCGACGCCGATGTCGCCCGCTCGGCGCTGCCGGCGCCGGGCCCATGGGTCGGCGGGTTCGCAACCCTCGGCCTGATCGCCGGTTTCGGAGCCTGGATGCTGGCGCGCCGGCTCAAATGAGCGCTACGCGCAGGCCGGATCCCCGCATCTCTCCCCAGGCGTCATTGCAGTGCCGCGCAAGGGCTCGACTCCCGGCGACCCCCGGGTGCGGACTCAGCGACGCACGCACTCCGGCACCTGGATCATCTGCATCGGTCCGCCCCCGAAGCCGGCAATGTGGCGGGTGCGCCACACGATGCGCTTGCAGTCCTCCCTGCCAGCACTCGTACGGGGAGCGGACGCTGCATCCTGCTCGCCGGCCGCGGCGCGCTGGAGGCGATAACTGAAGACGAACTTCGTTCCGGCCGGCAGGTTGCCGTTTCTCTCCAGCAACTCGAGCTCGGTCTCCAGCTCGAAGACGCCCCGAGTCACCGCGCCCTCGAACCGGAACCGTTGCGGCGGCGCTGCACCACCACCCGAAATCGCGCCGTCTGCGCCGATCCGCAGCTGGACCCCATCCGCTTCCGCCCGCCAGCCGCTCGCGTCGTAGACCCCGTCGATCGCGAAGCCGGCGTCGGCGTTCTCCTTGATGTTTCCGACCAGGATCAGGCGAGCGCGGCCTTCGCCTTCGTCGACGATCTGCGCGCTGGCCGTTCCCGTATCCCGGATGGGCGAACCGTCCGGCGGGACGATCCGGACTTGCACCGCGCCGATGTACGGATCCCCGGCGTATGGCCCGAGGGTCTCGCTGCCAATGCTGGTGCCGCAGGCAGCCAGGAACACCAGCGCCAATAGAGCCATCGATCGTCGCATCGCGTCTCTCCGGCATCGACCACCAAAAAGAGCGCCCCCGAAAGTCGGGGGCGCTCGGTACCACTTCGCGTCGCGATTACTGCTTGCGGGCGAGATCGCGGTTGCCTTCGCCCAGCGCCTTCACGATGGTGTTCAGCGCCTGGATCATCTGCGAAAGCTGCTGCTGCAGGACCTGCATTTCGGCATTCAGCTCGGTCAGGCCCTTGCCGCCCAGCGTGGCGTCGGGGTCGTCCTTCTGCATCTTCTGCAGGGTGTCGATATCCTGCGCCTTCGCCAGAAGACGCTCGCCCATGGCATCGGCGATCTTGCCGAGCGTGAGGGCAATGGCAAGCAGCCAGCCGCCGCCCTTGGCGCCTGCTGCGGATTTGGCCTCGGCGGCCCGCTCGGCCTGAACGGTACCGACGTAGGAGAAGCTCCAAACTTCGCTAGACATGTTGATACTCCCGTGTGTTGATCCTGAAGATTGCTACGCGCGCCGCCGGGCGGCGCCTGGGTCAATCGGTCAGGCGTTTCGCGGCGGGCCGCGCAGGCGGCGCGAACGGGAGTTGACGACTTCGTCGCGAAGCGAGGGATGATCGTTCCGGGGGAACGGCGCGGGCTCCTGCGCCTTGTCTTCCTTTTCCCTGTCGGTCTGTTGCCGCAGCCAGGCCAGCGCCGCTGCTTCGCCCTCGGCAGCCATCTTCCGGCTGAACTCGATCGCCAGGCGCGACTCGCGCCGCTCCAGGGGCTCCAGCGCTTCATTGAGGCGGCGGATCAGGTCGTTGACTTCATCGCCATCGACATCGCCGCTGCGTTGCAGCGCCTCGACCGCCTGCATCCAGCTGGCACGATCCGGCATCGCACCCGGATCGGGTGAGGCGGCAGCATCCTCCAAAGCCTGCTGGAACATCTGCCCGAGCTCTTCGCAGGACTCGGGGTCGAGGCCGGACTCCTGGCGCAGGATGGTTTCGAATTCCTGCTGCAGCTGCTCCATGCCGGTCCCGGGAACGGGACGGTCGGCCGCCGGGCGCGGCATGTCGACCACCGAAGCTCCCAGCGGGGCCGCGCCTGCAGCCGGCTGGGGAGCGTTGCGCTTGCGGATGGAGGGGCGCCGGGCCATCTGGATGGGTTCCATGAACTCCGTTGGATCCCGCCTTGGTCCGAAGACCGTCGCCGGGTGGATGGAGCGAGAGACTCGAAATCAGTATAGGAAGGCGAAGACCCGCAACAAGCTGGGGGGGACCCTAGGCGGTATCCGCCATCTGGTCGGCGCAGGAGAACTGATCGAAGATGCGGCGCATCTTCTCGCCCTCCTCCCGCCCCAGACTGGCGGCCATCTCGGCCAGCCAAGCGTCGGCCGACTCCTTTCCTTCTGCCGCAAGCTTGGTCTGGTACGCCGGTGCGATCCCGGCCAACTCGCTCTGGATCCGCTCTTCGCACTCCCGGACGTGACGGATGAGGGTGTTTTCGTCTTCGGCGTTCAGCACGCCCGCAGCACGCATCTCCTCGATCCGTTCCATCCACTGAGCGTTCATCGCCATCTCTCCTCAGCCGCGCAGGGCACTCTGGAAGGCCTGCATGAAGTTGCCGCTGAACAGGCTCTGGGCGTCGAAGGGCAGACCGGAGCTGGAGAGCGACTCGCCGAGCTGGCCCTCGATGGCCTGTACTGCGAAGTCCGCGAGCATGCCGCCGATCATTGCGCCGACGGGGCCACCGATCGCACCGCCGATCGCTTTCGCGGCGGCACTGACGAGATCACCGATACCATCGAACATGACAGTCTCCTGTGCGTTGATTGCGGGTCGGGTCGACCCGTCTGGGACTATTGCCGACTGTCCGCCACAACCCAAGCTAGGGCGTGCCCGACCCTGGGGGTAACCCCAGCTGTAATGCGCGTTCCCTCAACCATGGAACTGCGGGTCGATGCTGAGGGTGCCCAGGTTGCGCTCGGCGAAGCGGCGTACCAGCTCGGGGGCGGCCTCGCGGATCGCGTCGTAGCTGCCGCGCGAGCGCGCGTCGGCGCGCAGCAGCCAGCCGTCGGCGGTCTTGCTGAGCAGCAGGTCGGTGCCGGGCAGGGTGCTGTCGGCCATGCGCAGCAGGACCTGGCCGTCGCCATCGCCCTGGGTGCCGCCGCCCACCGCGAGCTGGCGCACGTGCCGCTCGACGAGGTCGGCGAAGGCGGAGGTGTTGACCGGCGCCGGGGCGGCCGGGGCATTCGCCCCGTCGCGCAGCGCCGACTGCGCCTGCATCATCGCCATGATCTCCGAAGAATCCATCAGGTTCTGGGGGAGCGGTTCCGAGCCGTCGCCCGGCGCCTGCCGCCCGGCCTGCACCGCATCCTGGGTCGCCGCCTGGCGCGCGGACGCCTCGGCCTCGGCGCGCTGCTGGCCGCTCAGCTCGCCGCCGCCCTTCGCGCGGGCGGTCATGAACTCCTGCTTGGCTTCCTGCTTGCTCTGCAGGACCTGTCGGAAGCGGTCCACGGTCTCCTTCGGCGGCGGCTCGCGCTTGGCGTCGGTCTTCGGCTTTCCCTCCACGTCGCGGGGCTGCTCGGGCGCCTGCGCCGACGGGTTGCTGCGTTCGATGCTCATGTGGACCTCTCAGGGTTGTCCGCGGGCGAGGTGGCGCGCCAGCTGCAGGTCGGCGGCGGCGTCCTCTTCCTTGCGCGCCTCCAGTGCGTTCTGCTCGTCGTGCCACATGCCCTTGCGCTTGTGCAGCGCGTCCTCGCGCGCCTTGGCGCGGAAGTAGGCCTGCTTCGCTTCCTCCAGCGCCCGCTCCGCGGCCTGCAGGCGCTGCTGGGCCTGCTGCAGGTTCTGTTGTGCGGCATCGGCCTGCTCGCCCAGCAGGTCGATATGCGCCTGCCGCTGCTCGAGCACCGGCGGCCACGGCATGCCCGGCGGTGGCGGATCCAGCAATCGCAGCCGATGGCTGGCCCGCTGATCGCGCAGCGTCTGCAGCTCGCCCTGGATACGCGCGCACTCCTCGCGGCAGGCGATCGCCGCGCGCTGCTTCTCCATTACCGTCAGCCGCGCGTTCTCGGTGCGGTGGGCGCGCAGCTTGAGCAGCGTCTGCAACGGGTAGCGCTTCATCTGAACAGCTTCCTGAGCGCATCGGACGACTGCTGGAAGGGCACCAGCTCGCCGGAGGCCTGCTGCAGCAGCTTGCGGATCGGGCCGATCTTCTCGATCGCCACGTCGGCCTCGGGATCGCTGCCGCGCTTGTACTCGCCCAGCTGCAGCAGCAGCTCGATGTCCTGGTGCTTGGCCAGGTATTTGCGCAGCTGGCCGGCGGCGCGCATGTGCGCTTCGTCGACCACCCGCGGCATGGTGCGGCTGAGGCTGGTCAGCACGTCGATGGCGGGATAGTGATAGGCGGCGGCCAGCTTGCGCGAGAGCACGATGTGGCCGTCCAGGATCGAGCGCACCTCCTCGACGATGGGGTCGCCGCCGTCCTCGTCCTCGGCCAGAACTGTGTAGAACGCGGTGATGCTGCCGCGCTCGTTGTTGCCCGCGCGCTCGAACAGCCGCGGAAGCGCGCTGAACACCGACGGCGGGAACCCGCGCCGCGCCGGCGGCTCGCCGATGGCGAGCCCGACGTCGCGCAGCGCGCGGGCGAATCGGGTCACCGAATCGAGCAGCAGCAGCACCCGCTTGCCGCGATCGCGGAAGTGCTCGGCGATGGCCGTGCCCACCCAGGCGGCGCGGCTGCGTTCCAGCGCGGGCCGGTCGGAAGTGGCGACCACGATCACCGAACGCGCCAGGCCCTGCTCGCCGAGGTTGTCGTGAATGAATTCGTTGACCTCGCGGCCGCGCTCGCCGACCAGCACGATCACGTTGACGTCGGCGTCGCCGCCGCGGGCGAGCATGCCCAGCAGGGTGCTCTTGCCGCCGCCGGCCACGGCGAAGATGCCCACACGCTGGCCCTCGCCCGCGGTCATCACCGTGTCGATCGCGCGGACGCCGGTGGAGAAGGGGCGCTCGATGAGATTGCGGGTGAGCGGGTTGGGAGAGGCGGCGTAGATCGGCACCGCTTCGGTGGCGCCGAGCGGGCCGCGATCGTCGATCGGCTCGCCGTGGGCGTCGAGCACGCGGCCGAGCAACCCGTCGCCGGCGCGCACCGAGGCCTGGCGGCCGCTGGCATAGACCTCGGTGGTGGCGGAGATCCCGTCCAGCGCCCCCAGCGGGGTGAGCAGGGTGTGCTGCTTGGAGACGCCGACCACCTCGGCAGCCAGCTCGAAGTCGGGATCGCCCTCGCCGCGGGGATGCCGCAGGTGGCAGAGCTCGCCGATCGAGGCCTTGAGCCCGGTGGCGCGGATCAGGGTGCCGTAGGCATCGGCGACGCGGCCGACGCGCTGGATCGGCTTGACTCCCGTGAGCGCGTCCAGCAGCGGATCGGAGGCCGAGGCGTTCACTTCTTCGCTGCCTCGCTGGCGCTGGCTCCGGCCAGTGCCGTACGGATCGCCTCGATCTGCTGGGCGACACCGGCGCGCACCTCGCCGGCCTCGGACACCACAACGCAGCTCAGCGGGTCCAGGCTCTCGTCGTCGACCAGCTCGATCACGCCGACGGCCGGGTGGGCCTGGCGCACCGCGCCCAGCCCCGACTCCACCGAGGTCCGGACCGAAGGGTGCACGCGGATCAGCAGGAACTGCTCGGCCTGCGCCGCCTCCACCGCCTGCATCACCAGCGGCGGCACCACGGTGGCGGCGTCGAACCCGGGGGCGAGTCGCGCGACGATGGCGCAGGCCAGGTCGGTGATGCGGCCGGTCGCCTCGGCCAGCACCCGCGCGCGGCGCTCGTTGAGCGCGGCCAGCTTCTCGGTCATCTGCTGCTGCGCACGCGCCAGGCCTTCGGCGAAGCCCGCCGCCTGGCCCTGCTGGCGCGCCTGGTCGATCTCGGCCTCGGCCTCGGCATAGAGGGCGTTGAGCCGTTCGAGCAGGACGTCGATCTCCTCGAGCGAGGACCACTGCCGCGCCGGCACGATGCGCGCGGCGACCGCGCGCTCGAACTCGCGGCGCTCGAACAGCGCCACGCCCGCGTCGGTCGCGGTGGCGGGGCCGGCTGGGGTGGGTGACGGGCGCTGCATCAGGTGTCGTCTCTCGCTGTCAGGCGGCCGCAGCGGCGCGCGATTCGTGGTGGGTGCACAGCAGCAGGACCGGCTTCTCCGGCAGGTGGGCGGGGCCGGCGCCGGCACGCTCATGCAGCAATGCGGTCCAGTCTGCGAGCGCGGGGTCGCGCACCGCGGCCCAGGCGCGCAGCTCGTTGCGGCCCTGCCGCTCGAACATGGCGAACAGCGCCTCGTCGTCCTCCACGAGCGCCCGCTCCAAACCCGCGGCGAGTCTTGCGAGCACGCCGCGCTCGACGGCGGCGTCCCAAACGGTGGGGTCCAGCGCCAGCAGATAGCTGTTGCCGAGCGCCCGGCGCAGGCGCCGCACCGGCTCCCGGCGCACTTCGCCGCGGATGGCCGGCGCGTACGCCAGCACCCCGAGATCGCGGACCAGCAGCGCCAGACGTGCGCGCGGCCAACGGGTCACCGCGGTCGGCGGGCCGCTGCCGGGGCGGGGCGCCAGCAGCGCATCGCCGATGCCGCCCTGCAGCAGGACGCGGGCGAGCATGCGCCGGCCCAGTCCGCTGCGCAACGCGGCCTCGAGCAGGCCCGGAGATGGCGCGGGTTCGCCCTCGGCGGCGTACCAGCTCGGATGCACCTCGGCGAGCAGCGCCTGCAGCGGCATGCCGGCGGGTTACCCGTTCCAGACCCGCGGAGTCTGCTTGGGCTGGCCCTGCAGGCGCTGGCGCAGGCGACCGCCAAAAGCCAGCAGCAGTCCGATCAGCCCGACCACAGCCGCCACGAGGGCGATCGCCATCGGGCTGACGGCGGACATCGCGATCGCGGTGGTCCCGCGCTGGCCCTGGCGGTTCTCGGACGGCCCCGGCACGGTGGTGAACTTCACCGTGACCTTGTTGACGTCGTTCAGGCCGGGCACGCCGTCCTTCACGACGACCTTCATCTCCGTTTCCTTGTCGCGCAGATTGGCGCCCGACTGTTCGAAGATGACCACGGACGCCGAGGCGTCGCTGGACGTGCCGCCGAGCGGATCGCGCTCGGGCAGGTTGATGTGCACCCGCGCGTCGACCACCCCGGGGTAGCTCGACAGGGTGCGCGCCATCTCCTGCTGCAGGCCATGCTTCAGCCGCGCCATTTCCTCGAGCGAGGAGGAGGCGAATCCTTCCTTCTTGAAGATGTCGCCGAGCGAACTGTATTGCTGGCGCGGCAGCCCGCGCGATTGCAGCACCTGCATCGCGTAGGGGAAGTCGGCGTCGTCGACGCGGATCTCCCAACCGCTCTTGCTGACCGCCAGCCGCTTGTCGGCGTTGACCCCGGTCGACAGCAGCGCGGCCAGAACCTCGTTGGCCTGGCGCTCGTCGAGGTTGCTATAGAGCGTGGTCCGGCCACAGGCGGCGAGCAGCAGCGCCGCCGCCAGGACCAGCGCGATCCGCAGGATGCCGCGGTTGGCTTTCGAGGTGCTCATCACGATCCCCCGTTCCTCAGGACTGCTGGCGGAACAGCTGCTGCACGCCGTCGGAAGTGCGGTTGGCCACGTTGGAGGTGAGCTGCGACTGGAACAGGAACTCATGGCACTTCATGGTCATTTCCAGCATCTGCCCGGGCGACAGGTCCGCGACGCTGCCGCTCATCGCCTGAGACATGGCCTCGATGTTCTTGGCGCTGCCGTTGAGGCTGTCGAATGCCGAGATCATCATGCGAGTGCCCTGCGACGGGTCCGTGGCGCTGGTGCCGGCGACCGCCTCGGGCGCCGCCGCCTGCTGCCCCTGGTTCGCGCCTCCGGTGCGCTGCATCGCCTGCGCGAAGTCCCGCACCTCGATGGCCGATGCCTGGGGCTGCGCCGCGGCGCTGGCGCCGGCGCCGGTGGCGGCCTGCGGCTCCATGGCGGCAACCTGGATGGCTTCAATCATGTCTGGTCTCCCGAACGGTGATGTCATGGACGAGGCGCGGCGCATCCGGCGAGGATGCGCAACGGCCCCGGCCTTCGCGGTTCACCGCGATCAGTTGCGCTTGCCCAGCGTTTCCAGCGCCTGGCCCACGCTGTTCTGCGAGGTCGCGGCGTTGTTGGACATGAACTGCATCTTCAGGCTGGCGGCGGTCAGCTGGACCATGTCCGAGGGCTTGTCGCTGCCGGTGCTGATCGCATCGGACATGGTGGTGATCCTGGCGGCCTGGCCGTCCAGGGTCTGGCCCCAGGCGCGCGACATGGCCTCGTACCAGCTGCTGCTGCTGCCCGACGAGACGCTGCCGCCGCGATTGGGGCCCGGCCCGTTCGCGAACGCTGCCATGCCGATGTAGTTGTTCAAGCCGGAACCGTCGACGGTGCTCATGATGTCTCCTCCTCAACCTTGGTGGGTGGTGCCTGATCGATCGACTCTAATGCATTCGTACGTCGGAATTGCGAAACCTCGGGTACGCCCCAGGACAGGAAATGTCCCGAAGCGCCCGTTCATTTGCGTTGCGCCGCCGCCCGCGCCTGTTCAGTCGCGTAGGCGCGGGATTTCGGCGCGCTCGCCACCGCGCTCAGCGCGTCTGCGCCCTCCGCCTCGGCCTCGCCTGGGCTCTCGGCGGTGGCGGTGTCGCCCGCTTCCAGCGGCTCCGCTCGCAGCTTGGCCAACGACCCGTCCTCGCGCAGCACCTGGGCGTGCTCGCCGATCGCCAGCAGCGTGCCCTTGCCGGGAAGCTCGGCGCCGACCGCGTAGCGGACGCCGTCGGCGTCGACCACGTGGGCGTTCTCGCCGCGCTCGATGGCGACGATGCGCACCTCCTCGACGTCGGCCGCGGCGGCGGCGTCATCGGCCGGCGTCGCCAGATTGATCGGGATGACGCGGCGCACGCCGGTCTCGCGCATGGCCCGCGACGTGGCGAAGGCCTCCAGCGCCGCCATGTCGTCGAAATAACCGGTCACCTCGACGTCGTTGTTGCCCAGGTACCGGGTCTTCTCGGCGGGGAAGTGTCCGCGCAGCACGTCGGCGACGTCCTGCGCCATGTCCTCGCCGGTGCGCAGCGACAGACTGGCGTCGATGCGCTCGCTGTCGAGCTGCTGGCGCATGCGCTGGCGGGTGACGACGTCCTTCACCGTGCCGGACAGCACCGCCACGCCCTCCACGTCGCGCTCGACGCGCGCCTCCGCCACGCGGTATTCCCGCGCCAGGCTCTGCAGCCGCGCCTCGACGTCGAAGGGGGCCTCGTCGGCCGGCATCACCGCGGCGAAGATCGCCAGCGAGGCCAGCGAGAGCACGGCGATGGCGGCGATCATCGGCAGGCGACGCGCGAACGGCACGCCCGGGCGCACCGGCGCGTGCGCGAACCCGGAGCCCTCGGGCGCCAGCGCCAGCCAGGCCGGATCGTCGACGTGGCCGAACGCCAGCGCGGCATCGCCCAGGCCCACGCGCTCGACCTTGCCCAGCTCGACCGGATCGCCCGGGTGCAGGATCCTGCCCTCCAGCCGCAGCGGCGCGTCGAGCGCGCGCAGGTTGAAATGGCCATCGACCAGGCTGATCAGGGCGTGGTGGCTGGCGACGCCGCTGTCGGCCAGCACGATGTCGCAATCGTCGCCGCTGCCGACCAGGATCATCTCGCGCTCGGCGAGTTCGCGGCTGGCGCCGGCGTGCAGGCCCGCGACGATGCGCAGCAGCTGGCCGCTGCCGGGGGCGTGACTGGTGGTTTTGGCGGAAGACATCGGTTGGCTCCTTGCGAACGGCTGGCGTTTGCGTTTTGCGTTTTGGGTCTTCTTGGATCTTGGGTCGGATCGGTCAGGCGTTGATCTGGCCCGCCTGCACGATCCGCAGGTCGGGAGCGAGTTCCTGGTAGGAGAGGACGGGCAGCTCGAAGAAGTCCACCTCCATCAGCTTGCGCAGATGGCGGCGCACATCCAGCGAGCACAGCAGGACCGGACGCACGCCGGGTTGCTGGCGGCCCAGATGTCCGCGCACCTCGTTGCCGAGCCGGGCGGCCAGTTCCGGCGAGATCGCCAGCTGGCTGGCGCCGCCGGCCACGCGCACGGACTGGCGCAGCTTGTCCTCCAGCTCGGGATGGATCAGCAGCACGTGCAGGGTGCGCTCGGCGTCGGAGTAGCGGTCGGCGATCTCGCGCTTGAGCGCCACGCGCACGTACTCGGTCAAGAGCACCACGTCCTTCTCGCGTCCGCCGACGTCGGTGATCGCCTCGAACGCGTCGCGCAGGTTGCGGATCGGCACGCCTTCCTCGGCCAGCCGCCGCAGCACGTCGGCGACCCGTTGCGGCGCCACCACTCGCAGCATTTCCTTGACCAGGTCCGGATAGTCGCGCTGCATGCGCCCGAACAGGTTGGAGGTTTCCTGGATGCCGAGGAAGCCGCCGAGCCGGCGCTGCAGCGCGGCGCGGCAATGGGCGTCGATCACGTCCAGCGGCGCGCGCGCGTCGTCGGCCGGCGCGGTCACCCACTCGCCCGACAGCGGCGGGAAGAACCCGGGCAGCCGGGCGCTGGCGTCCGCGCCCGGCGAGGCCGGACGCAGCTGCGCATCGGCGCGCAGGCGGCCCGAGGCGACCCGGGCGCCGAACGCGCTGAGCCGGTACTCGCCCTCGCCCAACGCCGGGTTGATGCGCAGCGTCGGCGCCGGTACCGGTACGCCATATTCCTCGCGCAGCTGCTGCGACAGCTCGCCGATGCGCGCGCGCACCGGCTCCTGGCCCAGCCGATCGGCCAGGGAGGGCGCCAGGTCCAGCTGCAGCGGCGGCGGCGGCGCCAGATCGTCGGTGTCGACCTGCGTCTGGCTGGCGGCCATCTCTTCGTCGGAAATGCGGAACAGGCGGCGCAAGGTCTCGAAGCTGTGGCGATAGCGCCAGGCGCTGATGCCCAGCAGGGTGAGTCCGAGCACCCCGAACACCCCGGCCGGGAAGCCCGGTACCAGCATCATCAGCAGCGCCAGCAGCCCGGTGATCAGCAACACCCGCGGCTGTCCCGAGACCTGGCGGGTGATGGCATCGCCCAGGTGGCGGTCCTCGATCTCGCCGGTGGTGCGGGTCACTACCAGACCTGCGGCGATGGTGCCCAGGATCGCCGGGATCTGCGACACCAGGCCATCGCCGATGGTGAGGATGCTGTAGACGCGGGTGGCTTCGCCCAGCTCCATGCCCTTCTGCAGCACGCCGATGGCCAGGCCGCCGAGCAGGTTGATGATGATGATGACGATGCCGGCGATGGCGTCGCCCTTGACGAACTTCATCGCGCCGTCGAGCGAGCCGTGCAGCTGGCTTTCGGTCTCGAGCAGGCGGCGCTTCTTGCGCGCCTCGTCCTTGTCGATCAGGCCGGCGCGCAGATCGGAATCGATCGACAGCTGCTTGCCCGGCATCGCGTCGAGGGTGAAACGCGCGGCCACCTCGGCCACCCGCTCGGCGCCCTTGGCGATGACGATGAACTGGACCACGGTGATGATCAGGAACACCACCAGGCCCACCACCAGGTTGCCGCCCGCCACCAGCGATCCGAAGGTCTCGACGATGTGGCCGCCCTCGGCGTTGAGCAGGATCGAGCGGGTGATGGCGATCGAGATCGCCAGCCGGAACAGCGTGGTCAGCAGCAGCACGCTGGGGAAGCTGGAGAAGGCGACGGGATTGGGGATGTAGATGCCGAGCAGCAGCAGGCCGAAACCGATCGAGATGTTGACCGCCACCAGCGAATCGATCAGCACCAGCGGCAGCGGCAGGATCATCACGCTGATGATCGTCACCGCGCCGAACGCCAGCAGGACGTCGCTGTAGCCGAGCCCGCGCCGCGGCGCCATGCCGGCGGGGGCGGCGAAGAGATTACCGATCAGGGCGCGCACGCCGGGCCTCCTGCGGCTCGTGCCGGCTGGCACGCAGCCTTCGGCACCCAAGCGTCAACCGCTGTTCCCTGGCGCCCTGCTCGAGCCGTTCGCCGCATCGCCCCTGACCTCATGCGTCACTTTGTGCCAAGTTACGATAGCGATGTAAAGTGATTCGCAGGTAAAAATAATGTTTCAACCATGCGAACGCCGTCATCGTTCCACCGGGGCGTGTGAATCAGTTCACATTCCGGCCCTGGCGGGCTCACAGTCGGTTAACGCAGCCGGACGGTATCAATGGCGGCGGGGCGCCGCCGCCTCGGTTGGAAGTTCAGCGCTTCCTTCAATGTCGGCCTGGTCGAGATTTGTGATCAGGTTCACAGATTGAGTGCTGACGCCGACGGCGAAGATCCTCCCGGCCCGGGTTCGCAGCAGCACCACGCGCTCGCGCGGCCCGACCGGAAGGATCTGCAGGACCGAGAGCGGCGCGTCCTTGCCGGTCAGGCCGTAGCGACGGCGCGCCAGCCGCCACACCAGGAACAGCGCAAAGATGACGAAAGCCAGCGGTACCACGATCCCCAGCAGTTCGCGCCAGGCCGAGGGCGCGACCGGCACTGGATCGGCGGCCGCCGCCGCTGCGGCACCGCAACAGAGCAGCAGCGACACGCCCGCGACCAGCGGCGACGCGGCTGGCGGGGCAACGACGGGGAGGCGGAATCGCATATGCAAGGGCTTCGGATGAGGGCCGCGCGCGGGCCGGCGGGCACCGCTGCAGGGTACCGCAAGGCCGCGGGGGTGCATGCGCCGCTGCTGCCGCGGAGCTGTCACGGGACCGCGCCAATGTCCGTCTTGCCGCCCGCACGCCGCGGATCCGGAGGACCCCGATGAGCGCCGCCCGCCGCCGCGCCCCGGCCGCCGCTCCACCCCACCCAGCCGATCCCATGCCGGCGCTGCAGACGCTGCTGCAGGCGCTGCCGTTCGCCTGCGCGGCGTTCGCGCGCAGCGACGGCGCGCTGCTGGCGGCCAACTGCCTCTACCACGAGGAGTTCGCCGCGCTCGCGGGCCACGACCGCCGCGAGAGCCTGCTGCAGGCCTTGCACGGCAGCGACGTCGACATCGATCCGGGCAGCGAGGTCCGCGCCCCGCACAACCAGCGCTGGTACTCCCTGTACTGGCGCGACACCGAACACGAGGGGCGGGCGCTGTCGCTGCTCACCGCGGTCGACATCAGCGAACGCATCGAGGCGCTCGATTCGCACAAGAGCCGCCAGGAGAAGCTGCTGTTCACCTCGCGGCTGATGTCGGTGGGCGAGATGGCGGCGACCCTCGCGCACGAACTCAATCAGCCCCTGGCAGCGATCGTCAACTACCTCAACGGCAGCCTGCGCCTGGTCGACCAGGCCGGCGGGCCGGTGCAGGTGGAGCGCGCGCTGCACGCCGCGCGGACCCAGGCCGAGCACGCCGCCGCGGTGATCTCGCGCGTGCGCGAGTTCGTTCGCGCCCGCGAGCCGCGCCGCGACGCCCAGGACCTGGCGGCGATTTCGGCGACGGTGCTGGAGCTGCTGCGCCTGGAAGCCGAGCGCCAGCAGCTGCGCATCGACGTGGCGCTGGCGTCGTTGCTGCCGGAGGTCTACGCCGACCGGGTCATGGTCGAACAGGTGTTGCTGAACCTGGTCAAGAACGCGATCGAGGCGATGCGCGAGGTGCCGCCGGCGCAGCGCGGGCTGCGGATAGAGGCGCGGGTGAACCTGGACGACGAAATCGAGGTGCGGGTCTGCGATCGCGGCAAGGGCCTGAGCCAGGCCGAGAGCGAGCAGCTGTTCTCGCCCTTCTACACCACCAAGGCCGATGGCCTGGGGATCGGCCTGGCGATCTGCCGCTCGATCATCGAGTACCACGAGGGGCGGCTGTTCTTCGAGCCGCGCGACGGCGGCGGCAGCGTGTTCGGCTTCACCCTGCCCCGCGCCGAAGGGAGGGTGTGACATGGAACGGACCCGGGTCTGGCTGGTGGACGACAACGACGGTTTCCGCGACTCCACCGCCTGGCTGCTGGAGACCGCCGGATTCGAAGTGCTGGCGCACGCCTCCGGGCGCGAGTTCCTCGACGCCTACGCGGCGCAGCGCCACGGCGCGGTCGAGGAATGCCTGATTTCGGACATCCGCATGCCGCAGATGAGCGGCCTGCAGCTGCAGGAGGAGCTGCTGCGGCGCGGCAGCACCCTGCCGATCGTGTTCGTCACCGCGCATGGCGACGTGCCGCTGGCGGTCGAGGCGATGCGCAAGGGTGCGTCGAACTTCCTGGAGAAGCCCTTCGGCGACGAGACCCTCGTCGAGGCGATCCGCGCCGCCCTGGCCAGCGCCCGCAACCGCGGCGAGGGCGCCGTCAACAGCCAGGCGCTGGCGCGGCTGAGCCCGCGCGAGCGGCAGGTGCTGGACCTGGTGGTGGCCAGCAAACCGAACAAGATCATCGCCGACATCCTCGGCATCAGCATCAAGACCGTCGAACTGCATCGCGCGAACATGATGAACAAACTCGGTGTACGCTCGCTGCCCGAACTGATGAAGGTGGCGCTCGGGCATGGCTGAAACAGCGAAGCGGGCGAAACGCCCGGCCAGGCGCCGGATCGCGACCGGCTCGCCGGCGCCGCTGGAAGCGGCGCCGCTGCGCGGACGAATCGAAGCACTGCGGCCGGCCCAGGCCGAAGCGCTGCGCGCGTTCTTCTCGGCGCCGCAGAACTGGTATCTGCAGGACGGAGGGCTGCTGCATTTCATGCGCGGCGGCGCCGCGACCGAGGCGGCCACCTTCGAGATCGAGGCCGAGGGGTCGCGGCTCGGCCTGCGCCTGCAGGTGGGCGAGGTGCTGGCCGCCGACGGGCTGCACTGGAGCGACTACACCGGACGCGCGCGCGTGCTGGCCTGGAGCCTCGCCCACGAACGCCACCTGGTCCGGCTGAGCGAGGTGCTCGGCGTCGCGCTGGCGCCGCTGGCCGAGTCCGACCCCGCCGACCCGGACGATGGCGATCCGCTGTGGCTGGACTTCGTGGTCGACGACGGCGCCGACGGCGACGCCGCCCGCCTCCCTCCCGCCACGCAAGGCTCGTTGCGGCTCCCCGCCGCCTGGCTGGAGCGCCTGCTCGCGCGTGCCGAACCGCCGGTCGAGGGCGAACCGCCGCCGCCGCTGGGACGCTGGCGCGAGCTCCCCGCCACGGTCGCGCTGCGCCTGGCGTTGCCGCCCATGGGCGCCGAACAGTGGGCCGCGCTGCGCCCCGGCGACGTGATCGTCGCCGGGCGGCGCACCCGTCCCCCGCAGTTCCAGGCCCACGCCTGCGGCCGGCTCTGGCCGCTGGCCGCCACCGCCAAGGGCTGGCGCGTCGAGGGCCCGCCGCAACATCACCCCCGTCCCCAGGAGACAGCCGCCATGAGCGAAACCCCAGCCGAAGCCGTCGCCGAAGCCGGCCGCACGGACAGCGACCCGGACGCCGGCGCGCGCCGGCTGCCGGTGCAGGTGGCCTTCGAGATCGGCCAGCTGGAAATGCCCGTGGGCGAGCTCTCGGCGCTGCAGCCGGGCTACGTGTTCGGGTTGCCTGCGCACCTGGAGGGCGCCAACGTCCTCATCCGGGCCAACGGCGAGGCGGTCGGGCAGGGCGAAGTGGTCGCGGTCGGCGACACCCTTGGCGTGCGGCTGCTGAACTGGAAATAGGAGCGCGGGCGCGATGGATTTCAGCAACTATTCCCCGGCCCTCGTCCTCGTCATCGTCGTCAGCCTGGCGCTGGCGCCGTTCGTGGCGGTGATGGTGACCTCGTTCACCAAGATCGTGGTGGTGCTGAGCCTGTTGCGCAATGCGCTCGGCCTGCAGCAGGTGCCGCCGAACGTGGTCATCAACGGCCTGGCGATCGTGCTGTCGATCTACGTGATGTACCCGGTGATCCTGGATACCCACGACTCGATCAACGCCCGCCTGGAAGGCCGGCCGCCGCCGGCGTCGGTGCAGGCGCAGATCGACGCGCGTGCC
>NZ_JACCKA010000061.1 GCF_013425525.1 Luteimonas salinisoli | reverse complement strand
CCCGCCAGCGCCTGCGCGCGCTCGGCCTGCCGGCCGGCGCCCGTGCCGGAGCCGGCGGCACCGTCGTGCTGACCGCACCGGCGAGCGGCGTGGTCAGCGAGATCGGCGTCCGCGAAGGCCAGGCCGTGCTGCCGGGAACGTTGCTGCTGCGCATCAACGACAGTGCGACGGTCTGGCTGCAGGCCGCCGTGCCGCAGGCGCGGGTGGCGGGGCTGCGTGTGGACACACCGGTCGAGGCCAGCGTCAGCGCGCTCGCCGGTCAGCGATTCGAGGGCCGGGTCGAAGCGTTGCTGCCCGACGTCGATCCCGGCAACCGTACCCAGGCCGTGCGCATCGTGCTCGACAACCCGGACGCGCTGCTGGCGCCGGGCATGTACGCCCAGGTCCGGCTGCGTCCGGAGGGTGGCGCCGAGGTCCAGCTGGTGCCGACCGATGCGGTGATCGGCAGCGGCGACCGGGCGCGGGTGATCGTGCTGGACGCCGACGACCGATTCGTTCCGGTGGCGGTGAGGGCCGGCCGCAGCGCGGGCGGATCGACCGAGATCCTCTCCGGGCTGGAGGGCGGTGAGCGCGTGGTCGCCTCGGGACAGTTCCTGATCGACTCCGAGGCCAGCCTGTCCGGAGCGCTGGAACGGCTGGGCGAGGGGAGCGGCACGTCAGCGCCGTCCCCGCCGCGCGCGCGCGGCAACGACGGGCAAGGGCGGGAGCCCGCCGGCGCGGTGCGGAACTGCACGGTGCTTTACTGGTACGACCCGATGGTGCCGGATCGGCACTTCGAGCAGCCCGGCAAATCGCCGTTCATGGACATGCTGCTGGTGCCGAAGTTCGCGCCCGAAGCAGATCCCGGCTGCACCGTGCAGGACGTCGAGGACACTGCTGCCGACGGAGACGGAGACGGAGACGGAGACGGAGACGGAGACGGAGACGGCGATGGCCACGGCGATGGCAATGCCGATCACGCGGGGCATGACGGGGTGCATCCGTGATCGCGCGGCTGATCCACGCCTCCATCGCCAACCGCGTGTTCGTGCTCGCCGCAGCGGCGGCGCTGGCCGCGTGGGGGCTGTGGGCGATGGTGCGGGCGCCGCTGGATGCATTGCCCGACCTGTCCGACACCCAGGTGATCATCCGCACGCCCTGGCCGGGCCAGCCCCCGCGCATCGTCGAGGACCAGGTGACCTACCCGCTCAGCACGACCATGCTGTCGGTGCCCGGCATCAAGGACGTGCGCGGCTTCTCGTTCTTCGGCGACTCCTACGTCTATGTGCTGTTCGACGACGCTACCGACCTGTACTGGGCGCGCTCGCGCGTGCTCGAGTACCTGAGCCAGGTGCGCGAGCAGCTGCCGGCACAGGTCAATCCGTCGCTGGGGCCGGACGCCACCGGCCTGGGCTGGATCTACCAGTACGCCCTGGTCGACCGCAGCGGCCGCCACGACCTGGGCGAGCTGCGCGCGCTGCAGGACTGGTTCCTGCGCTACGAACTCAAGACCGTGCCCGACGTGGCCGAAGTGGCCACCGTCGGCGGCATGCTCCGTGCGTGGCAGGTGGTGCCCGAACCGGAGGCGCTGGCCGCGCGCGGGGTAACGGTGGCGCAGCTGGCCGATGCGATCCGCGCCGCCAACGGCGCCACCGGCGGCTCGGTGATCGAGCAGGCCGAGGCCGAGATCATGGTGCGCAGCGAAGGCTACCTGCGCAGCCGCGAGGACTTCGAGCGGATCCCGGTGGCCACCGGGATCGGCGGCGTGCCGGTGCTGCTGCGCGAGGTGGCGAGCGTGCGGCGGGGTCCGGCCCTGCGCCGCGGCATCGCCGAACTCGATGGCGAGGGCGAGGTCGTCGGCGGCATCGTGATCCTGCGCACAGGCAAGAACGCGCTGGCGGCGATCCGGGCGGTCGAGGCCAGGCTGGGCGAGCTGCAGGACAGCCTGCCGGAGGGCGTGGAGGTGGTGACCACCTACGACCGCTCCGAGCTGATCGTCGCGGCAGTGCGCAACCTTGGCGGCAAGTTGGCCCAAGAATTTCTGGTTGTCGCGCTGGTCTGCGCGCTGTTCCTGTGGCACCTGCGCTCCGCACTGGTGGCGGTGGTGACCCTGCCGCTGGGGGTGCTGGCCGCCTTCGTGGTGATGCACTACCAGGGCATCAGCGCCAACCTGTTGTCGCTGGGCGGGATCGCGATTGCCATCGGCGCGATGGTCGACGCCGCGGTAGTGATGATCGAGAACGCGCACAAGCATCTGGAGGCCTGGCGCGAATCCCACGGCGGGCGCGAGCCCGGGCCGGAGGAACGCTGGGGCCTGATCGCCGAAGCCGCCAGCGAGGTCGGTCCGGCGCTGTTCGTGAGCCTGCTGGTGATCACCCTGTCGTTCGTGCCGGTGTTCGCGTTGCAGGCGCAGGAGGGGCGGCTGTTCTCGCCGCTGGCGTATACCAAGACCTATGCGATGGCCGCTTCGGCCGGCCTGGCGGTGACCCTGGTGCCGGTGCTGATGGGCTACCTGATTCGCGGCAGGATCCGATCGGAGACGGAGAATCCGCTCAACCGGGGCCTGATCGCGCTCTACCGGCCGGTGCTGGCGCTGGTGCTGCGTTTCCCGCGGCTGGTGCTGCTGCTGGCCGGCGGCGTACTGCTGCTCGGCCTGGTGCCGCTGCTGCGCCTGGGCAGCGAATTCATGCCGCCGCTGGACGAGGGCACGCTGCTGTACATGCCCACCGCGCTGCCGGGGCTGTCGGCCGGCAAGGCCGCGCAGCTGCTGCAGCAGACCGACCGCATGATCAAGACCGTGCCCGAAGTTGCGCACGTGTTCGGCAAGGCGGGGCGGGCGGAGACGGCGACCGACCCGGCGCCGCTGGAGATGTTCGAGACCACGGTGACCTTCAAGCCACGCAGCGAATGGCGGCCGGGCATGACCCCGGAGAAGCTGCGCGACGAACTCGACCGCGCGGTGCGGGTGCCCGGCCTGACCAATCTGTGGGTGCCGCCGATCCGCAACCGCATCGACATGCTGGCCACCGGCATCAAGAGCCCGATCGGGATCAAGGTGACAGGCCCCGACGTCGGCGAACTCGAGCGGCTGAGCGCCAGCATCGAGCAGGTGGCCCAGGGCGTGCCCGGGGTGAGTTCGGCGCTGGCCGAGCGCATCGGCGGCGGGCGCTACCTCGACGTCGCGGTGCACCCAGAGGCGGCGGCACGCTACGGGCTCGGCCAGGCCGAGGTGCAGCGCCTGATCGCCACCGTGGTCGGTGGCGCGCCGATCGCCGAGACGATCGAGGGGCGCGAGCGCTACCCGGTGGTGCTGCGCTATCCGCGCGACCGACGCGACTCGGTGGCGGCACTGGCGCAGCTGCCGATCGTCGCCCCGGGCGGCGTGCAGCTGACCCTGGGCCAGGTAGCCGATCTGGCGCTCACTGCCGGGCCGCCGATGCTCAAGAGCGACAACGGCCGCCTCGCCAACTACGTCTACGTCGACGTGGCCGGCCGCGACCTGGGCTCGGTGGTAGCCGATCTGCAGCGCGCCATGGCCGACCAGGTGCCGATGCCGCCGGGCTATGCGCTGCAATGGTCGGGACAGTTCGAGTACCTGCAGCGCGCCCGCGACCGGCTGCGGATGGTGGTGCCGGCGACGCTGGCGATCATCTTCGCGCTGATCTACCTGGTGTTCCGCCGGGCGTCGGACGCAGCGCTCATCATGCTGAGCCTGCCGCTGGCTCTGGTCGGCGGCCTGTGGCTGATCTGGGCGATGGGACACGCGGTGTCGGTCGCCACGCTGATCGGCTTCATTGCGCTGGCCGGCGTGGCCGCCGAGTTCGGCATCATCATGCTGCTGTACCTGCGCCAGGCCTGGGAGCGGCAGCTGGCCGCCGATCCGCAGGCGGGCGAGGCGGAACTGGAAGCCGCCATCAGCGAAGGTGCGGTGCAAAGGGTGCGGCCCAAGGCGATGACCGTCGCGGTGATCCTCGCCGGCCTGCTGCCGATCCTGCTCGGAGGCGGCGCCGGCTCCGAGGTCATGCAGCGCATCGCCGCGCCGATGGTCGGCGGCATGCTGAGCGCGCCGCTGCTGTCGATGCTGGTCATCCCCGCCGCCTACCTGCTGTTGCGTCGACGCGAGCTGAAGCGGCGGGGGACGAGCGAGGCGAGGGGCGCCGGTTGATGGCGCCGCGCGCCCCTCCCGCGCCGCTGCGCGCGCCATGCCGCGCGGTAGTGCAGCCGGGAAGACATCCGTGCGCAGAAGACGCTGCTAGCGCCGGGCGTGCCCGATCCACGAGAACAGCGGCCGCCCGAACGCCAGGCACAGCAGTGACAGCGCGAGCACGGCGCCGAAGTGCCAGAGCAGTACCATCAGCGCACTCTCCCCGCCGTGGAACAGGCTCACGCCTGCGGCCGACAGCGCCGCGGCGCTCAGTGCCGCCAGCATCGCCGTGGGCCCGGGGCGGACCACGCCGGCATGCCGCACCATCAGCAGCATCACCAGCCCGAGCGGAATGCTGGTCATGGCGATCGCCACCGCGCATTCCGAACTGGCCAGCTTCAGCACGAAGGCTTCGCTGCCCATGCGCGCGGCATCGCGCAGGCAGCCCCAGCCCAGTCCGCCCAGCCACAGTGCCAGCGCCGGCGCCGGAAGCCAGGCCCAGTGCGGCGAGCGGCCGGGCACGCTGATCTGGAAGACCGCGTAGGCGGCGAGAACGCCGGTCAGGATGCTGGCGAGCCATTCGATCAGCGCCGGCGGCGCGGCAAGGTCCGCGGCCAAGCCGGGGCGGAGCCCATAGACGGCGACGATTCCGGCGATCAGCACTGCCGCCATCGCCACCCACAGCAGCGTCCGTCGCGCCGGCGAAGCCAGCGGGCGGACCGGCCCGGCCCGCGCGGACAGCTGGTCGATGAGATTGCCGGTGTCAGCCATGCGGGTCCCCTTTTCCGGCCAAGGCGTGCCTCAGCGTTTTCAACGCCCGGTGGCAGGCCACCTTCAAGGCGCCGGTGCTTTGCCGGCTGCGGGCCGACGCCTCGCCGAGCGACAGCTCCTCCAGGTGCAGTAGGCGCACCGCCTGCCGCTGCTTCGGCGCCAGTCCGTCGACGGCGGCGCGCACCGCGCGGCCGTCGTCGCGCTGCGCGGTGGCTTCGTCCGGCCCGGGCGAAGCCGCCGGCAGGCGGTCCAGTGCGTCGTCGGCGTCGGCCTCGTGCGCGGCACGGCGCGCGCGGCGGCGCAGCAGGTCGACGCAGCGGCGCGCGGCGATCGTGCCCAGCCACGGCTTGAACGGCCTGCCGCGCTCGTAGGTATGGCGGATGTCGTGCACGACCAGCAGGATCTCCTGCACGGCGTCCTCCGCGTCCTCGCCGCGGCCCAGGTGGCGCTGTGCGATCGCCCGCACATAGGGAGCGATGCCGGTGAGCAGCGCGTGGTACGCCACCCGGTCGCCATCCTGCGCCCGCGCCATCAGCCCGGCCCATGCCTCGCCGCTGTCGCGGCCGTGGCCGGGCGAATCGCCGCTGGCGGCGGGCGGGCTGCACTGCGGCATCGGCGTGGCCGGTTCCGGGCGCTGGAACGGAGCAACGGTGGCCATGATGCGACGGTCCGGCCCGATCACCAAGCGCGCGGCCGCGCCCGGGCGCGACGCGCGATCAGGTGGTCCAGGGAAACGGCGCCCGGGCCCCTGGCGATGAGATAGAGCAGCGCGGCGGCCCACAGTCCGTGGGTGGCGAAGGCGCTGGGATAGACGAACACCTGGATCACCAGCGTCATGACCAGCAGCGCGAGTGCCGAGAAGCGGCTGGCCAGCCCGACCAGCAGCAGCAGCGGGAACAGGTGCTCGGCGACGGCGGCGGTCACGGCGGCCAGCTCGGGCGGGATCAGCGGCAGCGCGTATTCGTTGCGGAACAGTTCCACCGCGTTCTCGGACATCCGTGGCACCCCGAGTTCGGCGGTGCGGCCGATCGGGTCCAGCACCAGCCCTTCGATCTTGGTCTGCCCCGACAGCCAGAACGTGGTGGCGATCGAGACCCGCGCCAGCAGGGCGATCGCGCCGTGGGGAATGCGCTCGAAGCGGGCGATCATGCGCTGCAATACGCGCGAAGCGCTGGCCAGGATCCCGGGTCGGACGGTGGGGGGCGTTGCTGCGCAGGTGTCCATCTCAATGCTCCAGTACGGAATCGAAGCCGACGACCAGGCCGTGGCGGATCAGGATCGCGAACAGCGCACCGGCGTCGACGTCGGCCCCGGCCGCATGTGCGGCGCCGAGCGCGGCGGCGAAGGTATGGCCGCCGCCGAGCGCGTCCAGCCAGGCGACGGCGCCGCCGGGCAGGCGCGCGACGTCGATGTCGAACGCAGGACGGGCGATCAGCACGTCCTCGGCGCGTGCCTGGTCGATGCCGGCCAGGCACGCTCGGCCCATGTCCGGCAGCCCCTGATGCGCGCACCAGATCGAATACGCGGCATGGCGCGCACCGAACCAGCAGCAGGCGGGATGGAGCCGCGCGCGCGTGGCGGCCAGCCGTTCCGGCGCCTGCAGCAGTTCGCGGTAGGCCGCGCCCGGCACCGGGACGGCATCGGCCGCGTGATAGGCGCGGATGCGCAGCGCCTCGATCCTCGCCACGTCGGCGAGGCAGGGCACGGCGGCCGCGGGCGGGAAGGCGGCGATGAACGCCGGAAAGCCGCTGGCGTAGTCGGTCAGCACCGGGCCGGTCGGCGGCGCCGACAGGACGCGCTCGCGCGCCATGGCGCGAAAGAAATCCGCGCCGACCAGAGCCAGGGTGACCGGGAACGACTCGGCCAACGCAGCGACCAGGCCCGCGACGAAGTTGTTGCGATGCACGGCGAGGCGATGCGCGGCGCGGTACCGGTCGCGGATCCCGATCGCGTCGGGAACCTCACGGCCCGGACGCAGCAGTGCGGCAGCGAAGGCCTGCTGCGGGAACGGGCGGGAAAAGCCTGCGCCGCTCACGCCGCCATCTCCCCGGCCTGCGCGGCTGCCTGCTCCAGAATCGCTTCGGCCAGTCGCGCCTGCTCGCGCAGCGCCGCGTAGCCGGGAACGTGGTTGTCCCATTCGATCAGGGTGGCGACCGGCCCGGTCATCGCCAGGGCGCGCGCGTACAGCGCCCAGACGGCATCGGCGACAGGCGCGCCATGGTCGTCGATCAGCAGCACGCCGCCGTCGGCGTCGCGCTCCTCGGCGTGGCCGGCGAGATGGATCTCGCCAACCGCGCCGAGCGGCAGCGCCGCCAGGTAAGCCTGCGGGTCGTGGCCGTTGTTGTGGCAGGAGACATGAACGTTGTTCACGTCCAGCAGCAGCCCGCAGCCGGTGCGGCGCACGATCTCGGCCAGGAAATCCGCCTCGCCGTAGGTGCTGCCTTCGAACTCGAGGTAGGTGGCGGGATTCTCCAGCAGCATCCGCAGGCCCAGGCGCTCCTGCACCCGGTCGATGTGCGCGCAGACCCGGGCCAGGCTGCGGCTGTCGTAGCGCAGCGGCAGCAGGTCGTTGAAGAACCTGCCGTGATGCGTGGACCAGGCGAGATGCTCGGAGAAGGCGGCCGGCCGGTGGCGGGCGATCAGCGCCACCAGGCGGTCGAGGTGGGCCGGATCCGGCGGCTCCTCGCCGCCGATCGACAGGCCGACGCCGTGCAGCGAGACCGGCAGCCGCTCCCGCAGCGCGGCCAGCCTGGCGTGCGGCGCGCCGCCGGCGCCCATGTAGTTTTCGGCATGCACCTCGATGAAGCCGGGCGGCGCGGGGTCCGCCTGCAGCGCGTCGAAATGGACCGCCTTGAACCCGACCCCGGCCCGTACGGGCAGGCCGGGGCCGGGCGGAGACGATTCGGCGACGAAGCGAGGCGATGGACGGTTCACCGAACTTTCTCCGGTAAGGGGGTTCAGGACTTCTTGGCTTCGAACGGCTCCAGCTGGCCGTGGCCGGTGGGGGAGGTTTCCGAAACGGTCGTAGTGCAGGTGCCGGCCGGCACGTACGTCCAGGCGTTGGCCTGGTAGTCGCGCGTCGAGGTGCCGGCGCAGGTGGTGCCGGGGCCGGCGGCGCAATCGTTCTTGCCGGCGAGGGCGACGCCATAACATTTCTCCTTGCGCGCGCCTTCTTCCTGGGCCTGCGCCGGCGGGGCGCCCATGGCCAGGGCCGAGCCCAGCGCGGCGGCGAGCGCGAATGCGGGAACGGCGGATTGCATGCGGGTGGTCATCGGGAAGTCTCCTGTTCGGTAGTTGGGAAGGGCGGGGCATCGCAGCGCCGGAAGCAGCGCCCGACTGCCCCCGCACCAGGAGCATTCGTCCGAAGGGGGCGGATGGTTACATCGCATCGCCGGGCGTCGCGGGCGGGGAGCGGGTCGGCCCGATCGAGAGGCGCCGGACGTTACGCGCGCCCGGCAACGCCGGGCGGGGCGAAGCCCGCGGCCGATCCGACGCAGCGGGAGATGCGGCGCGACCTGGCTCTGCGGTCGATCAGCGCGGTCCCTGATGACGCACCCTGTCCAGGGTTTCCCATCGCATCTGAGAGCGAACTCCGTCGCCGGGACTTTCGGCAGGTATCGCCCCCACCCGCGCCGAGTATGCTGACCGAACTTCAAAGCCGAAGCACCGGAGAAAGCGACATGCGCAAGTCGTGCTACGCGTTGCTCGCGGCGGGCCTGCTATCCGGCGCAACGACCTTGGCGAGCGACGGGCCGCGAATCCTGATCGGTGTCTCCAACGTCGTGGACATGGGCGACCCCGACAGGCATGAAGCGAAGAACAACCTTTGGGAGGTCGCTCCCGCCTACCACGTGTTCGTGATGCATGGTTTCGAAGTCGATTTCGTATCCCCGCAAGGCGGCGATGTGCCGTTCTCCATGGATGAGGACGCTTTCGATCCGCCCGGGATGGTCAGCTACACCATCAAGCATGAAGGATTTCGCGACAGGAGCGACGACACGCTGAAGCCCGAGGACGTCGACCCCTCCCGATACGCAGGCTACTTCGTGGCGGGCGGGCTCGGCCCGCTGTTCGATCTTGCGACCGATGAACGGATCCTCACCATTGCTTCGACAATCTACGCCGGCGGCGGCGCGATCGGCGGCTGCGGCCATGGCCCCGGCAGCCTTGCCAACATCCCACTCGGATCCGGCAGCTTCGCGGTCAGCGGGAAGCGGGTGACCGGCTTCCCCAACGCGAGCGAGGAAACCAGCAGATGGTCGAAAGGCGGTCTGCTGCTTCCGTTTCGAGTGGAAGATGCGCTTCGCGACCGGGGCGGACTCTTCCAAACCAAGGACGACCTCGCCGACAAGTTCGACGTTGTCGTCGACGACCGCGTCGTGACGGCCATGTTCATGTCTTCCTGCGCCAACGCCGCAAAGGACATGATCACGATCATTCGCCGATAGCCACTTGACGCGCGGACCTGCGGCCATTGCCACGAACCTGTCACACCGGCGTTGCCGCAAACGCTGCCCACAAGCAAATCAGCGCATCACACCGCAAGGTGCAACGCGCTGATTCGTCTGGAAAAAATGGTGGAGCGGAGGAGGATCGAACTCCCGACCTTCGCATTGCGAACGCGACGCTCTCCCAGCTGAGCTACCGCCCCACGAGGCTGCGGATTATACGGGCGCCATCGCGACCCCGCCAGAGGGCGGGCTCCGCCGCAGGCGCGTGTCATGTACGCGAAGCCGGTGCGGCCAGGGCTCCTCCGGCGATCGCCGCCCGACCCGACCTCCCTGCCCATGGTCTCACTCGCTCAGCAGCGGTCCCAGCACCGGCTCGAGCTGGGCGCGCCGCCAGCCCGAGAGCGCCGACGGCCACTCGCCCTGCTGCAGCAGCCGCTCCAGCCAGCGCCGCGAGGCGAGCACGCCGTCGGGCAGGCCGAGTTCGGCGCTGCGGGCGGACACCGCCTCCTGCAGGGCGCGCAGCTGCCTGCGGTCGACTTCCTCGACCGGTTCGGGCGCCTGCTCCTCATCCGGCAGCGGCGTGTCCAGCGCCTGCCACATCGGTTCGGCCAGCTTGCGCGAGGCCTTCGGATGGCCGTCGAGGATGCGCTGCAGGCCGGCCTGGTCGGCCGGCGGCTCGCGCGCTATCAGCGCGGCCAGTTCGTTGTCCAGCACCCAGCTGCGCGGTCGGTCGCGCTCGCGCGCCCAGCAGTCGCGCCAGCGCAGCAGGCGCAGCAGGCGGTAGCGGCCCGGGTCGTCGAGGTACAGGCTGGCGCGCACGGCCAGGTGCGGCCAGCGCTCCGGCTCGTCGGCGGCCACCGCCAGCAGGCGCGCGCAGTCCTCCTCGAACCATTCGCGGCGGCCGAGCGCGTCGAGCCGCTGCGCCAGGGTGTCGTGCAGGGCGAACAGATGGCGGACGTCGTCGGCGGCGTATTCCAGCTGCGCCGCGGACAGCGGCCGGCGCAACCAGTCGGAGCGGGTCTCGCCCTTGGCCAGTTCCACCCCGGTCAGTTCCTGCACCAGGCGCTGGTAGCCGATGCCGGCCGCGCCGCCGCTCAGGGCGTTCGCCACCTGGGTGTCGAACAGCGGCGCGGGGACGGCGCCGCAGGCGCGGCCGAAGGCGATCAGGTCCTCGCCGGCGCTGTGCATCACCTTGAGGACCGAGGCGTCGGTGAGCAGGGAGCGCAGCACGTCGGCGATGCCGGGCGCCAGCGGATCGACCAGCAGGATCCCGTCGTCCAGGGCCACCTGCACCAGTGCCAGCTGCGGCCAGTAGGTGCGTTCGCGGATGAATTCGGTGTCCAGGCCGACACGCGCCGGGCGCGTGGACAGGCGTTCGGCGAGACGGTCGGGATCGGCGACCCACTGCGGTTGTTGGCTGTGCATGGCGCAGCAGCCTAGCAGGTCGATGGCGCACGATCGCGGCGGCAGGGCGCGATTGACGCGCTGCGGCCCCGGGCCTACCGTCGCGATACCCTGTACTCCCTGCCTGCGATGAAGGAATTCCGGTTGCGTGCGCTTGCCGTACTCGCCCTGTTGCTGCTGACGATGGCTGCCGGCTGCTCGCGCGAAGGCGGCGAGGCCGGGGAGGAAGCGTCGACGCCGGCCGAGCGCGAGCGCAGCGGGAGCGTGACCGTCAGCGGCGACGACAGCATCGCCGCCACCCTGACCTGGCGGCGGCCCGAGGTGGCGCTCGCGGAAGATGCCGGCCTGGACGAGGCGCGCGAGCAGGCGGCCGAGGCGCTGGAGCAGGGGCACCTGTACGACGACGACGAGGCCGCCATCCCGATCTACCTGGCGCTGCTGGAGCACGATCCCGACGATCGCGCCGCGGCCGAGGGCCTGGAAGGCGCGCGCGAGCGCCTGCTGGCGGACGGCGCCGCGGCGCTGGACCACAGCGACGACGACTTCGTGGCCCTGCGCGAAGCGCGCCGGATCGCCGCGGTGGCGCGCGCGGTCTGGCCGGAAAGTCCACCCGTCCAGGCGTACCTGCAGCGGGTCGACCGTGCCGACCGCCTGTGGGAGCTCAACCGCGCGGCCGAGGCCGAGATCGCCGAGGAGCGCTATGGGGAATCCGGCGGCGGGGCACTGGAGCCGCTGCGCGAGGCGCTCGAGCTGGAGCCGGGACAGCCGCGGGCGATGCAGAACCTGGCGGCGGTGGAAAGCGGCCTGATCCGACGCGCGGAGCGCGCGGCCGAAGGCGACGATTTCGACGCCGCCGGGCAGTGGCTGGAACACGCCGGCAAGCTGCGGCCCGAGATCGCCACGGTGCCCGACGCGCGCGAGCGCATCGCCCGGGTGCGCGCGGTGCGCGTGGCGCGCCTGCGCGACCAGGGCATCGCCGCGCTGGGCGGCTTCGACGGCATCGCCAGGGCGCGCGAAATCCTCGCCGAACTGCTGCTGATCGCCGAGCCCGGGGACCCGGCCGCGGCGGAGCTGCGCGAGCGCATCAGCCTGGCGGTGCACTACGGCCTGTTCCGTCCCGGGCAGCAGTTCACCGATGCGCTGAAAAGCGGCGCGCGCGGCCCGCGCATGGCGGTGATGCCGCACGGCGCCTTCACCATGGGCGCCCCGGACGACGAGGAGGGCGCCGGCGACAGCGAGCGGCCGCAGCGCAACATCCGCTTCGACCGCGGGTTCGCGATCGCGGTGCACGAGGTGACGGTGGGGGAGTTCCGCCGCTTCGTCAACGCCACCGGCTACCAGACGCGCGCGGTGCGGCGCGGCTTCTCGATGGTGTACGACGAGCGCAGCGGCAATTTCGTCCGCCGCAGCGGGGTCGACTGGCGCTCCGACTATCTCGGCGCGCCGGCCGCCGACGACATGCCGGTGCTGCACGTCAGCGCGCTCGACGCCGAGGCCTACGCGCAGTGGCTGGCGGAGGAGAGCGGCAGCCGTTATCGGCTGCCGAGCGAGGCCGAGTTCGAGTATGCGCTGCGGGCAGGGACCGCGACGCCGTATCCGTGGGGCGCGGGCGCGCCGCCGGAGAAGGCGGGCAACTTCACCGGCGGCCTGGACCGCTCGGCCGGAGGGCGCGGCTGGAGCAACGCGTTCGAGGGCTACGGCGACGGGCACTGGGGCCCGGCGGCGGTCGGCAGCTTCGCCGCCAACCGCTGGGGCGTCCACGACCTGGAAGGCAACGCCAGCGAATGGGTCGCCGACTGCTGGCATGCCAGCTACCGCCGCGCGCCGCGGGATGCGTCGCCGTGGGTGAATCCCGGGTGCAGGACCCATGTGATCCGCGGCGGTTCCTGGGCCAGCGCCCCGGAGCAGGTCCGTTCGGCCTGGCGCGCGCCGGCCGCGCGCGACACCACCAATGCGCGGATCGGCTTCCGGGTGATGCGCGAACTCTGAACGTTGACGCGACCGTCGCACGGGCGGGGCGATCCTCCCGCCGCCTCTCCTGGAGATCCCTGATGAGACGACAGCATCCGCAAGGCCAGCCGGCCGCCCGGCGGCGACGCGGCGGCGGGCTGCGGCTGTGGGTGCTGCTGCTGTTCGCAGGCTACGGCGCCTGGTACTGGTTCTCGAACCAGAGCGTGGACCCGGTGACCGGTCAGAACGTGCTGATCGACCGCAGCCTGTCGGCGGACGCCGAGAAGTCGCTCGGCGCCCAGGCCTACCGGGAGATCCTGTCGCAGGAGCGGCCCGTGCCGCGCGACAGCGAGGTGGCGCTGCAGGTGCAGGCGATCGCCGCGCGGCTGATCGACCGGGTCGACGAGGTGGAGGCGGCGCTGGCCGCCGAGCACGGACTCGAGCCGACCCGGTTCTCGGAGGGCTTCGAGTGGGAAGTCAACGTCATCGATTCGGACCAGGCCAACGCGTTCTGCCTGCCGGGCGGGAAGATGGCGGTCTATACCGGCCTGGTCCCGGTGGCGCAGAACGCCGACGCGATGGCGGTGGTGATGGGGCACGAGATCGCCCACGCGCTGCTGCGCCATGGCGCGCAGCGGATGGCGCAGCAGAAGCTGGGGCAGATGGGGCAGATGGCCGGGGCGCTGAGCGGCATGGATCCGCAGCAGCAGCAGATGGTGATGGCGGCGATGGGTTACGGCTACCTGCTGCCGTACGCGCGCAAGCACGAGAGCGAGGCCGACGAGGTCGGGCTGATGCTGGCCGCCGCGGCCTGTTTCGATCCGCGTCAGGCGGTGCCGCTATGGGAGCGGATGGGCGCGGCGGGGGGCGGGCAGGCGCCGCCGGAGTTCGCCTCCACGCATCCCAATCCGGGCACCCGCATCCAGAACCTGCAGGCGCTGATGCCCAAGGCGCTGGAGTACCGGCAGCGCTTCTGCGAGCAGGGCGACCCGTAGCTGCGTGGCCCGTGGATCAGAAGCTCATGAACAACCCGCCGTTGACGGGCAGGTTGGCACCGGTGACGAAGCCGGCATCCTCCGCGGCGAGGAATTCGACGGCGCGCGCGATCTCCTCCGGGCGGCCGAGCCGGCCCACCGGCACCTGGGCGACGATGCCGTCGCGGATCTGCTGCGGCATCGCGGTGACCAGGGCGGTCTCGCAATAGCCGGGGGACACCGAGTTGACGGTGACGCCCTTGCGCGCCACCTCGCGCGCCAGCGCCATGGTGAAGCCGTGCATGCCGGCCTTGGCGGCCGAATAGTTGGTCTGTCCGAACTGGCCGGTCTGGCCGTTGACCGAGCTGATGTTGACGATGCGGCCGAAGCCGCGCGCGGCCATGCCCTCGACCGCATGCCGGCACATGTTGAACACCCCGTCCAGGTTGACGTTCATCACCGCGTCCCACTGCACCCGATCCATCTTGCGCAGGGTGACGTCGCGGGTGATGCCGGCGGCATTGACCAGGATATCGAGCGAGCCGTGGGCCGCCTCGATCTCGTTGACCAGGGCGCTGCAGGCGTCGAAGTCGGCGACGTCCAGCGGCGCGAAGCCGACGTCCAGGCCGTCGACGTCCTGTTCGAAGCGCTCGATGCGTTCGGGGTTGCCGCCCAGGTCGGCGGCGACCACGCGGCGCCCGGCGCGTGCCAGGGCGATGCAGATCGCGGTGCCGAGCCCGCCGATGCCGCCGGTGACGACGGCGGTACGTTTTGCCGACGCCACGCCCCTCAGCGCCCGCGCTTGTCGCCGGGCGGGCCGCGCTCGCCGGAGGGCTTCTGGCCGACGCTGCCGGTGAGGTTGCGCTGGAACTCCTGCCAGAGTTCGAGGTTGCGTTCGGTCAGCTTGTTCATCATCGACCAGGGGGTCTGGTCGAGCAGGCCGCCCATCTGCTGGCGGAACTGCTGCTGCTGCTCGAGGAAGGTCTGCATGGAGCGTTCGAGATAGGTGCCCATGAAGCCCTGCAGGGAGTCGCCGTAGAAGCGGATGATCTGGCTGAGCAGCTGGGTGGAGAGCATCGGCTGCCCGTCCTGTTCGTGCTCGGCGATGATCTGCAGCAGGACCTGGCGGGTGAGGTCGTCGCCGCTCTTGGCGTCGCGGACCTCGAAGGACTCGCCGTCGACGATCAGCTGGCGGACGTCCTCGATGGTGATGTAGCTGGAGATCTCGGTGTCGTAGAGACGCCGGTTAGGGTATTTCTTGATGATCCGGATTGCGCTCATGGAGCAGTGACTCTAACCGTGTTGCCGCGCAGCATGGCGCAGCGCGGCAGCGCTTGCAACAGCGGCGGGGGGCGTATTCACGGGCTGTGCGCACGATGGGGAGCGCTGCGGGAGCGCTTGCGGGGGAGTGCTGCGGGGAGTGCTGCAGGGGGCGCTGCGGGGAGTGCTGCAGGGGGCGCTGCGGGGGGCGCTGCGGGGGAGCGCCTGCCGGGCACTCAGGTCAGTCGCTCCCCGATACTCGCTTGGTGACCTGAGCACCCGGCAGGCGCTCCGGGAGGCGCGTCGCCACCTCAGGAACATCGATTCCAGGCGCTGGCGAGCCGCGGGTTGCGTCCGCGCAGGACGGGCGACCCACGCAGGAGCGCGTCATGCCCGCGAAGGCCGATGCGGTGGAATACTCCCGTGATCGCCGCCGGTCCGGCCGGAGCCAGCCGCGGTTTTCGCGGCCGTGGGCCGCTCCTGCGGATCGCCCCTCCGGCTCGCCCGGGCCGCGGGCGCCCGGGCGGGCGCCTCACCAGCCCATGTACTGGCCGCCGTTGACCGAGAGGTTGGCGCCGGTGATCCAGGCGGCCTCGTCGGGAAGGAAGAACGCGACCGCGTAGGCGATCTCCTCGGGCGAACCGAGGCGGCCGGTGGGGATCTGGGCGACGATCTTCTCGCGCACGGCCTCGGGGACCGCCATCACCATCTCGGTGCCGATGTAGCCTGGCGAGATCGTATTGACGGTGATGCCGAAGCGGGCGTTTTCCTGCGCCAGCGAGATGGTGAAGCCGTGCATGCCGGCCTTGGAGGCGGCGTAGTTGGCCTGGCCGTACTGGCCCTTCTGGCCATTGATCGAGCTGATCTGGATGATCCGCCCCCACTTGCGCTCGCGCATGCCCTCGATCACCGGGCGGGTAACGTTGAACACGGAGTTGAGGTTGGTATTGATGACCTCGTGCCACTGTTCGGGGGTCATCTTGTGGAAGGTGCCGTCGCGGGTGATGCCGGCGTTGTTGACCAGGATGTCCACCGGCCCGGCCTGTCGCGTCACCTCGGCCACCATGGCCGCCGCTTCGTCGGGCGAGGAGACGTCGCCCCTGGCCAGGAAGACGTCGTAGCCGGATTCCTTCATCTCCGCCTGCCAGCGCCCGGCCTTGTCCTCGTTGCGGTAGTTGGTGGCGACCTTGTAGCCGGCATCGCTCAGGCGCTTGCAGATCGCCGTGCCGATGCCGCCGGTGCCGCCGGTGACCAGTGCCACGCGTGTTGCCGTCATCGCCGCTCCCTCCAGGAATCGTGGTCGTGCGGGTCGCTGGACCCATGCGGCCATTCTATGGGCGGGCCGGGACATCCGCGTTGTGCGTTGCGGCGAGCAGCGTCTCGCGCCGGCGCGGGATGCGCGCGGGGTCGAAAGCGCGCAGCGCCGCGGACAGCAGCGCCGTCGGCGAGCCGGCGCAGGCGACCGCCGCCGGCGTCTGACCGAGCGCGGCCCAGGCGGCGCGCAGCGCCGGCAGCGGTTCGGCGTCGTCGACCGGAAGGGAGGACAGCGACTTGGAGAGCTTGCGGCCGTCGCCGTCGAGCACCAGCGGCAGGTGGGCGTAGCGCGGGGTCGGAAGGCCGAGGCGCTGCTGCAGGTGGATCTGCCGCGGGGTGGAGTCGAGCAGGTCGGCGCCGCGGACGACCTCGGTGATGCCCTGGGCGGCGTCGTCCACGACCACGGCCAGCTGGTAGGCCCAGCAGCCGTCGGCACGGCGCAGCACGATGTCGCCGACCTGGGCGGCCAGGTCCTGGGCGAATACGCCCTGCACCTGGTCGCGGAACGCCACCCGCGTGCCCGCGGGGACGCACAGCCGGACCGACGGATCGGAGCGGGGGCTGGAGGCCACGCAGCGCCGGTGGATGCCGTCGGTGGCGGCCAGGTCCGCACGGCTGCAGTGGCAGACGAAGGCGTCGCCGCCGGCCAGCAGGCGGTCGAGCGCCGCGCGGTAGGCGTCGCCGCGGGCGCTCTGGTACAGCACCTCGCCGTCGGGCTGCAGACCGAAGGCGCGGAGGGTGCGCAGCTGTGCGGCGGATGCGCCGGCCACCTCGCGCGGCGGGTCGAGGTCCTCGATCCGCACCAGCCATTCGCCGCCGGCGCGGTGCGCGTACAGCCAGCTGCCCATGGCCGCGACCAGCGAACCGAAGTGAAGCGGACCGGTCGGCGAGGGCGCGAAGCGGCCACGCTCGGGGCGGGGAGGGGAGGTCATCGGACGGCGAACGGCGGCTGGACGGCGGGTCGGACGGGCGCCGTCATGATCTTGAATTCATCGGCGCATGGCCACATTCGAATGGCAGGCGAGACGGCGCCCCCGCGCCACCCGATAGAGGATCGACGCCCCATGTTCAAGCGGATCGGACTGTTCCTGGCCACCAATCTGGCGGTGCTGGCGCTGGTCAGCATCGTCATGGCGGTTTTCGGCATCGACCCCGGCACCAATGCCGGGCTGCTGGTGTTCGCCGCGGTCTTCGGCTTCGGCGGCGCGTTCGTGTCGCTGGCGTTGTCGAAGTGGACCGCCAAGCGCTTCACCGGCGCGCAGGTCATCGCCCAGCCGCGCAGCGAGGTCGAGCGCTGGCTGCTGGAGACCGTGCAGCGGCAGGCGCGCGACGCCGGAATCGGCACGCCCGAGGTCGCCGTGTACGACGCGCCGGAGATCAACGCCTTCGCCACCGGCGCGCGCCGCAATGCCGCCCTGGTGGCCGTCTCCACCGGCCTGCTGCGGTCGATGAGCCGCGACGAGGCCGAGGCGGTGCTGGCGCACGAGGTGGCGCACGTGGCCAACGGCGACATGGTCACCATGGCGCTGCTGCAGGGCGTGCTGAACACCTTCGTGATCTTCCTGGCGCGCGTGGTCGGGCGGGTCATCGACGGCTACCTCAGCGGTGGGCGCAGTTCGACCGGCCTGGGCTACTACGCGGTGGTGTTCGCGCTCGACATGATCTTCGGGCTGTTCGCCAGCATGATCGCGATGTGGTTCTCGCGCCGGCGCGAGTTCCGCGCCGACGCCGGCGGCGCACGCCTGGCCGGCCGCCCGAAGATGATCGCGGCGCTGGAGCGCCTGGCCCAGACCTATGGCCACAGCACCCTGCCCAAGCAGATCGCCGCCTTCGGCATCAGCGGCGGCGTCGGCAGCGGCCTGCGCCGCCTGCTGATGAGCCATCCGCCGCTCGAGGAGCGCATCGCCGCCCTGCGCAACGCGCCACCGGCGGCCGATGCCGCGCGGCACGTGGCGGTCTAACGCGGGCGGGAATCGCGAATCGGGAGTCGGCAAAGACCTGTCCCCCCTTGAGGGTCATCACAGCTGGACCCATTCGGCTGTCGAGAGCCGGGGTGGCTGACAGATCAGCAGTGGCCGCACACTGCTTTTCCGATTCCCGATTCCCGGCTCTATTCGAAGTCGTAGTTCATCTCCGGCCCGGGTTCGGCCAGGAAGCTGCCCTGCACGTAGTCGACGCCTGCAGAGAACAGGATCGACATGCTGGCCGCGTCCTGGACGAACTCGGCGATGGTGCGGATGCCGAGCTCGCGCGCCTTGCCGGCGATTTCCTGGATCCGCTTCTGGTTGTCTGGGTTCTGCACCAGCTCGTCGGTGAAGCTGGGGTCCAGCTTGAGCAGGTGCGGCTGCAGATGCGCCAGCAGCTGGAACGAATCCAGGCCGATGCCGAACTGCTCCAGCGCCAGGCGGCAGTCGTACTTTCCGATCGCGACGGCGAAATCCTGGGTGGCCTTGAGGTGGGTGAACACCTTGGCCTCGGGCAGCTCCAGCACCAGGTACTCGCCCGGCACGCCGTGCTGGCTCAGCTGCTCGCCGATGTAGCGCACCAGGCTGTCGTCGTGCAGCGAGGCCTGGCTGACCTTGACCAGCAGCGTGGTCGGGTTGCCGGCGCGCATGCGTTCGCCGATGCGGGCGATCGCCTGGCCGATCACGTGATGGTCGATCTCCCACAGCAGGCCGTGCTCCTCGGCGATCTGCAGGAACGACAGCGGCTTGACCAGCTCGCCCTCGCCGGCGTCGAGCCGCAGCAGCGTCTCGTAGACCGCGCCGGTGTCGCCCTGCAGGCTGATCACCGGGTGGTAGTGCAGCACGAAGCCGTCGTTGTCGAGGGCGTCGCGCAGCCGCGCCACCCAGGCCTTGACGTGCTCCTCCTCGGCGCGGTCGGAGGCGGCCGGGTCGAAGATCTCGTAGCGGGCGCCGCCGGTGCCCAGCGACGACTGCACCCCCTCGACCGCCCTGGCCAGCACCTGGCCGACGCTGGCGATCTTCTCGCCGATCTGCACGCCGCCGAGGCTCACCGTGATGGTGCTGGAATGGTTGCCGATCGCGAACACGTGCGAGGCGAACGCCTCGAGGATCCGCTCGGCCAGCGCGGTGGTGGCGGCGTGATCGGCGCCGCGCAGCAGCACCGCCAGCCGGTGCTCGGAGTAGCGGGCCGCCAGGACGCCGGGATCCAGCACGCCGCGCAGCCGCTGGGCCATGGCGGCGAGCATGTCGTCGGCCGAATCCAGTCCGATCTCGTTGAGCAGCCGCTGGTAGTGATCGGGCTCGAGCAGCAGCAGGCCGTGCTTGCCGTCGCCCTGCGCGGCTTCGGTGACGGCGTCCTCCAGTGCGCGCAGGAAGGTCGGGCGGTTGAGCAGGCCGGTCACCTGATCGCGCTGGCGCAGTTCCTCGACCTGGCGCGCCAGTTCCGGGTCGACCTCCTCGCGGCGGAACACCACCTGCAGGCAGGCCTCGCCCTCGTACTGGGCGGGGGTGAATTCCATCGACGCCGGGAACGCGTTGCCCTCCATGTCGCGCGCCTGCAGCTCGTAGCGCGGCGGCGGCGCCTCGCCCTTGCCCAGTCGCTTGAGCAGGGACTTGAAGTCCTCCAGGTGCTGCGGCGCCACCATGTCCAGCAGCGACATGCCCTCGATGTCCTCGAAGGACTCGTAGCCGAACATCTCCAGGTAGGCGCCGTTGGCGCGGATGTGCATGCCCTCGTGGATGTAGGCGATCGGGTCGCGCGAGGACTCGATCAGGGCGTCGCAGCGGCGCTCGGTCTCGCGGACGCGCGATTCCAGCCGGCGCAGCTTGCGCCGCGCGTCCAGGTCGGCCCACTCGTCCCGGACCAGGTTGAGCAGCAGCTGCGGCTTGCTGCGCAGGGCGATCCGGCGCACGCCCAAACCGTAGGCCGTGGCGAACACGGCGTCGTCGACGGTATCGGCGACGGCGATCAGCGGGATGTCCTTGCCGCTGCCCTGGACCCGCTGAGCGACCTCGGCCAGCGGGATCACGCTGGACTTGTCGGCGGCGAGCACGAGGTCGATGGTCTGGCCGCCGAGCATGGTGCCCAGCTCCTCCAGCGACGCAGGGCGCAGCGGGCGGACCGCCACGCCGGCGTTGCGCAGCCCGCTGACGATGGTCTCGGCCTCCTCCATGCTGTCGTCGACCACCATCAGCCGCAGCGCGTTGTCCGGATTCTTCGACATGCGGTCCTCCCCAGTGGGCGACGGTTATGCCATGGCGGCGCCGGCCGCGTCCATGCCGGCCCGGTCAAAGTGGGCGTTTCGACGCATCCCCGGCCACCTCGCGCACCAGCCTGGGGACCAGGAAACCGGACTGGCGCTCGCGCAGCGCCGCATGCAGGGCCAGCGCGCGCCGGTCGGGCACCTCGAAATGCGCGGCGCCGGCCACCCGGTCCAGTTGGTGCAGGTAGTAGGGCAGCACCCCGGCCGCGAAGCCGCGCGTGCCCAGGGCCGCCAGCGCCTCGACGGAGTCGTTGACCCCGCGCAGCAGCACCGCCTGGTTCAGCAGCACCGCGCCGGCGCGGCGCAGGGCGGCAAGGGCCTCGTCGACCCCGGCGTCGAACTCGCTGGCGTGGTTGGCGTGGATCACCACCGCCACCGGCCAGGGCAGGGCGGCGAGCCAGGCGGCGAGGTCGTCGTCGACGCGCTCCGGCAGGACCACCGGCAGGCGCGTGTGCAGGCGCAAGCGGCTCACGTGCGGCACCCTGGCGAGGGCGTCGGTGAGTTCGGCCAGCTTGGGGGTGGCCAGCGACAGCGGGTCGCCGCCGGAGAGGATCACCTCCTCGATCGAGCGGTCGGCGCGGATCGCGGCGAGCGCCTCGTCCCAGCCCGCCGCGGCGGCGGTTTCCTTGGCGTAGGGAAAGTGGCGGCGGAAGCAGTAGCGGCAGTGCACCGCGCAGCTGCCGGTCGAGACCAGCAGGGCGCGGCCGCGGTACTTGCGGATCACGCCGCGGCCGGCGCGGGCGGCGCCGTCGCCGACCGCGTCGAGGTCGAAGCCGGGCACCGGGTGCAGCTCCTCGTCCAGCGGCAGCACCTGGCGCAGCAGCGGATCGTGCGGGTCGCCGCGGCGCATCCGCGCCACGAAGCCGCGCGGCACCCGCAGCGGGAACTGCGCGGCGGCGGCGTCCGACATCGCCGGCACCGTACCCTCCAGGCCGAGCAGCGCCAACAGCTCGCGTGGATCGCGCACCGCCTCGCGCCAGGCCTGCTGCCAGCGCCGCGGCTGCATGGGGATGGGGGCTGCGGGTATCATGTCGGGCTTGTTTTCCAGTGCGTCCGGCGCCGGCCGGCCGCGAATCCGACATTCTATCCGCCCTCGCGGCGGCACAGCAGGAGCAGCGATGGCCAGCTACGGCATGAACGACGTCAAGAACGGGATGAAGATCCTGGTCAACGGCGAGCCCGCGATCATCACCGATACCGAGTACGTCAAGCCGGGCAAGGGCCAGGCCTTCACGCGGGTGAAGTACCGCCTGATCCGCTCCGGCCGGGTGCAGGAAGTCACCATGAAGTCCACCGACTCGGTCGAGGCGGCGGACGTGGTCGATACCGACATGCAGTACCTGTACAGCGACGGCGATTACTGGCACTTCATGAACCCGGAGAACTTCGAGCAGGTGCAGGCCGACAAGGCCGGCATGGCCGGCGCCGAGAAGTGGCTCAAGGGCGAGGAGGCCTGCGTGGTCACGCTGTGGAACGGCACCCCGATCCAGGTCACCCCACCCAACTTCGTCGAACTGCAGATCACCGAGACCGACCCCGGCGTGCGCGGCGACACCTCCGGCGGCGGCGGCAAGCCGGCGACGCTGGAGACCGGCGCGGTGGTGCGGGTTCCGCTGTTCGTCGGCCAGGAGGAGCTGATCAAGGTCGACACCCGGTCCGGCGAGTACGTCAGCCGGGTGAAATGACCATCGCAGGAGATCGAATGACCGAATCCATCCCCCAGCCCTGCGACCTGCTGATCGAAGCCGGCTGGGTGGTCCCGGTCGAGCCGCACGGGGTGGTGCTGGAGCGCCACGCCGTGGCGATCCGCGATGGCGTGATCCTGGCCGTGCTGCCGGCAGCCGAGGCGCGCGCGCGGTTCGCTGCCGGGCGCATCGTCTCGCGCCCGGACGGGGCGCTGATCCCCGGCCTGGTCAACGCGCACACCCACAATCCGATGACGCTGCTGCGCGGCGTCGCCGACGACCTGCCACTCAAGGTCTGGCTGCAGCAGCACATCTGGCCGGTGGAGGCCGCCGTGATCGGCCCCGAGTTCGTCGCCGACGGCGTGACCCTGGCGATCGCCGAGATGCTCCGCGGCGGTACCACCTGCGTCAACGAGAACTATTTCTTCCCGGACGTGCAGGCGGCGACCTACCGGCGCCACGGCTTCCGTGCCCGCATCGGCCTGCCGGTGATCGACTTCCCCACCGCATGGGCGAAGACCGACGACGAGTATTTCGACCGCGCCGGCGAGGTCCACGACCAGTGGCGCGGCGACGCCCTGATCGACACCGCGTTCGCGCCGCACGCGCCGTACACCGTGAGCGACGCCAGCTTCGAGCGCATCCGCATGCTCGCCGACCAGCTCGACGTGCCGGTGCACCTGCACCTGCACGAGACCGCGCAGGAGGTCGAGCAGTCCCTGGCCGAGCACGGCCAGCGCCCGTTGGCGCGGCTGGACCGGCTGGGGCTGGTCAACGACCGCCTGATCGCCGTGCACATGACCCAGGTGACCGAGGCCGAGATGCGCCAATGCGCCGAGCGCGGCGTCTCCGTGGTGCATTGCCCGGAGTCCAATCTCAAGCTGGCCTCCGGCTTCTGCCCGGCCTGCGCGCTGGAGCGCGTCGGGGTGAACCTGGCGATCGGCACCGACGGCTGCGCCAGCAACAACGACCTCGACATGCTCGGCGAGACCCGCACCGCGGCGATCCTGGCCAAGGCCGTGGCTGGCGACGCCGGCGCGTTCGACGCCGCCACGGCGCTGCGCGCGGCCACCCTGGGCGGGGCGAAGGCGATCGGCTTCGACCATCTGGTCGGCTCGATCGAGCCGGGCAAGCAGGCCGACCTGGCCTGCATCGACCTCTCGCCGCTGGAGACCCAGCCGCTCCACCACGTGTTCTCGCAGCTGGTCTACGCCACCGGCCGCCACCAGGTCGGCGACGTCTGGATCGCCGGACGCGAGAAGCTGGTGGCGCGCGAGTTGGTGGATCTTGACGCCGCGGCCGTGGTCGCCAATGCACGGCAATGGCGCGAGCGGATCGCCGCGATCCGCCGCTGAGCCAACCGGACCACAGGAGCGGGACATGACCAGCAGCGGATCCGACCCCCGGCAGCCGCCGAACTTCCGCCAGGCCGAGCTCGACAAGTTCGGGGCCCTGGCCGGGCGCTGGTGGGACCCCGACGGTCCCCAGAAGCCGCTGCACGCCCTCAATCCGGTGCGCCTGGCCTACGTCGCCGAACGGGCGCTGCTGGCCGGCGCCGAGGTCCTGGACGTCGGCTGCGGCGGCGGTCTGCTCAGCGAAGCGATGGCGGGCGAGGGCGCCAGGGTCACCGGGATCGACCTGTCGGCGGAACTGATCCGCATCGCCAGGCTGCACCGCCTGGAGTCCGGCATCGAGGTCGACTACCAGGAAACCGCGGTCGAGAGCCTGGCGGCTGCGCGTCCGGAGAGCTTCGACGTGGTCACCTGCATGGAAATGCTCGAGCACGTCCCGGACCCTGCCGCCATCGTCGCCGCCTGCGCGCGGCTGCTGCGGCCGGGCGGGCGGCTGTTCGTGTCCACCCTCAACCGCACGCCGGCGGCGTTCGCGCTGGCGATCGTCGGCGCCGAGTACGTGGCCGGGCTGCTGCCCAGGGGCACTCACCAGTACCGCGACTTCATCCGCCCGTCCGAGCTGCGGCGCTGGCTGCAGGACGCGGGGCTGGAACTGGAGGACGTCAGCGGCATGGCCTACGCGCCCTGGCGCAATGCCGCGCGCCTGAGCCGGCGCACCGACGTCAACTACCTCGCATGCGCGGTCAGGCCGGGCGCCGGGCATGGGCGCTAGGGCCGTGGCGGGGCGGGGCGGCTATCCGCCGGGGGTGCTGTTCGACCTCGACGGCACCCTGCTCGACAGCGCTCCGGACATGCTGGCCACGGTGAACCGCATGCGCGCCGCGCGCGGGATCGCGCCGATGCCGCTGGCGGCGCTGCGGCCGCGGGTCTCGCGCGGCGCGCGGGCGATGGCCGCGGCGGCGTTCCCCGACCTGGCCGAGGCGGACGTCGCCGGACTGGTGCCGGAATTCCTGGAGGTCTATCGCGAGGAGCTCGGCCGCCACGGCGCGCCGTTCGCCGGCGTCGAGGAACTGCTGGCGGCGCTGGAGGCGGCCGGTTCGGTGTGGGGCATCGTCACCAACAAGCCCGAGCATCTGGCGCGGGAAATCCTGCCGCAGCTCGGCTGGGAAGGGCGCTGCGCGGTGCTGGTGGGCGGCGACACGCTGCCCGAGCGAAAGCCGCATCCGCTGCCGCTGCTGCATGCGGCGCGCGAGGCCGGGTTGGCGGCGGGTTCCTGCGTCTACGTCGGCGACGACGAGCGCGACATCGCCGCGGCGCGCGCGGCGGGCATGCCCTCGGTGGTCGCGCTGTGGGGCTACCGCCTGCACGACGACGATCCGGTGGCGTGGCTGGGCGACGTGATGGTCGAGGCGCCGCAGGACCTGCTCGTGCCCGGCCGCTGGCCGTGGTCGGAGGATCGCGCATCCCGGGCGGCCGCGACGGCCCCGCCCGCCTGACGCCGCGCACGGTGCCGTTCCCCGGATCGACGAAATGAACGCTTCGGAAGCCGAGGGATTCATCGCCAAGTGGCGCACCCGCTGGCCGGAATGGCGGATCGCCGTCGCGTTCCTGCCCGAGCCCGCACGCGCACCCGCCGCCGCGTGGTTCGCGCTGCTGCAGGAGCTGAGCGACGCCGCCTGGGGCGGGCCGGATCCCACCCCCGGGCTCGCCAAGCTGGCCTGGTGGCAGGAGGAGCTGCAGGGCTGGTCGCGTGGCGCACGGCGGCATCCGCTCGGCGAGCGTCTGCAGCGCTTCCGCGCGCCCTGGCTGGAACTCGGCCGCGCCCTGGCCGTACTGCCCGCCACCCGGGAGCTCGGCGCGGCAGCGACCCTGCAGGCGTTGCAGGCGCTGGGCCGGGCCGCCGCCGATTGCGAGCAGGTCCTGTCGGACGGCGGCGCGGCGGCAGCCGGGGAGGGGGCCGCCGCCAGCGTGGCGCAGTGCCTCACCGGCGAGCGGGTGCTGCTGGCCGGTCAGCGCACCGAGGCGCTGTGGCTGCTGCAGCAGTGGCCGCATCCGGCGGACGGTCCGCGCCCGCGCCGGATCCACGCCGCGC
>NZ_JACCKA010000060.1:83854-110311 GCF_013425525.1 Luteimonas salinisoli | reverse complement strand
CATCCCGCGCCAGCCGCGCGCATGCAGCGCCAGCCGCAGGCGGTGCAGGCGCGCGCCCAGGCGGCGCCAGTGGTAGCGGGGATCTGGAAGCACGGCCTCGGGCGTCGCTCGCAATCTGAATGGTCGGTCACCCGCGGCAGGGACGCGCGACGGCGCTGCGCTAGACTCGCGGGAATGCCCATTGTCGCATCCCCCGCGCGCGCCCCAGCTCAATGCCCCGTATCGATTACGACGAAGACGACGACGGCGACAGCGCCGCGCGCACCGATTGGCGCCGGCGGATCCTGACCTGGGGGCTGGCGGCCGCCGGCCTCGCCCTGGGGCTGCTGATCCCCTACACCCTGTACCTCAACCAGCAGGTCAGCCGCCATTTCGGCGAGCTGCGCTGGCAGGTGCCCACGCGGGTGTATGCGCGCCCGCTGCAGCTGGCTCCAGGGCTGGCGATGGACACGCAGACGCTGCGCGCCGAGCTGGACGCCGCCGCGTATCGCGAGGGCGACGGCGAGCGCGCCGGCACGTGGGACGGCGGGGAAGGCAAGTGGACCATCGCCAGCCGCGGCTTCCAGGACGTCGACGGCGCGGTGGCGCCGGCGCGCGTGGTGGTCACGCTGTCCGGAGGCCGCGTCGAACGCCTGCGCGACGCCGCCACCGAGAAGGCCCTGGAGCGCGTGCGGCTGGATCCGGCGCGCATCGCCACCCTCTACGGGCAGCAGCAGGAGGAGCGGCGGCTGGTGCGGGTCGAGGAGGTGCCGGTGCTGCTGACCGATGCGCTGCAGGCGGTCGAGGACCGCGACTTCGCCCATCACCGCGGCATCGACCTCAGCGGCATGCTCCGCGCCGCCTGGGTCAACCTGCGCGCCGGCGAGGCGCGCCAGGGCGGCAGCACGCTCACCCAGCAGCTGGCGCGCTCGGGGCTGCTCGGGATCGGCCGCGAGCAGACCTACACCCGCAAGTTCAACGAGATCCTCTATGCGCTGCTGATCGAGGCGCGCTACGACAAGGGCAGCATCCTCGAGGCCTACCTCAACCAGGTCTACCTGGGGCAGCGCGGGGCGCAGGCGATCCACGGCGTCGCTGCCGGCGCCGAGTTCTGGTTCGGGCGCCGGCTCGCCGACCTGGAGACCGAGCACATCGCGCTGCTGGTCGGGATCATCCGCGGTCCGTCGTTCTACGATCCGCGCCGCCATCCCGAGCGTGCGACGCAGCGCCGCGACTTCGCCCTGGCGCAGATGCGCGATAGCGGGCTCCTCGACGAGGCCGAGTACCGGCGCGCGTTGGCCGCGCCGCTGGGCGTGACCAGCACGCCCGGCAGCCTGGCCGCCAACCGCTTTCCGGCCTATGTCGACCTGGTGCGCCGGCAGCTGGGCCGCGACTATCCCGCCGACGCCCTGCAGGGCGCCGGGCTCAGCGTGATGACCGCGATGTCGCCCGCGGCCCAGGGCTACGCCGAAGGGGCGGTGCGCCGCACCATCGAGGCGCTGAGCAAGGACAAGCGGCCGCCGCTGCAGGCCGGACTGGTGCTGACCGACGTGCACAACGGCGAGGTGATCGCCGTGGTCGGCAGCCGCGAACCGACCGAGCACGGCTTCAACCGCGCCATCGAGGCGCAGCGCCCGGTGGGGTCGCTGCTCAAGCCCTTCGTCTACCTGCTGGCACTGGCGCAGCCGACGCGCTACTCGCTGGCGACCTGGGTGGACGATGCGCCGGTCACCATCACCCTGCCCAACGGCAAGCGCTGGACCCCGGTCAATTCGGACAAGCGCAACCACGGCAGCGTACGCCTGATCGATGCCCTGGCGCGCTCCTACAACCAGGCCACGGTGCGCATCGGCATGGACGTCGACCCGCGCCGGCTGGCCGAGCTGCTCCGCACCCTGGCCGGGATCGAGGCCGGCCCCAACCCGGCGCTGATCCTGGGGTCGGTCGACCAGAGCCCCTACGCGATGGCGCAGCTGTACCAGTTCCTCGCCTCCGGCGGCGAGATCCAGCCGCTGCGCCTGGTGCGCGGCGTGCTCGATCCGGAAGGACGTACGGTCAACCGCTACGACAAGGCGCCGGCCGACGCCCAGGACGGCGACGCGGTGGCCGCGCGCCTGGTCAACCTGGCGCTGCAGCACGCGGTGAGCTCCGGCACCGGCCGCCAGCTGGTCAACGACGGCCTCGGCCGGCTCAAGCCGGCGGGCAAGACCGGCACCAGCAACGACGGCCGCGACAGCTGGTTCGCCGGCTGGACCGGCGACCACCTCGCGGTGGTGTGGATCGGCAACGACCGCAACGAGCCCACCGGCCTGTACGGCGCCACCGGCGCGATGCGCGCCTGGTCGGACATGTTCGCGCGGCTGCCCAGTGCGCCGCTCGAGGTCGGCGACGGCGGCCTGGACTGGCAGTGGGTGGTGCAGGGCTTCAGCACCGAGGCCGGTTGCCCGGAGGCGCGCCGCTTCCCGTTCGTGGCGGGATTCGCGCCGCCGTTCCAGCCCTGCGTCTACGTTGCGCCGGAGATCGCCGCAGGCGGCTACGATGTGCAGGCCGGCGCCGCCACGGCCCCCCGCGAGGAGCCACGCCGCGGCGGCTGGCGCCGCTGGTTCGGCGTCGGCGAGCGCGAGCCCGCTGCCGAGACCGCGGACCCGGCGACGCCGCCGGCCGAGTCCGATCAGGTACCACCCGAGGAGTACGAACCATGACCATGTCGCGCCCCCTGGCCGCAGCGCGGCTGCTGACGTTCGCGGCCGCGGTCGCGTTGGCGGCCTGCGCCGGCGGCCCGGTGCAGGATCCGTGGCGGGGCGTGGACATGCCCGTGGCCGACGCGGCGCAGATGGTCGCCAGCATCCGCGCCGCCGCCGGCGACGGCGAGGGCGAGCTGGCGGTGCAGCCGCTGCGCGACCCGCGCGTGGAGGATCTGCGCCAGCAGGCCGGCCGCCTCGAGGCCGCCGGCGACTACCAGGCGTCGGCCGAGGCCCTCGACCGCGCCCTGGAGATCGTCGACGCCGATCCCGCATTGCTGCAGGAGCGCGCCGAGCTGGCGGTGCTGCTGGGCGATTTCGCCGCCGCCGACGCACTGGCCCAGCGCGCCTACGCGCTCGGCGCCCAGGTCGGTCCGCTGTGCCGCCGGCACTGGGCGACGCTGGAACAGCTGCGGCTGCTGGCCGCGGACGCCGAAGGGGCGGCTTCGGCACGCGAGCAGGTCGCGGGCTGCCGGGTGGCCGGGCCGGAGCGCTATTGAACGCGTTCCGGCAACTCGAGGCGCCCCGGGACCTGCGTCCGGCGCGCGCACCGCGACGATGAGCGCGGGGCGCGCCGCCGTCGGGATGGACCCGGACGGCCTCGCGCCGGCCGCGCGCGCCGCGCTGGGCGAGGGCGGGGCGCTGGCGGAGCGGATTCACGGATTCGTGCCCAGGCCCTCCCAGCAGGCGCTGTCGACCGCCATCGCCGAGGCCTTCGAGAGCCGCGGCACCCTGCTGGCCGAGGCCGGCACCGGGACGGGCAAGACCTTCGCCTACCTGGCGCCGGCGCTGCTGTCCGGGCTCAAGACCATCGTCTCCACCGGCACCCGCGCGCTGCAGGACCAGCTCTATCATCGCGACCTGCCGCGGGTGCGCGACGCGCTCGGCGCCGGGCTGCGGACCGCGCTGCTCAAGGGCCGCGCGAACTATCTGTGCCGGTACCGGCTGGAGCGGGCCAAGGGCGAGCCCCGCTTCACCGCGCGCGACCAGGTGGCGCTGTTCCAGCGCGTGGTGGCCTGGAGCGGGCGCACCCGCATGGGCGACCTGGCCGAGCTGGAGGCGATGCCCGAGGACTCGCCGCTGATTCCGCTGGTCACCTCCACCGTCGACAACTGTCTGGGCAGCGAATGCCCGTTCTGGAGCGAATGCTTCGTGGTGCAGGCGCGACAGCGCGCGCAGAGCGCCGACCTGGTGGTGGTCAACCACCACCTGCTGCTCGCCGACCTGGCGCTGAAGCAGGAAGGGTTCGGCGAGATCCTGCCCGGGGCGCAGGCGTTCGTGGTCGACGAGGCGCACCAGCTGCCGGAGCTGGCCGCCCAGTTCTTCGGCGAGGGGCTGAGCGCGCGGCCGCTGGTGGAACTGGCGCGCGACGCGCTCGGCGAGTGCCGCGAGGTGGAGGGCTCGCTGGGCGTGATGCAGGGGCCGGCGCGCGCGCTGGAGCAGGCGGTGCGCGCGCTGCGCGCGGACATGGAGGCGCTGCCGGCACGGGGCACCCGAGACCGGTTGCTGGACGAGGCTCCGGTCGCCGCGGCCCTCGACGGGCTTGCCGGGGTGCTGCGCGATTTCGCCGCCGCGGTGGCGCCGCTGGCCGAGGCCGCCCCCGGCTTCGATGCCTGTCGCGCCCGTGCGCTGGAGTTCTCCACCAGGCTGGCGCGCTGGCATGAAAAAATGGGGTCAGGTTCATTTTCCGACCAGGATGTGTCCGGCACCGACACATCGTCGGCGGAAAATGAACCTGACCCCATTTTTGCCGACGACGTGCGCTGGTACGAACTGTCGCCGCGCGGCTTTCGCCTGCAGCGCACCCCGCTGGACGTGTCCGGGCCGCTGCGCAGCCATCGCGAGCAGTCGCGCGCTGCCTGGGTGTTCACCTCGGCGACCCTGGCGGTCGGCGGCGACTTCGAGCACATCGCCACGCGCCTGGGGCTGGACGCCCCGCGCACGCTGCTGGCGCCCAGCCCGTTCGACTGGAACGCGCAGGCGCTGTGCTACCTGCCTCAGCGGCTGCCGCAGCCCGCGTCGCGCGACTACACCGCGGCGATCGTCGACGCGGTGCTCCCGGTGCTGCACGCCTCGGGCGGGCGCGCCTTCCTGCTGTTCGCCTCGCACCGCGCGCTGCGCGAGGCGGCGGCGCTGCTGCGCGGCGGGCCCTGGCCGCTGTTCGTGCAGGGCGAGGGGCCGCGCCACGTGCTGCTGCAGCGATTCCGCGAATCGGGCAACGGCGTGCTGCTGGGTGCCGCCAGCTTTCGCGAGGGCGTGGACGTGGCCGGCGACGCGCTGAGCGTGGTGATCATCGACAAGCTGCCGTTCGCCGCGCCGGACGATCCGGTATTCGAGGCGCGGCTGCAGGCGATCCGCCGCGCGGGCGGCAATCCGTTCCCGGACGAGCAGCTGCCGCAGGCGGTGATCGCCCTCAAACAGGGCGTCGGCCGGCTGATCCGCAGCGAGCGCGACCGCGGCGTACTGGTGCTCTGCGATCCGCGCCTGACCGGCAAGGGCTACGGCCGGGTGTTCCTGGACTCGATGCCGCCGTTCCCGGTCACCCGCGACGTCGCCGACGTCCAGGCCTTCTTCGCCCCGGCCTTCGCCGACGCGGCTGGATAGCCGCGCCGCGCCGGATCCCCTTGCCGGCTGCGAAAGCCGCTACGCTTTTCCCGATTCCCGATTCCCGATTCCCGATTCCCGATTCCCGATTCCCGATTCCCGATTCCCGATTCCCGATTCCCGAATGAACCTGCTCGCCTTCGAAACCGCCACCGAAGCCTGCTCGGTCGCCCTCTGGACCGATGCCGGACTGCTCGAGCGCTTCGAGCTGGCCCCGCGCCGCCACGCCGAGCTGGCGCTGCCCTGGGCGGAGGCGCTGCTGGCCGAGGCGGGAATCGCGCGCGCGCAGCTCGATGCGGTTGCGATCGGGCGCGGGCCGGGTGCCTTCACCGGCGTGCGCCTGGGCATCGCGCTGGCGCAGGGCATCGCCCTGGCGCTCGACCTGCCGGTGGTGCCGGTGTCGACCCTGGCCGCGCTGGCGATGCGGGCCCGGCCTGCCGGTGCCGCGGACGCAAGGATCCTCGCGGCGATCGACGCGCGCATGGGCGAGGTCTATGCCGGTGCCTTCCAGCGCCGCGGCGACGGACTGGCGGCGATGGCGGCCGAGCGCGTGGCGCCTCCCGATGCGGTGGCGCTGCCGGACGAAGCGCCGGGCTGGCTCGGCGTGGGGACCGGATTCGCCGCCGCCGATGGCGCGCTGGCGATGCGGCTGGGGCCGGCGATGCGCAGCATCGATGCTGCCGCGCTGCCGCGGGCGGGCGACGTGGCGCGCCTGGCGGCGGCGGAATTCGCCGCCGGCGGCGGCGTGGCCCCGGAATCCCTCGAGCCGGCCTACCTGCGCGACAACGTGGCGCTGACCCTGGCCGAGCAGCAGGCGAGGCGTCGGCAGGGGGAATAGTGCAGCGCGCCCGCGGAGGAACGCGCGGCTTGGGGAGGCCGGCGGAGCTGCCGGGCAACGGTCGGATCGTCGGCTTTCGCGGGCATGGCCCGCTCCTGCAGGGCCCGCTTCCGCAGAGGGCGCGTAGCGGCGGCCCATGGCCGTGAAGCCGCGGGGCGCCGGCCGGGTGGGCGCGATTCCGGGCGCCCACCCGGTCGTCGCGCATGAGGCGGCGGCGATCGGGCCGGATGAACTTCCCCGGCGATCACCGGTCCGAGAGGAGCCCCGGCCAGCCGCAGCCGCATCACCAAGAAGGCCCCGTGACATCTTCCCGCACCGGCCCCGCATCCACCGCAGCCAGGACCCGCGCCTGGCTGCGCGCCGAAGCCCTGCCGCTGCTGCTCCTGGTGTTGCTGATGCTGGTGGCACGCTCCTCCTTCGCCAACCACTACCACGTGCCGAGCGGTTCGATGCAGCCGACCCTGCAGCCGAGCGACCGCATTGCGGTGGATATGACCGCCTACGGGCTGCGCCTGCCCTTCACCCTGGTGGACCTGGTCCCGCGCGAGGGGCCCCGCCCCGGCGAGGTGGTGGTGTTCGATTCCCCGGTCGACGGCACCCGCCTGGTGAAGCGCGTGGTGGCGGTGGCCGGCGATACCGTCGAACTGGTCGACGGCCGGCTGCGCATCAACGGCGCGTGGCTGCGGCCGCGAGGCGCAGGGACGGAGGTCGAGCGCTTCGGCACGCGGCTGGTGAGCCTGGACCTGCGCCATGGCGGCGGGCCTGACATGGCGCCGATCGTCGTACCCGACGGCATGGCGCTGGTGCTCGGCGACCACCGCGGGCGCAGCGCCGATGGCCGCCAGTTCGGCCTGGTACCGGTGCGCGAGTTCTACGGGCGCGCACTGGCGGTCTACCATCGGCGTGGCGAAGGCTTCCTGTGGAAGCGCCTGTAACGGGAGATCGAGAACGCGCGGCCGGAGGCCGCCAGCTCCCGGTCAGCCGTCGATCAACTCGCCTGCCGGCAGGAACTGCCAGGTGCGGGTGACGTGGAGGACATCGACCTCCTCGTCGGTACGGGGCAGCGGCGGGTAGGGTTCGGCCAGCCGGGCGATGCGCAGCGCGGCATCGTCGAGCAGGCGGATGCCGCTGGAGCGGATCACCTCGGCGTTCTCGACCGAGCCGTCGCGGCGGATCGCCACGCTGATCACCAGCTCGCCGGCGAGCCGGCGCCGCCGCGCCTCGTCGGGATAGTTGAGGTTGCCGACCCGCTCCACCCGGTCCACCCAGGCGCGCAGGTAGGCGGCGTAGGCGTATTCCTGGGTGCTGGCGGAGACGAACTTGCGCTTGGGCCGCCTGGCATAGCGCTCCGAGCGCAGGTGGATCTCGGCGGCCAGGCGCGCCATCTCCATGTCGCGCTCGATGCGGTCGCGGCCTTCCGGCAGCAGCGAGGGGTCGGCCTGCGGGGGCGGGTCGGGAGCGACGGCCAGCTGCTCGCCGCTGCGGCTGCTGATCACCCGCGCCTGCGGCGGCGGCCGGGCGTCGGGGGACTGCGCGCGCAGCGGTTCGGGGGCGATGCCGGGCTCGTCCTGCGGCGCGTGGCCGAGCTGCGATTCGCGCGGCCGCCGGCTCTGCTCGTGCTCGCCGCCGCCCTGGTTGCTGGCCTGGGCCAGGAAGTCGGCCTGCTGCTGGGTGAGCGGGCTGGTGGTCTCGGTGAGGATCACGTCCAGGGTGGGCATCACCGGGGCGGCGTCGTCGAGCGCGAAGCCCAGCCCCAGCACCAGCATGCCGTGGAGCAGCAGCGACAGCACCAGGGTGGCGCTGAGGCGCTCGCGGTCGCCGATCGGGGAGGGCAGCTGCGCGGCGGGGACCATGGGGTCAGGCGCGGGCCTCGATCGCCGCGAACAGGTCGCCGGCGATGTCCAGGCCGAACTGGGCATCGAGTTCGCGGATGCAGGTCGGGCTGGTCACGTTGACCTCGGTCAGCCAGTCGCCGATCACGTCCAGGCCGACGAAGACCATCCCGCGGCGCTTCATCTCCGGCCCCACCCGCGCCGCGATCCAGCGATCGCGCTCGCCGAGCGGCCGGCCCTCGCCGCGTCCGCCGGCGGCGAGGTTGCCGCGGAAGTCGTCTCCCTGGGGCACCCGCGCCAGGCAGAACGGCACCGGCTCGCCGTCGATCAGCAGGATGCGCTTGTCGCCCCCGGCGATCTCCGGCAGGTAGCGTTGCGCCATGGCGAGATTGCGTCCCCCGGCGGTCAGGGTCTCCAGGATCACGTTGATGTTGGGGTCGCCGGCGGCGACCCGGAAAATCGAGCGCCCGCCCATGCCGTCCAGCGGCTTGAGCACCGCCTCGCCGTGCTCGGCCACGAAGGCCTTGAGGTCCGGGGCGGCGCGGCTGACCAGGGTCGGCGGGCAGCACTCGGGGAACTCCAGCGCCGCCAGTTTCTCGTTCAGGTCGCGCAGTCCCTGCGGGTCGTTGACCACCAGGGCCCCCGCCCGCTGCGCCAGGCCGAGGATCTGGGTGTCGTAGACGTATTCGGCGTCGACCGGCGGGTCGCGCCGCATCAGCACCACGTCTCCGGACCCCAGCGTACGTTGTGATGCCTGTCCCAATTCGAACCAGCCTGCCGGGTCGTCGCGGACCGTCAGTGCCGCCACGCGCGCTTTCGCGACGCCGGCGGTCACCGACAGCCCTCCGGGCGGCACGTAGTGCAGGCGATGTCCGCGACGCTGCGCCGCCAGGAGCATCGCGAACGTCGAATCCTTGGCGACCTTGATCGAGCCGATCGGATCCATCACGACGACGACATCGAGGGGCATGGCGGTGGCGGCAGCGGGGGAGCGGCGATGTTAGCAGGCGCGGTTCGAGGCGCAGCGCCGTGAACGCGGGTCGCGGCGAAGCGCGCGGCGTGCGAAGCTTGACAGTGCGCCGGCCGACTGGGATATAAGACGCCATTGCAGCGGTGTCGGCCGTCGAGAACACCGCGCCAGGGGATCATTTGATGACGCAAGACCAGAAACGCGCCGGGAGCCTCGATGGCTTGCGGGTGATGGTGATCGACGATTCGAAAACCATCCGCCGGACCGCCGAGACGCTGCTCAGGCGCGAGGGGGCGGAGGTGACGACTGCGGTCGACGGCTTCGAGGCCCTGGCCAAGATCGCCGATCAGCATCCGCAGATCATCTTCGTCGACATCATGATGCCGCGGTTGGACGGCTATCAGACCTGCGCGCTGATCAAGAACAACCAGATGTTCCGCCAGACACCTGTCATCATGCTGTCCTCCAAGGACGGCCTGTTCGACAAGGCACGCGGCAGGATCGTCGGTTCCGAGCAGTACGTCACCAAGCCGTTCACGCGCGAGGAACTCCTCGACGCGATCCGCAAGCACGTCAGCACCTGACCGGGGGGCAGGGCAATACCATGGCACGCATCCTGTTGATCGAAGACTCGCCGACCGATACCGCGGTCCTCACCCAGCTGCTCGAGCGCAACGGCCACCAGGTGCTGACCTCGACCAGCGCCGAGGACGGCATCGAGGCCTGCCGCCGCGAGCGTCCCGACCTGGTGCTGATGGACGTGGTGCTGCCCGGCATGAACGGCTTCCAGGCCACCCGCGCGCTGTCGCGCGACGCCGACACCAGTGCCATCCCGGTGATCATCGTCAGCACCAAGGGCATGGAGACGGACCGCGCCTGGGGCATGCGCCAGGGTGCCAAGGGGTATCTGGTCAAGCCGCCGAGCGAGGAGACCCTGATCGGCAGCATCAACGAGTTGCTCGGCGCCGCGACATGATCCGCGCGCGCGACCCGCAGCTCCCGGGCGATCCCTTCTCGATCCTGCTCGACTACGAGGCGCGCAGCCTGGCGCACGTGGCCGGCCTGCCCGAGGAGCTGGATGCGCCCGGCCTGTGGCGCGGGGTCGGCTACCGCATCGGCGCGCGTCGCCTGGCGTCCGGCTTCGACGAGGTGCTGGAGATCCTGCCGATGCCGCAGATCACCCCGGTGCCCGGCGCGCAGTCGTGGATGCTCGGCGTCGCCAACATCCGCGGCAACCTGCTGCCGATCGTCGACCTCAAGCAGTTCCTCGAGGGCGAGCGCACCGTGCTGCACGAGAGCCAGCGAGTGCTCATCGTGCGCCAGCCGGGCGGCGACGTGGCGGTGACCATCGACGAGCTGTTCGGGCAGCGCAGTTTCCTCGAGGAGCAGGAAATCCCCGCCGAGCCGCTGGCCGTGGGCCGCTATGCGCATTTCGTCGACCGCGCCTATCGGCTCGGCGACATCGAGTGGGGAGTCTTCAGCCTCGACCGGCTGGCCCGCACGCCGGAATTCAGACAAGCCGCGGCCTGAACGCCGCATCGAAAGACACAGGGGTAAGGCCATGAGCACCGTAATGGACACCGTCGCCGGCAAGGGCCGCAATCTGGGCACCAACTTCTGGTTGACCGTGCTGGCGATCGCGCTGCTGATCTTCGGCGCCAACACCGGCTACGCGATCTGGAAGGCCTCCCGCCTGGGCGGCGCCAGCACCGCCGCCTCGAGCCTGCAGGTGAACTCGCAGCGCCTGGCGATCCAGGGACGCGAAGCGGTCGCCGGCGACGCCGAGGCCTACGCGGCGTTCAAGTCCACCAAGGCCGAGATCGACCAGGACGTCGCCGGGCTCAACAGCAACTTCGGCGACACCGCCGGGGTGTCGGGGCCGATCCGCTCGGTCAGCCAGACCTGGGCGCCGCTGGAAAAGCACGCCCAGCAGGTGATCGCCAGCGAACAGGCGGTGCTGGCGCTGGCCGGCAACGCCGAGCGCTTCACCCAGCGGGTCCCGCAGCTGCAGGCGCAGCTGGACGAACTGGTCCGCGCGATGTCGAACAGCGGTTCGCCCGCCTCGCAGGTCTACATCGCGCTGCGCGAGGTGGTGCTGGCCTCGACCATGGCCAGGCGCGTCACAGAGATCCAGGCCGGCGGCCCCGCCGCGGCGATCGCCGGCGAGGCGCTGGCGCGCGACGTCGGCGTGTTCGAGCAGGTGCTGGAGGGCCTGCGCGAAGGCGACGAGGGCATGAACGTCCAGGCTCTGAGCAACGGCGGCGCACTGGCGGCGTTGGAGAACGCCACCGGGCTGTGGACCGAGATGAAGGAGGACCTGGACGCCATCCTCGGCAGCGCCCAGAACCTGTTCGGCGCGCAGGCGGCCGCCGCGGCGCTCACCGCCGGCTCCGACCAGCTGCTGTCCGACAGCGAGAACCTGTTCCAGGCGTTCACCGCGTTCGGCTCGCTCGCCGACACCAGCGTCCTCGGCAACATCTGGATCAGCATCATCGCCGGCGCGATCGCGCTGGCCGCCATCGTCCTGCTGGTGCTCAGCCTGAACCGCGCCCAGAAGGAACGCTACGAAACCACGATGGAGCTCAACAACCGCAACCAGGAGGCGATCATGCGCCTGCTGGACGAGATGGGCTCGCTCGCCGAAGGCGACCTGACGGTCAAGGCCACCGTCACCGAGGACATGACCGGGGCGATCGCCGACTCGATCAATTTCGCGGTCGAGCAGCTGCGCAACCTGGTGCAGACGATCAACGACACCTCGGTGCAGGTCTCCTCCAGCGCGCAGGAGACGCAGGCCACCGCCATGCACCTGGCCGAGGCGGCCGAACACCAGGCGCGCGAGATCACCTCGGCGTCCAACCGGATCAGCGAGATCGCGGCCAGCATCGACCAGGTCTCGAAGAACTCGGCCGAGTCGGCCGACGTGGCGCAGCGCTCGGTGCAGATCGCGACCAAGGGCGCGGGCGTGGTGCGGCAGACGATCCAGGGCATGGACTCGATCCGCGACCAGATCCAGGAGACCTCCAAGCGCATCAAGCGCCTGGGCGAGTCGTCCCAGGAGATCGGCTCGATCGTGGAACTGATCAACGACATCTCCGAGCAGACCAACATCCTGGCGCTGAACGCGGCGATCCAGGCGGCCTCGGCCGGCGAGGCCGGCCGCGGATTCGCGGTGGTGGCCGACGAGGTGCAGCGCCTCGCCGAGCGCGCGTCGAACGCGACCAAGCGCATCGAAACGCTGGTGCAGACCATCCAGAGCGATACCAACGAGGCGGTCAGCTCGATGGAGCAGACGACCTCGGAAGTGGTCGCCGGCGCGCGCCTGGCGGAGGACGCCGGCACGGCGCTGGGCGAGATCGAAAGCGTCTCGACCAGCCTGGCCGACCTGATTCAGGGCATCTCCAGCGCCGCGCAGCAGCAGTCGGCCGCGGCCTCCAACATCACCCAGGCGATGGACACGATCCAGTCGATCACCGCGCAGACCTCGCAGGGCGCCAGCCAGACCGCCGAGTCGATCGGCAACCTGGCCCAGCTCGCCGCCGACCTGCGCCGCTCGGTCGCCGACTTCAAGCTGCCGGCTTGACCGCTGCCGCCAGCCAGGACGAGACCCACACCAGCATGAAGCGCACCGGTACAGCCTGCAGCCGCGTCCGCGCGCATTCCCCCGGGGGTGCGCGATGACGGCGCTGCGCGACGCGATCGACTACACCTCGCTCGGCTGGATCAAGCCGGAACTCGACGAGACGCTGCGCCAGGCGCGGCTCGAGATCGAGGCCTTCGTCGAGGATCCCAGCGACACCAGCCGGATGCGCTTCTGCGCCGGCTATCTGCACCAGGTGCAGGGCACGCTGCGCATGGTCGAACTGTATGCCCCGGCGATGGTCGCCGAGGAGATGGAGCGCCTGGCGCAGGCGCTGCAGAACGGCGAGACCGCCGACCGCGACGGCGCCTGCGCCTCGCTGATGCGCGGCGCGGTGCTGCTGCCCGATTACCTCGAGCGGCTGCAGGGCGGGCACAAGGACATCCCGATCGTGCTGCTGCCGCTGCTCAATGAGTTGCGCGCGGCGCGCGGCGCCGCCGGACTGAGCGAGAGCGTGCTGTTCGTCCCGGACCTGCACCGCCCGCTGCCCGCCGACCTGCCGGAAGCCGCGCCCGAACCGCAGCCTTCGCGCGGAAGGACCGCGGCCCAGCTGACCGAACTCAATGCGGCGATGGCCGCGTGGCCGGAGCACGCGGGGCCCGAGGACCCGGCGTCCTTCGCCGATGCGCTCGACGCCCTGCTGCCACGCACCCGCGTGGAGCCGGTGCGGCGCATGCTCTGGGTCGCCGCGCGGGTGATGCACGCGCTGCGCGACGGTGCGCTGGAGCCGGGCGAGGCGCTGCGCCAGGGCTTTGCCGGCGTCGTGCGCGAGGCCCGCCAGCAACTTCAGGACGACGGCTTCGGCGTGCCATCGCCCGAGACCGCGCTCGAGCCGACCCGGCAACTGCTCTTCCATGTCGCCAACACCGCCGGCGACCACCCGGCGCTGCGCGAACTGCGCGAGACCTTCGAGCTCGACGCCGAGGCGCCCAGCCAGGCCGAACTCGACCACGCCCGCGGCAGCCTGCGCGGCCGCAACCGCGCCCTGCTCGATACCGTTGCCGGCGCGGTCAAGGAGGACCTGCTGCGGGTCAAGGACGTGCTCGACCTGCACCTGCGCACCGGCGAACGCAACGCTGCGCTGCTGCAGCCGCAGGTGGAGGCGCTGGCGCGGGTGGCCGATACCCTCGGCATGCTCGGCCTGGGCGTGGCCCGCACCGTGGTGCAGCAGCAGCGCGAGGCGATGGAGGCGATCGTCCGCGGCGACCGCCAGGCCGACGAGAGCACGCTGCTCGACATCGCCGGCTCGCTGCTCTACGTCGACGCGTCGCTCGACGACCAGGTCGCGCGCCTGGGCGAGGGCGACGCCGGCGGCGAGGAGGACCCGCTGGCCGGCGAATCGCGCAAGGCCCAGGAAGTGATCGCCCGCGAGGCGATCGCCAACTTCGCCGACGCGCGCCAGGCCTTCGTGGCCTTCGTCGAGACCAGCTGGGACCACGGCGAGCTGGCCGAGGTGCCGCGCCTGCTGCAGGAAGTGGCCGGTGTGCTGCAGATGCTGGAGCTGCCGCTTCCCGCCGGCTACGTCACCGGCGTGCGGCGCTACACCGAGACCGAGCTGCTGGGCCGCAGGCGCGTCCCCAATGGCCGCCAGCTCGATACCCTGGCCGATGCCCTGGCCAGCCTGGAGTACTACCTCGAGGCGCTGCGCGAGCAGCGCGGCAATCGCGACGAGATCCTGGACATCGCCCGCAACAGCCTGGAGGCGCTCGGCTACTGGCCACTGCCCGTGGAGGCGCCGGCCGAGGCCGATGCCGCCGGTGCGGAGCGCGAAGCCCCCATCGCCGCCGCCGGTGCCGGTGTCGGTGCCGAGGAGATCGCCGCCGGTGTCGCGGCCTTCATGGACCGCGGGCCCGGCCAGCAGCCGCAGACACGCGAAGCCGTGGACGACGCGGCTGCGGCCGCTTCCGGGGAACCCGGAGAAGAGGCGTCGTCCGAAGCGGCGCCCGTCGCCTCGCCCGCGCCCGTATCCGCTCCCGCTCCCGCTCCCGGCCCGGCTCCCGCACCGGTCGGCATCAGCGGCGGCTTCGAGGTCACCGACGACGATATCGACGACGAGATCCGCGAGGTGTTCCTCGAGGAGTTCGCCGAGGAGATCGACAACCTCGATCGCCTGCTGCCGCCGTGGCGCGAGCGGCCCGACGACCTGGAGCGGCTGCGGCCGATCCGGCGCGTGTTCCACACCCTGAAGGGCAGCGGCCGCCTGGTCGGCGCGCGCACCCTGGGGGAGTTCAGCTGGAAGATCGAGGGCCTGCTCAACCGCGTGCTCGAGGGCACCCGCGCCGCGAGCCCGACGGTGGTGGCGATGGTCGACCAGGCGTTCTACACCCTGCCGCAGCTGCAGTCCGTGTTGCGCGGCGACGCGCCGCTGCAGGTCGACCTGCAGCGAATGGAGGCCGATGCCGAACGCATCGCCGCCGGCGACGAAGCCATGCCGCGCGACGCGGCGCCGCAGGCCGCTGCACCGCCGCCGCCCGTTGCGGCGCTGGAGGCGGAGGCGGAACCGGCGGTCGGGGCCGGCTCCGAGGCGCCGGCCGCGGGCGAAGCGGTCGCGGCGCCGCCCGCCCCCGAGGCGGAAGCGGAAACGCCGGCAGTCGAGGAAACCGACGGCACCATGGTGCCGGCTGCGGTGGACGCGCTGCTGCTCGAGATCCTCGATGCCGAAGTCGCCGGTCACCTGGCCACGGTGGACGCCTGGGTGCGGCGCGCGTCGGCCGAGCCCGCCGGCGCCGACGATGCGCTGCTGCGCGCCGTGCACACCATGAACGGCGCATTCGCCATGGCCGAAGTGCCGGTGATCACCGAGGCGCTGACGCCGGCCGAGTCCTATATCCGCCGCCTCGCGGCCGCGGGCGCGCCGGCCGAGCCCGCCGGCGTGACGGCGCTCGGAGAGCTCTCGGCGGTGGTGGCCGCCACGATCGTCGGGCTGAAGGCCGAGCGGCCGCAGGTCCCGACCTGCGCGGGGCTCGCCGCCCGCCTCGCGGCGCTGCGCGACGGCCTGCCGGACGTGCGTCCCGCGCTGCCGCCGGAAGCGCCGGACATGGCGGAACCGCTGCCCGGCGTGGACGGCGAACTCTCGGCCTTCGACCTGAGCGAATACGGCGACCTGGCCGACAGCGCGGTGCCGGATTTCGGATCGACGACAGCATCCGGCCAGCTCGAAGCCGTGGAGGCGGATGCGGAGCGTCGCGAAACCGAACGCCTCGAAGCCGAACGCCTCGAAGCCGAGCGCCTCGAAGCCGAGCGTCTCGAAGCCGAACGCCTCGAAGCCGAACGCCTCGAAGCCGAACGCCTCGAAGCCGAACGTCTCGAAGCCGAACGTCTCGAAACCGAACGCCTCGAAGCCGAACGCCTCGAAGCCGAACGTCTCGAGACCGAGCGTCTCGAGGCCGAGCGTCTCGAGGCCGAGCGTCTCGAAGCCGAGCGTCTCGAAGCCGAGCGTCTCGAAGCCGAACACCTCGAAGCCGAGCGCCTCGAAGCCGAGCGCCTCGAAGCCGAACGCCTCGAAGCCGAACGCCTCGAAGCCGAGCGTCTCGAAGCCGAGCGTCTCGAAGCCGAGCGTCTCGAAGCCGAGCGTCTCGAAGCAGAGCCTCTCGAGGCCGAACGCCTCGAAACCGAACGTCTCGAAGCCGAACGCCTCGAGGCCGAACGCCTCGAAGCCGAACGTCTCGAAGCCGAACGTCTCGAAGCCGAACGTCTCGAAGCCGAACGTCTCGAAGCCGAACGTCTCGAAGCCGAACGTCTCGAAGCCGAACCTCTCGAAGCCGAGCGCGCCGCCACCGAGCGCGCCGAGATCGAACGCCTGCAGGCCGAGGAGGAAGCCGAGTACGCGCGCCTCGAGGCCGAGTACGCCGAGCAGGCCAGGAGCGAGCGCGAGACCGCGGCCGCCTCCACCGACGTCAGCGGCGAGGCCGCACCGGCGCCAGCGGTTCCCGCTGCGACCGAGGACCCCGACGAGCCGCTCGACCTGGACGGCCTCGACGCCGAGCTGGTGGACATCTTCGTCGAGGAGAGCGGCGACCTGCTCGATCATTCCGACGGTCTGCTGGCGCAGCTGCGCGAGGCGCCCGGCGAGCGCGAGCCGCTGATCGGCCTGCAGCGCGACCTGCACACCATCAAGGGCGGCGCCCGCATGGCCGGCATCATGGCCATCGGCGAGCTCGGCCATGCCATGGAGTCGTTGCTGGAAGCGGTGGTCGAGCAGCGCTGCGAGCTCGGCAGCGACGGCATTCCCCTGCTCGAGCGCGGCTTCGACCGCCTGCACGTGATGGTCACGCGGGTCGGCGCGCGCCGCGCGGTGGCCGCATCGGAACGGCTGAGCGCCGAGTTCGATGCCCGCGCGCGCGGGGAAATCCTGGCGCCGCAGGCTCCGGAGACGGAGACTCGGACGGTCGCGGCCGCCGCGGCCGCCGCGGCCGATGTCGTCCCGCTGGCACCGCTGTCGGCGCCGATCGGCGAAGACGTCGCGGGGGAGGGCGAGGACATCGCGGTGCGTGCGCCGCAGGAGCAGGTGCGCATCCGCGCCGACCTGCTCGACCGCCTGGTCAACTACGCCGGCGAGGTGGCGATCTACCGCGCGCGCCTGGAGCAGCAGCTCGGCGCGTTCCGCAGCGCCATGGCGGAGATGGAGCAGACCAACACGCGCCTGCGCGATCAGCTGCGCCGCCTCGACATCGAGACCGAGGCGCAGATCATCGCCCGCTTCCAGCGCGAGGGCGACAGCGGCGACGCCACGTTCGACCCGCTGGAGCTCGACCGCTTCTCCACCCTGCAGCAGCTCTCGCGCGCGCTGGCCGAGTCGGCTACCGACATGACCAGCCTGCAGGGCACGCTCGACGACCTCACGCGTCAGTACGAGACCCTGCTGCTGCAGCAGTCGCGGGTGAGCTCGGACCTGCAGGAAGGCCTGATGCGCACGCGCATGGTGCCGTTCGACGCGCTGCTGCCGCGGCTGAGGCGGGTGGTGCGGCAGGCCGCCGCGGAGACCGGCAGGCAGGTCCAGCTCAGGCTCGACGGCGCCCAGGGCGAACTGGACCGCAACGTGCTCGAGCGCATGACCGCACCGCTGGAGCACATGCTGCGCAACGCCGTGGTGCACGGACTGGAAACGCCCGAGCGGCGCCGCAAGGCCGGCAAGCCGGAAGAGGGCACGGTGCGCATCGCGGTACGCCGCGAGGGTTCCGAAGTGGTGCTCGAGGTCGGCGATGACGGCCGCGGCCTGGACCGCGAGGCGATCCGCCGCCGCGCAGAGGAGCGGGGACTGGTACGCGCCGGGGTCGCGCTGAGCGACGGCGATCTCGACGTGATGATTTTCGAGCCCGGCTTCTCCACCGCCGACGAGGTCAGCCGCCTGGCCGGCCGCGGCGTCGGCATGGACGTGGTGGCCAGCGAGGTGCGGCAGCTCGGCGGCACCCTCGACATCCATTCGCGGCCCGGGCAGGGCACCACCTTCACCCTGCGCCTGCCGCAGACGCTGGCGGTGACCCAGGCGGTGTTCGTGCGCATCGGCGAGACCAGCTTCGCGGTGCCGATCGCCTCGGTGCGCGGCGTCGGGCGGATCACCCGCGATCACATGGCCGAGGGCGGCGCCGTTTACTCGTACGGCGGCGAGGAATACGCCCTGCACGACCTCGGCAAGCTGGTCGGCCACGCCGCGGCGCGCGCCGAGGGCCATCTGCAGATGCCGCTGCTGCTGATCGGCGCCGGCGAGCTGCGTGCGGCGGTCGCGGTGGACCAGATCATCGGCAATCGCGAGATCGTGGTGAAGCCGGTGGGTCCGCAGGTGGCGTCCGTGCCCGGCATCTTCGGCGCCACGATCATGGGCGACGGAAGCGTGCGGGTGATCCTCGACATCGCGCCGCTGGTGCGCCGCCAGGCGGTGCAGCAGCGCGAAGAGGTTCCGTCCGAGGCGTCCGAACGGCGCCAGGTCCCGCTGGTGATGGTGGTCGACGATTCGGTCACCATGCGCAAGGTGACGGGCCGCGTGCTCGAACGCCACAACCTGGAGGTGGTCACCGCCCGCGACGGCGTCGACGCGCTCGAGCGCATGGACGAGCGCGTGCCCGACCTGATGTTGCTGGATATCGAGATGCCGCGCATGGACGGCTACGAGCTGGCCACGCAGATGAAGGCCGATGCGCGCCTGCGCCGCGTGCCGATCGTGATGATCACCTCGCGCACCGGCGAGAAGCACCGCCAGCGCGCGTTCGAGATCGGCGTGGAGCGCTATCTCGGCAAGCCGTACCAGGAGAACGAATTGATGCGCAACGTGCTCGATCTGCTGGGCGGACGCGACGATGGTTGACGGCGCCACCCGCGTCGCGCTGCTGGCCAGGGAGGGCGAAGCGCGCGCACGCCTGGAGCAGGCGCTGCGCGAGGCCGGCGCCGAGCTGGTGGCGGTGGCCGATCCCACGACCACCGACGTCGCCGAAGTCGTGGCTGCCGCGCCGCAGGCGGTCCTGGTTGCGCTCGAGCCGGCGATCGAGGACGCCCTGGAGGCCTACGAGCCGCTGCTCGGCGATCCCGGCATCGCGGTGATCTTCGACGAGGCGGAGCTGGCGGCGCAGCGCGCCGGCTGGGATGCCGCCCGCTGGGTCCGGCACCTGGCGGCCAAGCTCAACCGCCACGACGACGTGCTGCCGCCCGGGCGCGAGCACGACCCCGGCGATTGGCAGCCGTCGCCCGGCCCGCTACCGCAGGGCGGGCACGAGGTGTCGGACCGCGACCTGGCTTCGATCGCCAGCGAAGCCCGGCACGTCGCCGACCGCGTACCTCGCGACGGCGGGTTGGATACGGAGGCCGCAGACGCCGGGCCGCCGGTCGAGGCCGACGCCGGCGAGGCCGACGCAGAATCCGGCGTCGAGGCCGAAACCGGGGATTTCGGAGCGGAGCCCGAGTCTGCGCCTGCGGCTGCCGAGAGTCAGGCCGGCGACGCGAACGCGCCTGGCCTCGAGATCGACTTCGACTTCGGCCCGGACGGCTCCGGCGACGCCGACGCGAGCGCCGCCGATACCGACGCGGATGCGGCGGCGATGCCCGCCTTGTCGGAGGGCCTGGAGACCGAGGATCTCGAGACGGAGGACCTCGACGCCTCGGCGCTCGAGGCGATCGCGCTGGGCGGCGACACGCTCCAGGACGTGAAGCTGGAGGGCTTCGACTTCGAAGGTCTCACGCTCGAGGACATCAGCTTCGAGAGCGCGGAAGACGACGCTGCCGCGGGAGCGGAGGCGGAACCGCGCGCGTTCCAGGATGCAGGATCCGCCGGCGATGTCATGGAGCGCGGCGCCGGGGAGGCCGGCGGCGAGGCGACGCCGGCCTCCGCAGACGAGACCATGCAGTTCGAGGGCTTCGACTTCGATATCGAGATCGGCGACGCGCCCTCGGCCTCCGCGGGCGGGGCGCAGGAGCAGGAGCAGGAACAGGAACCTTCCGGCCCGGACCTCGCGGCGCTCGAGCAGCGCATCGCCGGGCTCTCGCTGGCCGACGCCGACAGCTACGGCAACGGCCCCGAGCGCGGCGCGGTGGTGATCGAGGGCGGACTGGGCGGGCCCGATGCGGTGCGCCAGCTGCTGGCCGCGATCCCGCCCGGCTTCCCGCGACCGCTGCTGGTGCGCCTGCGCCTGGACGGTGGCCGCTACGACCGCCTGGTGCGGCAGATGGAGCGCGCCGCGCAACTGCCGGTGGCGCTCGCCGAGGAAGGCGCCACGGTCGAGCCGGGCCACGTGTATTTCCTGCCGCCGGACATCGGGGTGGCACGCACGCGCGCGCAGCTGCGGTTCGTCGCCGCGGAGGGCGCGAGCGCCGCGCTGCCCGCATCGCTGCCGCCCGACGACAGCGCGGTCCTGTTCCTGAGCGGCAGCGACCCGGCGCTGGTCGACGCCGCAATGAGCCAGGCCTGGGGCGGCGCGCTGGTGGCCGGACAGTCCCCGGAAGGCTGTTACGACGGCGCCGCGGCAGACATCGTCATCGCCCGCGGCGGCCGTTCCGGCATGCCCCGGCAGCTCGCCGAGGAACTGGCCGAGCGCTGGCCGCCGCCGGACCGTCCGGCGGGCGCGCACCTCGAGGAGCCGATTGCATGAGCGACCAACGCCAGGACATCCGCGGCGTGCTGATCCAGGTCCGCAATGCGCGCCTGCTGCTGCCCAACGCGACGATCTCGGAAGTGCTGTCCTATGCCGACCCGGAACCGGTGCCGGGGGCGCCCGAGTGGCTGCTGGGACGGATCCGCTGGCAGGGCTGGCAGCTGCCGCTGGTGGCGTTTTCGCGGCTGGCCGGCATCGCCCCCGAACAGGGTGGGCTGGGCAGCAAGGTGGCGGTGCTGAAGGCGCTCGACGGCAATCCGCGGCTGCCCTACTACGCACTGCTGACCCAGGGCTTCCCGCGGCTGGTCACGGTGCCGCGCGACGCGCTCGAAATCGACGACCCGGGCGATGCGGAGCTGCCCGCGGACGTGCTCGCAAGGGTCCTGCTCAACGGCGACCCGGCGCTGATTCCCGACCTCGACGCCGTGGCGGCCTCGATCGACGAGGCGCTGCGGCAGGCCGCCTGAAGGCGCTCCGTGTAGGAGAGGCCCATGGCCGCGAAGGCCGTGGGCGGTTCCGGCCCGGTCTGCGGCGATCCAGGGTGCATCCGCCCGCACCGGCCTTCGCGTGCATGGCACGCTCCTACGAAGGCCGCGGCGAGCCGACGCCCTGTAGGAGCGGCCCATGGCCGCGAAAGCCGTGGGCGGCTCCGGCCGGTCGGCGGTGATCCCGGGTGCATCCAGCCGCGCCGGCTTTCGCGTGCGCGCGTGCCCGGGGCGGACGCGCTAGCGCAGGTCGCCGAAGCGCGCCTGCAGCGTGGCGATCGCGGCGATCCCGGCGGTCTCGGTGCGCAGCACCCGCGGACCGAGGCGAACGCCCGCGAAGCCGGCTTCCAGCAGCACTGCGCGGTCGCGCGGCGACCAGCCGCCCTCCGGCCCGACCGCGATGGTCAACGTGGCGGCCGCCGGCGCGTCCAGGCCGTCGACGCCCGACGCCGCTGCGGGATCGAGCAACAGCCGCGCTCCGTCGCCGGCGGCTTCGGCGGCCGCGGCCAGCGGCCGCACCGGGGACAGCGCCGGGACGCGAGCGCGCCCGCACTGCTCGCAGGCCGAGATCACCACGCTGGTCCAGTGGGCGAGGCGCTTCTCCGCGCGCGCCGGATCCAGCTTCACCTCGCTGCGCTCGCTGCTCACCGGGACGAACGCCGCGACCCCGAGCTCGGTCGCCTTCTGCAGGATCCAGTCCATCTTCTCGCCCCGGGCGACGCCCTGCAGCAGCACGATCCGCAGCGGCGATTCGCTGTCGACGGCGTGCGAGGCGAGGATCTCCGCCTCGCCGCCGCGCTTGTCCGCCGCGACGATGCGCGCCTGGTAGTCGCGACCGTCGCCATTGAACAGCACGCAGGCGTCGCCCACCCGCAGCCGCAGCACCCGCAGCAGGTGCGCCGCGGCGGTCTCGGACAGCCTGATGCGGCGTCCGGGGGCCAGGTCGGCGTCGACGTGGGCGCGGGTCAGGCGCATTGACGGTTCGCCCCGGCACGGGGAGGGCGGCCGGCGAAGGACGACCGGTTCATGCCGTCGCCGCGCCTATCGCGGTGGCGGTGACGTCGGCCAGCAGCGCCAGCTCGTCTTCGCCCACGCAGTACGGCGGCATCCAGTACAGCACGTCCCCCAGCGGCCGCAGCAGCACCCCGCGCTCCAGCGCATGCAGGTACGCGCGCAGGCCGGTGCGCCGCGCGGCCGCGAACGGCGTGCGCCGGTCGCCGTTCTGCGCCATCTCGAAGGCGACGATCATCCCGCGCTGGCGCACGTCGGCCACGTGCGGATGCGCCGCCAGCGGCGCGGACAGCTCGGCCATGCGCGCGGCGGTGGCGCGGTTGCGCGCCAGCACGTCGTCGCTGTCGAAGATGCCGAGCGTGGCCAGCGCCGCGGCGCAGGCGAGCGGGTTGCCGGTGTAGCTGTGCGAGTGCAGGAAGGCGCGCTCGCGCGAGTCGTCCAGGAAACCGTCGTAGATCGCCTGGGTGGACAGCACCGCGGCCAGCGGCAGGAAGCCGCCGGTCAGGCCCTTGGACAGGCACAGCAGATCCGGCTGGACCCCGGCGCTGCCGCCGAGGCGAGCGTCGGCGGGTGCCTGCTCGCAGGCGAACAGGGTGCCGGTGCGCCCGAAGCCGACCGCGATCTCGTCGGCGATCAGGAACGCGCCGTGCACGTCGCAGAGCTCGCGCGCGCGCCGCAGGTACACCGGGTCGTACATGCGCATGCCGCCGGCGCACTGCACCAGCGGCTCCAGCACCAGCGCGCAGATCTCGCCCGGATGCTCGTCGAACAGCCGCGCCAGCGCGTCGGCGGCGTCTTCGGCATGGCCGGCCGCGTCCTGGCCCTCGCGGGCCAGATACGCATCCGGCGACGGCGCGAACAGCGCCTCCATCAGCAACGGCGCGTAGACGCGCCGGTACAGCGGGATGTCGCCGACCGAGAGCGCGCCGATGGTCTCGCCGTGGTAGCCGTTCTCCAGCGCCACGAACTTCGTCCGCCGCGGCTCGTCTCCGCGGTTGCGGAACCACTGGAAGGCCATCTTCAGCGCCACCTCGACCCCGGCCGAGCCGTTGTCGGCGTAGAACACCTTCGCCAGCGGGTCGCGGTCGCGCTGCCGCGGCGCCAGGGCCAGAAGCCGCTCGGCCAGCTCCACCGCCGGCAGGTGCGAGCAGCCGGCCAGGATCACCTGCTCGAGCGTGTGCGCCTGTCGCGCGATCGCGCCGGCGATCCGCGGCTCGGCGTGGCCGAACAGATTGGTCCACCAACTCGACACCGCATCCAGGGTGCGGCGGCCGTCGGGGCCCACCAGCCACGCGCCCTCGCCGCGCGCCACCGGCAGCAGCGGCAGCGCGCCCTGATGCTCGCGCATCTGCGTGCACGGATGCCACAGCACCGCCAGGTCGCGCGCCCGCCAGTCGGCGGCGTCGGCTAGAATGTCCGGATCGTGAAGTTTCTCAGTCATCCCGGCATTATCGCCCGGCCGGCAGCCGGACTTCGACCATGACGCGCCGCCTGCCGACCATCCACTCGATCACCGAGCACGAGGCCGGCCCCTACCGGATGGAGCGGCTGGACCTCGAATTCGGCAACGGCGAGCGGCGCCTCTACGAACGCCTGCACGGCCGCGGCCACGGCGCCGTGGCGGTGGTGCCGCTGATCGACGACGACACGGTGCTGCTGGTGCGCGAATACGCCGCCGGCGTGCACCGCTACGAGCTCGGGCTGGTGAAGGGCCGCATCGACGCCGGCGAGACCCCGATCGAGGCGGCTGGCCGCGAGCTCAAGGAGGAGGCCGGCTACGGCGCCCGCAGCCTCGAGGTGCTGCGCACGCTGACCCTGGCGCCGACCTACATGAGCCATCTGACCTGGCTGGTGCTGGCGCGCGACCTCTATCCCGAGCGCCTGCCCGGCGACGAGCCGGAGGAGCTGGAAGTGGTGCCGTGGCGGTTGGATGCACTGCACGAACTGGTGCTGCGCGAGGAGTTCTCGGAGGGCCGCTCGCTGGCGGCGCTGTTCGTCGTGCGCGAATACCTGCAGCACCATGCCGGTCGCTGAGGCGGTCCGCGAGGGCGTGATCGCGCTCGCCCGCGAGGCGGCGGACGCGATCCTGCAGGTCTATGCCGGCGAATTCGCGGTCGAGCGCAAGAACGACGCCTCGCCCGTGACCGCCGCGGACATGGCCGCGCACCACCGCATCGTCGCGGGACTGGCGGAGCTGACCCCGGATATTCCGGTGCTGTCCGAGGAGTCCGCCGATGCCGTGCCGCTGGCGCGGCGCCGGCGATGGCCGCGGCTGTGGGTGGTGGATCCGCTCGACGGCACCCGCGAGTTCGTCAAGCGCAACGGCGAGTTCACCGTGAACATCGCCCTGGTCGAGGACGGGGTTGCGGTGTTCGGGGTGATCCAGCAGCCGGTCACCGGCGCGCTGTGGCACGGCGGTGCGGATTGCGGCGCCTACCTGCGCGAGGGCGCCGGCGAGCGGCCGCTGCGTGCGCTTCGGCCCGCGCACGCGCCGCTGCGGGTCGCCGCCAGCCGCTCGCACCGCGACGGCCGCACCGAGGCGCTGATAGCACGCATCGGCAGGACCGAGCCGGTGGCGCTCGGCTCCTCCTTGAAGTTCTGCTGGCTGGCCGAGGGGCGCATGGACGTGTACCCGCGCTTCGGGCCCACCAGCGAGTGGGACACGGCAGCCGGCCAGGCGATCCTGGAAGGGGCGGGCGGCGTGGTGCTCGACCCGCGCGGCCGCCCGTTCCGCTACAACCAGCGCGACACCCTGCTCAACGGCGACTTCATCGCCCTGGGCGATCCGGCGCTGCCGTGGCGGAAGTGGCTGCAACCCACCCCGTAGAGCCGAGCTTGCTCGGCTGCACGGGCTCCGGAGCCGGAAGCAGCCGAGCAAGCTCGGCTCTACCGGAGCTCGACGATTCGAAGATCTGGTAGAGGCGATGACCGACACCCCGAACGACATCCAGCGGTTGCTCGACATCATGGCGCGGCTGCGCGATCCCGAGGGCGGCTGCCCGTGGGACGTCGAGCAGACCTTCGCCAGCATCGCGCCCTACACCGTGGAGGAGGCCTACGAGGTCGCCGACGCGATCGACCGCGGCGACATGGCGGCGCTCAGGGACGAGCTCGGCGACCTGCTGCTGCAGGTGGTGTTCCATGCGCGCATGGCCGAGGAGGCCGGCGAGTTCGCGTTCGGCGACGTGGTCGGCGCGATCTGCGACAAGATGGTCCGCCGCCATCCGCACGTGTTCGCCGGGGCCTCGGTGGAGGACGCCGAGGCGCAGACGCGCGAATGGGAGGCGCACAAGCGCCGCGAACGCGCCGCGGGCGGCGATGCCGACGAATCGGCCCTGGCCGGGATCGCACGCGGGCTGCCCGAATGGCAGCGTGCGGTGAAGCTGCAGAACCGCGCCGCGCGGGTCGGTTTCGACTGGCCCGGGCCGGCGCCGGTGATCGCCAAGCTGGAGGAGGAACTCGCCGAGGCGCGTGCCGAGTTCGAGGCCGTCGCCGTTGCCCCCGGGGATGCAGCCGCGAGCCGGCGCCTGGAGGACGAGATCGGCGATCTGCTGTTCGTCGCCGCCAACCTGGCCCGGCATGCGCGCGTGGACGTCGGCAGCGCCCTGCGCCGCGCCAACCTCAAGTTCGAGCGCCGGTTCCGCAAGATGGAGGCGCTGGCCGCGCACGAGGGCCGCGCGCTGGAGGATTTGCCGCTGGCGGCGCAGGAGGCGCTCTGGCAGCGCGCCAAGCGCAGCGAAGCGGACCCCGCCGGCTGAAGGAGCGGCGGCCCGGTTTGTGCCGGGCGCGGGCGCGCGCCATCATGGCTCCAGGTCCTGGCCCGGAGAGCCGCATGAGCCGCTTCGCCAGCTTCCGCGAGTTCTATCCGTTCTATCTCGGCGAGCACGCCAACCGGATGTCGCGGCGCCTGCACTTCATCGGCAGCTGCGGCGTGCTGGTGCTGGTGGCGGTGGCGCTCTGGCAGCGCAGCGGCTGGTGGCTGCTGGCTGCGCTGCTGTGCGGCTACGGCTTCGCATGGGTGGGGCATTTCTTCTTCGAGAAGAACCGCCCCGCGACCTTCCGCCACCCGGTCTATTCGTTCATCGGCGACTGGGTGATGTTCAAGGACATCCTCACCGGGCGGATCCCCTTCTAGCCGGGTTCGCCGCCGACAGGATCCGCACTCATAGGCCCTTGCCTGACGCGGCGTCCGCGATTTCCTTGCGTCATCCCCAGCATGGATGCCCCCGCCGAGTCTCCAGGGCCGGCGCGGCGTTTCGGTGCGGGGCCGTCGACGCCA
>NZ_JACCKA010000060.1:0-83849 GCF_013425525.1 Luteimonas salinisoli | reverse complement strand
GTCGACGAGACTCCATGGATGGATTCACGGCGTGTCCCGCACCGGGATGCCGCGCCGGGCCGCCCGCGAAGCGCCACTAAGTCGGTATGCGAATCGCGGACACCGCGCTCGTCGCGACTTCCGTCGCTTCCACAAGGGGGACGACCACGGGCGGATACCCGTTCCTCCCAGCGTGGAGAAGAATCCGCTCTTTTGGGCCATGTTCGGCCTGCGCAACGACTTCTTCACAAGTCCTGCACCGCCGAACCGGCATCCTTCACAAAGCTGAAGCCCCCCTTCTCTTCAACCCCTTTGCTGATCGGAGCCAGTATGCGTGGAACCCAGGAACCGGGCGGTCTCATCCTGATCGTCGAGGACAACCGCAACATTTCTGAAATGGTCGGCGAATACCTCGAGGGACGCGGCTTCGAGGTCGACTACGCCGCCGATGGCCTCGACGGCTACCGGCTGGCCTCGGAGAACAGCTACGACGTCATCGTGCTGGACCTGATGCTGCCGCGGCTGGACGGCATCGAGGTCTGCAAGCGCCTGCGCGAGGAGGCGCGCAAGTCGACCCCGGTGCTGATGCTGACCGCGCGCGACACCCTCGACGAGAAGCTGACCGGGCTGGGCTCGGGCGCCGACGACTACCTGACCAAGCCGTTCGCGATCCAGGAGCTGGAAGCGCGGCTGCGCGCGCTGATCCGCAGGGAGCGGCGCCAGGTCGGCTCGGAGGTGCTCAAGGTCGCCGACCTCGTGCTCGACCCGGCCAGCCTGCGCGCCACCCGCGCCGGGCAGGAGCTGCAGCTTTCGCCGATCGGGCTGAAGCTGCTCACCATCCTGATGCGCGAGTCGCCGCGCGTGGTCAGCCGCCAGGAAATCGAACGCGAGATCTGGGGCAACAGCCTGCCCGACTCGGACACCCTGCGCAGCCATCTGTACAACCTGCGCAAGACCATCGACAAGCCGTTCGACCGGCCGCTGCTGCACACCGTGCAGAGCGCCGGCTACCGCATCGCAGACATCGAGCAGTCGCCGGCCTGACGCCGCGGTATCGGTCCCACCGCGATGCCCCAGGGCCTGCCACGCAAGCTGCGCTACGCCTTCCTGGTGCAGGCGGCCCTGGCGAGCCTGGTGATCGTGGTCGGCATCACCGTCGCCTGCGCGCTCGCGCTGGAAATCCTGATCAACGCCAGGCTGGACGCCCAGGCGGAGGAGTTCTGGGCCGCGCGCGCGGCTGACCCGGACTTCCTGCCGCCGCGCACCTCGACCTCGGAGCTGCATTTCGTTCCCGCGGGGACGGCGGCGGCGCTGCCGGAGGCGCTGCGGCGGCTGCCGCCCGGCCACCACCAGCTGCCGGGCTTCGACCGCAACGTGCTGGTCCAGGATTCGCGTGCCGGCCGGCTCTACGTGGACATGTCGTTCGCCCACGCCAAGCGCATTCTCTGGGGCGGTGCGTTGGCCCTGATGCTCGCGGGCATGTTGGCGCTGTACCTGGTGACCTGGCTGACCTACCGCACCTCGCGCCGCCTGATCGCGCCGGTGAGCTGGCTGGCCGGCGAGGTCGCGCATTGGGAGCCCGGCGCCGGCGCCGCAGGTGCGCTGGCGCCGGAACGCATCCCCGGCGATGTGGGCAGCGAGGTGCGGCAGCTCAGCGGCGCGCTGGCGGACCTGTCGCAGCGCGTGCAGGCCTTCGTGCAGCGCGAGCGCGACTTCACCCGAGACGCCAGCCACGAACTGCGCACGCCGCTGACGGTGATCCGGGTCGCCACCGACATGCTCCTCGCCGAACCGGGGCTGCCGTCGCGCGCGCAGCGTTCGCTGCAGCGGATCCAGCGCGCCGGCCGCGACATGGAGGCGGTGATCGACGCTTTCCTGATCCTGGCGCGCGAGGCCCAGGTGGCCCCCGAGAGCGTGGAGCTCGATGTGCGCGAGGTGGTGCTCGAGGAGGTCGAAAAGGTGCGGCCGCTGCTCGCCGGCAAACCGGTGGACCTGCGCGTCACGGGCACCGCGAATCCGCGGCTGCGCGCGCCGCCGCGGGTGCTGGGGGTGATGCTCGGCAACCTGCTCAGCAACGCCTGCGTGTTCACCGAGGCCGGTGGCGTCGAGGTCGAGATCGCCGCCGATCGGCTGGTGGTGAGCGATACCGGTATCGGCATGACCTCGGAAACCCTCGCGCGCGCCTACGATCCGTTCTACCGCGCCGATCAGTTCGCCGCCGGCAAGGGCATGGGGCTGTCGATCGTGCGGCGCCTGGGCGAGCGCTTCGGCTGGCCGGTGAGCCTGGAGAGCGCCCCCGGTCGCGGCACGGTCGCGGTGATCCGCTTCGGCTGAGCGGGTGCCGCAAGGCGGCGTTCATGCGCCATTGCGGGCGCTGTCAACGCCGGGCCGGCGCCGCGCGTTCCCCGCATCGACCCTTCGGACCAGGATCCCATGAGCCAGCCCCGCAAGACCGCGCCTGCGCGCAAAGCGAAGTCCAGACTCCCGCGCAATCTCGCCGTGGCGGCGGCGGTGGCGAGCCTGCTGGCCGTCGGCGCATGGGCCTGGCGGCAGCACGGCGCCGGCGGCGATGAAGGCGCCTGGCGCACCACGACCGTCGAGCGCGGCGACATCCGCGTGGCGATCTCCGCCACCGGCACCCTCAGCGCGACCTCCACGGTTGTGGTCGGCAGCCAGATCTCCGGGCAAGTCACCGACGTGCTGGTCGACTTCAACGACCAGGTGCGCAAGGGACAGCTGATCGCACGCATCGATCCGAGCAGCTACCAGGCGCAGATCGACCAGGGCAACGCCCAGGTCGCCAGCGCGCGCGCCGCGCTGGCGCAGGCCCAGGCCGCGCTGCGCAACGCGGAGCTCGACCACCGGCGCAAGACGGACCTGGGCGAACGGCAGCTGGTCGCGCGCAGCGACGTCGACCTGGCCCGCTCCGCGCTCGACCAGGCGCGCGCGCAGGTCGATTCGGCGCAGGCCCAGATTCGCCAGCAGTCCGCGTCGCTGCAGACCACCCAGGTCAACCTCGACCGCACCGAGATCCGCTCGCCGGTCGACGGCGTGGTGCTCACGCGCACCATCGAGCCCGGCCAGACCGTCGCCGCCAGCCTGCAGGCGCCGGAACTGTTCACCATCGCCGAGGACCTGGGCAAGATGCAGATCGAGCTGGCGGTGGACGAGGCCGACATCGGCCAGGTCGTCGAAGGTCAGGCGGTCACCTTCACCGTCGACGCCTTCGCCGATCGGCAATTCCGCGGCGAGGTGCGGCAGGTGCGCCTGTCGGCCACCGACACCAACAACGTCATCACCTACCCGGTGGTGGTGAGCGTCGACAACAGCGACGGCACCCTGCTGCCCGGGCTGACCGTGAACGCCGAGATCGAGGTCAGCCGCCGCGACGACGTGCTGTTGGCCTCCAACGCCGCGCTGCGCTACAAGCCTTCCGACGCCCAGGCCGCGGCGATCCAGGCGCCGGCGCAGCGGGCCGGCGGCGGCGCGGTCGAGGGACTGGCGCGGCTGGCCGGCGCGATGGACCTCGCCGCCCCGCAGCGCGAGGCCTTCGACGCGGCCCTCGCGGCGATCAGCGCGCGCGCCGAGGCGCGCCGCACCGCCGCGCCGCAGCCGGGGGGCAGCGGCATGTTCGGCGGCGGTGGCGGGGTGCGGATCGCTGGCGGAGGCGGGAATGCCGCCGGCAACATGCAGGCGCAGATGCGCCAGCGCATGCTGCAGCGCTACCAGCAGGATTTCGCCGCGTTCCGCGACACCCTGGACGCGAGCCAGCGCCAGCGCTGGGACCGCGAACTGGCGGCGCTGGCCGGGGCGCGTTTCGCCCCGGTCTACAAGCTGGTCGGCGACCGCCCGCAGGCGGCGATGGTGCGCATCGGCGCCAGCGACGGCAGCAACACCGAGATCTCGGGGGACGTCGCCGAGGGCGATCCGCTGATCGTCGGCGAGCGGGCGCGGCCGTGAGCGACGTGGTGCCGGTGATCCGGACCCACGGGCTCGGCAAGGTGTACTCGCCAGGCACCCAGGCCGAGGTGGTGGCGCTTCGCGACGTCGACATCAGCATCGCGCCCGGCGATTTCGTCGCCATCATGGGGCCGTCGGGCTCCGGCAAATCGACGCTGATGAACTTGGTGGGTTGCCTCGACACGCCGACCGCGGGCAGCTACCTGTGCGACGGCATCGACGTCTCCACCCTCGATCCCGAGGAGCTGGCGGTGTTGCGCCGCGACAAGATCGGCTTCGTGTTCCAGGGCTTCAACCTGCTGCCGCGGATGAGCGCGCTGGAGAACGTGGCGATGCCTCTCGGCTACGCCCGGGTCCCGCCCGGCGAGCGCACGACGCTGGCGCGCGAAGCGCTGGCCGCGGTGGGCCTGGCGGAGCGGGAGTCGCACCGGCCCAGCGAACTGTCCGGCGGCCAGCAGCAGCGCGTGGCCATCGCTCGCGCGCTGATCAACCGGCCGCCGATCCTGCTCGCCGACGAGCCCACCGGCGCGCTCGACACCCGCACCGGCGAGGAGATCCTGGCGCTGTTCGAGCGCCTGCGCGACGAGGGCCACACGGTGGTGATCATCACCCACGACCCCGACGTCGCCGCCCATGCCGACCGCATCTTCGCGATGCGGGACGGGGAGGTGCATGAAGAGCCGGGAATCGGGAATCGGGAATCGGGGATCGGGCAAGCCGAGCTCTCCTGATCGTCGCGTTCCTGGCCCTTTCCCCGGACTCCGGTTGCCGCCTTTCCCGATTCCCGATTCCCTATTCTCGATGCCCGCCAAAATGACCTTTCTCGACATCCTCCGTACCGCCGTCTTCGCCCTGCGCGGCAACTGGATGCGCAGCGCGCTGACCTCGCTGGGGGTGATCATCGGCATCGCCGCGGTGATCGTGATGGTGTCGGTGGGCCAGGGCACCCAGTCCGAGATCGACAAGCTGGTCTCGGGGCTCGGGTCCCAGCGGCTGGACATCTCCCCCGGCTCGCGCCGCGGCCCGGGGGGCGCGCGGATGAGCTCGAGCAGCTTCTTCACCCTCACCGAGGGCGATGCCGACGCGATCCGCAACGAGATCCCGGAGGTGCAGTACGTCTCCGGCTCGTTGCGCGGCAACGCCCAGCTGGTGTTCGCCGAGAACAACTGGGCGGCGACCTGGCAGGGCGTGGAGCCCGACTACTTCGAGATCAATGCCTGGCGGCTGGCCGAGGGCGCGCTGTTCGAGCCGCAGGACTACACCAGCGCGGCCAAGGTGGTCATCCTCGGCGAGACGGTGCGCCGCGAGCTGTTCGGCCAGGACAGCGGGATCGGCGAGACGGTGCGGCTGGGGCGGGTGCTGTTCACCGTGACCGGCGTGCTCGAGCCGAAGGGCCAGGGCGGCTTCGGCCAGGACCAGGACGACGTGGTGATGGTGCCGATGGAAGCCGGCCGGCGGCGCCTGCTCGGGGCGATGGGGCTGCCGCCCAAGGCGGTGATGCAGATCGCGTTGACCGTGCGCGATGCGGACGACCTGTCCTACGTGCAGGGCGAGGTCGAGGCCCTGCTGCGCCAGCGCCACCGTATCGGGCCCGGCGACGAAGACGATTTCAGCGTCCGCAACATTTCCGAGATCGTCGCCACGCGCACCGCCACCACGCGGCTGATGTCGCTGCTGCTGGGCGCGGTGGCGACGATCTCGCTGATCGTCGGCGGCATCGGCATCATGAACATCATGCTCGTCTCGGTGACCGAGCGGATCCGCGAGATCGGCCTGCGCATGGCGGTCGGTGCCGGGCCGTCCGACGTGCGCCGGCAGTTCCTGGCCGAGGCGATGCTGATCTCGCTGATCGGCGGTGCGATCGGCATCGCCCTGGGCATCGTCGGCGCGCTGCTGGTGGGGCGTTTCGGCGCGCTGCCGGTGCAGCTCAACGGCCAGGTGATCGGCCTGGCCGCCGGGTTCTCGATCGCCACCGGGCTGTTCTTCGGCTACTACCCGGCGCGCAAGGCCTCGCAGCTGGATCCGATCGAGGCGCTGCGCCAGCAGTGATCCCGGGCCGGGCCGCTGCGAGCGGCGGGTGTCGCCCGTTCTCGGCTCCGGTATCCTCGGGATTTCCCCGGAGCTGACGCATGCGCATCCTGACCCTGGTGCTCCTGGCCCTGGCCGCAGCCACCGCCGCGGCCGCCGACGACCCCGCGCCCCGGGTCGCCCTGGTGGTCCACGGCGGCGCCGGGGTGATGGAGCGCGACGCGCTCGGCGCCGCCGACGAAGCGGCGATCCGCGCCGATCTCGACCGCGCCCTCGATGCCGGCCACGCGCTGCTGGCCGAAGGCGGCAGCGCGCTGGACGCGGTGCAGGCGGCGGTGCGGGTGCTGGAGGAGTCGCCGCGCTTCAACGCCGGCAAGGGTGCGGTGTTCAACGCCGAGGGTCGGCACGAGCTCGATGCCTCGATCATGGAGGGGCATACGCGCCGCGCCGGGGCGGTGGCCGCCGTGGCCACCGTGCGCAGTCCGATCTCGCTGGCGCGCCGGGTGATGGAACGGTCGCCGCACGTGATGCTGATCGGCGCCGGTGCCGAACGTTTCGCCGACGACCATCCCGACCTCGAGCGGGTCCGCAACGACTGGTTCGATACCGCGCCGCGGCGGGAGCAGCTCGAGCGCGCGCGTGCGCGCGAAGCCGCCGCCGAGGCGGGCGCCGGCGGCCCGGAAGAGCGCGGGCGCTACTTCGGCACCGTCGGCGCGGTGGCCCTCGATGCCGATGGGCGCATCGCCGCGGCCACCTCCACCGGCGGCATGACCAACAAGAAGTGGGGGCGGGTGGGGGATTCGCCGGTGATCGGCGCCGGCACCTGGGCGGACGCGCGCTGCGGCGTTTCCGGCACCGGTTGGGGCGAGTACTTCATCCGCAACGCCGTCGCCCACGACATCTGCGCGCGCGTCGCCTACGGCGGCGCCACGCTTCGCGAAGCGGCCGAAGCGGTACTGATGGAGGTGATCCCCGCGCACGGCGGCGACGGCGGCGTGATCGCGCTGGACGCGGACGGGACCATCGTCATGCCGTTCAACACCTCCGGCATGTACCGAGGCTGGGTGGATGCGGAAGGAAGGCGCGGGACGGCGATCTTCCGCGACCCCGACTGAGCATGGCGCGCGCCCGGGAGGCGTCTACGTCCGGTCCGCTGGCGGGCAGGCCGGGGCTGCCCGACGAAGGGACGCTGCGCAGCCTGCGCGCGCAGGCGCGGCGTCTGACCCGCACCGATGCCGACGCCGAGGACCTGCTGCAGGACGTGCTGTTGGCGGCGCTGCAGGCCGGCCGTGCCGAGCCCGCGTGGCTGGCGGGGGTGTTGCGGCGCCAGGCGGCCATGACCGTGCGCACCGCGGTACGCCGCCGCCGCCGCGAACGCGCGGTCGCCGAGGCCGTTCCCGTCGAGGCCGCCGGTCCCGGAGATGCGCTTGGGCTGGAGCGCGGCGTCGTGCTGCTGCTGCCGCGGCTGCCGCCGGCCGCCCGCCGGGTCGCCGAACTGGCGCTGCACGGGTTGGGTGCCGCCGAGATCCGCTGGCTGCTGGGGATCCCGGCCACGGCGTTCCGCCAGCGCGTCGGCACGATCCGCCGGGTCGTGGCCGCGCTGCCGCCGGAGCCGCGCGGGGCGGTCCGGGCCCTGGCCCACGTCCCGGCGGGCGGCGGGCGGCTGCGCTCCGGCCCGCTGCGCCGCGCGCTGAAGGCGGCGATGCGCGGTGTCGGGGCCTTGGGAACCCACGATGCCGACGGCCATCTGCTGCTGATCGCCGCTCGTGCTCACGTTCCGCCCCCCGGCGGCAACGGATAGGCGGGACCAACAGAGGAGATTCCCGATGCTCGCACAGGCCAGGCTCGAAACCGTGGTGTTCTTCGTTTCCAGACTCGATCGCGCGATCGCGTTCTATCGCGACACCCTCGGACTGGAGGTGTCCACGGTCGAGGGCCACGACGGAGCGTTCGCGACGGCGCAGGCCGGGGCGGTTTCGCTGGTGTTCATCCAGCGCGAGGCGCGCCCCGGCGAGTCGCCGGTGGTGGTGTTCAGCCTCGACGGCGGCATCGACGACTGCGCGCAGGCGCTGGCCGCCAGGGGCGTCGAGATCGTGGTGTCGGTCAGCGAAGCGCCGGACGGCGGACTGTCGCTGGATTTCCTGGATCCCGACGGCAACGTGCTCAGCCTGTATCAGCCGGCGGACGCACCGCGGACTGGGTGACCGGACCGCCGACGCCGGCGCGCCCATCCGCGGGCGCGCTGCGTCCCGCCGCCGGCGGCGAAGACCGTATCCCGGCGGACGCGCCACGGTCCGGCCCGGGCAGGCGTCGACCGCGCATGTGCCTCAGCGCAGGTACTCGCCGACGATTCCGCGCCAGAGCGCATAGCCGTCGCGGTCGAGATGCAGCGCGTCTTCGCCGAACAGCTCCGGCCGGGGTCGGCCGTCCTCGTCCAGCATCGGAGTGAAGACGTCGATGTAGTCGACATCCGGCGTTGCGTCGGCCCAGGCGCGCACCAGGGCGTTGGACTCGCGCTGCACTCCCAGCAGGTGCACGCGCGCGGGACTGGGCTTGATGGCGATGAAGGCCATCGGGGTGCCCGGGAGTTCGCGATGGACGCGCGCGACGAAGGCCTGGAAGTCGGCCAGTACCCGGGCGGGACTGCGCCCGTCCATGGTGTCGTTGTCGCCGGCGTAGATCAGCACCCGGCTGGGGCGGTAGCGGATCGCGACCCGCTCGGCATGGTGCACGGCGTCGCGGACGTGGGAGCCGCCGAATCCGCGGTTGAGCACCGGCACGCCGGGGAAGTCCTCGTGCAGGGTGTCCCACAGCCGGATCGAGGAACTGCCGGTGAACACCACCGGCGCCGGTGGAGGCGGGCTGGCCGCGTCCTCCGCGGCGAAGCGGGCCATGTCGGCGGACCAGTCCGCGGACGGAGGATCGAGCGCGCGCGCCGGTGCTCCGCCGCCTGGCGCGGCGATGCCCGCGCAGGCGACCAGCAGCAGTGCCGCGAACGCCGGGAGTAGACCGCGTGTCCGGTGCATGGAGGCTCCTGGAAAGGAAGGCATAGTGAAGCAGCCGTCGCCGCGGCCTGCAACGGCGCGCCGCCGCTGCCGCGACCGGTGGCGGCGGGCCGTTGTGGCAGAATGGCGCCATTCCGGCCCGGCCCGAGCGCCCCACTTCCGATGCAGCCGATTCCCGTACCCGTCCCTCCTCGCCGCCGTGCCGCCAGCCAGAACGCCTTCCCGCCCGCCGATGCCGGCCGTGACGCGCGCGCCGGCTGACCGCACCGCCATGGCCGACGAGTACGGACACCTGCCGCGCCGGCCGGGGCGGATCTTCAAGGCCACGCTGTGGTCGCTGCAGGGGCTGCGCGCTGCCTGGCTCCACGAATCGTCGTTCCGCCTGGAGGCCTACCTGCTGCTGGCGCTGGCGCCGCTGGCGCTGTGGCTGGGGGAGAGCGGCGCGGAGCGCGCGCTGCTGCTGGGCAGCTGCCTGCTGGTGCTGCTGGTTGAACTGCTCAACTCGGCCATCGAGACCGTGATCGAGCGCTTCGGGCCCGAGCGGCACGAACTCGCCGGCCGCGCCAAGGACATGGGCTCGGCCGCGGTCTTCGTGGCGATGCTCAACGCCGGGGCCACCTGGGCGCTGATCCTGCTGCCGCGCTGGCTGTAGCCGGCCGCGCAGCGCGAAGCTATCGAGGATACGCAATACATGTTGGAACTGCTGACCGATCCGCAGGTATGGATCCTCCTGGTGACCCTGAGCACGATCGAGATCGTGCTGGGCATCGACAACCTGGTGTTCATCTCGATCGCGGTGAGCAAGCTGCCGATGGAGCGGCGCGAGTTCGCGCGCAAGTTCGGCATCGCCGTGGCCTGCATCACCCGCATCGGGCTGCTGCTCACCCTGGCCTGGCTGGCGCGGCTGACGGACGACCTGTTCGCGCTGTTCGGCCATGGGATCTCGGTGCGCGACCTGGTGCTGATCCTTGGCGGCGTGTTCCTGGTGGTCAAGGGCGTGCTCGAGATCCGCGAGCAGGTCAGTGGGGCCGAGGAACACGACAGCGGGATCGGCGGCAAGGCCGCGGTCTCGTTCGGCGCGGTGATCGCGCAGATCGCGGTGATCGACATCGTGTTCTCCCTGGACTCGGTGATCGCCGCGGTCGGCATGGCGGGCGAATACGTGCCGGTGATGGTCGCCGCGATCCTGGTGGCGGTGGCGGTGATGCTGCTGGCGGCGCAGCCGCTCGGGCGCTTCATCGACGCCAATCCGACGGTGAAGATGCTGGCGCTGGCGTTCATCGTGCTGATCGGCCTGTACCTGATGGCGGAGGGTTTCGACCTGCACATCCCGCGCGGCTACATCTACGGGGCGATGGGCTTCTCGGCGCTGGTGGAACTGCTCAACCTGTGGGCCAAGCGCAATGCGATGCGGCGCGTCGGCATCGAGCCGCCGCCCGTCGACGAGCCGCGCCGGCCGATGCCCCGATGACCGCACGCCACCCGCCAGGAGCCCCGGGACGATGACCCACCTGCACCAGATCGATCCGATCGCGATCTCGCTGCCGGCGTTCGAACTGTTCGGCCGCAGCTTCCACCCCCAGGTGCACTGGTACGGGATCATGTACGTGGTCGCGTTCGCGGTGGCCTGGCTGCTCGGCCGCAGCAGGATCCGCGCCGGGCGCTTGCCCGGCGTGAGCGAACAGGCCTTCGGCGACCTGATGTTCTATGGGATGCTCGGGGTGATTCTCGGCGGGCGCATCGGCTACGTGCTGTTCTACGCGTTCGGGGACTTCCTGGCCGACCCGCTGCTGCTGCTGCGGGTCACCGAGGGCGGCATGAGCTTCCACGGCGGCCTGCTCGGCGTGCTGATCGCGGCCTGGCTCTGGGCGCGCCGGCAGGGCCTGCACTTCTTCGACCTGCTGGATTTCGTCGCCCCGCTGGTGCCGCAGGGCCTGGGCTTCGGGCGCCTCGGCAACTACATCGGCGGCGAGCTCTGGGGCAGGCCGACCGGCGGCGACTGGGGCGTGGTGTTTCCGGCCGCCCTGCCGGATCGCTATCGCGGCCTGGATGCGCAGGCGCTGCGCGGCCTGCACGAATCGGGGGCGCTCGACGCCTTCGCGCGTCACCCCTCGCAGCTCTACCAGGCGTTCCTCGAGGGGCTGGTGCTGTTCGCGGTGCTGTGGTGGGTCTCGCGGCGTCCGCGCGCGCGCTATTTCCTGTCCGGACTGTTCGCGCTCGGCTACGGCGCGTTCCGCTTCGCGGTGGAGTTCGTGCGCGAGCCCGACGCGCACCTGGGCTACCTCGCCTTCGGCTGGCTGACCATGGGCCAGGTGCTGAGCCTGCCCCTGGTCGCGCTGGGCGTGTTCCTGCTGTGGAAGTCGCGCGGTGCGCCGGTGCTCCGGCCGCAGCCGGCAACCGCGTCGGCCGGGCAGGGCTGATGCGCCAGTACCTCGACCTGCTGCGGCACGTGCTCGAACATGGCGCGGAGAAGGGCGACCGCACCGGCACCGGAACCCGCAGCGTGTTCGGCTGGCAGATGCGTTTCGACCTGGCCGAGGGCTTCCCGCTGGTCACTACCAAGAAGCTGCATCTGCGCTCGATCGTCCACGAGCTGCTGTGGTTCCTGAAGGGCGAGACCAACATCGGCTACCTGAAGGAAAACCGCGTCTCGATCTGGGACGAATGGGCCGACGATGCGGGCGAGCTGGGGCCGGTCTACGGCAAGCAGTGGCGGCGCTGGGCCGGCGCCGATGGCGGCGAGATCGACCAGATGCGATGGGTCCTCGACGAGATCCGCCGCAATCCGGATTCGCGCCGCCTGCTGGTCAGCGCCTGGAACGTCGCCGATCTGCCGCGGATGGCGCTGATGCCCTGCCATGCCCTGTTCCAGTTCTACGTGGTCGACGGCAGGCTCAGCTGCCAGCTCTACCAGCGCAGCGGCGACATCTTCCTCGGGGTGCCGTTCAACATCGCCAGCTACGCGCTGCTGACCCACATGGTGGCGCAGGTCAGCGGCCTGGGCGTCGGCGATTTCGTCCATACCCTGGGCGACGCCCACCTGTATTCGAACCACTACGCACAGGCGCGCGAACAGCTGGCGCGCGAGCCGCGGCCGCTGCCGCGGCTGCGATTGAACCCGGCGGTCGACGATCTGTTCGCCTTCACCGGCGGGGACATCGAGTTCGAGGGCTACGACCCCTGGCCGCCGATCAGGGCGCCGGTTGCCGTCTGAAGCGGCGATGCGCAGGTCGCCGCCTGCGCGGATGCGTTCGTCACGGCAACCCGTGCGTTGATCCCTGGAGGCTGGCCTTCGCCGGCCTGCGGGTCGCAGACTCGCGGCAGCCGGCGCCCGACTGCCGGCCGGGGGAGGCGCCATGGCGATCGCGCGTTGGCACCGGTGGGTGGAGGGGTGGTGTGCGGCACGGCCGCATGCCGGACTGCTGCTCCTGCGGCTGGTTTGCGGCGGTCACCTGGTGTGGATGACCCAGGACAACGTGTTTTCCTGGGCCCGCATGCTCGAGTTCCGCGATTTCCTCGCCCACCACGGCTTCGCGTGGCCGCTGTTCTGCGCGCTGTTGTCGGTCGCGGGCCAGTTCCTGGGCGGTCTGGCGCTGGTCGTAGGGCTGTATACGCGCTTCGCCGGCCTGGTGGTGGCGGTCAATTTCGCGGTGGCGATCTGGATGGTCGACGGCCGCGCGCCCTATCCGGCGGCCTTCGCGGCGATGGCGCTGGTCGCGACCGGCCTGTGCCTGATGTTCACGGGCGCCGGGCGCTGGTCCCTGGACAGGGTCCGGCGCGCGGCCTGAGGGCGGGGGCGGGGGCTCCGCTGGTACCTGGCGCGGCTTGCGGCCGGGCCGGTTCGCCACCAAGATGATCCGCCGTGGCGCCCGACGTTCCCCGCATGTCGACGAAAACTACATGACTCCGGTCCCGGTCGCGCTGATCGCGGCACTCGACCGCAACCGCGCCATTGGCCGCGGCAATGCGCTGCCCTGGCGGCTGCCCGACGACCTGCGACGGTTCAAGGCGCTGACCCTGGGCAAGCCGGTGCTGATGGGACGCAGGACCGCCGAGTCGCTCGGGCGGGCGCTGCCGGGGCGTCGCAACCTGGTGATGACGCGCGGGGCCCGCGCGCCGTTCCCGGGAATGGAAGCGGTCGGTTCGCTCGACCGTGCGCTGGAGATCGCCGCCGATGACGCCGCGCCGGCGCTCGCGGTGATCGGCGGGGGGGAGATCTACGCGCTGGCGCTACCGCTGGCCACGCATCTGCACCTGACCCACGTCGAGACCACCGTGGAAGACGCCGACGCGTTCTTCCCGCCGTTCGATCCCGCCCGCTGGCGGGTCCGCGCACGCGAGGCGCATCCGGCGGATGCACGCCATGCCCATGCCTTCAGCTTCGTCGACTACCTCCGCGACGACCGCTGAAGTCCGTGCCGTCAGCCCGGCACCTCGCGCCCGGGCACCTGCACCACGCGCAGCTCGTCGCAGTCCAGCTGCAGGGCGGTCAGCCTGCCGCCCCAGACCGCGCCGGTGTCGAGGGCATGCACGCCGAGGCCGATGAACAGCCCGAGCGCGGACCAGTGGCCGCAGACGATCCTCAGGTCGCGTTCGGCGCGGCCGGGGACCTCGTACCACGGATACAGCCCGGGCGCCTGGGTGCCGGGAGCGCCCTTTTCCTCGACGGCGATGCGGCCGCGCGGAGTGCAGTAGCGCATCCGCGTGAGGATGTTGATGATGGCGCGCTCGCGCTCGATCCCGCGCAGGCCGGGGTTCCAGTCCGGGCGGTCGCCGTACATGTTCTTCAGCAGCTTGCGGTAGCCGTCGCCGCGCAGCCGGCGCTCGACCTCGCGCGCATGGGCCTCGGCCATCTGCGTGGTCCATTTCGGCGCCAGCCCGGCGTGCACCATCATCCAGCCGAGCTCGCGGTCGGCATGCAGCAGCGGGCAGCCGCGCAGCCAGTCCAGCAGCGCGTCGCGATCGTCGGCGAACAGCACCCGCTGCAGGTCCGCATTGACCCGGCGCTGCTGCGCCTCGTCGCGCTCGGCGATCGCCAGCAGCGACAGGTCGTGGTTCCCCAGGACCACGCGGCAGTGCGCACGCAGCGAGTGCACCAGGCGCAGCGTCTCGAGGGACTCGCCGCCGCGGTTGACCAGATCCCCGCAGAACCAGAGCGTATCGGCCGCCGGGTCGAAGCGGATCCTGTCGAGCAGCCGTTGCGTCGGCCCGAGGCAACCCTGCAGGTCGCCGATCGCCCAGACGCTCATGCGGTGGCTTCCATGCGCGGGCTAGTGCAGCGTGTGCGGCATGGACAGGGTGAACGGCGGGATCGGCGCGTCGAAGCGGGTGCCGTCGTCGCCGACCATGTCGTAGCTGCCCTGCATGCTGCCGACCGCGGTCTCCAGCACCGCGCCGGAGGTGTACTCGAACTGCTCGCCCGGCTCCAGCCGCGGCTGCTGGCCGACCACGCCGTCGCCGCGTACCTCGTCGACCTTGCCGTTGCCGTCGGTGATGATCCAGTGCCTGCGCAGCAGCTGCGCCGGGCGGCGGCCGAGGTTGCGGATCCGGATCGTGTAGGCGAACACGTAGCGGTCGCTTTCGGGCTCGGACTCCTCGTCGAGGAAACGCGTGGCGATCTGGATTTCCAGAGTGTAGTCGGGAATCTCTTCCATGCAGGCAGTGTAATGGCCGCGGGTGAAGGGTTCGACTACCGCGGCGGGGAAACGTTCGCCAGCCGCACGAACGCCGCGACGTCCAGCTGTTCGGCGCGCGCCGCCGGGTCGATGCCGGCGGCCGCGATGGTGTCTGCGTCGCAGACCACCGACAGCGCGTTGCGCAGGGTCTTGCGGCGCTGGCCGAACGCCGCCCGCACCACCGCCGCGAATCGGGCCTGGTCGTCGATGCCGGTCGACTCCGGCGCGCGCGGCAGCAGCCGCACCACCGCCGAATCGACCTTGGGCGGCGGCCGGAACGCGCCCGGCGGCACCTCGAACAGGGGCACCACCTCGCAGCGCGCCTGCAGCATCACGCTCAGGCGGCCGTAGACCTTGCTGCCCGGTCCAGCCGCCATCCGCTCGACCACTTCCTTCTGCAGCATGAAGTGCATGTCGCGGATGGCCGCGGCGTGGTCGAGGGCGTGGAACAGGATCGGCGAGGAGATGTTGTAGGGCAGGTTGCCGACCAGGCGCAGCGGCGGACCGTCGCCGGCCAGGGCGGCGAAGTCCACGGCCAGCACGTCCTCGCGCAGGATCGCCAGTTCGCCCGCGCCTTCGGCGGCGGCGGCGAGCGGTGCGACCAGGTCGCGGTCGAACTCGATCGCGGTCAGCGCGCCGTGCCGGCGCAGCAGCGGCAGCGTCAGGGCGCCGCGGCCGGGCCCGATCTCCACCAGGCGGTCGCCCGGCGCCGGGTCCAGCGCCTGCACGATGCGCTCGATGTACGCGCGCTCGTGCAGGAAGTGCTGGCCCAGCGACTTCTTGGCGCGGCCGAAGTCCGCCGCGGCGGCGTCCTGTCCGCTCACAGCAGGCGGGTGCCGGGCGGCACGTCGCGGTCGGGCACGCACAGGGCGACGCGGCCCTCGCTGTCGTGGAAGCCGGTGACCAGGCATTCGGACATCAGTGGGCCGATCTGCTTGCGGGGGAAGTTGACCACGCCCACCACGAGGCGGCCGACCAGTTCGTCGGGCCGGTACAGCGCGGTGATCTGCGCGCTCGACCTGCGCACGCCGATCTCCGGGCCGAAATCCACCTCCAGCACGTAGGCCGGCTTGCGCGCCTGCGGGAACGGCCCGGCCGAGAGCACGCGCCCGACCCGCAGCTCCACCTTCATGAAGTCGTCCCAGGCGATCTCGGTCATCGTCGATTCTCCCGTGTGCGGCGGACTTCGGCGATCCGCGCGCAGGTGGCGACCGCGGCGAGCAGGCTCGAGGGATCGGCGCGGCCGCTGCCGGCCAGGTCGAGCGCGGTGCCGTGATCCACCGCCACGCGCGGATAGGGCAGTCCCAGGGTCAGGTTCACCGCCCGTTCGAACCCGCTGTACTTGAGCACCGGCAGTCCCTGGTCGTGGTACATCGCCAGCACCGCGTCGGTGCCGGCGAGCCGCCGCGGCAGGAACGCGGTGTCGGCGGGCAGCGGACCTTCCAGGCGCATGCCGGTCGCGCGCAGCCGTTCCAGCACCGGGGCGATCACCTCGATCTCCTCGCGCCCCAGGTGGCCTTGTTCGCCGGCGTGCGGATTGAGCCCCAGCACCGCGATCGCCGGGTCGTCGATGCCGAAATCCCCGCGCAGCGCCGCGTGCAGGATCCGCAGGCTGCGCTCGAGGCGCTCGCCCTCGAGCGCGTCGGCGACCTCGCGCAGCGGCAGGTGCGTGGTCGCCAGCGCGACCCGCATGGCATCGTTGGCCAGCATCATCACCACCTCGCAGCCGGCGTGGGCCGCCAGCAGTTCGGTGGTGCCGGTATAGGCGATGCCGCCGGCGTTGATCGCCGCCTTGTGCACCGGGCCGGTGACCATGCCGTCGTACTCGCCGGCCATGCAGGCCTCGGCGGCCATGCGCAGGGCGAGCACCACGCTGCGGGCGTTGCGCGGATCGGGGGTGCCGAAGACGGGTTCCGCAGCGTTCGGAACCTCGACCAGTCGCACGCCGTCTCCGCCCGGCGGTGCCGTTGCGGCGCGGGCATCGTGCAGGGTCAGCGAGGTGCCGAGCGCCCGAGCGGCGCGGGCGAGGGTGGCGCCGGCCGCGAAGACCACCAGGTCGGCGTCCGGTTCGCGGCGCAGCGCCGCGATCGCGAGCTCCGGCCCGACGCCGGCCGGCTCTCCCGGGACCAGCGCGAGCCGCGGGCGGCGCATCTCAGCCGCCGGCGTCGTCGCCGGCCGCAGCCGTGCCGGTACGGATGTCGACGAAGGCCTCGCCGCGCATCTGCCGCAGGAACCGGTCCCATTCGTCCTCCAGCTTGCGCTGGCCGATGGCCTCGCGCACCTGGTTGCGGCGGGTCTCGTTGCCGGCGGCGCTGGCCTGGCGCGAACCGATGCGCTGCACCACGTGCCAGCCGGCCTGGGTCTTGAAGGGCGCGGAGATCGCGCCGTCCTCGAGCGACGCGACGCGGCCCCCGAACTCCGGCCCGAACTGCTCGGCGGTGAACCAGCCGAGGTCGCCGCCGCGCTCGCGCGATGCCGCGTCGTCGGAGTGCTCGGCGGCCAGCGTCGCGAAATCGGCGCCGTCGGCCGCGCGTGCGCGCAGCGTCTCGGCGCGGGCGCGGGCCTGCTCGTCGCTGGTGTCGCCGCCGCTGCGGATCAGGATGTGCCGTGCCTGGTACTCGGCCACCGTGGCGGCGCCGCCGCTCTCGCGGGTGGACACCAGCTGCAGCAGCTGGAACCCGCTCGGCCCGCGGATCGGCCCGATCACTTCGCCCGGCTGCATGGCGCGGAGCTGTCCGGCGAACGCGGCCGGGATCTCGTCCAGGCTGCGCCAGCCGAGGTCGCCGCCCTCGAGGGCGTTGGGGCTGTCGGAATAGCGCACCGCGGCGGCGGCGAACTCCATCTCGCCGCGGTCGAGCAGGCCCTTGATGCCGTCGATCTTCTGCTGTGCGGTGGCGATCTGGTCCGCCGTGGCGCCGTCCGGCAGCGCGACCAGGACGTGGGCGAGCTGGTACTGGGTGCCGCCGCTGGCCTGGCTCTCGAGCGCGGCGTCCACCTCGGCGTCGCTCACCGAGATGGTGCTCTGGGCGAAGCGCTGGCGCAGGCGCTGGACCATCAGTTCGTCGCGAAGCGAGTTGCGGAAATCGGCGAACGACATCCCCTCGGCGGCGACCTGCTGGCGCAGCTGCTCGGCGCTGAAGTTGTTCTGCTGGGCGATGTTGGCCACCGCGGCGTCGATCTCGGCGTCGCCGACGCGGACGCCAGTCGCGGCGGCGCGGTCGGTCTGCAGGCGCACCAGGATCAGGCGCTCGAGCACCTGGCGCTCCAGGACCTCGCGCGGCGGCAGCTGATCGCTGCGGTCGGCGTACTGGGCCAGGATGTTGGTCACCGCGCGGTCGAGCTCGCTCTGCAGGATGACGTCCTCGTCGACCACGGCGGCGATCCGCTCGAGTGGCTGGACCTGCTGCGCCAGCGCGGCGCTGCCCAGCAGCGCGGCGGCGAGGAGGGAAAACAGGAGTTTCTTCATGGCAGGGGATCGATCATGTGGTCGTCGTCGGTGTCGCCGTCGAGCTCCGATGGCGGGACGAGATAGAGGTCGTCGCGGTAATAGCCGAGAATAGCACGGCGCAACCGGCCTTCCGTGTCCGGGCCGGCAGACCCTAGCCCCTTGAGCTCGACCTCCAGCTGAATGGCGTTGTTGGTCTCGCCGATGCGGTTGCGCACGTAATGCCGGCCGACCAGGCGCACCGCCAGGCAGCAGCTGTCCCACTGCACGCCGGCAATGCCCTCGAGCACCTTGCTGTCGCGCAGCGAGTAGTAGTAGCGCCCGACCAGGCTCCATGACGGGTTGAGCGGATACAGGAACGAGAAGTCCACCTGTTCGAGCTGCTCGCGGCGATAGCGGTAGTTGAAATTGACGATCCCGTCGTCGCCGATCAGGTAGCGCGTGCGCAGGCTGACCAGGTCGTCGCGGCGGATCTTGGGATCCCACTGGTAGGCGGCGCCGAGGGTCCAGCGGTCGTTGATGGCGTAGTTCGCCTGGGCCACCCACGACGACTTGCCCGCCTCGAGCGGGTCGGCGCCCGGTTTCAGGGTGACGCGGGAATCGTCGAAGTAGCGGATCTGGCCGATGCTGGCCGAGAGCTTCTCCAGGCCGTCGGACTCGCGGATCAGGCGGGTGGTCAGCGCCACCGTCAGCTGGTTGGCATCCGCCTGGCGGTCGCCGCCAGAGAAGCGGTTGTCGCGGAACAGCTGCCCCCAGCTGAAGGTCATCGCGCGGGTGTCGAACAGCGGCAGGTTGGTCTGGTCGCGGTATGGCGTGTTGAGGTAGAACAGCCGCGGCTCGAGGGTGTGCAGGTAGCTGTCGCCGCGGAACAGGGTCTCGCGGTCGAAGAACAGGCCGGCGTCGACGCTGGCGATCGGCAGGCTGCGCGTCGGCGAGGGGTCCGGCTCCGCGCCGCCGGTCGCCAGGTTCTCCGCGAGCTGGTCGTCGAGCCTGTAGGCGGTGTAGCGCCAGGCGAGCGTCGGCCGGACGTACCAGGCATCGCCTTCGACGGGGACGGAGACGAAGGGCTTGAGGTCCACGCGGCTGCCGCCGGGCCTGGGGTCGCGGCCGCCGGGGGTCGCGGGATCCGCGATGTGGCCGAACCGGGTGGCGTCGGCGGACAGCCCGGCCACCACCCAGCGGCCGAACGGCCGTTCCCAGTTCACGAACGCGCGCGGCAGGCGGTAGAACGGCAGCCGGGTTTCGGCCAGCGTGTAGTCGGACAGCATGCGGTAGTCCGCCATCAGGCCGCCGTCCCAGTAGCGGCCGCGGCCGTAGATGCCGGCGTTGCTGTTGAGGGTGCTGGAGGACCCGGTGATCAGGCTGCTGCTCTGGTCCTCGATGTAGCGCGGATCGCTGATCCAGCTGAGGGACGCGCGCGCCTGCCAGGTCCGGTTGATGCGCTGGCGGCCCGAGTAGCGGAACAGGCCGCGGTCGTCCTTGCGGCGGTTCTCTTCCGGAATGCCGAGCTCGATCTCTTCCTCGCGGCCATCCCGGGCGAGGCGGTCGGAGGGCAGGTACTCGACGTCGAAGGTGCCGTTGCCGCCCTCGGTCAGGTAGCGGAATTCGGTGCCCAGCAGGTAGCCGCGGCGAGTCATGATCCGCGGTTCCAGGGTCATGTCGTAATGCGGCGCGAGGTTCAGGTAGATCGGCTGGCGGTAGTCGAAGCCGTTGCGGCTGGAATAGCCGATCGCCGGGTACAGCAGCCCGGTCTTGCGGCGGTCGTCGATCGGGAACTTGAACCAGGGCATGTACAGCACCGGCACCTTGCCCACGCGCAGGGTGGCGTTGCGCGCGGTGCCGAAGCCTTCCTCGAGGTCCACGTCGATGCGTCCGGCGCGCAGCTCCCACCAGCGCTGGCTGGGGGGGCAGGTGGAATAGGTCGATCCCGTCAGGACGCCCTGCTCGCCGGCGAGCTCGGCGCGTTCCGCGCCGCCGTTGCCGCGGCGCTCGATCAGCTGGTAGCGGACGTTCTCCATGTTGTGGGAGTCCGCCTCCTGGTCGCCGGTCAGGCGGTCGGCGACGATGCGCATGCCCGAATCCTGGTAGCGCACGCTGCCGTCGGCCACGTAGGTCGAGGTCTCGGCGTCGTAGGTCAGGTTGTCGGTGGCCAGGAACTGGTCGCCGCGCCGCAGGGTGACGTTGCCCTCGAAATTGGTCACCTGGTCGTAGACGCCGGCCAGCTGGTCGCCGTCGATGTCGGTGGGCTGGTCCTGGCGGTCCCCTGCACTGCCGACCGGCGGCGGGGCGTCGGGAAACTCGGGCACCGCATCCTCCAGGGGGCACAGACGCCAGTCCTCGGGGCGTTCCTCGGCCAGGGCGTTCAGGGACAGCGCGATGCACAGCGGCAGCGGCAACAGGCGGAGGGCAGGGCGCACGCAGAAGTCCGGTCGGGCAAACGGCCGCCAGCATGCCGTATCCACTGTGAAGCGGCAATTCGATCACGGTCGCGGCCATCGCCCGCCCGGGAAGCGGCCAGGCGCCCCTGGTCTTGCGGCGCAACCGGTGCTGAACGCCCCGAAGCGGGCGCCCGGCTCAGGGCGTGGCGACGGTCGCGCCGAACATCGCCCGCACGTGGGCCAGGCTGCCCTCGCGCAGGGCCTGCAGGTCGTAGCCGCCCTCCAGCATCGACACCATGCGGCCGGCCGAATGGCGCGCGGCAAGGGTGCGCAGTTCGGCGGTCAGCCAGGCGTAGTCCGCGGCGTCGAGCTGCATCTGCGCCAGCGGGTCGCGCCAGTGCGCGTCGAACCCGGCCGAGACCAGCAGCAGCAGGGGAGCGAAGGCATCCAGTTCGGGCAACAGGCGTTCGCGCCAGGCGTCGCGGAACATGCGGCTCCCCGCGCCCGGCGGCAGCGGCGCATTGACGATGTTGCCGACCCCGCGGTCGGTCCTGGCGCCGGTGTCGGGAAACAGCGGAGACTGGTGCGAGCTGAGGTACATGACCCGGGGGTCGGCGTCGAAGATCGCCTGGGTGCCGTTGCCGTGGTGGACGTCGAAGTCGACGATCGCCACCCGCGCCAGGCCGTGCGCGTCGACGGCGTGGGCGGCCGCCACGGCGATGTTGTTGAACAAGCAGAATCCCATCGCCTCGCCGCCGGTGGCGTGATGGCCGGGAGGGCGCACCGCGCAGAAGGCCGTTTCGGCCCCGCCGTTCATCACCGCGTCCACCGCGGCGACGCCGGCGCCGGCCGCGCGCAGCGCGGCTTCGGGCGAGCCCGGCGAAAGCACGGTGTCCGGATCCAGCGGGATCGATTCGGTGGCTCCCGACGCCAGCACCGCATCGAGCAGCGCGGCCGCATGCACCCGCAGCAGTTGTCCGCGGGTCGCGCGCGGCGCCTCGTGCCATTCGAGGTCTGGGATGCCGTTGCGCAGCGCCTGGATCACGGCGCCGAGGCGCTCCGCGCGCTCGGGATGGCCCGGCCCGGTGTCGTGGCCGAGGCAGGCGGCGTGGGTGTAGAGCCTGGGCTTCACCGCCGCCGGCGTTCGTGCCGCCACAGCACTTCGCCGTGGCCGCCGGCGCGCGCCAGCACCCGGGCCAGCACGAACAGGAGGTCGGAGAGCCGGTTGAGATAGCCGATCGCCTGTGGCCGCACCGCTTCGCGGCGCGACAGCGTGACCGCGGCGCGCTCAGCGCGGCGGACGATGGTGCGGGCCAGGTGGCAGCGCGCCGCGGCCTCGCCGCCTCCGGGCAGAATGAACTCCTTCAGCGCCGGCAGCTCGGCGTTGTAGCGGTCCATGTGCTGCTCGAGCGCGGCGACGTCGGCGTCCTCGATCGCGCCGTGGCCGGGAATGCACAGCTCGCCCCCGAGATCGAACAGCTGGTGCTGCACCGTGGTCAGCAGCTCGGCGACGTCGGCGGGCATGGCGCAGGCGAGCAGCAGGCCGATCGCCGAGTTGGCTTCGTCGACGGTGCCGTAGGCGTCGACCCGCGCCGAGTCCTTGTCGACGCGGCTGCCGTCGCCCAGCCCGGTGGTGCCGTCGTCGCCGGTGCGGGTGTAGATCTTCGAGAGGCGGTTGCCCATCGGCGCGCCCGGCGCTCGGCGATCAGCGTCGCGGCGCGTCGAGGGCGGGCTGCCCGGCCTGCAGCCGCGCCACGGTGGCATGCGCGGCGGCCGCTAGCCCGGCATAGAGCGCGGCGACGCCCAGATAGGCGGGGAGCCAGTCGCTGTAGTTCTTCCACCAGCCGGCCAGGTCCGGTGCGGGGACGCTGGCGCTGAGCCAGTAGAAACTGCCCTGCGCGACCAGGTGGCAGAGCGCCACCGAGACCAGCAGGCTGGCGGCGCCCAGCCCGAGCGAACGCGGGCCGATGCCGCGGTGATGGTTGCGCAGCCACCAGCCGCCGCCCCACAGCGCGAGATGGGCCGGGACGAGCGCCCAGTACGCCGGCGAGATGCAGTAGTGCTGCCAGAAGCTGAGGCCCTGGGCGGTGATCACCAGCGCGTCGACCAGGACCGCCAGCGCCATCAGCGCCGGAAACGCCCAGCGGGTCCAGTCGCGCAGGTAGAAGCCGCCGAGGAAGAACACCGCCCAGGAGGCGTCCGGCACCGCCGCGAAATGATGCACGCGGGTGGTCGCCATCAGGGCGGCCAGCAGGACCAGGATCAGGGCGCGGCGGGAAGTGGCGGTCATGGGCTGGTTCCGGGAGACAGACGGGCATTTTAGCGGAACGGCGCGGCGGCCGTGCGGATCCCGCCGCGGCGGTGCGAAACGCCGGGGCAGCGCGACGCCGGGCAGCGGTGCAGCGCTTATCATGCCGGCATGCGTTCCGATCATGACGTGGTGATCGTCGGCGGCGGCCTGGTCGGCGCCAGCCTGGCGATCGCGCTGGACCGGGCCGGCGTCGACGTCGGCCTGGTCGAGTCGACGCCGTCCGGCGAGCTGCCGGCGGTGTTCGACGAGCGCAACCTCAGCTTCGCCGAGGCCACCGTCAACGCGCTCGCCGCGCTCGGCGTGCTGCAGAAGCTGCGCGCGCCGGCCGGGGCGATCCGCCGCATCCACGTCAGCCGCGCCGGCGATTTCGGCCGCGTGCTGCTGGAAGCCGCGGATTTCGGTCGCGACAGCTTCGGCCAGGTGGTGGTGGCGCGCGACTTCGGTATGGCGCTGGCGGAGCGGCTGGACGGGCTGCCCCTGCTGACACGCTATCGCCCGGCGCGCTTCCTGGGCTGCGCCCGGGCCGGGGACAGGCAGCAGGTCCGCATCGCCGACGACGGCGGCGAACGGGTGCTGCGCGCGCGCCTGCTGGTCGCCGCCGACGGCACCGGCAGCGCCGTGCGTGGCGCGCTGGGGATCGGCGCCGAGACCCACGACTACGGACAGACCCTGCTGGTCGCGCGCGTGCGCGCCGCCCGCGCGCCCGACGGCACCGCCTACGAGCGTTTCACCGCGCACGGGCCCACCGCGCTGCTGCCGCGCGGAGACCGCCACTACGGGGTGGTCCATGGCGTCGCGCGCGCGCAGGCGGATGCCGCGATGGCGCTGGACGAGCAGGGGTTTCTCGCGCGCATCCAGCGCGCCTTCGGCTGGCGCGCCGGGCGTTTCGTCTCGGCCGGCGCGCGCAGCGCCTATCCGGCGCTGCGCATGGTCGCGGCGCGCACCACGGCCGCGCGCGCGGTGCTGGTCGGCAACGCCGCACAGACCCTGCACCCGGTCGGCGCGCAGGGCTTCAACCTGGGACTGCGCGATGCCCTGACCCTTGCGGAGCTGGTCGCCGCGCAGCGCCGGGACGGTGCGGATCCGGGCGACGACGGCGTGCTGCGGGCGTATGCCGCGCGACGGCGCGAGGACCGCGAGCGCACCCTGGCGTTCTCGGACGGGTTGGCGCGGATGACCGCGGCCGATGCGCCACTGCTGGGCCCGCTGCGCAGTCTCGGCCTGCTCGCGGTGGACCGCGTGCCCGCACTGCAGTCGCTGCTGGCGGGCGGTGCCATGGGCTACCGCGGCGACGTGCCGGCGCTATGCCGGGCCGGGCAGGCGTGATGCGGCGCCGGCGCAGCGACGTGGCGGTGGTCGGCGGCGGCGTAGTCGGCGCCGCCTGCGCGCTGGCGCTGGCGCGATTGGATCTGTCGGTCGAGCTGGTGGAAACGGCCGCGCCGCCGCCCTGGTCGCCGGAGCGGCCGGACCTGCGCGTCTACGCCTTCGCCCCCGACAATGCGCAGCTGCTGCGCGAACTGGACGCGTGGGAGCCGGTGCGCGCCGCCCGCGCGCAGCCCTACCGCCGCATGCGCGTGTTCGACGCCGGCGGCGGCGGCGAGCTGGTGTTCGACGCCGATGCCCTGGGCAGCCGAACGCTGGGCTGGATCGTCGAGCACGGCCTGCTGGTCGACCGGCTGTGGGCGGCGCTGCCCGCGGCCGGTGTGCAGCTGCGCTGTCCCGGACGCGTGGAGGCGCTGGAGCAGGACGGCGACGGCGTGCTGCTGCGGCTGGACGACGGTGGCCGCGTCGCCGCGAGGCTGGCGATCGCCGCCGACGGGGCCGAATCGACGCTGCGCCGCCTGGCCGGCGTCGCCGTGCACGCGCACGACTACGGCCAGCGCGCCGTGGTGGCCTACGTGGGCACCGAACGCGGCCACGAGGACACCGCCTGGCAGCGCTTCCTGCCGGGCGGGCCGCTGGCGTTCCTGCCCTGCGCAGACGGCGCCAGCTCGATCGTATGGACGCTGCCGGACGCCGAGGCGGCGCGGGTGCTGGAACTCGACGATGCCGGGTTCGGCCAGGCGCTGACGCGCGCGTTCGACGCACGCCTCGGCGCGGCCGCGCCGCTGTCGCGGCGGGTCGCGTTCCCGCTGCGGCGCCAGCTCAGCGGACAGATGCTGGCGGGCCGGGTGCTGCTGCTGGGCGATGCCGCGCACGTGGTCCATCCGCTGGCGGGCCAGGGCGTCAATCTGGGCCTGCGCGACGTCGCGGCGCTGCGCGAGGCCGTGCTGAAGGCGCGGCGGCGGAGAATCGACTGGAGCGCGCCGCAGACGCTGCAGCGCTGGGCCCGCGGCCGCCGCAGCGAGAACACGGCGGCGGCCTACGCGTTCGACGGCATCAACCGGCTGTTCTCCAACGACGCGGTCGTGCCGACCCTGCTGCGCGGCCGGCTGCTGGGGATGGCGGGAAGGATGCCGCCGCTGATCGGCGCGCTGTGGCGCCGGGCCGCCGGGGGCTGAGACCCGGAAAACGGACGCCCCGGCCGGGGCCGGGGCGTCTTCCAGGCGGGTCGCCGCCGGCGAAACTATCTGGTCCAGCCGGAGAGTTCGTCGGGGGTCAGGCGGCCGTCGCCGTTGCTGTCGGCGACGTGGAACTCGGCGGTCAGGCTGGCGTTGGTTCGCGCCTCGGCGCGGCTGATACGGCCGTCGCCGTTGGCGTCCAACGCGGCGAAGTCGACGCGGTAGTCGCCGACCACCGAATCCGGCAGGTGCGAACTGATCCGTACCTCCTGGCCGTCCTGCATCAGGATCGCCGTGCCCGATGCGGCAGGCGCCGGTGCCGGAGGGGCACCCGGACTGGTGGGCGTCGTCGGCGGCGTCGGCGTGGTCGGGGGCGGGGCCTGCTGCACGGGAGGCTGCGCCGGATCGACCGGCTGGGCAGGATCGACCGGGGTCTCCGGCGTGGTCTGGGCGGCCGGGTCGACGGTGGTGGTGGGGGTCATGGCGTCCTGCGCGAACGCCCAGGGCGCGCTGCAGGCGAGCAGGGCGATGGCGAGTGCGGGGTTCCGACAGGTCATGGGGCGCTCCTCGGAAGGGGGGTCGAAGCCGCGGGATTGCCGCCCGCCGGCCTCGGGCGCCACCGTAGCCCCGACGGGATGAAGGTGGCTTGAAACCCGCACCGCCCCGTCCTGCCGCGCTTCAGCCGCGGCTGGCGAATACCGTGATTTCCTCGCGGTCGTGGTAGAGCTGCCGCGCACGTACGGTCAGCGGGGAGCCGGTTTCGTCGGCGAACAGGTCCAGGCACAGCCGCGTCTCCTGCCAGCGCCGCTTCATCGGCAGCTTCAGGTTGAAGATGGCGTGACGGCACCAGCCCTCGCGGAACCAGGTCGCCATCCGCGACGCGACGCGGCGCGGCTGTTCGACCATGTCGCAGACCATCCAGTCCAGCGGCGTTTCCGGCGACCAGCGGAAGCCGTCGGCGCGCAGGTGGTCCACCAGGCCGGTTTCGTGCAGCTGCGGCTGCAGCGGACCGTTGTCGATCGCGGCGACGTGCAGGTGGTAGCGGGTCAGCACCCAGGTCCAGCCGCCCGGCGCGGCGCCCAGGTCGGCCGCGCGCATCCCGGGCCTGAGCCAGGCCTCGCGTTCGCGTTCGCCCAGCAGCGACAGCAGCGCTTCCTCCAGCTTCAGAGCCGAGCGCGCCGGCGCGCCGGCGTGCAGCCTCAGCCGCGGGATCCCCAGCGGCCACGGCGCGCCGTCGGCCGGCTGCCCGCGGCCGAGCAGCACCCGGTCGCCGGCGACGAAGCAGACGTGCAGGCGCGGCAGTCGCGGATCCTGCTGCGCGGTGAGGAAGCCGCGCGCGCGCAGCACCGGGCGCAGCGCGTTGCCGAAGCTGCGCGCCAGCCCGGACAACGGCTTGCCGGCGTCCGAGTCCGGATGCTCCATCCACAGGTCGCCGTAGCGGCCGCGGCCTTCCAGCGCGGCCAGCACCGGCGTCATGCGGTCGCGCGGATCCGGCGCCGCGATGTCCGCGATCAGCGCCAGCTTCTGCCGCGCGAATACCAGCTCCTTCCACGGCAGCGCCGCGGCCAGCGGCTCGCCGCCGTCGCGGTGGAACAGCAGGTAGCCGTCGTCGCGGGTGGCGCGCGCATGGCCGGCGACGCCGGCGAGCGCCGCGCGTTCGGTCAGCTCGGCCGCCAGTTCGGGTTCGAATCCGGCGCGGCAGTAGCACAGCAGGGCGTCTTGCATCGGGCTTCCGTTGGCTCGTGCGGTCGATGGATCGCGACGCGTCGGCGCGCCGCGGAGGTCGCGCTCAGTAGCGTCCGCCGCCGGATCCGCCGTAGCCGCGCAGCACCTCGCAGGCGGCTTCGCGGTGGAGGTCGCGCACCACCTCGATGCCGCGCCGTCCGAGTTCGCCGATCCAGTCGGCCGGCAGCGGGCCCTCGTCGAACTCGGTCAGCGCCATCACGTCCTCGGCGCGCGCGCCGATCAGCAGCCGGTCGATGCCGGCCCAGATCGTGGCGCCGTAGCACTGGCAGCACGGCTGCGCCGAGGTCGCCAGGACATAGGGCCCGACCGCGCGGTCCGCGGCATCGCGGTTGAGGCGCGCGCGCTGCAGGCGCTGCTGCGCGAGCATGTAGGCCATGGTCTCGGCGTGGGCCAGGGAGCAGTTCTGCGGCAGTACCCGGTTCACGCCCACCGCGACGATGCGGTGGTCCGGGCCGAAGACCGCCGCGCCGAACGGCCCGCCGCTGCCGGCGTCGACGTTGCGCCGCGACAGCTCCACCGCAAGCGCCACCTTGCCGGCGTCGTCGGGGATCGTCGCCGTGGGGTCGACGGCTTCGTGTACCCAGGCCGGCAGGGTGAGGTGGACCTGCGCGTACAGCATCATTCGAGCGGCGCCTGCAGCGACTGCTGCAGCGCCTCGCAGCGGTTGCTCACGCAGCTGCACGCGGAAATTTCCCGGAACCCGCAGACCGAGCTCATCGCGCTGTCCGCGCAGCGCGCGCGCACCGCGTCCGGGTCCGGCTGCGCATCGCGATTGACGCAGGCGGGAAAGTAGCCGCAGCAGTTGCCGACGTTCTTGACCGCGCAGTCGGCGTCGCTGGCGCAACTGCGGTCGAGCTGCAGCGGATCCGCCGCGGCGGGGACGCGTTCGGGCAGCGGAACCGGCGAGCCCGGCTGCGGGGCGGCAGCGCAGGCGCCCAGCGCCAGCGCCGATGCCAGCAGGAAGGCGGACAGGGTTGCCGGCGGAAGCATGCGCATTCTGACCTCCGTGGTCAGGCTTTCGACGCCCAGGTGTCGCGCAGCGTCACACTGCGGTTGAACACCGGGGCATCGGGTCGGTGATCGTGGCGGTCGGCGACGAAGTAGCCGAGCCGTTCGAACTGGAAGCCCTGCTCGGGCGCGGCCTGCGCCGCGGCGGGCTCGACGTAGCCGCGCACGGTACGTCGAGATTCGGGATTGAGATGGTCGCGGTAGGTCAGGCCGCCGGACTCGTCGTCGGGGTCGGCCACCGAGAACAGGCGGTCGTAGAGGCGGATCTCCGCGGCCACCGCCTGCGCCGCGCCGACCCAGTGCAGGGTGCCCTTCACCTTGCGGTTGGCGCCCTCCATGCCCGGGCGCGATTCCGGATCCAGGGTGCCGCGCAGTTCGACGACCGCCCCGCCGGCGTCCTTGACCACCTCGTCGCAGCGCACGATGCCGGCGCCGCGCAGCCGCACTTCGCCGCCGGGAATCAGGCGCTTCCATCCCTTCGGCGGGACCTCGGCGAAATCGTCGCGCTCGATCCACACCACGTTCGAGAACGGCACCGCGCGCCGGCCCCGGGTCTCGTCCTTGGGATGGTTGGCGAACGACAGGGTCTCCGCGTGGCCGTCCGGCAGGTTGGTCAGCACCAGCCGCAGCGGGTCGACCACCGCCATGCGCCGCTCCGCGTGCGCATCGAGGTCGTCGCGCAGCGCCCCCTCCAGCACCGAGAAGTCGATCACCGAATTCTGCTTGCTGATGCCGAGACGGTCGACGAACAGGCGCAGCGCCGCGGGCGTGTAGCCGCGCCGGCGCAGGCCCTGCAGGGTGTACATGCGCGGATCGTCCCAGCCGTCGACCAGGCCGTCGGCGACCAGCGCCGAGAGCTTGCGCTTGCTCATCACGGCGTAGTTGATGTTCAGCCGCGAGAACTCGATCTGCCGCGGCCTGCCGGCCTCGGACGGCAGGCCGCGCTCGAGCAGCGGGCGCAGCAGCCCCGGGTCGCCGGCGAGGTCGACACGCTCCACGCACCAGTCGTAGAGCGGGCGGTGGTCCTCGAACTCCAGCGTGCACAGCGAGTGGGTGATGCCCTCCACGGCGTCGCCGAGCGCGTGGGCGTAGTCGTACATCGGGTAGATCGGCCAGGCGTCGCCGGTGTTCTGGTGGGCCACCTTCTTGATGCGGTACAGCGCCGGATCGCGCAGGTTGATGTTGCCGCTGCTCATGTCGATCTTCGCGCGCAGGGTGCGCGCGCCGTCGGCGAATTCGCCCGCGCGCATGCGTCGGAACAGGTCGAGGTTCTCGTCCACGGCGCGATCGCGGAACGGCGACTCGCGGCCCGGCGCGGTGAGGGTGCCGCGGTACTCGCGCACCTGCTCGGCGCTGAGGTCGCAGACGAAGGCGTCGCCCTGGCGGATCAGTTTCTCGGCGGCGAGGTAGAAGACCTCGAAGTAGTCCGAGGCATGGCGCAGGCTGGCCCATTCGAATCCGAGCCAGCGCACGTCGTCCTGGATCGCCTCGACGAACTCGGGATCCTCCTTCGCCGGGTTGGTGTCGTCGAAACGCAGGTTGCAGCGCCCGCCGAACTCGGCGGCGAGCCCGAAGTCCAGGCAGATCGCCTTGGCGTGGCCGATATGCAGGTAGCCATTGGGCTCGGGCGGGAAGCGGGTACGGATGGCGCGGTGCCTCCCGCTGGCCAGGTCGTCGCGGACGATCTGGCGGACGAAGTCCTGCCGGCCCTCCACGGCAGCGGGATCGGGATCGGGAGCGGTGCGGGGGGAGGCCGACGGCGGTCGGGCGGGGGGGGCGGGGCTGCTCATGCGTCGGCTGCGGGGGAAAACGAACAGTGTAGGGCCTGCCTGCCGCTCTGCGGCGGATGCGGGAGAATGCGTACTGCGTCGGGTGCCATGTGTGACGGTATTATCATTTGTGGCACGCGTCTTGCGAGCAGCCAGGTAGACGGGGGGATCATGGATTTCAGCGATCGCGATGCGCAGGATGCAGGGTCCGGGGAGTCCGCGTGAGCCGAATCGGCCGCCGGCACCGCGATCACGATGCCGTGTTCCTGGCCGGCTTCGCGCTGCTGGTGTGCCTGCTCGCTGCAGCGGTGATCGCCGCCGGCGGCGAAAGTCCGGCGCAGGTCGCGGTTTCGCTGGCGCCGGGCGGCGGCGGCGAAGTAGTGGCCGACGGGCGCGTGCTGCGCCACGAAGGGGGGCGGGCGCAGCGGAGCCACGCCCGGCTGCGCTTCACCCTGGCGCCGGCGCAGCCGGAGACGCCGGGCCGGGTGCTGTGGCTGCCGCGCGAGCCGGTCGGAGCGCTGTGGATCGAGGCGGGCGACTGGCGCAGTCCGAGCCGCGGCTTCTTCGGCTCCGACGGCCAGGGCGTGCTCGCGTCCGGCTACCGGCTGCGGCTGCCGGCCCACTGGCAAGGGCCGCTGGAGCTGGATCTCCACGTCGAAGGCGGCGCGGCGGCTGCACTGCGTCCGCTGGTGCTCGACGACGACGAGGCCGCGCGTCTGGAGCAGCGTGCCGTGGCGATCGCCGCCACCGTGTATGCGGCGTTGCTGACGCTCTCGCTGCTGGCGCTGGCGCTCTACGGCGCGGCGCGCGACCGGACGTTCCTGCTGCTGTTCGCCTGCGCCACCCTGGCGCTGTTGATGCTGGCCGCGATCAACGGCCACCTGTACGCGATGCCGGTGCTGGGACTGTTCGCGGCCTGGCAGGCGCAGGGCATGTGGGCTCTGGTGTTCCTGTTCCTGGCCTGCTGGCTGAAGCTGGTTGAGCACTACGTCGGGGCGGATGGACTCGGCGCGGCCGTCACGCGCGCCTTGCGCGTCGCGGTGGGCATGCTGCTGCTGCTCGCCGCCATCTGCCTGCTCGATCTGCGCCTGCTCGATCCGGTGATGCAGCCGCTGGCGGCCCTGGGCTGGGTCGCAAGCGGACTGGGCGGCATGGCGCTGCTGATGGATGCCGGCCGCCGCCGCGTGGCGATGGCCTGGCCGCTGCTGCTGGTGGTGCTGGCTACGCTGCTGCTGGTGCTGCTGCGCCAGCTGGCAGGGCAGGGCGTGCTACCCGGGCTGGCGGCGATGCGCTACGGCTTCCAGGCCGGGGTTGTGGCCACCCTGATCGTGTTCGCGGTCGGCCTGGTGAGCCGGATCAGCGAATACCGGGACCAGCGCGACCACGACCGGCTGGCGCGCGCCGACACCGAGCGGCGGATGCAGCGCGAGGCCGCCCGCACGGATCTGGTCAACGCGCTGCAGGCCAAGCTGCGCACGCTCGCCCCGGGAGATATCGAGTGGACCGGGTTCCGCATGCTGTTCGACCAACTGTTGCCGCTGTTGCCGGTGGAGTCGATGGTGGCGGTGGCTCACGGCTTCCACGGCCGCGACCTGCTGGTCGTGCACCCGCACGGCGAGAAGGACCGGGTAGGCGCGGAGCTGCAGCCGAGGTTGCTGCCGCTCAAGCGCCAGGCCGCCAACGGCATCGCTCTGCAGCAGCCGCTGACCACGCCGGACTCCCTGGCGATCGAAGCGGTGATCCCGCTGCAGATCCGCACGCCTTCCTGGGGCGCGGTGCTGTTGCGGCGTCCCGGCGGGGACGGGTTCACCAGCGACGAAATGGCCCTGGCGACCGAATTCGTGCGCCTGACCCAGGTCCAGATCGACCAGGCGATCGCCGCGGTCAACCTGCGCCGGTCGGCCGAGCTCGATGCCCTGACCGGCAGCTTCAACCGCCGCTCGATCGACCAGTGGCTGACCCGCGCCTTCACCGAGGCCGAGCGCGACGACCAGCCGGTGTCGGTGCTGTTCGTCGACCTCGACCGCTTCAAGTCGGTCAACGACCGCTTCGGCCACGCCTGCGGCGATCATTGCCTGCGCGCCGCCGCGACGGCGCTGCGCGGCGCGCTCGGCGAGCGCGACATCTTCGGCCGCTACGGCGGCGAGGAGTTCATCGCGGTCCTACCGGGCCGCGGCGGCGCCGCGGCCCGGCAGGTCGGCGAGGACCTGCGCGCGGCGGTGGAGCGGCTGGTGATCGAATGGGAGGGTCAGGCGCTGCGCCTGACCGTCAGCGTGGGGGTGGCCACGCGGCGCGACGGCGAGCACAGTCCGGCGGCGACCATCGACCGCGCCGACAAGGCCCTGTATGCGGCGAAGCGCGGGGGACGCAACTGCGTGCACGTGGCGCCGGCGGTCTTCACCTGACGGCGCCCTCCCGCGGCGACTGCCGGCCTGCTAAGGTCGCGGCCTTTCCGTGCGGAAGCGGCGCATGCAGCAGGAACGCAACCACGACCGCGCCGCCCTGCTGTGGATGCTGGCGGGCGCCTCGCTGATCGGCACCAATGGCCTGATGGTCCGGTTCGCGGAGACGCCGCCGACGGTGTCGGCGTTCTACCGGGTGCTGTTCGGCGGCCTGCTGCTGTGGCTGGTCGTGGCGGCGCGACGCGATTGGCGGCCGCTGCCGACGCGCGCCTGGCTGTGGGTGCTGGCGCCGGCCACGGCGTTCGCGGCCGATCTGTGGCTTTGGCATCGCAGCATCCTGCTGGTCGGCCCGGGGCTGTCGACCCTGCTGGCCAACGTGCAGGTGTTCGCGATGGCGCTGGGCGGGGTGCTGCTGTACGGCGAACGCGTCGGGGTACGGTTCCTCGCCGGATTGCTGCTCGCGTTCTTCGGGTTGTGGCTGTTGCTGGGAGGCGAGTGGAGCAGTCTGCCGCGCGAGTACCGTTGGGGGGTGCTGCTGGGGCTGGCCACCGGCGTCTGCTACGCCGCCTACAACCTCGGGCTCAAGCGCGCGCAGCAGGAGGCGCGCCAGGCCACCGCCGGTGCCGCGCCGATCGCCCAGGTGCTGGCGCTCGCGTCGCTGGGCTGCGCACTGCTGCTCGGTGCGGCCGGCGTGGCCGAGGGGGTGTCGTTCGCGATCCCGTCCTGGCGCTCGCTGGCCTGGCTGCTGCTGCTGGCCGGCGTCGGCCACTGCCTGAGCTGGGTGCTGATCTCGCGGGCCATGCCGCACCTGCGGGTGGCGGTGGTCGGCCTGCTCCTGCTGCTGCAGCCGGTGGTGGCGTTCGTGCTCGACGTCGCGCTGCTCGACCGCGCCACCAGTCCGCGCGAGTGGCTGGGGCTCGCGTTGACCCTGGCCGGGATCTTCCTCGCCGGCCTGCGCGGCCGCGCGCGGCTGCCCGCCCAGCCGGCGTGAACCGCCGGCCCCCGTCTCCCCGGCAACGCGCTCAGCGCAGCTCGATCGCGCAGACGTAGACCAGCTCGCAGGCGCCCGCCCCGGTGTCGTCGCGGGTGAGCGAGCTGCGCCAGCGCCAGCCGTCGGCGGCCCGGGCCTCGATCAGCCAGCCGTCGATGCGCACGTCGTCGCCGGCGCGTACCCGCTGCAGCGCCGCCGCGGTGGCGGCATCGGAGGGGACCAGGTGCATGTTGGCGCTGCTGCGGGCGATCTCGCGCGCGGGGATCGGAGGTTCGCCGCGCCAGCGGTACCGGTAGAACCGCGCGGACTGGCTGATCCGCAGCCGGTCCAGCACGGCGTCCTCGCGCATGCGCTGCCAGCCCAGCGCGAGGTCGGTCGGAGAAAGCGCGGCCTCGCGTCCGCGCGCGTAGTCCTGGCGCCCGAGGACCCGCGCCTCCACGCTGAACCCGGCCAGCGGGGTGAGGGTCGCCGCCTCGAGCCGGACCGGGCGCAGGCCGGCCGGCACCTCGCTCTGCAGCGGCGCCGCGCCCGGCGCCGTCTGCGGCGGCGGCGGGCAGTGCGGCACTTCTCCGGCGGCCAGCGCGGGCGCGTCGGGTTGGCGGGGGGACTGCGGCGAAAACCACCAGCCGAGCGCCGCCAGCGCCAGGCCGAGCACGGCAAGCGCCCTCAGGCTCACGGCTCAGCCCTCGGCGCGTGGCGCCACGGCGGTCACGCGCAGGCGCAGCTTGCGCCCGCCGGGCGCATCCCAGTCGATGTGCTGACCGACCGCCAGCCCCAGCAGCGCGCTGCCGACCGGGGCCAGTACCGAGACCCGGCCGCTGGCCACGTCGGCCTCGCCGGGGTACACCAGCACCAGGCGATGGCGGGTGCCGCTGTGGACGTCCTCGCAGTCCACGGTCGAGTGCATGCCGACGACGTCGGAAGGCACGGCGGCAGCCGGTCGGACCTCGGCGCGGGCCAGTTCCGCCTGCAATGCGGCGGCGGCCGGATGCCTGCGCCAGGCCTCGGACTCGAGCAGCGCGTCCAGGCGCGCGGCATCGACGTCGGACACGACGATCGCTGGCGGCAGGCCGCCGGGGCTCTGGTCTGGCATGGCACGCTCCTCGAGGGGGCGCCGACGCCGGCGCACAACGATGCGGGCGGCGCATTCCGCGCCGCCCGACATGACGACAACCCTAGCCCCACTCCGGGAGGCGTTCAAGCCGAGGGCGGGGCCGCAGCGGGGGCATTCCCCCGCGGGCGATACTCGAACAGTTCCGGAGGCAGCCGCGCGAACACGTCCGCCAGCTGGTGGAGAAAGGCGTCCATCGCCGAACTCCGGCGCCACACCATGGCGATCCGGCGGCTGGGTCGGGAGTCCTGGAAGGCGAGCAGCCGGATCGAGCCCGAGCGCGCCACCGGCGGCTGGACCGCGAGGATCGGCAGCAGGGTCACGCCCACGTTGGCGGCCACCATCTGGCGCAGGGTTTCGAGGCTGGTGGCGCGGAACTCGCTGCGCTCGCCGGCACCGCCGAGGTGGCAGACCTCGAGCGCCTGTTCGCGCAGGCAGTGCCCGTCCTCCAGCAGCAGCAGGCGCTGGTCGGCCAGTTCCTCCATGCGCAGCGCGCTGCGCCCGGCGAGCGCGTGTCCCTCCGGGACCGCCAGCATGAAAGGCTCCTCGAACAGCGGTTCGCAGTGCAGCTGATCGTCGTCGACCGGCAGGGCCAGTACCGCCGCATCGAGACGACCGTCGCGCAGACGTCCCAGCAGGACGTCGCTCTTCTCCTCGACCAGCAGCAGTTCGAGCTTCGGGAAGCGCAGGCGCAGGCGCGGGATCACGTGCGGCAGCAGGTACGGGGCGAGGGTGGGGAAGATCCCCAGGCGCACGGTGCCCGACTCGGGGTCCTGCTCGCGGCGCGCGGCTTCCTTCATCTGCTCGACCTCGGCGACGATGCGCCGCGCCCGCTCGGCGGCTTCGCGCCCGGCCGGCGTGAGCATCACCTTGCGCGGTGCGCGTTCCACCAGCGACACCCCCAGTTCCTCCTCCAGCTTGCGGATCTGAGTGGACAGGGTCGGCTGGCTGACGAAGCACGCGGCGGCGGCGCGGCCGAAGTGCTTGTGGTCGGCCAGCGCGACCAGGTATTTGAGGTCGCGCAGGTTCATGCGGCCACCGGTCGCCGGATGCGACGCCAGCGGGACGGTTCGTCCCCGCCCCGCAGCATACGCCGCCGCCGCCCCGGCGCGGTCACGCCGCCTCGGGGGACGCGACTCTCGCCGCCGGAGCGCTGCTGCGGATCAGGTGGTCGAATGCCGCCAGCGCCGCGCGCGAGCCTTCGCCCATGGCGATCACGATCTGCTTGTACGGCACGGTGGTGCAGTCGCCGGCGGCGAAGACGCCGGGCACGCTGGTGCGGCCGTGATCGTCGACCACGATCTCCCCGCGCGGCGAAAGCTCCACGGCGCCGCGCAGCCATTCCGTATTGGGCAGCAGCCCGATCTGCACGAACACGCCGTCCAGCTCGACGCGGTGGCTGTCGCCGCCGACACGGTCGGTATAGACCAGCGCCTCCACTCTGCTGCCATCGCCGAGCACCTGCGTGGTCTGGGCGCTGGTGATCACCGTGACGTTGCCGAGGCTGCGCAGCTTGCGCTGCAGCACCTCGTCGGCGCGCAGCCCGCCTTCGAATTCGAGCAGGGTGACGTGGCGGACGATGCCGGCCAGGTCGATCGCCGCCTCGACGCCGGAGTTTCCGCCGCCGATCACCGCGACCCGCTTGCCCTTGAACAGCGGGCCGTCGCAGTGCGGGCAGTACGCCACGCCGCGGTTGCGATACTCGGCTTCGCCGGGCACGTCCATGGTGCGCCAGCGCGCCCCGGTGGACAGCACCACCGTCTTCGCCTTCAGCGACGCGCCGCTTGCGAGTTCCAGGGCGATCAGGCCGTCGTCGCCCATCGGCAGCAGCCGCTCGGCGCGCTGCAGATCCATGACGTCGACGTCGTACCGGCGCACGTGCTGCTCCAGCGCGGCCGCCATCTTCGGGCCTTCGGTCTCGGGTACCGAGACGAAGTTCTCGATCGACATCGTGTCCAGCACCTGGCCGCCGAAACGCTCCGATACCACCGCGGTGCGGATGCCCTTGCGCGCGGCGTAGATCGCCGCCGCCGCGCCCGCGGGGCCGCCGCCGACCACCAGCACGTCGAACGGCGGCCTGGCCGCGATCTCCTCGGCGGCGCGGCGCTCGGCGCCGGTGTCGAGCCGGGCCAGGACCTGTTCCAGGCTCATCCGGCCCTGCTCGAACGGCTCGCCGTTGAGGTACACAGCCGGCACCGACATGACCTGGCGTGCTTCGACCTCTTCCTGGAACAGCGCGCCGTCGATCGCGACGTGGTGGACATTGGGGTTGAGCACCGCCATCAGGTTGAGCGCCTGCACCACGTCCGGGCAGTTCTGGCAGGACAGCGAGTAGTAGGTCTCGAAGCGGTACTCGCCGTCGAGCTGGCGCACCTGCTGCTGGATCTCCGCCGCGGCCTTCGAGGGGTGCCCGCCGACCTGCAGCAGCGCAAGCACCAGCGAGGTGAACTCGTGGCCCATCGGCAGGCCGGCGAAGCGCAGGTCGATGTCGTGGCCGGGCGAGGACAGCGCGAACGAGGGTTTGCGTTCGGCATCGTCGCGGCGCACCTCCACGGTGATGAAGCCGCTCAGCGCCGCGAGGTCGTCGAGCAGCGAGAGCAGTTCGCGCGACTTGTCGCCGTCGTCCACGGAGGCGGTGACATGGATCGGGCGGACCACCCGTTCCAGGTACGCCTCGAGCTGGGTCTTGAGATCGGCATCCAACATGCGGAGGTCCTCGTGAAAACGGCGGGGCAATAGGGGCCCGCGACGCGCCCGCTCGAAGCGGCGCACCGGGTCTGGGGAGAGGAGTGGACCGGAACCGGCGCTGCGGCGGGCGGGCGGCGGCTGGCTGCCGGCGCCGGTTCCGGTCCACTCCCACCCCCGCGGACGGGGGGTGGGAGCGGGGCGAGGATCGGCTGGCGCCGACCGCTCGCGCGCGGTCGGATCAGATCTTGCCGACCAGGTCCAGCGACGGCTTCAGGGTCTTCTCGCCTTCCTTCCACTTGGCGGGACAGACCTCGCCCGGGTGCGCGGCGACGTACTGGGCAGCCTTGACCTTGCGCAGCAGCTCGGCGGCATCGCGGCCCACGCCCTCGGCGGTCACCTCCATCACCTGGATGCGGCCCTCGGGGTCGATCACGAAGGTGCCGCGGTCGGCCAGGCCCTGGCCCTCGCGCATCACCTCGAAGTTGTTGGTGATCGTGCCGGTGGGGTCGGCCACCATCGGGTACTGGATCTTGCCGATCGCCTCGGAGCTGTCGTGCCAGGCCTTGTGCGAGAAGTGGGTGTCGGTGGAAACGCTGTAGATCTCGACCCCCAGCTTCCTGAATTCGGCGTAGTGGTCGGCCAGGTCCTCGAGTTCGGTCGGGCAGACGAAGGTGAAGTCGGCCGGGTAGAACACGACCACCGACCACTGGCCGCGCAGATTGGCGTCGGTCACTTCGATGAACTCGCCGTTCTGGTAGGCGGTGGCGGCGAACGGCTTGATTTCGGTGTTGATCAACGACATGGACGTCCTCATCGTGGGGGTAAACGAAGCCCGCCGGACGTCCGGCGGGCATGAGCGCACAGGATAGAGGTAGCCTATTGATCTGTAAAATCGATAGGTTTTATCTGTTTGATAGATTTTATATATCATAGCTGCATCTCCATCGATGATTTCAATCGCTGGAACCGTTGCCATTTCTGCTGCGTTGCAGCAAAATGAACGCGTGGACCGGCCTTGCCGGGACAGCACAGGCGGCCCAGGGCCGCGACCAGTTCCGTGTCCCGTACTCCCTCCCACGCGCGATACGGAATCTTGAAGGCGGCTTCGGCCGCCTTCTTTTTGGCCACCGCCGTCCAGGGCGCTTCTTCTCGCCGCGGCTCGTCCCGGAGCCGCGCTGCCGAAAACCCGGACATGCAGCCGCGCGCTGCGGCAGACTCGATGCCCGATGAACGATGCACCATCCCTCCGGCTGGACACGTTGCTGCACCTGACTGCGCAGCGCATCGACGCCGCCGAGGCTCGGCACCTGCTCGCGCATGCCGTGGGCAGATCCGGGGCCTGGCTGTACGCGCACGGCGACGATCCCGTGCCGCCTGGGCTGGCCGCCGATTTCGAACGCCTGGTCGCGCGCCGCGAAGCCGGCGAGCCGGTGGCCTACCTCACCGGCCGCCGCGGTTTCTGGACGCTCGATCTGGCGGTCACCCCCGATACCCTGATCCCGCGCCCCGAAACCGAGCTGCTGGTGGAACTGGCGCTGCAGCGCCTGGCGGCCGACACGCCGCTCGCGGTGGCGGACCTGGGCACGGGCAGCGGCGCGGTCGCCCTGGCGATCGCCTGCGAGCGGCCGCGGACGCGGGTCGTGGCCACCGACCGCAGCGCCGCGGCGCTCGCCGTCGCCCGCGGCAACGCCGTGACCAACGCGCTCGAGAACGTCGAATTCCGCGCAGGCGACTGGTACGCGCCGCTGGCCGGGGAACGCTACGCGCTGATCGCCAGCAATCCGCCCTACATCGCCGCGGGCGATGCGCACCTCGGCCGCGGCGACCTGCGCTTCGAGCCGGAAACGGCCCTGGTGTCCGGCAGCGATGGGCTCGAAGCGATCGCCCGGATCGCCGCCGGCGCGCCGGCGCACCTGGGTCCCGGCGGCTGGCTGCTGCTCGAGCATGGCCACGAACAGGGCGCCGCGGTCCGCGCGATCCTGCGCCGCGAGGGACTGCTCGACGTCGATACCGTCGCCGACCTCGAGCGCCGCGAGCGGGTGACCCTGGCGCGCGCCGGCTCCGTGCCGGCGGGCTGATAGACTCGCGCCCCAGTTTTCTGCCGACGGAAGACCCCGATGCGCACGCTCTATCCCGAAATCGAGCCCTACGACACCGGCACCCTGCAGGTCGACGCCCGCCACGCGCTGCACTACGAGCAGTGCGGCAACCCGAAGGGCAAGCCGGTGGTGCTGCTGCACGGCGGGCCGGGCGGCGGATCGAGCGCCAAGATGCGCCGTTTCCACGATCCGGAGCGCTACCGTATCGTGCTGTTCGACCAGCGCGGCGCCGGTCGTTCCACCCCGCACGCCGACCTGGTCGACAACACCACCTGGCACCTGGTCGCGGATATCGAGGCGCTGCGCGAACACCTGGGCATCGAGGCCTGGCAGGTGTTCGGCGGATCCTGGGGCTCGACCCTGGCGTTGGCGTATGCGCAGACCCATGCCCGGCGCGTGACCGAACTGGTGCTGCGCGGCATCTTCATGCTGCGGCGCTGGGAGCTGGAATGGTTCTACCAGGAAGGCGCATCGCGGCTGTTCCCCGAGGCCTGGGAGCAGTACGTCGCCGCGATCCCGCCCGCCGAGCGCGACGACCTGATCGCCGCGTTCCATCGCCGCCTGACCTGCGACGACGAAGCGACCCGGCTCGCGGCGGCGCGCGCCTGGAGCGTCTGGGAAGGCGCCACCTCGTTCCTGCGCGTGGACCAGGACTTCGTCCACGGCCACGAAGATCCCCGCTTCGCCCTGGCCTTCGCCCGCATCGAGAACCACTACTTCGTCAACGGCGGCTTCTTCGAGGCCGACGACCAGCTGCTGCGCGACGCCTACCGCATCGTCGACATCCCCGGCGCCATCGTCCACGGCCGCTACGACGTGGTGTGCCCGGTGCAGAACGCCTGGGACCTGCACAAGGCCTGGCCGCGCGCGGAACTGGCGATCACGCCGACCTCGGGGCATTCCGCGTTCGAGCCGGAGAACGTCGACGCCCTGATCCAGGCGACCGACCGCTTCGCGTGAGCGTGGCCTGAGCCGTTGCGTTACGGGCGCGGCGAGGCGTCGGCGTCCGGGAGCACGAGCCTGGGTGCGCCCTCCGCACGGCTCGCGGCCTCGGCCTCGGCGAGAATCTCCTCGCGGGTCATTCCGTCCACGCGCGACCGCGCGTAGGCAGGCGACGGGGCGCCGTCGGGAAAGCGCTCGCGCATCTCGGCCTCGCTGCCGAGCCCGTCGACCGCGAGCTGCAGCAACGCCGTCAGCAGGACGGTGCGCTGCGCTTCGGGGAGCGGCGCCATCATCGTCGCCAGGCTGTCCTGCATCGCCTCCTCCGAACTGCCGTCGATGCGCGCCGCGGCAGGGCCGCCCGGGCGCGCACCGGGCGGCGGACCCATGCGCATCTCCGTCCAGGTCCTCACCGGGACCGGATCCCGCGCTTCCCCGGCCGCCTCGAACCGGTGCTGGCGGAGCATCCACACCGCCCATTCCGGGCTCGCGCCTGCGGGAGCCGTCTCCGCGACCTCGATGTCGCGGACCCGGCCCTGCGCGTCGATGGTGTAGTCCAGCTTCACGGCCGTGGCCATCCCGGCGCGACTCCAGCGCGCCTGGCGCGCTTCGGAGACGCGGCGCTTCATCTCGGCGGCGCGCGGCAGCCAGTATCGCTCCAGCGCGTCGGGGTGGACCTCGAGCGGCCCGGCCGGCGCGGCGCCCGGCTCGGCACCGGCCGCAGACGCGCCCGCCATGGGCCCGAGCGATGCGACGGCGAGGACGAGGAGGAGGATCGTCTTGTACATGCCAGCTCCCTGCGGCGTTGCGTCGGCGCCAAGGATACGCACCGGATGCGGGCCCGTCAGCGCGCGGCCTGCCGCGAAGCGCGGGGAGACGCGATCAGCCGGCGGGGGATCCGTCCGGATTGAACTCGATCATCCACAGCCCGGCCCAGAGCTTGAGGTCGAGTTCGAAACCCTCGGCGTGCCTGCGCATCAGCCAGGCCGGGGCATCGCGGCGCGGCACCGCGTGCACGGTGATGTCCTCGCTGCCGACGCCGCCGCCTTCGCCGACCTTGCGCAGGTCGCGCGCTCGGGCGAAGACGATGCGCTCGTTGCTCATCCCGGCGGTGGTGGGTCCGGTCAGCAGTACGTCGATGCGCCCGGGTTCCCAGCCGGTTTCCTCGATGAGTTCGCGGCGCGCGGCGGATTCGATCGAGTCGTCGTCGAGCTCGTCGCCGATCAGTCCCGCCGGCATCTCGATGGTGCGCGCTCCGAGCGGTACCCGGTACTGCTCGACGAACAGCACCTCGTCGGCCGGAGTGACCGCGATCACCAGCACCGCCATGCCGTCGCGGCCGTGGGTGCGCTCGCAGGACTCCCATTTGCCGCGCCGGACCATGCGCAGCCAGTCGCCCTGGTAGAGGATTTCGACGCCGTCCGCTGGATGCTCCTTCATCGACACATGCTAGCGCGCCCCGAACCGCAGGCGAAACGGGGCAGGCCTTTTGCCCGGGCCCGGGCCTGGTCCATCGGGCCGTCCGCGGCCTGCGCCACATGGCCCTCGATCACCCCGTGGACGACGTCGGCGGCGGTTGGGGGCGGTCAGGGCGCGAACGCGACGCCGGCCGCCTCGTGCAGGCGTCGCCGGGTCAGGGGTCCGAAGCGCAGGCGCTGGCACAGCGCCTGCAGCGCGGCGGCGTCGGCGGCGTTGCGGGCGAACGGCGCCGCCGCGCCGGCCAGCGGCGCATCCAGGGCGATGGTTGCCAGCTGGCGGCAGAGCAGCGCCTGCTCGCGGTGCGCGCGCAGGCGCTCGGCGGCGCGCGCCGCGCCGCGCAGCCTCAGGTACGGCACCTCGTCCACGCGCGCGAGCAGGACGTCGAGGCTGCCGAAGTGCCCGAGCAGCGCCGCCGCGGTCTTGGCGCCGATGCCGGGCACGCCGGGGATGTTGTCGATGCTGTCGCCGCACAGCGCCAGGTAGTCCGCCATCTGCCGCGCTTCCACGCCGTGGCGTGCGGTCACCCCGGCCACGCCCCAGCGCTGGCCACGGGCGAAATCCCACTGCTCGTCGGCGCCGTCGAGCAGTTGCGAGAGGTCCTTGTCGGCCGAGACGATCACGCCGCGGTGCCCGCTCGCGCGCGCCAGCTGCAGGGCGCTGCCGATCAGGTCGTCGGCCTCGTACTCGCTGTGCGCCAGCACCGTCAGCCCGAGTGCGAGGCACAGCGCCTTGCAGTGGACGAACTGACGCTTGAGCTCCTCGGGCGCGGGTGGCCGGTTGGCCTTGTAGGCGGGGTAGAGCGCGTTGCGGAAACAGCTGTCCAGCGCTTCGTCGAAGGCCACCACGATGTGGCGCGGCCGTTCGCGCTCCAGCAGCTCCAGCAGGAAGCGGGCGAATCCGTGCACGGCATTGGTCGGGCGCCCGTCGGCATCGTGGAACTCGTCCGGCATCGAATGCCAGGCGCGGAACACGTAGAGGCTCGCGTCGACCAGGTACAGCGCGGGCTGCGCGGCGGCGTTCATGCCGGCCGCCAGTCGCTCAGCAGGGCCGCAGGGTCGGGACGTTCGCGTTCCGGCGCCTCGGCCTGCGGCGTGCCGATGTGGATGAAGCCCGCCACGCGTTCCTGCTCGCCGAGGCCGAGCAGCGCGTGCGCCTCGGGGTCGTAGGCGGGCCAGCCGGTGAGCCACTGCGCGCCGTAGCCGCAGCCCTGGGCCGCCTGCAGCAGCGCGAAGCAGACGCAGCCGGCGCTGAGCAGCCGCTCCTGGGCGGGGATCTTGCCGTCCTCCGGGTCGAGCACCGCGATCACCGCGATCACCACCGGCGCGTGGGCGAAGCGCTGCCGGTCCTTGTCGACCAGCGCGGGGGCGGTTTCCGGGTCGCGGCGCAGGGCGATCGCGGCCAGCGCGTCGCCCAGCGCGGCGCGCGCCGCGCCGGCGATGCGAAGGAACCTGAACGGAACGCGCCGGCCGTGATCGGGCACGCGCACCGCCGCGCGCAGCATCCGCGCGAGGCCGGCGGCATCGGGGCCGGGCTCGCCGAGCTGGCGGGCCGGAACCGAGCGGCGCAGGTCGAGTTGCAGCGAGATGTCGGTGGCACTATTTGAGACGGGGTTCACAGACGTGGTTTTTACCTTTCAGGAATGTATGCTGACTCGGCGCACCCTCGCGCCACTCCGCTGCACATTGTCCCCCGAAATGGCGTCTACAGACGACACCGTCACGAAGTCCCGCGCCCGCGGCCCCGGTAGCCGCGCGGGCGAACGCGTGCTCGAATCGCTCAAGCGCGACGCCATCACCGAGCTGGTCGGGGTGCTGTCCGGCTTCTGGAGCTCGATCGAGGAGCAGGTGCGGCTGGCCGCGCTGGCAGGGCATGATTTCAGCGCCGCGCAGGAAGACCGCGTGGCGGTGATCGCCCTCAGCCATCGTGCGCTGGAGCTGGCCACCCGCTATCGCGAGGCGATCGAGGATGCGTTCGAGCGATGGCTGGAACCGCGCGAGGAGCACGATCGCGTGCAGTCGCTGGAGCTGATGTCCGAAGGCGAGCTCGAGATCCATCTCGCCGGCCAGCAGATCACCGAACTGCTCGAACATCAGTTCCTGCATCCGCTGGCGCAGCTCGACGAGCGCCTCGAGGCGCTGGCGGCGAGCCTGGGCATCGAGGGGCGGCCGCAGAACCCGCTGCGCCCGGACGTGGCGGTGTCGGCGTTCGTCAACCTGTTCCAGGCCGACGACCTGACGCCCGGCCTGCGGATGATGGTGTTCCACCAGTTCGACAAGCGCCTGCCCAAGGTGCTGGGCGAGGTCTACGCCAAGGCCAACGCCACGCTGCAGACCGCCGCCTTCGGCAGCGGCCAGCGCGCGGCGCCCGCGCGGCGTGGAGGATCGCAGCCCGGCGGCGCGCGCCCGCCCGAGCGCGCCGGACGCGCCGACGCGCCTGCCGAGGGCTGGGTGCCCGAAGGCGGAGTCGTCGAGCACGCGGCCGGCGAGGCGCGCGAGCAGGGCACCATGTCTGCCGACTTCGGTGGCGGCGGTGGCGGCGGCAGTGGTGGCAGTGGTGGCGGCCGCGGCGGCACCGCCGCGGGCCCGCGCCCGGGCATGGACGGCCAGCCGCTCCGCTACCGCGACATCGTCCGCGAACAGCTGCGCGCCTGGCGCGAGCACGGCGGCCTGCACGCCGTGCCGGCCGAGGGCGCCGACAGCGTCGCCGCCGAGGTCGGGGCCCTGGCAGATGCCGCCTCCGAGGCGGTCGGCCAGGTGCTGGGCACCGAGGACATGCTCAACATCGCTTCGCTGCTGCAGGGCGACGACCCGAGCCCCTACACCCGCGCCCTGGCCGGAGAGGACCAGCGCGCCCTGGCCGAGGTGATCCGCGCCGAGATCCTCGGCGGCGTACGTCAGCTCGGCTTCGACCCCGAGAAGACCCGTTTCAGCGCCGACGAGGAGGATGCCATCGATCTGGTCGGCATCCTGTTCCAGTCGCTGTTCACGGCCAACGACCTGCTGCAGCGCTCGCGTTCGCTGTACGGCAAGCTGGTCGTGCCTTACGTGAAGGTGGCACTGACCGACGATTCGCTGTTCAACCGCCGCAGCCACCCGGCACGGCAGCTGCTCGACGCCCTGACCGAGGCCTGCGACGGCAACACCGGCCAGACCGCGCAGGACCAGGAGACCCTGGACAAGGCCGAGCACGCGGTCGACCGCGTGGTCGAGGAGTACCAGGAGGACCAGGCGGTGTTCGAGCTGGCCGCCGCGGAGCTGCGCGATCAACTCGACCAGCAGCGCAAGCGCTCCGACATCGCCGAGAAGCGCGCCGCCGAGGCCATCCACGGCCGCGAGCGGCTGCAGATGGCACGGCGCAACGCCGAGAGCCTGGTGGCCTCGCGCATGGCCGACCGCGCGTTGACCGCGCCGGTCGGACATTTCCTCGACCAGCACTGGCGCCACTACCTTACCCAGACCTGGCTGCGCGACGGCCCCGAGTCGGAGCGCCACCACGCTGCGATCGGCCTGGGCGATGCGATGGTGCAGGTGGACGCCGATGCCGCGCAGGTGCGCGGCGCCGCGGTCGCCGACCAGCTGCTCGCGCTGCAGGTGCCGCTGGGCGAGTGCTATTCCAGCTGCGGACTGGACGCCACCGCCGCCCGCGACGCGATGGCCCGGATCATTTCCGCGCTGGCGATGCCGGACACCCCCCGCGCGGTGCGCACGCCCACCGGCGGCGAGATCGACGAGGACGACGGCGACGAGGCCATGCTGCCGTTGCGCCTGGCCGGCGGTACCGACGAGGTGGCCTGCGATCCGGCCATCGCCGCGCGCATGCGCAGGCTGCGGGTGGGCCAGGGCTTGCGGATGATCGACCGCGGCGGGCGCGAGACCGCGGCGCGGATCGCCTGGATCAGTCCGCTGACCTCGCGCTTCCTGATCGTCAACCGCCGCGGCGTGCGCAAGATGGTGGTCTCGCCGGAGGAGCTGGCACTGCTGGTCGCCTCCGGCAGGGTCGTGGTGCGCTCGGTGGACGCGCCCTTCGACGAGGCCATGAAGCAGCTCTGGCAGCGTCTCAACCAGGCGCATGCGCCGACGCAGAAGGCGGCAAACGCCGGATAGGTTCGCGGTTCGCCGCTGCGACTGAAGACGGCGCCCTTCAGGTTTCGGCATCGCGGCCGATCGGTTAAGGCAGGCGATTTTGTGATCGCTTACGCTATCGCATCGACTCAGGCCGCGGACCGACACCGACATGCCCAGCTCGCAGCATCCGGGCCCGCCCGCCGGGCCGCGCGCGGCGTCCGTCGCGCCGGCGCAGCTGCTGGAGCAACTGGAGCAGGGCATGGCCGGGCGGCTGCAGCCGGTCCTGGCCGAGACCCTGCGCGCCGCCTGCCAGGAGCTCGAGGCGCGCCGTCGCGCCGAGCCGGCGCTCGACCAGCTCGCCGACGACCTGACCAGCCTGAGCATTCTCTCCCGCTACATCGGCGTGTCCGAGCGGCGCTGGCGCAAGTGGTTCGCGCGCGGCTTCAACGGCTGGCCGCAGCCGCCCCGGCCGATGGCCGACGATGCCTACGCGCTGGTCTCCGACGACGAGCTGCAGTCGCAGCTGGTCGGCCAACCGGTGATCGAGGCGCTGGAGCGGCGCTTCTCCGATCCGCTGGACGTGATCGACAAGCGGCTGTGGTCGCTCGCCGCCCAGCTCGGTGGCCAGGTGCGGCCGCGCAACCCGGTGGCGCCGCGACACGTGGTGGAAGCCTTCCTGCATGCCTTCCCGGCCAACGAGGTCGATGCGCGAGTGCGGCTGGGCCTGTTGCGCCACTTCGAGCGGATCGCCGCGGCCTGCCTGACCGATGCCTACGCCTGGTGCAACGTGCTGCTCTCGGAGGCCGGTCATTCCATGGTCGGTACCGGCGACTACGCCCTGCTGATGGCCGGCCAGCCGGTCAGCGGCACGACCGGCGGCAAGGCCGATCTCTGGGCCGAGCACAATGCGCTGGCGCCTGCGGCCGGATCGACCTGGCGCGAACAGCCCGGGCAGAAGCGCGCCCCTCCCAGGCGCACACCCAGCGACGCGGTGCGCGGCAACGCGCTGCGCGAGCGCATGCGCGGGCTGCGCCCGCAGCCGCCGGCGGAGCGGCGGGCGATGCGGCTGGAGGAGTTCCTGGCGGTGCTTTCGCTGCTGCAGGGCGAACCGGATGCCACGGCACTCGCGCCCGGGCGCTGCGCGCAGGGCGTGCGCACCCGCCTGGCCGAAGTCGCCGCGCGTCTCGGCATCGATCCCGAGACCGCCGCCCCGGCGCCCGAACAGGACGATGCCGTGGAGCTGGTCGGCCGCCTGTTCGACGACCTCGCCGCCCGTCACGCGCTGGCGGGCGGGGCGGTCGGGCGGCTGTCGCGGCTGGTGCTGCCGTACCTGCGCCTGGCGCTCAGCGATCCGTACCTATTCGAGGCCCCGCAGGCGCCGGCCCTCGAGGTGCTGGACCGGCTGGTGGGGCTGTGGGACGCCAATCCGCGCATCAGCACCGTGGAGATCGAGCAGCACGAGCTTGCCGACGGGGTCGCCGACGACATCGCCGAGCACTACCACGGCGACGAGCAGGTCTTCGCCCGTGCGCTGGAGCAGCTCGAGCGGGCGCTGGAGCCGCTGCGCCGCCGTGCGGCGGTCGCCGAACGCCGCGCGGGGCAGGCGATCGAGGGACGCGAGCGGCTGCAGGCCGCGCGCGCCGAGGCCGATCGGCGCCTGGCGGAACGGCTGCGGGCGCCGATGCTGGACCGGGTGGGGGAATTCCTGCGCGAGCAGTGGCGGCAGGCGCTGGTGCAGGCCTGGCTGCGCGGCGGCGTGCAGTCGCAGCGTTTCGCCGACCTGCTCGCGCTGGGCGACGCGCTGGTGCGGATCGACGCCGACGCCGCGCACGCGCGCGGCCATGCGGTCGCCGATGCCCTGCTCGCGCTGGAAGCGCCGCTGCGCGCCTGCTACGTGGCCTGCGGACTGGACGAGGGCGGTGCGCAGGCGCTGCTGGCGCAATTGGTGGCCGAGTTGGCCAATCCCGATGCGCCGCGCGCCGCGCAGCGCTTCGAACCGCTGCTCGAAGGCGGGCTCGACCCGGCGGACCGCGATCCGGAGGAGGCCGTGCCTGCCGCCGTCGGACAGGTGGTCGTGCGCACCCTCGACGACGGCGCGGCGCAGGCGCTGCGCCTGGCCTGGCGCAGCCCGCTGAGCGGCGACCTGCTGCTGGTCAACGGCCAGGGCGGGCGCGAGCTGCTGCTCGGCGCCCGCGAGTTCGTGCGCATGCTCGAGGACGGGAGGCTGCGACTGCGCGCGGCGGAGGGCCCGGTAGAGGACGCCCTGCGCCGGCTCGAGGCCGCGCCCGGCTGAGCGCGACCGCGCGGGCGATTCGGTTAGGATGGTCGGCGAGGGGTCGCGGAGCCGAAGATGACGCTGAAGATCGGGATTGCGCGGGAGACCGCGCCGGGCGAGCGGCGCGTCGCCGTGACGCCGGAAACCTGCAGGAAACTGGTGGCCGCGGGGGCCGAGGTGCATGTCGAGCGCGGCAGCGGCGCAGGTGCGCATTTCCCCGACCTGGCCTACGAGGAGGCCGGCGCCGTCCTTGCAGACGGCGCGGCCGCCGCGGTCGCCGACGCCGATGCGGTGCTGTGCGTGCAGCCGCCGGCGGCCGCGGGCATCGCCGCGCTGAAAGAAGGTGCGGTGCTGGTCGGGATCCTGCAGCCGCAGCTCGACGAGGCGCGGGGCGCGGCGATCGCGCAGCGCGGCGTGGTGGCGTTCCCGCTCGAGCGCCTGCCGCGCACCACCCGCGCCCAGGCGATGGACGTGCTCAGCTCGCAGGCCGGCATGGCGGGCTACAAGGCGGTGCTGATCGCCGCGGTCCTCGCCCCGCGCTTCTTTCCCATGCTCACCACCGCCGCCGGCACCATCCGGCCTTCGAAGGTGCTGGTGATCGGCGCCGGCGTGGCCGGTCTGCAGGCGATCGCCACCGCCAGGCGGCTCGGCGCGCAGGTCGAAGGCTTCGACGTGCGTCCCGAGACGCGCGAGCAGATCGAGTCGCTGGGCGGACGCTTCCTCGACCTGGGGGTCAGCGCCGCGGGCGAGGGCGGCTACGCGCGCCAGCTCACCGACGAGGAGCGCGCCGAGCAGCAGCGCCGCCTCGGCGAGCACCTGCGCAGCGTCGACGTGGTGGTCTGCACCGCGGCCGTGCCGGGACGTCCGGCACCGCGAATCGTCACCGCGGAGATGGCCGCCGGCATGAAGCCCGGCAGCGTGATCGTCGATCTCGCCGCCGAGACCGGCGGAAACTGCGAGCTGACCCGCCGCGGCGAGACCGTCGAGCACGCCGGCGTGGTGGTGGCCGGTCCGCTCGATCTGGCCAGCCAGGGCGCACAGCACGCCAGCGAGATGTATGCGCGCAACGTGCTCAACTTCGTGCAGCTGCTGCTGAAGGACGGCGCCCTGGCGTTCGACTGGGACGACGAGCTGCTGGCCAGGACGGTCTGGCCGGAACGACCGGCCGCCGCCGGCTGAGGCCGCCGCGGGACCGCAGCGGTCGGGTTCACTCCTGCGGCCGGTTCTCCCGCAGCCACTGCTGCCGCTGTTCCGGGGTCATCGCGTTCCAGCGCTCGCGCAGCGCGCGGCGCTCGTCCTCGGGGAGCGCCCGCAGCTGCCGGAACAGCACCCGGGTCTGTTCCTGCCGCTCCGGACTCATGTGCTTCCAGCGCCGCATGCCGCGGTGGGCGCTGCGACGCTCCTCGGGGGTCATCCGCTGCCAGCGTTCGGCATGGCGCAGCATGTGCTCGCGCGCCTGCGGCTCGTCGTTCCAGCGGTCGCGCACCGGGGCGATCAGCGCTTCGCGCTGCTCGGCGTCGAGCTGGTCCCAGGCCGGGGGCGCCTGCCGCTCCGGCTGATCCCAGGCCGGGGCCGCCAGCGGTAGCGCCAGCAGGGCGATGAGGGTGATCGAATTGCGCATCGGCTCGTTACTCCATCGCCAGCGGCGCGGCCTCGGCGGAGGCCAGCCAGAGGAACATCTCGGGATCCTCCTCGAACGCCGCCAGGGCGTCCCGGTACGGATCGGGGTCGGCGACCGGCGCGGCCGCCGCCGGCGCCTGCACCACCGCGGTCGGGCTGGGCGCGGGCTCGTCGGGAGCGAGCGTGCCGATCCCGACCGCCAGCGCCAGCGCCGCGGCACCGGCGCCGGCAAGCGACCACCCCCACGGCCGGGGTCGAGCGCGTGCGGGGGCGGACGCCGGCCTCGGGCGCAGGCGCGCCAGCGTGTGCGGTGCGATGCGGTCCAGCGCCGCCTGGTGGCGCGCCCTGGCGGCGCGGTCGAAACGCGCGTCGTTCTCGGTGGGATCGGTCATCGGAATTCCTCCAGTCGTTTCTGCAGCGCCTCGCGGGCGCGAGAGAGGTGGGTCTTCACCGAGCCCTCGCTGCAGCCCATCGCCCTGGCGGTGGTGGCCACGTCGAGCTCCTCGAGCACCCGCAGGCCGAATGCCTCGCGCTGCCGGCGCGGCAGCTCGCGCAGCGCGGCGACGAGCTGCGCATAGGCCTCGCGCCCTTCGTGGGCGCGGGCCGGATCGGGGCCGGCGTCGGCCCAGTCCGGGCCTTCCTGCACGTCGTCGCCGCTGACCGCCATCCAGCTCAGCCGGAACATCCGGCGGCGCTGGATGTCGACGATGCGGCTGCGCAGCACGGTCCAGAACAGCGCGGTCCATTCCTCGGCAGGGCGCTCGCGATAGCCGAGCATGCGGGTCATCGCGTCCTGCACCGCGTCCAGCGCGTCGTCGCGGTTGCGCAGGCCGATCTCGGCGAAGCGAAACGCGCGGGCGCGAACCTGGGCGAAGAACACGTCGAGCGAGGCCGCCGCCGGCGCGGGCGCGGCAGCCGATGGCGATGCGGCGCTGGCGAAGGGGGCGTTCACCGACGCGAGCCCGGCGTCCCGGACGGGCCCGGGGCGCGGCGGGAGCGGGGCGTTGCGGTCATGGTCGAAATTGCCGTCCACCTGTGTCGGTCGGTCCGCTGCTGCCGGGGGTCACGTCCGTCAACGCCCGGGCAGGGCGCCGGTTGACCGGCTGGCATCGGGTTCATGTGCGGTTATGATGCAGCACAGACCGGATCCGGGGAGCGCTGCATGATCGACGGTTTCGTGGCCCTGTACATCTTCATGCTGGCGGCGATCGCCGGCCACGTGATCATCTCGCGGGTCCCGGTGATCCTGCATACCCCGCTGATGTCGGGGTCCAATTTCATCCACGGCATCGTGCTGATCGGGGCAATGGTGGTGCTGGGCCATGCCGACACCGCGTTGGAGAAGGCCATCGGCTTCCTCGCGGTGCTGATGGGCGCGGGCAATGCCGCAGGCGGCTACGTCGTGACCGAGCGCATGCTGGAGATGTTCAAGTCCAGCCGCAAGCCGGGCGCGGGCGCGGGAGACCGGGCATGACCGGGTCGCTGCCGGAGCTGCTGTCGCTGGCGGTGAAGGTGAGCTACCTGGTCGCCGCCACCCTGTTCCTGCTCGGGTTGCAGCGGATGGCCTCGCCACTGACCGCGCGCAGCGGCATCCTCTGGGCCGGCTACGGCATGGTGATCGCCACCGTGGCGACGTTCTTCCTGCCCGGCCTGCAGAACATCGGACTGATCCTGCTGGCGATCCTGATCGGCGCCGGCCTGGCCTGGTACTCCGGCAAGAAGGTCGCCATCACCGACATGCCGCAGATGGTGGCGCTGTACAACGGTCTGGGCGGCGGCTCGGCGGCGGCGATCGGAGCGGTCGAACTGTTGCGCTGGTCCGATGCCGGGGCGGCGCCGGGCATGGTGGTGCTGGTGCTGGCGGTGCTGGGCGCGCTGATCGGCGCGGTGGCGCTGTCGGGTTCGGTGATCGCGTGGGCCAAGCTCGACGGGCGCATGGACAAGCGCTACGCCTTCCGCGGCCAGCAGCTGTTCAATGGGGCGGTGTTCCTGGCCGCGCTGATGCTGGGCGGGGCGGTGATCCACTCGCTGGGCGTTCCGCTGGTGATCGCGTTCTTCGTGGCGGCGCTCATCCTGGGCGTGCTGATGACGCTGCCGATCGGCGGTGCCGACATGCCGGTGGTGATCTCGCTGTACAACGCCTTGACCGGCCTGGCCGTGGCCTTCGAGGGCTACGTGCTCGGCAACGAGGCGCTGATCATCGCCGGCACCATGGTCGGCGCGGCCGGCATGCTGCTGACCCGGCTGATGGCCAAGGCGATGAACCGCTCGATCCGGAGCGTGCTGTTCTCCAACTTCGGCGGTGGCGGCCAGGCGCAGGAGATCGCCGGCACCCAGAAGCCGATCGAGGCCGGCGACGTCGCGGCGATGATGGCCTTCGCCGACCGCGTGGTGATCGTGCCCGGCTACGGCATGGCGGTGGCCCAGGCGCAGCACAAGATCTGGGAGCTGACCCAGCGGCTCACCGAGCGCGGGGTCAAGGTGAAGTTCGCGATCCACCCGGTGGCCGGGCGCATGCCCGGGCACATGAACGTGCTGCTGGCCGAGGCCGGCGTGCCTTACGAGATGATCGCCGACATGGACGACATCAATCCGGAGTTCGCCAACACCGACGTGTCGCTGGTGATCGGCGCCAACGACGTGGTCAACCCGGTGGCGAAGACCGACCCGGCCAGCCCGATCTACGGCATGCCGATCCTCGACGTGGTGAATTCGAAGAACACCATCGTCATCAAGCGCGGCAAGGGCACCGGTTTCGCCGGCATCGAGAACGCGCTCTTCTACGCCGACAACACCCGGATGCTGTACGGCGACGGCTCCGAGATGGCCAATGCGCTGGTCAGCGAGCTCAAGGCGCTGGACGGAGGCCACTGACCGCGCGCGGCCGGCGGCACGTTCCGCGTCGGGCCGCATGCGACGGCGGACTCTGGGCTCCGGTCAGGCCGCCTGGGCGCAGGCCATTTCCGGCGCGCATGCCGTCCCGGCACGCAACGGCACCGGATCCGCGAGCCGCCGGGCCTGCGTGGTGGTCATGCCGAAGGTGCCCTTGAACGCGCGACAGAACGCGCTCTGGCTTTCGAAGCCGAGCGCGGCCGTGATCTCGCATACGGGCATCCGCGTTTCGCGCACCAGTTGCCATGCGCGCTCCGAGCGCAACCGCGCGGCGTATTCGGACGGCGTTTCGCCGAACACGTCGCGGTAGCTGCGGATCAGATGGCAAGGGGAGTAGTTCGCGCTGGCGGCCAGCTGCGCCAGGTCGACGCGTCCCTCGTCGTGCCGGCGGATCAGGTGCCGCACCCGCAGCAGCCGCATCAGCGTCTGCTGCCGGCGCAGCAAGGTGCGCCCGGCGCATCGCGGCAACAGCGCATGCAGGTCGCGCTGGTGCTCGGTCAGCGCCGCGCTCAGCATCCCGGCGACCGCGCCGACGTCCAGCGGGCACAGCTCCGGCCGCCGCGCCACGCGCGCGAGCCGTACGCCCAGCCGGCGCAGTGCGCGCGTGCAGCGCGATTCCGACGGCAACAGCCCGATCGCCGGTTCGCCGGGCCGTGCGCGCTGGTAACGCGCCCAGGCCGCGGGACTTCCGCACACCGCCAGCCAGCGCCCGTCGCGGCGGTTGCCCGCCTGCAGCGGGCCGTCGCGCCAGACCAGCAGTTCGCCCGGTCGCAACAGCCAGCGGCAGTCCGGCGCCTCCAGTTCGACCCCCTCCTTCAGCGGCAGCCAGAAGCTGATCCAGCGGGACGGAACCGCCAGCTGGAGATTGCGACCGCCGCCATGGCAGACGTGCAGCGAGTCGTCGGGCGCGGACAGGTCGAGCAGTTCGTGGGAACGCAACGGTCGATAGAGGATGGGCATGGCGGTGTTCCGCTTTCGGTGTCGGAGAATTTCGCTACGAAGCCCCGAGACGGCAATCGCGCGGTGGGCAACGGCAGCTCCGGCGGGACGAACCGTTCGTCCTGTGTGCCGAACGTCGGCCGGATATGCCGCGGCACGCAGATGCGTTGCTTCGCGTATGCCGCCGTCATTGCCAGACTAGCGACGACGGTGGCCCGGTTGAGGCGCCAATCCGGCGCGATTCGATGGGGCCAATCCGCGGCCTGGCCGGCGAGAACCGGACTGCCGAATGCAGCGCAGGCCCCCGGCGCCGCGCACGGAGCGGGCGGGCGCCGCCCGGAAATCGGTTTCCGCCACCGGATGCGGCCGGGACGCCCATCGCGCCACGGCCATCGCCGCGTCGATCGGTATCGGGGGCGTTCATGTCGTTCGCGCCCCGGAGCTGGGAGAAGAACAAAAAAAAGCCCGGACGGACCGGGCGATGTCCACAGATGGTGGTGGCGGTTCCTTTGGAATGATGATCGCGACGGGGAGAATCGCTGGAACCGACTGCCAGCCTTGCCGGAGAGAGAGACGAGCAATGCGGACCGGCATAGCGTGCCGCGGGTTCTCCGCGGAGGTTGTCCTTCGCGACCGGCCTTGCTGGCGCCTGTGCGTGCTTGCGATGTGCATCCGCGCGCACGAGAAGCAGCGACGGCCTCTCGGGCCGTCGCTGCGGGTTGCTGTGGATCGGCGGCCTAGAAGTTGACGGTAACGCCGAGCGTGTAGTACCTGCCGATCGAGTCGTAGAACTGCGGATAGGTATTGCCGCTGTTCTCGCTGGTCGAGCCGATGGTGTTGCCAACGATGGGCGGCTTCTTGTCGGCGAGGTTGTTCACCGAGAGCGAGATCTCCGTGTTGAAGGGCGTCCTGTACTTCGCGCTCAGGTCGAAGTAGTTGTAGGCGGGGATTTCGCGGTAGTCCTCGAACCAGTTGCCGGTATCGGGTTCGACCTCGAGCCTGCTGGTATGGCGCCAAGCCAGCGAGAGGGCCATGTCGTTGACGTTCCAGGTGGTACGGAAGGACGACTTGAACTCCGAGTTCGGGGTGCAGCTCGTGCTGTAGTAGCCCAGGCAGTCGCGGTTGACGGAGGCGGGCGTGGCCTGGAAGTCGTTGCTGGTGTACCGGGTCGCATCCAGGGCGAAATCGAGGCGGCCCCATGCGTCGGCCAGGTCGAGGCCGTAGCGGATGCCGAGATCGAAGCCGTCGCGCTTCAGGCGGCCCTGGTTGGTCGTCTGCTGGAAGATGCCGGGGGAAGAGGAGCCGTTGAACGTGCCCGTGATCGGAGATCGGCCGATCAGCTCGCAGAACGCGTTGAACTCGCGGTTCGGATTGAGCTCCTGGCTGTAGCAGCCATTGAGCACGTCGAGCTCGCTGGGGAACGAGATCATGTCCTCCATCTCGATCTTCCAGTAGTCGAGCGTGACGGCAAGGCTTCCCGACGGCGTCCAGATCAGGCCGATCGTCTCGCTGTCTGCGGTTTCGCGCGTCAGCAGGGGGTTGCCGCCCCCCAGCGTGTTGACCTGTCCCGCGGAGGGCTGCGGCAGCGCGCCGATGTTCGCCACCGGCACGCCGGTGAGCCGGCACAGGTTCGAGAGCGTTCCCGGCGTGTTGGCCTCGGCCTGGTTGATCGCGCCGCCGCCGCATGGATCGGTATCCAGGTTGCCCAGGCCCGTCACGACCGGTGCGAAGAGTTCGTTGATGTTGGGCGCGCGGTTCGCGCGCTGGATCATTCCGCGGAACCGCAGGGAGTCGACCGGCGTCCACTCGAGACCGATCTTGTGGCTCCCGTACTCGTCGCTGGTGCCGGCGCTGGTCTTGAAGTCGGAGCGCCGGTAGCCCGCTTCCAGCGACAGGGAGTTGATTCCGGGAAGTCCGCTGACGAGGGGCACGATGACTTCCGCGTAGACTTCCTGAAGCCGGAAGCCGCCATGGCGATCCGGTGTAGGCGCGCCGGTGCCCATCACTTCGCCCAGGACCTGCGAAGCCGCGTCGGATCTGGTCGAGGCCGTGGTCCGGCGATGCTCGTAGCCTGCCGCGATACCGATCGGGTAGTCGCTCCACGGGCTTTGGAATCCGCCGAGGTCGCCGGAAACGTTGAGCCCGGCGTTCTCCTGCTCGACCTTCTGGAGCGAGAACGAGTCCAGGTTGAAGAAGCCGACCATTTCCGGCGTGATGGAGCCTTCCGCTCCCCAGATGTCGAGCGGGACGCAGCCGTTGGAGGGATTCAGGCATTCGTTCGGGTCGACCGCGAGCAGCGCCTGCAGGGTCTTGGAGAACGATCCCCAGTTGTCGCGTACCTGAAGCTGCTCGGATTCGCCATGCGACCAGAACGCGTCGTAGCGCCAATTGTCGCTGATGTCGCCGCGCATTCCCGCGGTGACCTGGAACGTCTTCGTGTCGAAGCTGTTGAGACGCGGCCCGAGTTCGGTCAGGCGGCGGCCGACGGTGAGGTTCTCGACCAGGGTGGTGTTGCCCGCGACGCAGTCCGCGGCGGCGATGTCGTAGGCGGCGCACAACTGCTGCCTGGCAGGCTCGGGAATGAACGGGTTGCCGATCGGGATGTCGACCGCCTCGAGGAACAGCCCGCTGGGCGCGAGCGTCGAGTCGACCTGCGAGCGCGTGTAGTTGGCCTGTCCGTAGACTTCGGCGTGGCGGTTGATCTCGAAGCGGCCCAGAGCGGTGATCTGGTAGCGATCGAGCGAGGTCTGGTAATAGTTCACCGGATTGAAGTTGTAGGTCTGGATGCTGTCGACGATCTCGCCGGTCGCGGGATCGATCTGGCCGACCCCGCTCCTCACCCCGGTGCTCGGATCGACCGCGCCCCAGACGCCCGGCGGCCCGATTATCAGCGAGGGGACCGTGGTGCCGGAGCCCACCGCGGCGCCGGAGCTGGAAGAGCGCGAGGCCTCGCCCCATGGGCGATCGCCCTGCCGAACCGGATCGGTCTTGGTGTACCCGAAGTTCATCACGACGTTGCCGCGGCCGTCGTGACTATTGGCGCCGATGGTGATGTCGGTCTTCTGGCGCGCACCGTCGCCATGCTTCGACTGGCCATAGGAGCTCGAGATCTCGACGCCTTCGAAGTCCCTTCTGAGGATGAAGTTGGCCACGCCGGCGATGGCGTCGGCACCGTACACGGTGGATGCGCCGCCGGTCAGGACGTCCACGCTCTGCAGCAGCGCAAGCGGAATCGTGTTGGTATCCACCACACCGAAGAGATCGAAGGGGACCGGGCGCCTGCCATCGACCAGCACCAGGGTGCGGTTGGGGCCGAGCCCGCGCAGATCGATGGTCGCCGCGCCGGAGGTGCCGTTGTTCATGCCGGGCCCCATCGACGGCACCACGCTGGGCAGCTGCTTGACGAAGTCCTCGACCGAAACCGGCTGCGCCTGCATGAACTCCTCGCGCTCGACGCTGAGCACGGGGCTGTTGGTGGTGAGGCCGGGCGTGGTGATGCGGCTTCCGGTGACGGTGATGGCATCCAGCGTCGTCGCGCTCGACTCCTCGGAAGCAGGCGTCGCGTCCTGCGCGAAGGCGCTGCCGGCGCCTCCCGTCATACCGGTGACGAGTGCGAGCACGACTGCATCGCGCAGCCGGGTGGTTTTGAAGGTCATGTTTCTCTCCGATTGGGTTAGCACGGCGCGGGGCCGTCGGTGCGACGGGGCCACTTCGACCAGGTGCACGCTGAAATTACGAATTCTTAACCAGGTGGATTGCGCAGGCCGCGACCGAGTCGGTGTGCGCAGGTCGGCAAGAAAAAAAGCGGCGCACCCAGCGGACGGGCAGGAACCCGAATCCATGCGCGCGAGCGTGTTTTCGCTGGGAAAAGCACATGGCCATGGCGCGCAACGTGCCTACAGTGAAGTCGTTTTCGGTGAAGCGACTGGGAGTTCGGCGGTGCAGCGATTCACGCTTTTGCCCCTCGTCGTGGCCTGTGCTCTGCCGCTGGCCGCGATGGCGGACTCCGCCTGTCGCGCCAGCAGCAGCCCCGGGGTCACGCCGCTGGTGGAGCTGTATACCGCCGAGGGCTGCAGCGACTGCCCGAAGGCCGACGCATGGCTGACGGAAACGGCATCGGCCATGGCCGCCGAAGACGCGAGCTTCCTCGCGTTCCACGTGGACTACTGGGATTCGATCGGGTGGCCGGATCGGTTCTCGGCCGGGATCCATTCCGACCGGCAGCGGCTGCGGGTGGCGCAGTCCGGGAAACGGGTGGTCTACACGCCGCAGGTGATGATCGGCGAAGCCACGACCGTCGACTGGCAGCGGCCCGGTCGCGGTGCGCGGGCGGCGACCGGCGGGCGCAACGAATTTGGCCGCGTCCTGGATGCCGCGCGCAGCAGGGATGCGAATGTCCGATTGGACATGGCCGTCCTCGGGGCGGACGACGAGGCGCTGCTGGTCCGGCTGGACGCGAGCGGCGCCGCACGCGACGACGTCGGTCGGGACGTCTGGATCTGGCTGGCACTGTACGAGGATGGCCTGGTCAGCCGCGTTTCCGCCGGCGAGAACCAGGGAAGGACCCTGCGCCACGACAGGGTGGTCAGGGCGCTGAAAGGGCCGTGGCGCCTGTCTGCGGACGGCTTTTCACAGGAGATCCGGCTTGAGGTTCCGCAGGACGCGGAGACCGCGAGCGCGGGACTCGTTGCGTTCGTCGAGGCGGCCGAGACCGGCAGGAGCCTGCAATCGCTCGGGTTGCGACTGGACGCCTGTGTCGGCGACGGCATCGCGGAAGGTGGACGCGAGCGGTCGACCGCGCCGGCGGATGCGGGCCGCCGCTGACCGGTCTCGCCGCTGCGTCCGGGCCTCCTGTCGGCCCTGCACTGCCGTTGACGGGCCGCTGGTCTCGTCGGTGCGATTGGTCTCGTCGGTGCGCTGCGGCTGTCCCCGCGGCGGGGCAGGGGCTCGGCGGGCGCGCAGCGCATCAGGCATCCGACTCTCCGGTGGCACGGATCGGCGCCGCGGCCGCCGGATACGGCGCGGGATCGATGTGTGCCGCGCGCCGTGCGGCGAGGGCGCAAGGAATGCCGACCAGCAGCATGTGGGCGAGCAGATGCGAGACCTGCATCCATTCCCAGCGCGGTGGTCCGATCCCGGCCGCCGACAGCGGAACCACGACGAAATTCATCGACAGGTACAGCGCGACGCCGTAGAGGGCGCCGTAGCGGAGCGGATGGCGCACCAGCGGCGGCCAGCGCCGGCTCGCCAGACCGTAGAGGCAGGCCATCGCAAACGCGATCGCGTAGTGCGAGACCAGGCCGAGCAGCGCGGTCGCGGCGCCACCGGCGATCGCGGATTCCCGCCCCAGCCAGCCCGCGGCGATGCTGTGCAGGATCCGCAGCGGACCCACGCCCATGGCGGCCCACAGGCTGCAGATGTAGATCAGATCGAGCGTCCCGGCGACCAGGCCGCCGAGCGCCAGGTGGCGGAAGCGGTAGCCCGCGGTGGACCGACCGGAGACTTGCGTCATCGTCGTCATCCCTTGTCTCGCTGTGCGCCAATGGACATTGCAGGCGTCTCCGGCGGTGGCGGCAAGCGCCACGCGTGGACCGTACAGCGGAGCCAATCCGGCCGCGCGCTGCGGGCGGCTTCGTGCCGTCGTCAGGCGTGGCGCCCCGGCAGCCGTGCGAACAAGGCGCAGGGCACGCCGATCAGGAACATGTAGGCCAGCAGGCAGACGAGGGTCCAGTCGGGTCGGACGAATGCCGGTGCCGAGGTCAGCACCGGCACCGCGAGGCCGAAGATCGCCAGGTAGGCGGCCGCGCCGTACAGTGCGCCGCCCAGCAGCGGACGGCGCAGCAGCGCACCGTGGCGCCGGGCCAGCCCCCGGTAGCCGGCCGCCAGCGCGCACATCAGCCCGGTGTACAGCAGGACCCCGAACAGCGCGGTCGCGGTACCGCCGGAATAGGCCGCCGGCCCGAGCAGCCAGGCAGCGATGGCCTGCAGCACGCGGCCCGCAGGCATGCCCTCGGCCGCCCAGAATGCGATCGCCACCGCCAGGTCCAGGGTGGCGGCGACGATGCCGCAGAGCAGGACCGGGCGATGCCGGAACGAAGGGGCCGCGGCGAGCGGCGAAGTCATGGGGAAGGTGCGCATCATCGATTCACGGCCGGGAAGGATTGGCCCTATGGGGCCGCAGTCGATTGGTACTATCAAGGACCAATCGGCTCGGGCCAACTGGGGCCAATTCCGGGTTTCAAGCAATGCATCTGGATCTCGACACCCATGGCCCGCTCCATGCGCAACTGACCCGCGCCCTGAAGACGGCGATCCTCGACGGACAGCTGGCGCGCGGCAGCCGGCTGCCGGCGACCCGTTGGCTGGCGACAGAACTGGGCCTGTCGCGCAATACCGTCCTGGCCGCCTACGAACAGCTGCGCGCCGAAGGATTCGTCGATGCGCGGGTCGGGTCGGGGAGCTTCGTCGCGCTGTCGCCACCGCAGCCGCTGCCGCCGGGCGGCCCGGACGCGGATCGCGTCGCCCCGCAGTCGGCGTATGCGCGCCGGGCGCGCCTGTACCACGGCCGGCTGCCCGGGGGACACATCCCCGGCGTGCGCCACTCGTTCCAGTACGGCGTGCCCCTGGTCAATCCGGCGCTGACCACGGCGTGGGCGCGGGCGCTGTCGCGGGCCGCACGCTATACCGATCCCAGCTATCCGCCGACGCAGGGTGCGCCGGCGCTGCGGGAGGCGGTCTGCGATTATCTGGCCCGCCGCCGCGGCGTTCGCGTGGCGGCGTCCGAGGTGCTGATCGTCGCAGGGACCCAGCAGGCGCTGTCGCTGAGCGCGCGCGTGCTGCTCGACGTCGGCGACGCAGCGGCGATCGAGGAGCCGCACTACACTGCCATCCGTATGGCGCTGCAGGTGCACGGTGCGCGCCTGTTGCCGGTGCCGGTGGACGCCCAGGGCCTGTGTTGCGACCTGTTGCCGGAACGCGAGGCTCCGAAGCTGCTTTGCGTCACGCCCTCGCACCAGTTTCCCACCGGTGCGGTGATGTCGCTGCCCCGGCGCATGGCCCTGCTCGAGTACGCGCGTCGGCATCGGAGCTGGATCTTCGAAGACGACTACGACGGCGAGTTTCGCTACGACGCCCGGCCGCTGGCGGCGCTGCGCTCGCTGGACGACGCCGGCCGGGTGATCTACGTCGGCACGTTCTCCAAGGCGCTGTACCCTGCGCTGCGGCTCGGCTATCTGGTGATGCCGCCGGCGCTGCGCGGGGATTTCCTGGCCGCGAAGCGGATGGCGGATTTCGGCACGGCGGCGATCGAGCAGGCTGCGCTGGCGGCCTTCATCGCCGACGGCGGTTTCGAGCGCCACCTGCGCCGCAGCGCAAAGGCCCTGCGCCAGCGCCGCGCCGCACTGCTGGAAGGGCTGCACGCCTGCAGTGCTGGCCGCCTGGAGATCGCCGATTCGCGCGCCGGGATGCACCTGGCGGTGTGGCTGCGCGGCGTCGGGCGCGACGCGGGCGAAGCGCTGATCGCGCGCGCGCAGGCCCGCGGCCTGGGTCTGTATTCGATCGCGCCCTACTACCTGGAGCCGCCGCAGCGGGCCGGCCTGCTGATGGGCTATGCCGGGCTGTCGACCGTCGAGATCGGGCAGGCGCTGGCGGTATTCCGGACCTGCCTGGACGAGCTGCTTCCCGCCGCCTCAGCGTGAGGCGACGGCCGCGATCACCAGCCCGGCGCCGAGCCAGGCGATCTCCACCGGGTCGTTGGCCAGCCGCGACAAGGTCCATGCATGGCCGGCGCCGAGCTTGAGCGCCGAGGCCCAGGGCAGCAGCCCGAACATCTTCCCCAGATGGGCGGCGGCGATGAACCAGTTGGCCAGCAGGATCGTCACGGCGGCGGCCAGCACGCCCCAGAGCGCGCGCGCCGCACCGGCGGGCACCCGCGCCATGCGCAGCAGCAGCGCGGCATCCAGCGCCGCCACCACCGCCATCCAGCTGGACTGGCGGCCCGTGGCCGTCGCCAGCATGATCCACAGCGCGGCACAGCCGGCGGTTCCCAGCAGCAGCAGGACGAAGGCGAACCAGGGGGACGCCGGTGCGGATCTCTTGCGCATGCAGTAGCGGCGGGGCGGGGGGTGTCAGCATAACGTCTGGGCCGCGCGGCGATACAATGGACGCCTTGCGCGCTCAGGCGCCGCCCCCATGTCGCCATCATGTACTCCAGCAGCAGCGAACCCGTCCGCTTCGAACGCGACTGCGCCGCGGTGCTGGTGCCGCAGGGCGATGCCGTGACCCTGCCCGCCGGCAGCATCGGTTACATCACACAGGCGCTGGGCGGCAGCTACACGGTCTTCATCGAGGGCAACCTGTTCCGCATCGCCGGCCCCGACGCCGATGCGCTCGGCAAGGAACCGCCGCGGCCGCTGCAACTGCCGGACGATGCCGACGACGACGCGGTCGAGCAGCTGGTATGGAAGCAGCTGCGCACCTGCTTCGATCCCGAGATCCCCATCAACGTGGTCGACCTGGGCCTGGTCTACGAGGCGGAAGTGAAGCCTGCGGCGGGCGGCGGGCGCATGGTCGAGGTGAAGATGACCCTCACCGCGCCCGGTTGCGGCATGGGGGAGATCCTGGTCGACGACGTGCGCAACAAGCTCGAGATGATCCCGACCGTGACCGAAGCCGATGTCGAGCTGGTGTTCGACCCGCCGTGGAACCGCTCGATGATGTCCGAGGCCGCGCGCCTGGAAACCGGGATGTTCTGAAGCCCGGGGTTCGACGCCCCCGGCCTGCCGGCCAGATTGCGGACGGGCTGGCCCGGGATCCTGCCGGACGTCCGCTGCACTGGCCGATGCCGTTTGTCGCCTGTTCCCGACTGCCGCGTCGCCGTTGCGCGCGGGGCGCAATCGATTCCCCCGCCGCAGGTCGTCCGCGGCGCGTACGCGCACGCCGCCCCGGGCGTTCGATGCCCGCACGACAATAGTTGCGGTTGCAAGGGTTTAATGTTTCAAATTGTGATGTAGATTAAATTTTAACTGTAACCGGCCACGCTTTGGCCGCTTGCTTTCCCACTGAATGGTCGCTTAGCGTCAGTTTGTGGACAGGATTGTCATGTCCACGTTCATGACGGGACGCTGTGCGACGTTCTCGCTCCATGACGCGCACCGTTGCCCCGACTCTGCCGCTCCGCGGCTTTTCTTTTTTCCGTTTCCGGGGGTAACACACGATGTCCGATGTCTCGAAATGCCGTTTCCGCATGCGCGCGCTGGCGGCCGCCACCGCGATCGCCATGTCCTCGATGGTCGCCGTCCCGGCCCTTGCCGGAGAGCGAATCAACCTGGGAGGGCTGCAGGCCTCCGAGCTGCACGACCGCTTCATCGTCAAGTACCGCGACGGCAGCCCCGAGCTGGCCGGCAGGGGCGCGCTGGAGGCGAGCCTCAAGGGGGCGGCGCGCGCCGTGCCCGCGCGCGGCGGCGCGCTCGGCATCACCCAGGTGCGGCGGATGACCATGGGCGCCGACGTGGTCAAGACCGACCGCAAGCTCGACCGCGTCGAGGCCGAATCGCTCATGCGTCAGCTCGCCGCCAATCCCAACGTCGAGTACGTCGAGGTCGACAAGCTCAACAAGCTGTTCCTGACCCCGAACGACCCCAATTTCGGCCAGCAGTACGGGTTCGGCACCGGGGCCGGCGGCATCCGCGCCACCGAGGCCTGGGACGTCACCAGCGGCAGCGGCACCGTGGTGGCGGTACTGGATACCGGCATCACCAACCACCCCGATCTCAATGCCAACATCCTGCCGGGCTACGACTTCATCGTCGATACGTTCGTCTCGCGCGACGGCAACGGACGCGACTCGGACCCGAGCGACCCGGGCGACTGGATCGCCGCCAACGAATGCGGCGGCCTGCATGCCGCGCAGCCCTCGAGCTGGCACGGCACCCACGTCACCGGCACCGTCGCCGCCGTCACCAACAACAACGTCGGCGTCGCCGGCACCGCCTTCAACGCCAAGGTCGTCCCGGTGCGCGTGCTCGGCCGCTGCGGCGGATACGACTCGGACATCGCCGATGCCGTCATCTGGGCGTCGGGGGGCTCGGTCAGCGGCGTGCCGGCGAACGCCAATCCGGCCGAGGCGATCAACCTCAGCCTCGGCGGCGGCGGCTCCTGCGGTTCCACCATGCAGAGCGCGATCAATGGTGCGGTCGGCCGCGGCACCACCGTGGTGATCGCCGCGGGCAACAGCAATGCCAACGTGTCCGGGTTCTCGCCGGCCAACTGCAACAACGTCGTCGCGGTGGCTTCCAACACCAGCACCGGAGCGCGTTCTGGCTTCTCCAACTACGGCGCGCTGATCGACGTCTCGGCGCCGGGCTCGAGCATCATGTCGACGCTCAACAGCGGCAGCACCACGCCCGGTAGCGCCAGCTACGCCTCCTACAACGGGACCTCGATGGCGGCGCCGCACGTGGCCGGCGTGGTGGCGCTGATGCAGTCGGTGGCCAATCCGGCGCTGACCCCGGCGCAGGTGGAGTCGACGCTGAAGAGCACGGCGCGCGCATTTCCCTCGACGCCGTCGCAGCCGATCGGCGCCGGCATCGTCAACGCCAAGGCCGCGGTGGACGCCGCTGGCGGCGGCGGGCCCGATCCGGATCCCGACGGCGAGCTGGAGAACGGCGTGCCGGTGAGCGGCATCTCCGGCGGCAGTGGCAGCACCCAGTACTGGACCATCGAGGTCCCGGCGGGCGCCACCAACCTCAGCATCGCGATCGCGGGCGGCAGCGGCGACGCCGATCTGTACGTGCGCCGCGGTTCGCAGCCGACCACCTCCACCTACGACTGCCGTCCGTACCGCAACGGCAACAACGAGACCTGCACTTTCGCCACGCCACAGGCGGGCACCTACCACATCATGCTGCGCGGCTACTCGGCCTACTCCGGCGTGACGCTCACCGGCAGCTACAGCGGTGGCGGTGGCGGCGGCAACCAGCTGCAGAACGGCGTACCGGTGACCGGGATCTCCGGCGCCAGCGGCAGCACCCGGTTCTGGATCGTCGACGTGCCGGCCGGCAGGAGCAGCCTCAACATCGCCATCTCCGGCGGTAGCGGCGATGCCGACCTGTACGTGCGTCGCGGCTCGCAGCCGACCACCTCGGCCTACGACTGCCGTCCGTACCGGACCGGGAACAACGAGAGCTGCGCGTTCTCGAACCCGCAGGCCGGGACCTGGCACGTGATGCTGCGCGGCTACAGCGCGTATTCGGGCGTGAGCCTGGTAGGCAACTTCTGAGGTCCCGAGGGCGGCGGCCCGGCGCCGTGCCGGGCCGCTTTCCGCAAGGCAAGGCCGCCGTTCCCGGCGGCTGCGCCTTTACGGAGACTGAATGAAAGCTCTGGCACCCTCGCGCTGGGGGATGCCGGCTCACACGGCGCAAAGCCGACGAACCTGGGGAAGGAATCTGATGAAACGACTCATAGCGTTATTCAGTGCCGGCGTCCTGCTGGCCGGAGCCGCGACGGCCTCGCCGCGCGATGCGCGGCCGGCGGCCTTCGACCATCGACTTCCGGCCGAGCACACGGTCGAAGTGCGCAGCATGCCGGCGGTGGACGCGGCCAAGCTGCGCGCCGAGGACATGCAGCGGGCCGCGGTCCGCCGCGACGCACCGGTGCGTTTCGCCACGCCGCACCCGGTCGACATCACGCCGCTCGATGCAGGGGACTGGGACGAAATCGGCAGCGACATGCTGGTCTGGCGCCTGCGTCTGGAGTCGAAGGGCGCACTCTCGCTGAATTTCGGCTTCTCGGAGTACGCCATGCCGGCCGGCGGCCGCATGCTGCTGTATCCGGCCGGCCTGGGGAGGAATGCGGATCCTGCCGCGATCCGGACCTTCACCGAAGCCGACAACAAGCGACACGGCAGGCTGTGGACCCCCGTGGTGCCGGGCGACCATGCGGTGATCGAGGTGGTGGTCCCGCGCGCGAAGCTCGGCGAGCTGAAGCTGCGCCTGACCAGCGTCAACCACGACTACATCGGCTTCGGCGACCTCGCGCGCCGCGGCGCCATGGAGCAGGCCCAGGGCATTTCCGGTTCCTGCAACATCGACGTGGTGTGCCCGGCCGGCGACGACTGGCGCGACCAGATTCCGGCGTCCGGCGCCTATTCGCGCTTCGGCACGTTCTACTGCAGTGGCTCGCTGGTCAACAACACCGCCAACGACCAGAAGATGTATTTCCTGACCGCGCACCACTGCGGCATGGGCACCGCCGACGCAGCCGCGTCGATCGTGGTGTACTGGAACTACGAGAATTCCTACTGCCGTACCCCCGGCAGCACCGAGAGCGGCCAGAACGGCGACGGCAGCCTGGCCCAGAACCAGACCGGCGCGGTGCCGCGCGCCACCTGGTCGACCTCCGACTTCACCCTGCTGGAACTGGACGACCCCGCCGATCCCGAGTTCGACCTGTACTGGGCCGGCTGGGACCGGCGCGACACCAGCTTCGACGGCGCCACCGCCATCCACCACCCGCGCGTGGCCGAGAAGCGCATCACCCATTCGTCGAACCCGCTGGTGATCAGCGGCTACTTCGGATCGGGCAGCGATCACCTGCACGTGTTCTGGGACCAGCCGGGCACCACCGAAGGCGGCTCCTCGGGCTCTCCGCTGTACAGCCCGGAGGGGCGCGTGATCGGCCAGCTGCACGGCGGTCTCGCCTCGTGCAGCACGTCCGGCGACGACCACAGCGACTACTACGGTCGCGTGTACACGTCATGGGCCGGCGGCGGCACCGACGCCACCCGCCTGAGCAACTGGCTCGACCCGGTCGGCACCGGCGCCGAGTTCATCGACGGCATCGGCGCCAACGGCGGCGGCGAGCCCGGCGATCCGGTGGCGGGCTTCACCTACGCGGTCGACAACGACGCGCTGACGGTCACCTTCACCGACACATCGAGCGACGACGACGGCACCATCGTCTCGCACGACTGGGATTTCGGCGACGGCACCGGCTCCTCCGAGGCCGATCCGGTCAAGACCTACGACGCGCCGGGCGTGTACACCGTGAGCCTCACCGTGACCGACGACGAAGGCAATACCGGCAGCACCAGCCAGGCCATCGAGGTCGGGGACCTGGGGCCGGACGCCACGGAGATCTTCAACCTTCAGCCGGTCACCGGCCTGTCCGGCGCGGCCGGCGACGAACTGCTGTACAGCCTGGCGGTTCCCGAGGGCGTCGAGGGGGCGCTGGCCTTCATCAGCTCCGGCGGCAGCGGCGACATCACGATGTACGTCAGTTTCGAGGCCGAGCCGGACGCCGACGCGTACGACTACGTCTCGCAGCGCCCGGGCAACAACGAAACGATCCGCATCGCGGCGCCGCAGGCGGGCACGTACTACGTCAAGCTGGTCGGGGTGCGGGCCTTCAGCCGCGTCACCCTGCAAGCGCGCCATGCCGAACCAGAAACCGGTCCGGGCGACGGTGAACTCGAGAACGGCGTGCCGGTTACGGACATCGCAGGCGACGCCGGCAGCGAGCAGTTCTGGACCATCGAGGTGCCCGCCGGCACGGCCACGCTGACGGTCGCGATGACCGGCGGCACCGGCGACCCCGATCTTTATGTGCGGCACGGCGCGCAGCCGAACACCACCACGTACGACTGCCGGCCCTACCTGTCCGGCAGCAACGAGACCTGCGCCATCGATTCCCCGCAGGCGGGAACCTGGCACGTCCTGATCCGCGGCTATACCGCCTTTTCGGGCGTGACGTTGACCGGCAGCTATTGACCGGTCGATCGAACCGCTCCCGTCCGGGCTTGCCCGGGCGGGAGTTGCGGTCTCCCCATGATCCCGACGACGGCAGTCCATGCCATTCTGTTCGCGCTGGCCCTCACCCTGGGGGCCGGCCCTGCGGGAGCGGAGGAGACCATGGCGGCGACGGTGGGCGAATTGCCGGGCCCCGGCCCATACCAGCGGTTCATCGTGAAATACCGCAGCGACAGCGCTCCCGGGCGCGATCCGCGCGCCGTGCAATCGCGTCTGGACCGTGCGGTCGCCGCAAGCGGACTGATGCTCTCCGACGAGGACACGCCGTTGGCGCTGCAGTGGCAGCGCAGGCTGGCGGTTCAGGCCGACGTGCTGCAGGCCGAGCGTCCACTCGACCGCGCCGAAGCGCGGCGGCTGCTGGAAGCATTGGCCGCCGATCCCGATGTCGAATACGTGGAGGTCGATGCGCTGATGCGCGCCGGCCCCGGCCCGATGCAGCGCCCCGACTGAGCGCGGCGCCGGTCGGCGGTTGCGGCCCCTAGCCGGCGTCGGCCTCGAAGCGGTTGGCGGCGACGTTCTTGCGCACGCGCGCCGGATCCCAGATCCGCCCGTTCATGGCGATGTACACGCCCGCTGCGAGCGATTGCACCGCGCCGACGGCGGTGCCGATGTTGAACTCGGCGTCGGAGCCGCGGAAGCGCGCCGGGTTCAGGGCGCCGGTCAGAACGATGGTCTTGCCGCCCACCGACGCGAGCGCCTGCGCCGTCTGCACCATCGAGTCGGTGCCGTGGGTGACCAGTACGTGGCGCGCCGGCTGCGCCGCCACGGTGGCACGCACCAGCTCGCGGTCGGCGTCGGTGATGTGCAGCGAATCCTTGCGCAGGATCGGGATCACCCGGAAGCGGAACGCCACCCCCAGTTCCTCGAGGATGCGTCCGATCTGCGGCTCGCCGACCTGGTAGTCCGACTTGTCGTCGAAATACACCTTGTCGATGGTGCCGCCGGTGGTGACGATCAGCAGTTCTTCCATTGCATGCGCGCGCAGGGATGGCCAGCGCGCATTCTAGGGCTTCGTCGCCGGCCGCGCGCTCATCAACGGCGGCGCGCGAATCGCGTCGAGAGCCCCGGCCAGCTGGCCGCGGCGATCACTGCCAGCGCCAGCGCGATCTCGATCCCGGCCAGCAGCCGCGCCTGCGGCAGGCTCCACGCATCCATCACCCCGTGGGAGAACCACAGCAGTCCCCCCACCCCGGACCAGAACGCCGCGCGTGCGCTGCCGCGCAGCACCAGCGTCATCAGCAGCAGCGGCGGGCCCACGAACACCAGGATCGCCGCGGCCAGGTGGCCGCCACCGAGGTAGCGCACCGCGAACAGCGCCGCCAATGCGGCCAGCGCCGCCGCCAGCGGCAGGCGAGGGCCCGGCCAGCGCGCACTCATGGCGCCAGCCGCGCCGCGAGCTCCGCGACGCGCCGGCCCAGCGCGCGCGCCAGCGCCGCCTCGTCGTCGCTGGGCGCCGGTTCGTCGTCGCCGCCCGCGACGTGACTGGCGCCGTACGGGGTGCCGCCACCGCGGGTCGAGTGGAGCGCCGGCTCGGTATAGGGAATTCCCACCACGTAGCAGCCGTGATGCAGCAACGGCACCATCATCGACAGCAGCGTCGATTCCTGGCCGCCGTGCTGGGTGGCGGTGGAGGTGAACACCGCCGCCGGCTTGCCGACCAGGGTGCCGCTGGCCCATTCCGCGCCGAGACCGTCGATGAAGTGCTTCAGTGGCGCCGCCATGTTGCCGAAGCGCGTCGGGCTGCCGAGGACCAGGCCGGCGCACTCGGCCAGGTCCCGCCGCTCGACGTAGGGCGCGCCCTCCGCGGGCACCGGCGGGCTCGCGGTCTGCGTCGTCGTCGCCACCGGCGGTACCGTCCGCAGCCTCGCGGTCATGCCCGCGGCCTCGCCGACGCCGCGCGCGACCTGGCGCGCGAGCGCCGCGACCGAGCCGCCGCGGCTGTAGTAGAGCACCAGGATGTCCGGCATCGCGTTCTCCGACCAGGCGCAAGAGGATAGAACATGCCGCGCCAGCCGCGCGCGCCGCCGCCTCGCGCGTCTTCGGGTACTCTCGGCGCGATGGAACCGCTGGACACCCTGTACCGCTGGACCGACCGCCTCGTCGACCGCGCCCGCGCGCGCTCGTTCATGCGGTTCCTGGGGCGGCGGTTCCTCGCCGATCGCCTGTTCGAGGTGGCCGGGGCGCTGGCGTTCACCACGGTGTTCGCGCTGGTGCCGCTGTCGATGGTGGTGTTCGGCGTGCTTTCGGCATTCCCGGTGTTCGACACCTGGAGCCAGCAGCTGAGCGACTACATCTTCTCCAACTTCGTGCCCAGCTCGGCGCGCGCGGTGCAGGGCTACCTGCTGCAGTTCTCGCAGAACACCGGCCAGCTCACCACCATCGGCGTGATCGCGCTGGTGGTCTCGGTGCTGATCACCCTGCACGGCATCGAGAACGCCTTCAACCGGATCTGGCGGGTCGGGACGGCGCGCCCGCAGTTCTCGCGGTTCCTGGTGTACTGGACGGTGCTCACGCTCGGGGCGCTGGTGGCGAGCGCCAGCCTCGCGATCTCCACCCGCTTCTTCGCGCTGGGGATCTTCAGCACCACGTCCGGGCAGTGGCTGCAGGGCGTGCTGCTGGCGATGGCGCCGTTGACGATTGAGCTGGTGGCGTTCGCGGCGATCTATCGGGTGGTGCCGCACCGCACGGTGAAATGGCGGCATGCCTTCGCCGGCGCGCTGCTCGCCGCGGTACTGCTGGAGATCGCCAAGCGCCTGATCGGCCTGTACCTGGGCAGCTTCGACGCCTACCAGAAGATCTACGGCCAGGTCGCCTTCATCCCGATCCTGCTGCTGTGGATCTACTTCGCCTGGGTGGCGATCCTGCTCGGTGCGTCCTTCGCGTCGTCGATCTCGGCCTTCCGCTACCAGCCCGCAGCCATGCGCCTGCCGGTGGGCTACGAGATCTTCGGCCTGGTGCGTCTGCTGGGCCGGTTCGCGGAGGCGCGCCGCCGCGGCCGTGGGCTGCACAGCGACGAGATCCTCGAGCTCGAGCCCTGCCTGACCGACACCCTGGTCCAGGAGATGCTCGCGCAGCTGGCGGAGATCGGCGTGGTCGCGCGCGCCGAGTCGGGCGAGTGGCTGCTGGCGCGCGATCTCGACCGCCTGACCCTGGGCGAACTCTACGAAGCATGCCACCTGCGCATTCCCATCGCCGAAGCGCACCTGCCATGCCGCGAAGATGCGCTCGGCGTGGCCGCGCTGGCCGCGGTCGACGACCTGCGCGTGCCGCTCCGCGACCTGCTCAGGCGCCGCGTCGGCGACCTGTACCCCACCGTGAAGGAGTCCACATGACCCTGCCAAGGCTGTTGCTGCTCGTATGCGCGCTCGCGCTGGCGATCGCGTGCCGCCGCGAGCCCGAAGCCGGCACCGACCCGGCGCCGGCGCGGCTGGACCAGCCGCCGGCGGAGGAGACGGCGCAGGCGCGGGAAGTCGGCGACGATGCCGGCGGACCCGTCGATGCTCCTGGCGATGCGCCTGCCGGGACACCGGCGCTGCGGGTCACCACCGTCGACGGCGCCGCCTACGACCTCGCCGACCATCGCGGCAAGTGGGTGGTGGTCAACTTCTGGGCCACATGGTGCGCGCCTTGCCTGAAGGAGATGCCGGAGCTGTCGGCGCTCGGGGCGATGCGCGAGCACGTGGAGGTGATCGGGCTGGCCTACGAGGAAATCGAGCCCGACGCCATGCGTGCCTTCCTGGAGAAGCATCCGGTCCTCTATCCGATCGCGATCGTCGACGTCTACGCCCCGCCCGCCGATTTCGATACCCCGCGCGGGCTGCCGATGACCTACCTGATCGCCCCGGACGGCATCGTCGCCAGGCAGTTCCTCGGCCCGGTGACGGCGCACGAGATCGAGACGGCGATCGCCGCCGCGGGCGGTCCGGAAGCGGCACCGTCGTGAGCGCGGCCGCCCGCTTTCTGATCGGCGGAAGGGTGCAGGGCGTGTTCTTCCGCGCTTCCACCCGCCAGCAGGCGCAACGGCTGGGACTGCGCGGCTACGCGAAGAACCTGCCGGATGGGCGGGTGGAGGTTCTGGCCGCCGGCGAACCCGACGCCCTCGACGCGCTGGAACGTTGGCTGCAGCATGGCCCGCCGATGGCGCGGGTGGATGCCCTCCGGCGCGAGCCGGCGAGCGCCGACGAGGCCGGCGAGGGATTCAAGGCCGGTTGACCGCCTGCGTCAATGCGGCCGTGCGCGCATCGCCGGACGGGCGAGCGCGGGCCGCTCAGCGCCGCGCGTGGCCGATCCAGGCGAACAGGTGCCGGCCGAAGGCCAGGCTCAGCAGCGACAGCACCGCCACCGTGCCGGCATGCCACAGCAGCACCATCGGCATGCTTTCGCCGTCATGGATCAGGCTGACGCCGGCCGCCGACAGGGCCGCCGCGCTCAGGGTCGCCAGCAGCGCGGTCGGCGCCGGTCTGACCGCCCCGGCATGGCGCACCATGAGCAGCATCGCCAGCCCCAGCGGCAGGCTGACCAGGGCGATCTCCCAGGCGCACGTGGCGCTGTCGGCATCGAACGCGAAGGCCTCGGCGCCGAGGCGGGAGTAGTCGCGCAGGCAGCCCCAGCCCAGCCCTGCCAGCCACAGCGCCAGCGCCGGCAGCGGCAGCCAAGCCCACGCCGCCGGGCGCCCAGGCACGCTGATCTGGAACGCGGCGTAGGCGGCCAGCACCCCGATCAGCACGCTCGCGAGCCATTCGGCCGCGGCGGCCGGCTCGGCCAGTGCCTCCAGCTGACCGGGGCGCAGGCCGGTGCCGGCGACGATCAGGACCAGGATCGCCGCTGCCAGCGCCAGCCAGAGCAGGGTGCGCCGCCCTGGGGAGGCCAGGCGCCGCACCGGCGTCGCGCGCGCGGCGAGCTGTTCGATCAGGCGGTCGGTATCAGTCATGACGGGAGCTCCTCAAGAGTACGCGCCTGAGCGACTTCAACGCGCGATGGCAGGCGACCTTGAGCGAGCCCACGCTCTGCCCGCTGCGCTCGGCCGCCTCCTGCAGCGACAGTTCCTGCAGGCGCAGCAGCTGCACCGCCTCGCGCTGCCGCTCCGGCAGCGCGTCCACCGCCTGGCGCAGGTCGCGGGCGGCCCGTTCGTGCGCGCTGGCATCCGGGGGGCCGTGGCCGTCGTCGGCGGGCTCGGCGGACATCTGCACGGCCTGCGACTCGTGCCGCAGACGGCGTGCGCGCCGACGCAGCAGATCGATGCATCGCCGGTTGGCGATCGTGCCCAGCCATGGCCTGAGCGGACGTCCGCCCTCGTAGGTGTGGCGGATCCCGTGGACGGCCAGCAGGATGTCCTGCAGCGCGTCCTCGATTTCCTCTCCGCGTCCCAGGTGGCGGCACACGATCGTCCGCAACCAGGGCGTGACCGCCTGCAGCAGCGCATGGTAGGCGGCGCGATCGCCGTCCTGGGCGCGCAGCATCAACGCTTCCCAGCATCCATCGCCCGCGGCTGCGTCGCCGGTGGATGGGGAGGGGTGCGTTTGCGTGGGCTCGGAGGGCATCGGGAGCGCGCGCGGAGGTCCTGGCGAAGGGGCGGCGGTGGCCCATCATGCCACGCGCCTCGGCCGGGCCAGCCCTCGCTGCACGGCAGTGGTCGGTCCATGCCCACCGCCCGGCACGGCCGATCGGGTCGAGTCCTCCTGCCCTGGGCCGGGCATCGCAAGAGGCCGAGCGCCGAGCGCATCGACGGGCGGGCGTAACCATTCGCGCCCCCCGGCGAACTCTTCCATGTGGGTCGGTCGTCCGGTCCGGCCCAACCCCCCCCCGACTCCTGGCCCACCGGACAGCCAGCAGACAAGGAGAGACTACGTGCAATTCGCCATCGTCAGCCCCCCGGCCCAATACGTGCGTCCCGATCAGACCCATGGCAACCCCGGCCAGACGCATGTCGTCGAGCGAGGAGACACGCTCTACGGCATCGCCCGCCAGTACGGGGTGCCGCCTCAGGAGCTGATCGCCGCCAATCCGCAGATCGCCAATCCGGACCTGATCTATCCCGGGGATACTGTCCATGTTCCGGTGCCGCATGCCGAGGAGCCGGTCTGCAGCGCTCCGCCACCCCCGTGCGCGGCCGAGCCTCCGCACGCGTTCGTGCGGCCGTGCACCCCCATCGCCCGGGTGATCCATCCGGTGCTGGAGCCGCCGACGCCGGCGGTGCGACAGCCGGTGGAGCGTCCGGATGGACCCTCCGGGAGCGGCCCGAGCGCGATCGCGACCCTGATCGAGCAGCTGGCCGGGCGCTTGGTCGATCTCATCGGCCGGCCGGAGCCGGGACCGGAGCGGCCGGTGTACGTGCCGCCCTTCACTCCCGATGCGGTTCGCCTGGGCGAGCCGCAGGAGGCTGCCGTCTCGCCCTGGATCGTGCAGAGGGGGCCGCTGGACGACCTCGATCCGGACATCGCATCCCGGCTCCCGCGGGCGGATGGCCGGATGGCCGTGTAGCGTCGTGGCCGGTTGCCGGAGCGTCGAGGACGGGCGCGGCGGCCCAGGCGCGCGCGCGCGCCCTGGCGCTCACTCGCCTTCCGGCTGCGGACAGCTGGGGATCGGCTTCAATATCCCGTAGCGCTCGCGCTTCGGCGCCCCGGCCAGCGACGGAAACTCCGGCCGGCGGCGCGGCACCCGCACGTCGGGCAGCCGGTCGAGCAGATGCCGGATCAGGGTCAGCCGGCCGATCTTCTGGTCGTTGAAGTCGACCAGCGTCCACGGCGCATTCTTCGTGTGCGTGGCCTTCAGCATCGCCTCGCGGGCGCGGGTGTAGTCGGCGTAGCGGCGCCGCGCCTCGAGGTCGATCGGCGAGAGCTTCCACGCCTTGAGCGGGTCTTCCAGGCGCTCGGCGAAGCGCTCCTCCTGCTTCTCCTGGTCGCAGGTCAGCCAGTACTTGAACAGCAGGATGCCGTCGTCGGTGAGCATTTTCTCGAACGCCGGCGCCTGCTGCAGGAACAATCGCACCTGCGCCGGCGTGGCGAAGCCCATCACCCGCTCGACGCCGGCGCGGTTGTACCAGCTGCGGTCGAACAGGGTGATCTCGCCGGCGGCCGGCAGGTGCGCGATGTAACGCTGGAAGTACCACTGGGTCTGCTCGCGCTCGCTCGGCTTCGGCAGCGCGGCGACGCGGTACTGGCGGGTGTCGAGGTGCTCGGTGATGGCCTTGATGCTGCCGCCCTTGCCGGCGGTGTCGCGCCCCTCCATCACGATCACGATGCGCTTGCCGGCATGGCGTACCCAGCGCGCCAGCGCCACCAGCTCCAGCTGCAGCGGCTCGAGCAGTTTTTCGTACTGCTTGCGCTTGAGTTCGCTCATCGGGCGCTGCCGCCGCATGCCGCGTCCCTGCGCGGGGCCGCCGCGGCGACAGCGGCCACGGCCGCGCCGGGCAGCAGCGGGGTCCGGTCGATGGCCATCACGACTCCTTCAGGCGCGGGCGCAGCGTGGCGAGGTTGCAGGGGCGGGTCCGGGCATCGAGCTGGTCGCGGACGATGCGCTCCCACGCGGTGCGGCAGGCGGAGGTGGAGCCCGGCAGGCAGAACACGAAGGTGCCGTTGGCCAGCCCGGCGAAGGCACGCGACTGCAGCGACGAGGTGCCGATCTCCTCGAAGGAGATCGCGCGGAAGAGTTCGCCGAAGCCCGGCATCTGCTTGTCCAGCAGCGGCAGCAGCGCCTCCGGCGTGGAATCGCGCCCGGTGAAACCGGTGCCGCCGGTGACCAGCACGCCGTCGACGTTCTCGTCGGCGATCCATTGCGACACCTTCGCGCGCATCCGGTACCGGTCGTCGGTCAACAGGGCGCGGTCAGCGAGCCTATGGCCGGCGGCCTCCAGCGATTCTACGAGGTAATCGCCGGAGCCGTCCTCGGCCAGGCTGCGGCTGTCCGAGACGGTCAGCACGCAGATCGAAAGCGGGATGAAATCGCGTCGGGCGGTCATGCGGTCAGGTGGTTGCAGCGGTCCGGCGATCTTCGCACGACCGTCGCTCGCATGGCGCCTTGGCCGAGGCGGAGCTCCTCGTAAAGACAAAATTTCATTGGCTTGTTCCAGGTCGCGTACCGGCTTGACAGAGAGTTTATATTCGTATAGTCAGGGGCGGCGGTTGGATTCCGTGCGAAACCGCCAAGTGGGCACGCTTGTATCAGGAGAGCCGAGTCATGAAGACATGCATCCTCTGCTGTATTTTCCTCTTGTTGTGCAGCTTTGAAGCCCAAGCGTCGCAAGGCCCCCTTGTGAATTCGGCCCCGCGATTTCTTGATGTGTATGCGTCGCGCAGTCATCTGAGCAAGGCCGATGAAGCCGCGATCGAGCGGCAGCGGCGTTCCGATTCAAGCATCGACTGGGTGATACCCATCAAGGTCGATCCGAACGCGCTGAACTTCGATCGTTTCGATGCGTTTCTCTACGATCTTCACGTCCTCATCCAGAAAAGTGCTGAGCAGGGGCCGGAGAGCCAGTTCGGTGAGATCTGGCACGGTGAGGTCTCGTTGCCGGGAGATCCGCCCGGTCGGGGTGATCATGGCGGGCTTCGTGATGTCCAGCTCATCCGCGCCGAAGACGGAAGAATATACGGAACCATCAGAATCGGTGAGCTGGTTTATTCATTGAATAACCTCTCGTCGGGCAACCAGATTCTTACGAAGCAAGACCTATCCAGGCTCAACGACAGTTCCAACGATGTAATTTATCCGGAGAACAGCATAAGAATGATTCCAGCGGAAGAGCCCGATGGAAGAATAAATCAATGGTTTCAGCCATCGATACCGCCGATTGGGCCTCCATCGCCTCCGCCCGAACGAATTCATGTGATTCGGATTGCGATCGCCTTCAGTCCTGCTGCAGAAGGTGACGATCAGGCGGTTTTGCTGGAGCAAGTTCAGGCTGCAGTGAGCGCCGCCAATGCAAGCTTCTTTCCTAGCGATGTCATGGCTCAACTGCAGATTGCAGCTTATGCTCGCCCATCGTATGCCGAAACTTCCTTGGCGCGGACGTTGAGTGATCTCCGGCAGGGATCATCTGGTCCGCTCTGGTTGGCGCATCGTGCGCGCGACGACCAATACGCGGACGTGCTCGCAATGGTGGTTGCTGGAAAGAACACATGGGAATGTGGCGGCGTGCAGCAGATCGGGTCTACGAAGGCAACTGCATTGCTTGTCGTGAGAAGGGGCTGTCTTGGCCAGGGTACGCTCGCTCACGAACTTGGTCACTTGATGGGTGCAAACCACAACCCTGAGAATGTCGCTATGCCTTCACCCTACCCCTACGGCCATGGTTATCGTCGGGATACCCAAGCGGGCAACCCGGGGTGGAGCACCATCATGGCCAACGGGAACTGTGCAGTCGGTTGCCCTAGACTGAATCGCTGGTCCAACCCTTCGAAAAAGCGACCTAACGGCGAGCCGATGGGTACCGTCGCAGTTCACAATAACGCGCGTGTCCTAACCGAGACGAAGTCGATCGTCTCGGAGTTCTATCCCAATCCACCTAAGCAGCAAGGCGACACTTCCACGCCTCCTGTGTGGCTCTACACGCCGCAAGGGTCCCGGATCCTGACCGATCTGTAGCCGGTCAGGACCAGCTGGAGGCAAGCGCGAAATCTCTGGAAAGCATCGCGTTCTGGAGAACCGACCGGGTCAGGGCTGAGTGGAATGCGAAAGAAACATCAGGCTTTGGATTGAAGCGACGACCGCGCGACCATCGCCTCGACGAGCCGGACGAAGTCTTGTGCGAAGCCGTCCATGTCGAACAGCCCGGAACGGTTGCGCCGCGTTTCCACCTCGCGGCGCAGGGCGGTGAGCCGCGCGGTGTCGTTGCCCAGTGTCGACGCCAGCGCCAAGAACGCCGCGTCGTCGCCGACGTTGAGGGGGGCCATGCCGAGATGATGATTGAGGCTGGCGGCGACGCGCGCGGCGAAGGTGTCGCCGGGACGGGTGAGGACCGGGCAGCCGGCCCACAGCGCATCGGAGGCGGTGGTGTGCGCGTTGTAGGGATTGCAGTCCAGGAACAGGTCGGCCACCTGCAGGCGGGCGAGATAGGCGGCCTGCGGCTGTTTGGCCATGAACACCAGCCGCCGGGCATCGATGCCGGCGCCGGTCGCAGCCTCGCGCAGGCGATCGTCGGCCCGTCCCGGACCGGACAGCAGCCACAGCACGCTTCCCGGCACGTCCCGAAGCACCGCCAGCAGCCGCGCGAACGAGGCCGGGTTGAGCTTGTAGCTGTTGTTGAAGCAGCAGAACACGGTGCCCTCCGCGGGCAGCCCGCACTCGGCGCGCGACGGCGGCATCGGGATCTCGCGCCGGATGTCCGACGGCTGGAAGCAGCGCGGCAGCCAGGCGACGGCCTCGGAGAAATGCGGCGCCAGCGTCTCCGGCAGCACGGTGCGATCGGCGAGGACGTAGTCGATCCAGGGCGCGCCGGAGGTGCCCGGATACGCAAGCCAGTTCACCTGTACCGGCGCCGGCCGCATCGCCAGCACTTCGGGCCGGCCGCCGCCGCCCCAGCCGCGCAGATCGAACAGTACCTCGATGCCGGCCGCGCGGATGCACCGGGCGATCGCGCCGTGGGCCTGGCCGGACACGTCGTGCAGCCGGTGCGCCGCCTGCCGCAGCCGTTCGCGGATCGCACTGCCGTCGTCGGCGTCGAGGGCGAAGAGGTGCGGTTCGACCTCGCGACGCGCCCCCAGCGCCTCGAAGAACGCGGCGGTGAGCAGCCCGGTCGGGTGCGCGCCGAACCCGTTGGACAGGAAGCCGACGCGCAGCGGGCCGGGCACGGGCGGCGGGGCCGGCGGCAGCGGGCGCACCCGCGCAGCGATCGCGCGTGCACGCAGCCGCGCACAGACCAGCTGCTCGTCGGCGCCGGCGTCCTCGCTGAGGAAGGCGAACGGCTCGATCGCGCCATGGCCGGCGCGGACCGCATCGCGCACCTGGCGCGACAGCCGGTCGAGATCGCGCCAGTCGCACAGGCGTCGGCGCCAGGCCAGCAGATGGGCGGCGATCAGCGGATGGTCCGGGGCCAGCGCGTGGGCTTTGGCGTAGGCATCGTTGGCGCCCTCCGGATCCCGGGCATCCTCGAGCACATGACCCAGCCACACGGCGATCCCGGCGTGCTGCGGCGCCCGCCGCGCGGCGGCGCGGAGGTTGTCCGCGGCGTCGGCATGCCGGCCCAGCATCCACAGCGCGCGGCCCAGCCGCGCCAGCGCCTCGGGGTGCCCCGGGGCCAGCTGCAGCGCGCGCTGCGCGGCGCCGCCGCCGCGGCGGGCATCGCCGGCCTCGAGCTCGGCATCGGACAGCACGATCCAGGCCATGGCGTCGCCGGGCTGTCGCTGCACGCCGAGCCGCGCCCGGACGAGCGGATCCTCCGGCGTGGCGCTCATGCCGGTGCGGGCGCCAGCGGCAGGTGGAAGCGCAGGGTCTCCTGGAAGGGCTGCCAGCCGCTGGCGCGGTACAGGGCTTGGGCGGCCTGGTTGTCGGGGGTGGTTTCCAGTTCCAGGCGCAGCGCGCCCTGCTCGCGACCGAACGCGGCGGCCGCCGCCAGCAGGGCCCGCCCGACGCCGCCGCCGCGGAGCGCGGGGTCGACGAAGAGATCGTTGAGCACCCAGGTCCGCGCCGCACGTACCGAGGAGAACATCGGGTAGAGCTGGGTGAAGCCGGCGGCCTTGCCTGTGCGTTCGGCGAGCAACACCGCCGACTCCCCGCGCTGCAGGCGCTGCCGCAGGAATTCGCGGGCCAGGCCCGGGTCGGCGGGCTGGGAATAGAACGTCCGGTAGCCGTCGAACAGCGGCACCAGGGCGTCGAGGTCTTCCAGCGTGGCGCGGCGGACGGAGACGGTCATGCGCGGTCCTTCGTCGGAAAGGGCCAGCATCGTCGCTCGCGGGCGCCACCCTTGTCACCCGTTCCGACTTTTGCGGCGGCACATCCGTTGAAGCACGGATGCTTGCGAAGGTCGCATGCTCGCAAAAATCGATGCATGGCAAGCGGAAGTCGTTCTTCGCTTCCCGGCTCGAACAGCAGGTTGGTTCGTAGTCTCCGGAGCCAGCGGCGCACGGGCCGGGGAATGCTCCGCGGCTCGGTCGGGCCATCCCTGGCCCGACTCGCCGCCGCACCGGTCATTCGCTTTCGGATCTCCGGCAGCCCATTTCCCCGAAGCCAACCAACGTCTCAGCGGGAGTCGCGCCGGGGGTGTTGCGGAGAGCTGCACATGGATGTGCAGCGGCCCTGAGTCCGGCCATGGATGGCCGGACCGAAGGGCGGAGCAAGACCCCCGGTGCGGCTCACGCCCCGCGCAGCCAACCGAAGGCGCTCTTCCAAAGAACCAGCTGGCAGACGCGGCTATTCATTGGCGCAGAACCGTGGCGACGGTGATGGATCCCCGCAGCGGATGGGGCTGCCTGGCGCGGCCGGACCGAACGGCGGAGCAACACCCCCGGCGCGGCTCCCGCCCCGCGCGGCCAACCGAAGGCGCTTCTCCAAGGAGCATCTGCCCAAAGCGGCTACTCACTAGCGCCGCCCCGTGGCGGCGGTGATGGATCGCCGCTGGGGCTGCCGGGCGCGGCGACGGTCAAGCCCGCCGCACTGGACTACCCGGCGCTGCCGTCCGCTAGGCGCGCGAGCTCCTCGGCCTGGTGCTCCTGGCCGAGGCGCTCGATCAGCGGATCCAGCGCGCCTTCGAGCACATTGGGCAGATCGTAGAGCGTCAGGCCCTCGACGCGGTGGTCGGTGATCCGGCCCTGTGGATAGTTATAGGTGCGGATGCGCTGGCTGCGGTCGCCGCTGCCCACCTGCAGCTTGCGGCTCTGCGCGGTGGCGGCGGCGCGCTTCTCGGCCTCGGCTTCGACCAGCATCGCCTTGAGCCGCGTCATCGCCTTGTCGCGATTGGCGTGCTGCGACCGCTCGGTCTGCGACTCCACCACGATCCCGCTCGGCGCGTGGGTGATGCGGATCGCCGAATCGGTCTTGTTGACATGCTGTCCCCCCGCGCCGGACGAACGGAAGGTGTCCACTTTCAGGTCCGCCGGATTGATCTCCACCGGCTCCGCCTCCTCGGCCACCGGGATGATCGCCACCGTCGCCGCCGAGGTATGGATGCGGCCCTGCGACTCGGTCGCCGGCACCCGCTGCACGCGATGCGTCCCGGACTCGAACTTCAGCCGCGCATAGGCCCCCTGGCCATCGACGCGGGCGATCACCTCGCGGAATCCGCCGTGCTCCCCCGGGCTCGCGGATTCGACCTCCACGCGCCAGCCCCGGCGCTCGGCGTAGCGCATGTACATGCGCAGCAGGTCGCCGGCGAAGATCGCCGCCTCGTCGCCGCCGGTGCCGGCGCGGATCTCCAGATACAGGCCGCCCTCGTCGCGCGCGTCCTTCGGCACCAGCATCGCCATCAGCGCGGCTTCCAGATTCTCCAGGCGTTCCTGCGTCGCGGAGATCTCCTCCTCCGCCAGTTCGCCCAGCTCCGGATCGCCGCGCATCGCCTCGGCGGCGGCCAAGTCGGCGCGGGCGCGGGCCTCGTCGGCCAGCGCGGCGGCCAGCGGCTCGAGCTGCGCGAACTCCCGCGAACAGGCGCGGAAGCGCCCCTGGTCGCCGGCGATGTCCGGGTCGGCCAGCAGCCGCTCCAGTTCCTCGCGGCGCTCCGCCAGCGCCTCGAGCTTACGGCGCAGGGTCGGCAGCATCGCGTCGGGTGTCGTCGGCCTGGCGCAACGCCCGCTCCAGGGCCTGCGCGAGTTCCAGGTTGCCGCTGGCGGCGGCCTCCCGCACCGCCGCGGTCGGCGCGTGCAGGAGTCGATTGGTCAGGGTATGGGCGAGCAGTTCCATCACTTCTTCCGGGTCGCGGCCGGTGGCCAACTGCTGTCGCGCCCTTGCCAGCGCCTCGGCGCGCGCCGCGTCGCCGTGGGCGCGCAGGCGCCGCAGCGGTTCGTTCAGCGGGCCGGAAGCGAGGGATTCGGCGTAGCGCGCGACCTGCAGTTCGATGATCGCCTCGGCCGCGTCGGCGGCCTCTCGGCGGCTGCGGCGGTTGTCCTCGACCGAGCGCTCGAGATCGTCGACGGTATAGAGGTACGCGTCGCGCAGCTCCGCCACGTCCGCGGCGATGTCCCGCGGCACCGCAAGGTCCAGCAGCAGCATCGGCCGGTGGCGGCGCGCCAGCAGCGCGGCCTCGACCTGGCTGCGATGCAGGACCGGCTCGCGGCTGGCGGTGGCCGAGAACACCACGTCGGACTGCGACAGGTGGCGGCCGAGCTCCTCCAGCGGCAACGCCACGCCGCCATGGCGCGAAGCCAGGTCCTGGGCGTGGGCCAGGGTGCGGTTGGCCACCAGCAGGCGTTTCACGTCGGCCCGGACCAGATGGCGCGCGGCCAGCTCGATGGTCTCGCCGGCGCCGATCAGCAGCACCGTGGCGTCTTCCAGCCGGGTGAACGAGTCCTGCGCCAGGCGCACCGCCACCGAGGCCACCGAGACCGGGCTGTTGCCGATGCGGGTCTCGCTGCGCACGCGCTTGGCGGTGACGAAGGCGTGCTGGAACAGCCGGTCGAGCTGGCTGCCGAGGGCGCCGGCGCCGCGCGCCGCGGTCCAGGCCTGCTTCACCTGGCCGAGGATCTGCGGTTCTCCCAGCACCAGCGAGTCCAGACCCGTGGAGACGCGGAACAGGTGCCGCACCGCGTCGCGGTCGCGGTGGCGGTACAGATAGGCGTGCAGGTCCTGGCCCGAGCCCGGGCGGCCCTCGCTCCCGGGATGGGTGGCGAGCCAGTCGGCCATGGCGGCGCCGTCGTCGTCGGCCACCGCGTAGAGCTCGGTGCGGTTGCAGGTGGACAGCAGTACCGCCTCGCGCACCTGCGGCAGCGCGCGCACCGCCGCCAGCGCCTGCGGCAGCGCGCTTTCCGCGAACGCCACCCGCTCGCGCAGGGCGACCGGCGCGCTCTGGTGGTTGATGCCGAGGGCGAAAATACTCATGACGGCGGGCGTCGTCCGTTCAGGTGCTTGCGATAAGCTTGCTGTCGATCGCCCATTTTACGGCCCGGCCGCTTCCGATGCCCGCAATTTCACTCCTCTCCCGTGGTTCGGCCATGGCCGGACCGCTTTTCGCGCTGCTCGCCGTACTGCTGGCGCTGCCGGTCCCGGCCGCATCCGTCGCCCCCGATGCCGGCGGGCAGGACGACGTGCTCGCGGCCACCCTGTCCGGCGAGTACGCGCTGCAGGCGGGGCGGTTGGGCGAGGCCGCCGACTGGTACCTGCGTGCCGCGCGCGCCGCCGACGGCGATCCGGCACTGGCCGAACGTGCCGCGCGCATCGCCCTGCTGGCCAACGACGACGAGCTGGCGGGGGCGGCGATCCGGCTATGGAAGCGGTACGCGCCCGACTCCCTGGCGATGCGCTCGGCGCAGGCCACCTGGCTGTTGCGCGGCGGCCGCGAACGTGCCGCGCGCAGGGAACTCGAGCAGCTGCTGCGCGACCCCGATCCGGACGGCTGGCGCCATGCCCTGGCGGCGCTGGGCAGCGGCACCCGCGACCCCGACGCGTCTGCCAAGGTGCTGGGACGGCTGGTGGCGTCGGGAGCGATCCCCGACCAGCTGCAGGCCTGGCTGGCGTTCGGCGGGCTGGCGCAGCGCTTCGGCGAGCCGAGGCTGGCCGAAAGCATCGTCGCCGAAGTGGTGGAGCGGTTCCCCGACGAGCCGCGGGTGGCGCTGCTGCGCGCCAGCCAGCTGCGCGAGGCCGGCGACGACGACGGCGCACGTGCCGCGCTGGCGGCGATCGAGCGCCAGGCGCTGGTCTCGCCGGAGCTGCGCCTGGCCATCGCCGCCGAGTACGACAGCCTGGGGGATCCCGCCGCGTCCGCAAGGGTGATGACGCTGGGGCCGCAGGACGAGCGCAGCTATGGCCTGCGCGCCACGCTGCTGGTCAAGGCCGAGGACCGCGAGGGACTCGGCGAGGTCTACGAGGAACTGCGCGGCAGCGCCGGGCAGCCCGATCCCGGGGGGCGCCTGCTGCTGGGGCAGATCGCCGAGTACCTCGAACGCCACGACGATGCCCTCGAGTGGTACCGCAGCGTTCCCGGCGGTCCGCAGCGCCAGGTCGCACGCCTTCGCGCCACCAAGGTGCTGCACGACCTGGAGCGCACCGAGGAGGCCTACGCGGCGTTGCGCGCGCTGCAGACCGACGCCGACGTCGACGAGGTCCTGCGCCGCGACGCCTATCTGATGGAGGCGGAACTGCGTGCCGACGACGACGATGCCGAGGGCGAGCGCGAGACCTACGCGCGCGGCCTGGCCGCGCATCCGGACGAAGGTGGACTGCTGTACGCGCGCGCGCTGATGTGGGAGCGCCGCGACGACATTCCGCGGGCCGAGGCCGACCTGCGCCGCATCCTGGTGGCCGAACCCGAGAACGTCGCCGCGCTCAACGCGCTCGGCTACACCCTGGCCGACCGCACCACGCGCTACGCCGAGGCGCTGGAGCTGATCGACCGCGCGCGGGTCGCCGAGCCGGACAACGCCGCCATCATCGACAGCTACGGCTGGGTGCTGTACCGGCTCGGCCGCCACCAGGAGGCGCTGGCCGAGCTGCAGCGCGCCTGGCGGATGATGAAGGACCCGGAGATCGGCGCGCACATCGGCGAGGTGCTGTGGGCGATGGGGCGCCGCGACGAGGCCCGCGAGTATTTCGAGAAGGCGCGCGAACTCGATCCGGAGAACCGATCGCTGCTGCGCGCCCTGCGCGAGACCGGAGCGGACG
>NZ_JACCKA010000059.1:3535-26968 GCF_013425525.1 Luteimonas salinisoli | reverse complement strand
TCCTCCAAGGAACCAACTGCCAGACGCGGCGATTCATTGACGCAGCCCCGTGGCGACGGTGATGGATCCCCGCAACGGATGGGACTGCCTGGCGCCCCCCGGCGCAGGTCACGCCCCACGCGGTCAGCCGAAGACGCTCTTCCAAGGAGCGTCTGCCAAAAGCGGCTATTCATTGGCGCCGCCCCGTGGCGACGGTGACGGATCACTACAACGGATGGAACTGCCTGGCGCGGGACGACTTGCGTTCCGGCGCCGCCAGCCCCATTTTTGTCGCTTGCCTCGCCAGGAGAGACCGCCATGAGCCGGCTGCGCATCTTCCCCGAAGACGCCCCCGAGCGCCCCGCCCTCGTCAGCCACGACGGCGACGAGATCGCCCGCGAACTGGAAAGGATCGGCGTCACCTTCGAACGCTGGAAGGCGACGCAGCCGGTGACCGCCGGCGCCAGCCAGGAAGAGGTGGTCGCCGCCTACAAGGCCGACATCGACCGCCTCGTCGCCGAACGCGGCTTCACCAGCGTCGACGTCATCAGCATCGCCCCCGACAACCCGAAGAAGGACGAACTGCGCGCCAAGTTCCTCGACGAGCACTACCACAAGGAGGACGAAGTCCGCTTCTTCGTCGCCGGCTCCGGACTGTTCACCCTGCACGTCGACGGCAAGGTGTACGAGATCGAATGCGTCAAGGACGACCTGATCGGCGTCCCGGACGGCACCACCCACTGGTTCGACATGGGCCCGGAACCGGATTTCGTGGCGATCCGCTTCTTCCAGCAACCGGACGGCTGGATCGGCCACTTCACCGGCTCGGACATCGCCCGGAAATTCCCGCGCTACGAGCGCAGCTGAGCCCACGGCGGATCGCATGCCCGACACCATTCTGACCGACATCGAAGGCACCACCAGCAGCATCTCCTTCGTCAAGGAAGTCCTGTTCCCGTACGCCCGCAGGGAACTGCCGCGCTACGTGCACCTCCACGGCAACGACCCGGAGGTGCGGCACTGGCTGGACGCCGCCGCGCTCGATCTCGGCGGCGCCTGCCAGGACGAGGTGATCGTCGAGGCGCTGCAGGGCTGGATCGACGCCGACCGCAAGCACACCGCGCTCAAGGCGCTGCAGGGCATGCTGTGGGCGGAGGGCTACCGCAACGGCGACTTCACCGCGCACGTCTATCCCGATGCCGGCGCCGCGCTGCGGCGATGGCACGCCGCCGGCCACCGGCTGGCGGTGTACTCGTCGGGCTCGGTGGAAGCGCAACAGCTGTTCTTCGCACACTCCGACGCCGGCGACCTCGGGCCGCTGTTCGATGCGCACTTCGACACCCGCTGCGGCGGCAAGCGCGAGGCGCGCAGCTACGCCGGCATCGCTTCAGCGCTGGACTGCCCCCCGGGCGCTGTGCTGTTCCTGTCCGACGTGGTCGAGGAGCTCGACGCCGCCCGCGATGCCGGCATGCGGACCACCCTGGTCGACCGGCGCGAGGACTACCCGCAACCGCGCACCGGGCAAGCGGCCAACGGCCACCCGCGGGTCGAGGGCTTCGACCAGGTCGAGCCGCGATGAGGCCACGCCAATGATCCGCATCGCCACCGCATGCCTGGCGCTGGCACTGCTCGCGGCCAGCGGCTACGCTCCCGCCCAGACCGGCGATCCCCTCGCCCCGGCCCGAAACGCGACCATGCCGACCAGCCACGCCGATGCCCGCTACGGTCTCACCGGCACCATGCGGGCCACGCCGGGCAACCGCGACGCGGTGGTCGCACTGCTTCTGCGCGACGTCGCCGAGCTCAAGCCGGCTGGCTGCCACCTGTACGTGGTCGGTCTCGATCCGGAAGACGCCGACCTCATCCGCGTCACCGAGGTCTGGGATTCGCGCCAGGCCCACCGCGACTCGCTGCAGCTGCCGAGCGTGCGCGCCGCCATCGCCGAGGCGATGCCGATGCTCACCGGAGAATTCACCCGGACCGAGTTTTCCGCGGTCGGCGGTCTCGGCCTGCCGGAATGAGCCGCCGGCTCCAGGCCCTGGCGGCGGCCGGCCTCTGCCTGGCCGCATTGCTGGCCGCGCCGCGACCGGTGCCGGCACAGGCAGCCGCCGAGACCTATCCCGAACGCGATCGCCGCCTGATCGATCGGCTGCTGGCGCAGATGCCGCCGCAGCGCCCCGGCCATCCCGACCTCTACGTGATCGGCTTCGCCGGCGACGGCGCCGAGGACGTGTTCCGCAACGAGGTGCAGTACCTCGGCACGCTGTCGACAGAACGCCTCGATGCGCGCGGGCGCATGATTCCACTGGTCAACCATCCCGACAGCCTGGAGGGCGACGGGGCGCCGCTGGCCACCCTCGCCAACCTCCGTCACGCGCTGGCGGGCATCGCCGCGGCGATGGAGCCGGACGAGGACCTGCTGTTGTTGTTCCTCACCACCCATGGCACCCCCGAACACGAGCTGGTAGCCGCCCTCGAGCCGGAGGTCGACGAGATGCTGCAGCCGCAGGACCTGCGCGCGGCGCTGGACGGTGCCGGGGTCCGCAACCGCGTGGTCGTGGTCTCGGCCTGTTTCTCCGGTGGATTTCTCCCGAAGCTCGCAGGGCCCGACACGCTGGTGATCACCGCCGCCCGCCGCGATCGCCCGTCGTTCGGCTGCGGGGCGGCGTCCACGGTCACCTGGTTCGGCCGCGCCTGGCTGGTCGCGGGCCTCAACCGCCATACCAGTTTCGTCGCCGCCTACGACGATGCCACGCGCGAGGTGGCGCGACGCGAAATCAAGGAGGGATACGCGCCGTCGCTGCCGCAGATCGCGGTCGGCAAGCGCATCGCCGCGCTGTTGCAGGCCTGGCAGGCGACGCTGCCGCCGGGCTCGGAGGTCGCCTACCCGTATCCACTGGATTCCGCGGACACGGCCGCGGCCGGTAGCGGCCCGCGCTAGACGGCGCCTGCGCCGGGATCGACGCCGGACGACCGGCGCCGCCGGGCGATGTCCGGGGCCAACTCGATTGCGCCCGGAGACTCCCACGGCCTTCGCGGCCATGGGCCGCTCCTACAGACGCTGCCGCTCGTCAGCGCCCCGTAGGAGCGGCCCATGCACGCGAAAGCCGGCGCAATCGGATAGGCCGACGATCTCCGCACGCCATGTCGGGTCACTCCACATGCACGCCTCGACTCACGGCTCGTCGCCCAGGTCCACCAGGCGATAGGACGTGGCGGCGCGCCGCTCGCCGTTCCAGCGGTCGAAGGCGCGCACCTCGATCCGGTGTTCGCCCGGATCCAGCGCGGTCGGCAGCGCGCCCCGCCACAGGTGCGTGGAAGGCACCGCTTCGGGCGAGCGATCGAAGCCGCGCGGCTGCGCCGCCAGGTCGTCGCGCGCGTTCTCGGTCGCCAGCCACGGGTCGGGCGCGGACACCCTGCGCATCGGCCGCCACTCGCCGTCCCCGATGCGGAATTCCACGCGGGTGTCGTCGAGCCCCATGAAGACGTTGGCGTACACGCCCCAGGCCGGGTACGCGCCGCGCCGCAGCGTCCGTGGCGCATGCAGGCGCATCGCCGCGGTGAACGCGGGATCGTCGGCGGGCACGCGCGCCGGCACCCAGTCCAGCGCGTAGTCGCCGCCTTCGCCGATGCGCAGCAGCGCGTGGCCGTTGGGGGTGCCGTCGGCCATGGTGGCATCGGGAATCCCCATGGCGTCGGCGACGCCGGACCAGAACGCGCCGCTCACGGCGCCCACGTTGAACTCGTGCAGCGGGCGCTCCCCGCGCCACCCCTCGGCCACCCCGTGGAAACGGTGCTGCAGCACGTGCCGATGCCCGCTCAGCACCAGCACGTGCGGGAACCGCTCCAGCAGCCGGAACAGCCGCTGGCGGTCGGCGGGGCGGAACGTGGCCGCGTCGGCGGACGTATCGAACAGCGGGATGTGCAGCATCAGCACCAGCAGGCGCTCGCGCGGCAGGGAGGCCAGGTAGGCCTCGAGGAAGTCGAACTGGTCGCCGCGCAGCCCTCCGATGTACGCCGGGCGCTGTCCGGGCAGGGCGATCACGTCGTCCAGGCCGATGAAAACCGCCTCCGGCTCCTCCCATGCGAACGTGTCGGGCCCGTAGACCCTACGGAAGGTGCGCAGCGAATCCGCGTCGTCGGCGACGCCGGCATCGAGGTCGTGGTTGCCGGCCACGTGCAGCCAGGGCACCCCCAGGCGCGTGGTCCAGGCGTTGATCGCGGGATACAGCGAGAGGTCGTCGTTGGCGATGTCGCCCAGGCCGACCCCGAGGCGCGCACGGTGCCCGTCCTGCAGCGGCGCCACCACGTCGGCGCCGTAGTACTCCGCCTCGCGCGCGTTGCCGGCCTGGGGGTCGGCGAACACCAGCACCTCCAGCGGCGCGCCCGCGGCGTCCTCCGCAGGGACCAGGGCGAAGTCGCAGTCCGCAGCGTCCACCGGCCTCCAGAAATCCGGCAGCCCGTCGGCGCCTGCCGGCACGGCATGGCCCGGCGGCTTGATCATGAACACCGGACCTTGTGCGGGCGCGGGCAGCCGCCAGCGTCCCTGCGCGTCACTGACGGCGAGCTGGCGGCCGTCCGAGACCTTGACGCCGGCCAGGCCGTCCTCCGCACCGCTCGCCGCCTCGCCATGCGGCCGGCGCTCGACGACCGATCCAGCCGTGCAGCCGAACGCCTGGCCCGCCGTGGCGCCGAGCGCCAGAGCCAGCATGATCCGCAACGTCTCGCGCATTTTCCTTTCCCTCGCCATATGCCGTCGGAATTATGCCGGGCGGCGATGCAAGAGGGCCGCGGCTGCACTAACCTAGCGGATGCCGCCGGACGGGACCCGGCCTGGGAGCGACGATGGTGCGGAGCCAGATCCTGGCGGGCCTCCGGTACGGTGGTGGCCTGGTCCTGCTGCTGCTCTGCACGGCGGCGCAGGCGGGTCCCGCCGCGGTGGAGCTGGCGGCCGCGGCCGATCGCGCCAGCCTCACCCCCCATCTCGTCTACCACCACGACGCGGACGCCGTCGACGATGCGGCCCAGGCCTTCGCGCGCGCCGACGCCGACGGATTCGCACCGCTGCCTTCCGGCAACGCGGCCTTCGGCTTCCAGCGCGGGGCGTTCTGGTTCCATGCGGCGCTGCGCAACGACAATCCGCAGGAACCGCGTTGGCTGCTGGTGCAGGAGTATCCGCTCAGCGACCGCATCGACGTGTACCTGCGCCACGCCGACGGCCGCGTGGAGCACCGGGCCGGCGGCGACCACCTGCCGTTCTCGCAGCGCAGCGTGCGCTACCGCCACCCCAACTTCCTGCTCGACCTGCCGCCCGGCGAACGCGTCGACCTGCTGGTGCGGGTGGAGAGCCAGAGCTCGATGCAGGTGCCGCTGGAGCTCTACACCCCGACCGCGTTCACCGAGCTCTCGCGCGATGCGCAGTTCGCCATCGGCCTGTACTACGGCATCCTGCTGGCGCTGTTCTTCTACAACCTGGTGCTGTGGCTGTCGCTGCGCGACGCCAGCTACTTCTGGTACCTGTTCCACATCAGCGCCTTCGGGCTGGTGCTGTTCACCCTCAACGGGCTCGGCTTCGAGTACCTGTGGCCCGGCTCGCCATGGCTGGCCGACCGCTCGGTGCCGCTGTCGATCTGCCTGGCGCTGGTGGCGATGCAGCAGTTCGCGCGTACCTTCCTGGAGCTTCCGCAGCGTTGGCCGCGCGGCAACCTGGTGAGCCTGGCGGTGATCGGCTTCTTCGTGCTGTTCGGCCTGGCCTCGCTATGGCTGCCCTACCGCGTCTCCACGCCGATCGCCTCGCGCGCGGTTCTGGTCGGGCTGATCTGGATCGTCGTCGCGACCGTGTTCGTGATGCGCCGCGGCTACGCCCCGGCGCGGATCCTGCTGCTGGCCTGGGCGATGTTCCTGCTCGGCACCGCGGTGTTCACCCTGCTCGCCTTCGGCCTGCTGCCGAAGAACTTCGCCACCGAGTACGGCGTGCAGATCGGCTCGGCGCTGGAGATGCTGCTGCTCTCGGTGGCGCTGGGCTACCGCTACGCCGCGCTGCGCAACGAGAACGAGCGCATCGTCAACGAGGCGCGGCTGCAGCTCGAGCGCAAGGTGGCGCAGCGCACCCAGGAGGTGCGCAGCGCGCTGATGCAGCTCGAGGAGGCGCACGGCCGTCTGCGCGACTCCAGCCGCCGCGACGGCCTGACCGGCCTGTACAACCGCACCTGGTTCCACGAGGCCTTCGAGCGCATGCTCGACCAGGCGCGCGGCGAGCGCCGACCGCTGTCGCTGCTGATGATCGACCTGGACCACTTCAAGGCCATCAACGACCGCCTCGGCCACCTGGCCGGCGACGAATGCCTGCGCTGGGCGGCGCACCGCATCGGCAAGGCGCTGCGGCCGCACGACGCGTTGCTGGCGCGGTTCGGCGGCGAGGAGTTCGTGGTGGCCCTGCCGGCGCGCGACCTTCCCGCGGCGGTCGCCGTCGCCGAGGAGGTGCGCCAGACCCTCACGAAGGCGCCTTGCCAGGCGCAGGGGCACAACGTGCGGATCTCGGCCAGCATCGGCGTGCACACCATCAATACGGAGGCGCTCGACGACATCGACGATGCCCTGGAGGTCGCGGACCGCGCCCTGTACGCGGCGAAGGCGAACGGCCGCGACTGCGTACGCACCTCGATCAGCGCCGCCTAGGACTGCGCTGCACCGGCACGGAGGCCCGCGGTTTCGTCGCCTGCAGCGTGCCACCGGCGCGGGCGGCAACACCCGGAACCGCCGCCAGTCCCGCCGGAGCCGCCCGCGGCTTTCGCGGCCGTGGGCCGCTCCTACAGAAGCTTCGCTCCTACGGGGACGGGGCGCCGGTCCGGCGTGCCGCCAGTCGCCGCTCCAGGTCGGCCAGGCCCAGGCCGCGCGAACGCAGCAGCACCAGCAGGTGGTAGGCCAGGTCGGCGGCCTCGCCGAGCAGCGCCGCATCGTCCTCGGCCACCGCCGCCAGGGCGGTCTCCACGCCCTCCTCGCCCACCTTCTGGGCGATACGGCGGACGCCGGACTCGAACAGCTGCGTGGTGTAGCTGCCGGGCGGCCGCTCGCACTCGCGCTCGGCGAGCAGGACATCGAGTTCCGCCAGCGCGGCGCCCGGCGCGTCCGGGAAGCAGCTCGGCCGCAGCAGGTGGCAGGTCGGCCCGCGCGGCCGCGCCAGCACCAGCAGGGTGTCGCGATCGCAGTCGGCGCGCAGCGACACCAGCTCCAGGGCGTTGCCGGAGCGCTCGCCCTTGGTCCACAACCGTCCGCGGCTGCGGCTGAAGAAGGTCACCAGGCCCAGATCGAGGGTGGCGGCAAGCGCAGCATGGTTCATCCAGCCCAGCATCAGCACGCGCAGGGTAGCGGCGTCCTGCACCACCGCCGGCAGCAGGCCACCACCCTTGCTCCAGTCCAGCGTGCCCGGATCCGGGCTGCTCGAATCCGGCCTGCTCGAATCCAGCACATTCGAGTCCAGCACCTCCGGATCGTTGCCTCCGGCGTTGCCCCGCGTCTCATTCATCACGCACCTCGATGCCCTGCGCACGCAGTTCGCGCTTGAGTGCGGCGATCGCGACCGCGCCGCCGTGGAACACGCTGGCGGCCAGGGCGCCATCGACGTCGGCGTCGCGGAACGCCTCCACGAAATGCCGCATCGTGCCGGCCCCGCCGGAGGCCACCAACGGCACCCCGCACAGCGCCCGTGCCGCCCGCAGCTGGGCGATGTCGTAGCCCCGGCGCACTCCGTCGCTGTCCATGCAGTTGAGCACGATCTCGCCGGCGCCGAGCCGCTGCGCCTCGACGATCCAGTCCAGGGTCCGCAGCGGCAGCGCGCGGGTGGCGGCCGGATCGCCGGTGTGGCTGCGGACCCGCCATTCCCCGTCCGCCTCGGCGATCGAATCGATGCCGACCACCACGCACTGCACGCCGAACGCATCGGCGAGTTCCGAGACCAGTGCCGGGCGCTCCAGCGCCGGCGTATTGACCGAGACCTTGTCGGCGCCGGCGTGCAGCACCGCGCGCGCGGTGACGACGTCGCGAATGCCGCCGGCGACGCAGAACGGGATGTCGAGCAGGCTCGACACGCGCTCGACCCAGGCGTAGTCGACCGACCTGCCCTCGGGGCTGGCGCCGATGTCGTAGAACACCAGCTCGTCGGCCCCGGCGTCGCGGTAGCGCAGGGCGAGCTCGACGATGTCGCCCACGTCGACATGGTCGCGGAAGCGTACGCCCTTGACCACCCGGCCACCGCGCACGTCCAGGCAGGGAATGATGCGCCGGCTCAGCATGTCGCCGCCCGCAGCGCGTCGGCCAGCGACAGCCGCCCCTCCAGCAGCGCGCGGCCGAGCACGATGCCGGCACAGCCCGAGCCGCGTGCGCCGGCGACGTCGCCGGTATCGCGTACCCCGCCCGAGGCCTGCACCCGCATTCCCGGCGCGAGGGCACGCAAATGGTCGTAGAGCGCGCCATTCGGGCCCGACAGCATGCCGTCGCGATCGATGTCCGTGGACAGCAGGTGGCGCAGCCCGGCCGCCGCGTACCCGGCGGCGAGGCCGTCGAGCGGCGCGCCCTGCTCGGTCCAGCCGTGCACCGCCGCGCGCCAGATTCCCTCGCGGTCGAGGCGCGCGTCGAGCGCGACCGTGATCCGCTCGGCGCCGAACTCCGCGATCCATTCCATCACCGCCGCGGGCGCGCGCACCGCGAGCGACCCGACCACCACCCGGGCCGCACCCGCATCGAGCAGGCGCAGCACGTCGTCGCGGCCGCGCACTCCGCCGCCGGTCTGCACCTGCAGCCCGGTGGCGGCGACGATCGCCCGCAGCAGCGGCCGCAGCGTGTAGCCGCCCTCGCGCGCGGCGTCCAGGTCCACCAGGTGCAGCCAGGTCGCGCCCTGCCCGGCATAGGCGCCGGCCACGGCCAGCGGCTCGCCGGCGTAGCGCGTCTCGCGCGCGTAGTCGCCCTGCGCCAGTCGCACCACGCGACCGCCGCGCACGTCGATGGCGGGATAGACCGTGAACCCTGCGCTCATGCCATGCCCGTCCCGAGGAAGTTGGCGAGCAAGCGGGCTCCGGCGGCGCCCGAGCGCTCCGGGTGGAACTGCGCGCCGGCGACGGAGCCGCGACGCACCACCGCGGCGAAAGGTCCGCCATGGTCGCAGGCCAGCACGCACTCCGGGCCGACCGGGGCGCCGAAGCTGTGGACGAAGTAGGCCCAGGCGCCCGGCGCGACGCCCTCGAGCAGCGGGTCGGCGCGTACCGGCTGCAGGCGGTTCCAGCCCATGTGCGGGATCCGCACCCCGGGCGCCGGCCGCAGCCGTGTCACCCGTCCCGGCAACAGGCCCAGGCAGGGCGTGTCGTCCTCGTCGGAATGCTCGAACAGCAGCTGCATGCCCACGCACACCCCCAGCAGCGGGGCCTGCAGCGTGCGCAGCACGTCCACCAGGCCGAGCTCGCGCAGGCGTCGCATCACCGTGGCCGCGGTGCTCACGCCCGGCAGGATCACCCGGTCGGCGGAACGGATCGCCGCGGCATCGCAGCTCGCCTCCGCCTCCAGCCCGAGCCGACGCAGCGCGTAGCGCACCGAACCGAGGTTGGCGCCGCCGGCATCCACCAGCACCACCCTTGTCACCACGCACCCCTCGCGGCCGGCCGCGGGGCTCCGGCGTTCACAGCACGCCCTTGGTGCTGGGCAGGTCCGCGCCCTCGCGGCGGATCGCCTGGCGCAGGGCCCGCGCGAACGCCTTGAAGCAGGCCTCGATCCGGTGGTGGTCGTTGTCGCCCTGTACGCGCAGGTGCAAGTTGAGCGCGGCCGCATCGCAGAGCGAACGGAAGAAATGCGCCACCAGCTCGGTCGGCAGGTCGCCGACGCGCTCGCGGCGGAACTCTCCTTCGAACACCAGGTACGGGCGCCCGCCGAAATCCAGCGCCGCCGAAGCCAGCGTCTCGTCCATCGGCAAGGTGAAGCCGTAGCGGCCGATGCCGCGCTTGTCGCCCAGCGCCTGGCGCAGCGCCTGGCCCAGGGCGATGCCGGTGTCCTCCACGGTGTGGTGCTCGTCGATGTGCAGGTCGCCGGCGGCGCGGACCGCGAGCGCGAAGCCGCCGTGCTTGCCGATCTGCTCGAGCATGTGGTCGAAGAACGGCAGGCCGGTGGCGACCGCAGGCTCGGCGGCGCGGTCGAGGTCGACCTCCACCTCGATCGTGGTCTCGCGGGTCTGGCGCCGCACCCGCGCCCGGCGCGGCGCATCGGCCAGCTCGTGGGCGATCCCCGGCCAGTCCCATTCGCCGCCGAACTGCGGGGTGCGCAGCTGGAAACCGCGGATGCCGAGGTTGGCGGCGAACTGCAGGTCGGTCTCGCGGTCGCCCACCATCGCCGAGCGCTCCAGGTCGATCGCGCGGTCGCGCAGGTAGTGCAGCGCCAGGCCGATGCCGGGCTTGCGCGTGGCCAGGCCGTCCCCGGGCAGGCTAGTGTCGATCAGCTGCTCGCGGAACACGATGCCCTGGCTCTCGAACACCTGCAGCATCAGCGCGTGCGGTCCGTCGAAGGCCGCCTGCGGATAGGTTTCGCTGCCCAGCCCGTCCTGGTTGCTGACGATGACGAACTCGTAGCCGGCGTCGCGCAGCTTCAGCAGCGCCGGGATCGCGTCGCGCACGAAGCGCAGCTTGGCGTATGCGTCGATCTGGAAGTCTTCGGGCTCCTCGATCAGCGTGCCGTCGCGGTCGACGAACAGGATCGGCGTGCTCATGCGCGCGTCTCCACGGCCGGGGCGATCTCCGCCGTCGCGGCCGCCCGCTGCGGGCGCAGCGCCGCGAGCACGGCGTCGTTCTGGTCGGGGCTGCCGATGGTGATGCGCAGCGCGTCGGCCAGCCCCGGCGCAGCGCGCTGGTCGCGGACGACGACGCCGGCATCGAGCAGCGCACGGAACGCGGCGTCGGCGTCCTCGAAGCGCACCAGCAGGAAGTTTCCCTGCGACGGGTACGCTCGACGCACGCCCGGAAGCGCCGCCAGCGCGGCCGCCATGCGCCTGCGCTCCCGTCGCACCACGGCCACCCGCCCGGCGGTCGCCTCCAGCGCCGCTGGCGCCAGGCCTTCCAGCGCCAGCGGCGCGCACGGCGCCGGCACCGGATAGGGCGCCTGGCAGCGGCGCAAGACCGCGACCAGGGCAGGATCGGCCAGCAGTACGCCGATCCTCGCCCCGGCCAGGGCGTGCGCCTTCGACAGCGTGCGCAGGACCGCCACGTTGGGGAACGCCTCGAGCAGCCCGATTGCGGACGGCACCTCGGAGTACTCGCCGTAGGCCTCGTCGACGACCAGCAGCGCTCGGCCCGCCAGGCGCCGCGCCAGCGCCGCGACGCGCTCCGGGGAGATCGCGCCGCCGGTCGGGTTGGACGGCGAACAGAGGAACACGATCCGCGCGCCGCCTTCCAGGGCCGCCGCCGCGATCGCATCGGGGTCGATGTCGAATCCGGCGCCGTCCTCGCACAACGGCACCTCGATCAGCGGCGCGGCCTGCAGCCGCGCGCAGACCGCGTACATGCCGAATACCGGCGGGGTCGCCAGTACCGCGTCGCGGCCGGGAACGCACAGCGCGCGCACCAGCAGGTCGATGGCCTCGTCGCTGCCGCGGCCGACCAGCAAGCGTTCCGGGGCGCAGTCGTACAGCTGCGCCAGCGCGCGGATGAGCTCGGGCGGCTGCGGCTCCGGATAGCGGCGGCAGCCATCGCCCGGGTCCGCCGGATTGCCCCAGGCCGACTCGTTGGCATTGAGCCAGACCGAACCCTGCAGGCGTTCGCTGCGCGCCGAGCCGTAGCCGGCGAAGCCGCGCAGGTCGGGGCGCACCAGGTCCAGCACCGTGCTCATCGCCCCGCTCCTGCCGGCTGCAGGCGCAGCCGCACCGCGTTCGCATGCGCCTGCAGCCCCTCGGCCTCGGCCAGGATCACCGCGCAGCCGCCGATCCCGGCGACGCCCTCGCGCGAGGCCGATTGCACGCTGATGAAATTCTGGAAGCTGGCCACGCTGACGCCGCTGTAGGCGCGCGCCGCGCCGTCGGTGGGGAGCACGTGGTTGGTGCCGCTGCAATAGTCGCCGAGCGCTTCGGGCGTGTAGTCGCCGAGGAACACCGAGCCGGCCGCCTCGACCCGGTCGAGCCAGCGCCGCGGCTCGCGCAGCGCCAGGATCAAGTGCTCGGGCGCGTAGGCATTGGCGATCGCGAACGCCTGCTCCAGCAGGTCGACCTCGATCAGCCGCGACCGCGCCAGCGCCTGCGCCGCGACCGCGGCGCGCGGCAGCGCCCCAAGCTGCGTGGCGAGTTCGCGCTCGACCGCATCGAGCAGCGGCGCGTCGTCGGAGACCAGCACCACCTGCGAATCGGCACCGTGCTCGGCCTGCGACAGCAGATCGGCGGCGACGAAGCCGGGGTCGGCGCCGGCGTCGGCGATCACCATCACCTCCGAGGGCCCCGCCGGCATGTCGATGGCCACCGCGCCGCGCTGCGCCAGCTGGCGCTTGGCCTCGGTGACCCAGGCGTTTCCGGGCCCGAACAGCTTGTCGCAGCCGGGCACGGTGGCGGTGCCGAGCGCCATGGCGGCGATGGCCTGGGCGCCGCCCAGCTTGAACACGCGGTGCACCCCGGTCATGCGCGCGGCCACCAGCACCGCGGGATCGGCGCTGCCGTCCGGGCGCGGCGGCGTACACAGCACCACCTCGCGGCAGCCGGCCAGCCCGGCCGGCACCCCGAGCATCAGCGCGGTCGACGGCAGCGGCGCGGTGCCGGCGGGCACGTACAGGCCCACCCGCACCACCGGCCGCACCACGCGCTCGCAGACCACCCCGGGCGCGGTCTCCACGGCATAGGCCGGCACCATGCCTGCGCGGTGGAAGGCGGTGATCCTCGCGGCCGCTTCTTCCATCGCGCTGCGCAGTTGCGGCGCGACCGCCGCCTCGGCGCGTTCGAATTCTCCGGCGTCGACCTCGATGCGCTCCTGCGTCACGCCATCGAAACGGGCGGTGAGATCGCGCAGGGCGGCATCGCCGTCGCGCGCAACGGCAGCCACGATCGCCGCCACCGCCTCGCGCGTTTCCGCAGCAGTGCCGCGAGCCGGACGCGCCAGCGCTTCGGCGCGCGCAGCTGCGTCGAGCCCCGTCCAGCGCAGGCGGCGGACCGGCGCCGCGCTCATGCCAGGGTCCTCTCGACCGGCAGCACCATCAGCCCGCGCGCACCGGCGTGGCGCAGGTCCTCCAGCCGCTGCCAGGTCATGGCACCGTGGCACAGCGCCTGCAGCGCCAGGGTATCGGCGCCGTCCACCTGCAGCACGGTCGGCGGTTCGGCATCGGGCAGCAGCTCGATCAGCCGCGCCATCGCCCCGCGCTCGGCCTGGAACAGCAGCAGGCGGCTGTGGCGCAGGCGCATCACCCCGTCCATCCGCCGCAGCAGCGTCTGCATCAGCGCGGCGCGCGCGTCGGTGAACGGCCGCACCGGCCCCGCCAGCACCGCTTCGCTGCGCAGCAGGGTCAGCACCGGTTTGAGCTGGTTGGCCGCCAGGGTCGCGCCGCTGGACACCAGATCGCAGACCGCATCGGCCTGGCCCAGGCGCGGGGCGATCTCCACCGAGCCGGACAGCATCACCACTTCCGCGTCGATGCCCTCGCCGGCCAGCCAGCGTCGCAGCAGCTGCGGGTAGCTGCTGGCGATGCGGCAGCCGCGCAGCTGTTCCGGCCCCTGCCAGTCCCAGTCCTCCGGCACCGCGATGTCGAGCCGGCAGCCGCCGAACCCGAGCGCGCGCAGTTCCGCGGCCACCGCCGGCGCGCCGGCCTGTGCGCGCTCGGCGGCCTGCTCGGCGAGCACGTTGCGGCCGACGATGCCGAGGTCGCAGACGCCGTCGGCCAGCAGGCCCGGGATGTCGTCGTCGCGCACCAGCAGCAGGTCGACCGGCAGGGTCTCGCCGTAGCAGAACAGGCGGTCGCGGCTCTCGCGCCAGTCCAGCCCGCAGGCGGTCAGCAGCGCGCGCGAAGGATCGCCGAGGCGTCCGCTTTTCTGGATGGCGATGCGCAGACGATCGCGCACCGCGTTGGCGGCGGGAGGGCTCATGGCGGTCCGGTCAATGCGAGGAGGCGAGGCGCGGGAACTGGCGCCGCGCGGCGGCCGCATAGCCGCCCGCGCCGTGCTCGAGGGTGCGGGCCACGCGGCCGATGGTGGTCACGCTGACCCGTGTGCGCTCATGGATCTCGCGGTACGGCACGCCCTGCAGCAGCAGCGGCACCACCCGCCAGCGGTCCGTCATCGCTTCGAGCTCGGCCGGCGTGCACAGGTCGCGCAGGAACGCGGCCACCTCGTCGGACCGCTGCAGGGCCGCGAGCGCCTTCGCCAGCGCCCTGAACGAGGCGTCGGCGTCCTGTTTCGGCAAGGGGTCGGGGCGCTGCTTCATCGGCTCAATGTATTAACGCGTTAGTGCATTATGCCGATATCGCTGCCGTCGTCAACCGGGCCGCCGCCAGGTGGTCCGGCCCTCGATGCACGAGCGTTCTTAGATGGTGAGGGCCGAGGCATCGGACACCGAGTCGGCGGCGATACCCGGCCAGGCCGTTTTCGTGCGCTTTCGCGGCCATGGGCCGCTCCTACGGGACACGGCCGCGCAGCACTCCCCTGTAGGAGCGGCCCGTGGCCGCGAAGGCCGCGGGAGTCTCCGCCGGATCGGCGACCGCCCTAGATCGGCGGGACTCGATGCACTCGCGCAGATGCGCCATCGCGGCGCAGCCACCAGGCCATCGTCCACAGCCACGCCGCGATCACCGCCACCAGCACCTTCTGCGACAGCCCGCGCGGAAGATCGCGCCACAGCGCCAGCAGCCATACGCCGGCGAAGGCTGCCAGCGCCAGGGCGAAGGCGAAGGCGAACCGTCCGCGCCAGTGCGGATCCGCGCGCAGCCGCCATGCCTGCAGCAGCATCGCACTGGTGACTCCCAGGAACGCCGTCTGCGCGGAGACCCCGTGCAACCAGTTCCCGAGCCTCGGCTCCAGGCCGGCCTGACCGGTCGGCGCGAACGCCGTCACCACCAGACCGCAGGCCCCCAGCGCGAACAGCAGCACGGGCGCCCCGCTGCGCGCGGGCGGCACCAGCGCGCGGTACAGTCCCGCCGCCAGCAGGACGATCGCCAGCGCGAGCGCCACGTAGCCCGCCTGCAGCCAGCGCCCTTCCCCCTGCAGCAGGTAGAAACTCAACGGCACGTGCACCCAATCCAGGTCGGCACGCAGCCAGTGCAGCGCCACGCCGGCGAGCATGAAGGCCGCGATCCCGCACAGGGCCGCCGTCGCCAGGATCCGGGGCGCCGGAGTTTCCGGCCCGCCTTCCCGGCGCAATATCGACCCGCCCTCCTTCGCCGCGACCGGCGCCGGGGACGCGCGGTCCGGCGCGGACGTCTCCCGACCGCCGCCCGGCATCAGCCGGCCTGCCCGGGCCGCACCACCATCGCCGCGCCCAACGCCACCAGCACGGCGCCCGCCAGCCGCCACGGATCCACCGGCCGCGCGGCGTTGAGCACGCCGTAGTGGTCGAACAGCAGCGATCCGGCCACCTGGCCGAACACCACCAGGCAGATCAGCGCCGCCGCACCGATCCGGGGCACCAGCACCGTGGCGCTGAGGACGTAGAGCGCGCCGATCGCGCCGCCCAGCCAGACCCATGGCGGCTGCGCGCCCAGCATCTGGGTGGAGGGCCACGGCGTCCGCGTGGCGATCAATGCCGCGCCGAGCACCAGCGTACCGACCAGGAACGACGCGAACGACGCGAACAACGGCCCCTGCGTCGCATGCCCGAGCCGGGCATTGATCAGCGCCTGCAGCGGCAGCAGCACGCCGACCGCTACCGCCAGCAACAGGCCTCCAACGATACCGGGCTGCATGCTCCACTCCATCGACGTCAGGGAGCGGCAAGTCTAGGCGGGATCGCCGCGGAAATCTCCGGCGTCCGGCCGCCACCAGGGCTCAGCCGACGGCGACGCCCTGCTTCCAAGCGTCCACACCCGCGGCATCCGGATCGGCGCCGTCTCCCGTCGGCATGGCGGCCGACGCCAGCGACAGGGCCACGGCATCCAGGCTCGTCTCGAAGACGCAGACGCGGTTGCGGCCGCCGCGCTTGGCGCGATACAGCGCACGGTCCGCATGCGAGAGCATGCGGGTGAGGTCGTAGCCCGAGACCGCGGAGTTGGTGACTCCGAAGCTGGCGGTGACCTCGAACACGTGCCCGCAGTCGGCGGTATGGATCTCGGCGAAGCGCGCGATGCAGTCCTCCGCCAGGCGCCTGCCGGTCGCAAGATCGCAGCCGGGCAGCAGGATGCCGAACTCCTCCCCGCCCAGGCGCCCGAAACAATCCACCGGGCGGCACAGCGGCACGCACGCCGCGGCCACGTGGCGCAGCGCGCAGTCCCCGGCGGCGTGCCCGAAGCGATCGTTGATCAGCTTGAAATGGTCCAGGTCGAACATGACCAGCACCGCGTCCTCGCCTGCGCGCGCGCACTGCGCCAATGCCCGCTCGGCCCTTTGGGTGAAATGATGCCGGTTGCCGATGCCGGTGAGCATGTCGACTTCGGCCATGCGCCGCAGGCGCATCTGCACGCGCTTGGTCCTGTACGCCCAGAACCCGATCGACGCCAGCAGAACAACGAGCAGCATCACGATGAGACCCGTGTTCTGCGCACGCTGCTCGGTGACGCGCTGCTGCAGCTCGAGCACCGTGTTCCTTTCGTTCAACAGCTCGATCTGCTGGGCCTGCTGCTGGGTCTGATGGCGCACCACCTGGTACGCCATTTCGCGCGACTTCACGTCGTTGAAATGCGCCTTGTCCGCCTGCGCATACAGCCTGTAGGTGGCGAGTGCGAGCTCCGGATCCTGCCGATGCTCCGCGACCTCATAGAGCGTCCTGTACGCGACGACCAAAGGCAGCGCGCTGGCGAGCGAAGAGGTACTGGAAACGGCATGCCTGGCATGCTGTTCGGCAGCCTCGATATCGCCGAGTTTCATGCGGTGCTCCGCAAGCATTGCGTGGTACTGGCCGATCAGGAGGGGGTAGCCCGCTCTCTCGACCACCGAGAGATAGCCCTCCAGGAGCGCGACCGCATCCTCGAGCTTGCCGTCTTCCGCAAGCATCTCGGCAACATAGGTACGAGAAAAACCCGCCAGGATCGGTTCGCGCTCCGCCTCGCAGACCTGCACCGATTCCATCGCCCGGGCAACATCCACTCTTTCCTTGAGGCCGTTTCTGGCCTCGTGGACCAGATTCTCGGCCGCGCACCGACTTCTCCCCAGCGGAGTGTCGTCCAGCACACGCTCGGCATAGTGCAAGCCCAGCCTGAATTCGCCGACCTGGTTGTAGACGATTGCGGCGACCAGCAGACCTCGATGCAGGATGTCCTTGTCCTCGACATCGCTCTGCCCGGCCAGCATGGCGTCCAGGGCATGAAGGGCCAGCTCGAATCGCCTCGTTATGGCGTGGGTGTTCGCCAGCATCGATCCTGCGAGAAACTTGTTGGCCGCCCCGGCCGGCTCCGCGATGACGTCGCGAAGAACGACGACCGCCTCCTCGGAACGACCGCGAGTGATCAATCTGTGCGCCTGCAGAAGACGCACCCGCTCTCTCTCGATCGCGGTAGCGCTCTCCGCGAGCGCGTCGAGATCGTGCAGGAGCGCATCGAACCTCGCGAGGTCGGACGTTCGGACTTGATCCGCTTCGCGCAGCAGATCGCCCACCGACGGTTCCGTCTCGGAGGCGGCCGATACCCCGGCGAACGACAATGCAAGAAACAGGAAGACGAAGATGCGCATTGGATCGTCCCTATGGTGACGCGCTAGACGGCGCTACGCAGGCGCAGCCGGCGAATCGCGACCGTCTCGATCCGGCGCCGAGTCCGGATCCACGGGTCCGTCGTCGTCCGGGGATTCCAGCGGCGCCTCGGTTTCGCCGCCGTCCGGCGCGATGACCATGCAGTAGATTTCCGAGCTACCGCCAAGCAGTTCGGCCAACTTCAAGACATCGCCTTCCAACATGGCCGACCGCTCCGCCTCGCTGGTATCCGTAGCTGCGATTGCGGAGACGAGACGATCGAGCCCGGCATCGAAGTGCGGCTCCCTGCCCAGCGACTCAAGAAACGCGATTGCGTTCGACATTGTCCACTCTCCCCTGTTGCGGTTGCTGCGCCGATGCGCAGGAATTCTCCAGATCCAGTCTCGCGATGCGCGCCAGCATGAGATCGTCCCGCTGCATCGCCACGGCCGGCGGGATCACCAGCGTGGTCTGCAGGGCAAGCTTCGCTTCAACGATTCCTGCCAACGGGATCGATTCCATGCGCGGCTGCGACACCGGCAGCGTCGCCGCCTCGTACAGCGTCACGGCATGCTCGGGCGGATAGTCCTCGGCCAAGCGTTCCACCAGAAGGCGACGATACCCCGTCCCTGTGCTGGAACGCTGGAGAGAACGATCACCGGCCACGCCCACCTGCCAGAGCACCAGATAGGCCGACGGATCGATCCGCCTGCGGTAGAACATGAACTGGCTGGCTTCGTAGTGCTGGCACCCGCGAGCGCCCGGATCGATACCGAGGTCGGCATAGAGGCAATCCTCGGCGGATACGGCCGGTTCCATCGCCGCGGCGAACCCTTCGTCTCGGGCCCTCGAGATCGCATGATGGGGGACTTGCGCGAAGACTCCCGGGTGCCCATAGAAGGCCCCGCACACGTTCGCGCCGCGACGGACCTCGTCGAGCATGGCATGTACCATCTCGCGGTAGGTTTCATGCCGCGACTTCCCCTCGGCATAAAGGGATTGCAGGCTACGAACGTCGGGATGCATGCCCTTGACCCAAAGCTCCACGATCGGATCGGACGCCGCCACGAAGACGATGTCAGCTCGCTCGATACAGCTGCGCGCGCGCGGCCCCAGGTGGGCGCCGAGCATCATTCCCAACCCGACGCAGGCGAGGCTCCCCTTGCTGCTCCTCATCCTGACTCTCCACCCCCGACCGCAGCTAATCTAGCCAGTGTAGGCCGGCATTGCAAAGGGATCGTCGCTCCCCCGGCGATCCCCGGTCTGCAGCCCGTGCCGCCAGTACTCCAGCCCGTCCGCGGTTGTCTGGCGCTCGAACCCCACGCGCGCCATGAGCCTCTCGGCAGCTGAATTCCCGGACAGATGCCTGGTCCACAGCCACCCGAGCCCGTCTCCGGCCAGGTGCGGAAGCAGGGACCCGATCAGCTCTGTCGAGGCTCCGGTCCGTTGTGCGCTGCGATTCAGCAGGATTCCGAGTTCGGCCGACATCCCGCCGGGATCGACGACCACGGACACGAGTCCGCATGGCTGCCCGTCGCCACGGCGGCGGATCGACCAGTACCGCGCCCTCGGGGGGGAAGCAGTCGTCTGCCTGAGTACGGCGGCGAAAGCACGGTCGGCCGCAGCCACCCCCAACGGAACTCCGACATGCTCCATGACGGCGCGACATGAATACAGGGACACGTAGAGCGCGCGGTCGCCTGCGCCGAGGGGGCGCAATACCAGGTTGGCCGTGCGGATCACGATCGGCCGGGTCGCGTCCGCAGCCGAGGCACCCGCATTCAATCTGGCGTCGCGATCGGCCGGAGGGCGGCTAGTCGGATTCGGCTTCGGACAGTGCATACAGCAGATCCACGTACGACTTCTCGATCTCCGCCAGCCCCGCCGCCTTCACGCCCTCGGCCGGGCGGACCAGCATGTACTCGTCCGGGGCGTGCGCGCCCGCGCCGTGGCCCAGGCCGCCGAACACGAACGGCAGCCCCAGGGTGCGGGTGAACTGGTAGAACGGCGCGCTGCCGGCCAGCCAGGGCGCCACCCTCGGGCTGGCGTCGTAGCGGTTGAATACCCCGATCGCGGCCTGCACCAGCGGCGCGTCCACCGGGGTGGCGGCCGCCGGGTAGCCCGACAGCCGTCTCAGCGCGATGTCCTCGAACCCCTCGGCGTCCAGGTGCTCGCGGATCATCCGGTAGGCGTCCTCCGGCTCCAGGCCCGGGGGCAACCGCGAATCGATCTTCGCCGTGGCCACGTGCGGCAGGATCGTCTTCATCCCCTCGCCCGTGTAGCCGCTCCAGATGCCGTTGATGTTGAGCGTCGGATCGAACAGGTTGCGGACGATGGCGTCGCGGCCGCGCATGCCGTCGATCCACCGCGACACCCCGAACGCCTTCTGCAACGCGGCATCGTCGGCGCGGCGGGCCAGGCCGTTGATCAGCCGCTGCTCCTCATCGCTGGGCGGGCGCACCGCGTCGTAGTAGCCGGGCACGAGGATGGTGTTGCCGTCCGCACTGGTCATCGAGGCGATGGCCTGCACCAGCCGCAATGCCGGCGAATCGACCATCGCCTTGAGCGAGCCGTGCACTTCCGCCTTCGCCGGCCCGCCCCAGTCGCCGCCGCGGGCCTCGAGCTCGAAGTAGATGATGCCCTTGACCCCGAGGTTGAGCGCGACGCTGCCGTCCGGCATCTGGATGTTCATGGGGAAGAACGCGCCGTCGGCGTCGCGCAGGCGGTCGAGGTAGGGCTCGATCACCGCGCCGAAATTGGGCGAACCCAGCTCTTCCTCGCCCTCGGCCACCACGTACAGGTTCACCGGCAGGGTGCCGTGCTCCTGGAGGATCGCGCCGACCGCGTTGAGGAACGCGCGCTGCGGTCCCTTCTGGTTGGTGGCGCCGCGTGCCATGAGCACGGTACCGAGTTCGTGATCGACCAGCTCGCCGGCGAACGGGTCGGCGATCCGCCAGTTCTCCTCCACCGGCTGCACGTCGTACATCATGTAGACCACCAGGGTGCGGTCGGCACCGGCGTCGTAGTGGCCGAATACCCCGGGGTGACCCGGCGTCTGCACCACCTCGACCTCCTGGAAACCGAGTTCGCGCAGATCGTCGGCCACCAGCTGCGCCATGGCGTCGATGCCGTCGTCCTGGGCGCTGATGGAGCGCTGCCGCACCCAGCGCTGCAGCTGCGCCAGATGCGCATCCAGGTCGCGATCGATCCGGGCGTACACCCGATCGTGACGGCCCTCGTAGGGCGCAATGGAGGACGCGTCGAACGCTGCGTCGGTTGCGATCGTCCACTCGGGGCGTGGCGACTGCGCTGCTGCCGGGGCAGGCGCGGCGAGGGCCCAGGCCGTCAGCATCCACGCTGCGACAGCGGCCAGTGAAGCTGGTTTCGACATCACATCCTCCCGGGGCGGCCAGCCGGCACTATAAACGCCCGCGCGGCGACGGAGGATGCGACGCCGCGCCTACCCCGCCGCCGAACGGCCCAGCAACGCCGCCTGCACCTCCCGCCGCGGCGGCGCGCCGAACAGGCGGCGGTACTCGCGGCTGAACTGCGACGGGCTCTCGTAGCCGACGCGATGCGCGGCGGCGGCGGCTTCCACGCCCTCCATCAGCATCAGCCGCCGCGCCTCCTGCAGGCGCAGCTGCTTCTGGAACTGCAGCGGAGTCATCGCGGTGGCGGCCTTGAAGCGCTGGTGGAGGGTGGACGGGCTCATGTGCGCGGCGGCGGCGACGCGGTCGATGCGCAGGGGTTCGGCATAGTGGGTCTTGAGCAGGTCGATGGCACGGGCCAGGCGGTGCGACGCGCCGTCCACCTGGCACAGCGCCAGCAGGCGCGGACCGAGTTCGCCGACCAGCACGCGGTAGTGGATCTCGCGCAGCGCCAGCGGCGCCAGCACCCCGGCTTCGGCGGGCGTGTCCAGCAGGCGGACCAGGCGCAGGATGGCGTCGAGCAGGGGCTCCTCGGTGCGCGCCAGATGCAGCGGGCGGCCCTCGTCGCGCGCCGGAGTCGCGGCCGGCGGCGTCGCGAGCTGCGGGGCCAGTTCGGCCACCGTGGCCGGATCGATCTCGATCCGCAGGCACAGGTAGGGCCGCTCCGCCGTCGCCTCGATCACGCGGCCGGTCACCGGCACGCTCATCGAGACCAGCAGGTAGTGCAGCGGGTCGTAGACATACAGATCGTCGCCGAGCATGGCCTGCTTGCGGCCCTGCACCACCACGCACAGGCTGGGGTGGTAGACGCAAGGGATCGGCTGCGATGGCGCGTCGGCATGGATCAGCGCCAGGCCGGGCACGGCGCATTCGTGCACGCCCTCGCCCGGCACGTTCCGGGCAATCCTGTCGGCCAGCTCGGCGCGCTGGGCCTCGGTGCCTTGGCGGGCGGCGACGACGTTGTGGGCGTGGTCTGGCATGGCGGACGCTCCCTGCGAACACGGTTCCGATTATGCGCGCGGGCGGCGGCTCCGCCAGCCGCTCGGCCGCTGCGCGGAGGATCGGGCAAGAATGCTCCAGCAATGGACTAACCCGATGGCGATCGCGCGGGCCACCCTGTTTCTCCCCCGACCCACTGCCAGGAGACTCTCCATGAACGACGACTTCCCCCGCCGCACCCTGGGCTCCCAGGGCCTGCGCGTCTCCGCCATCGGCCTGGGCTGCATGGGCATGTCGGATTTCTACGGCGACAGCGACAAGGCCCGCAACCTGGCGGTGCTCGAGCATGCCATCGACCACGGGGTGAACTTCCTCGACACCGCCGACATGTACGGCGTCGGCCGCAACGAGGAACTGCTGGCGCGGGTGCTGCGCAGGCGCCGCGACGAGGTGGTGCTGGCCACCAAGTTCGGCAACGTGCGCGGCGCCGACGGGGCCTTCCTCGGGGTCGACGGCCGCCCGGAATACGTCGCCGCGGCCTGCGACGCCAGCCTCAAGCGGCTGGGCGTGACGCACATCGATCTGTATTACCAGCATCGCGTGGATCCCAACGTGCCGATCGAGGAGACGGTGGGGGCAATGGCGCGGCTGGTCGAGGCCGGCAAGGTGCGCCATCTCGGCCTGTCCGAGGCCGCGCCGGCCACCCTCCGCCGCGCCGCGGCGGTGCACCCGATCGCTGCGCTGCAGAGCGAGTACTCGCTGTGGACCCGTGACGTGGCCGATGCGGCCCTGCCGGTCTGCCGCGAGCTCGGAATCGGCTTCGTCGCCTACAGTCCGCTGGGGCGCGGCTTCCTCACCGGCGCCATCACCCGTCCCGAGGACCTCGTCGCCGACGACTGGCGCCGCGGCCACCCGCGCTTCCAGGGCGACAACCTCGCGCGCAACCTGGCGTTGGTGCAGGCGGTGACCGCGCTGGCCGAGGCGCGTGGCCACACCCCCGCGCAAATCGCTTTGGCCTGGCTGCTCGCTCAGGGCGAGGACATCGTGCCGATCCCCGGCACCCGCCGCATCGAGCGCCTGGACGAGAACGCCGCGGCCGCGGCAATCGCGCTCGACGCCGCCGAGCTGGCGAGCATCGACGCCGTGCTGGCCGGGCACGAGGTGGTCGGCGAGCGCTACCCGGCGGCGAGCATGGGCTCGGTCAACCGCTGATCATCCCGCGCCGACCGGGCACCAGCGGCCCGCCGCCCAACTGTAGGAGCGGCCCATGGCCG
>NZ_JACCKA010000059.1:0-3470 GCF_013425525.1 Luteimonas salinisoli | reverse complement strand
CCATGGGCCGCTCCTACAGGACAGCCGGAAGGCGCCGTTGTTCCGGCTGAACGCGGCGGCATGCCGTGTGCGCTCTTTTCCCGGCGCCTACGCCGGTCCCGGTATCATCGCCGCAGGCCGCGCCGCGGCCATTGCGTCCAAAGGAGATCGAATGCTCATCCAGGTCAACACCGACAGCAACATCCAGAGCGACGAATCGGTCGTGCGGCACGCCGAGGAAACCATCGCTAACGCGCTGGCGCGGTTCTCCGGCCAGGTCACCCGCGTGCAGGTGCACCTGAGCGACAGCAATGCCGGCAAGGGCGGCGCCCGCGACAAGCGTTGCTCGCTGGAAGCGCGCCTGGACGGCCGCCCGCCGGCGGCCGCGTCCGACGATGCCGACACCGTCGCCGCGGCGATCAGCGGCGCCGCCAAGAAGCTGCAGCGCGTGCTGGAGAGCTCGCTGGGCAAGCTCGGCTGACCGCGATGGCGCCGGTGCCCGGCATCGAGGCGCCCGATCCGCAACCGCTGCGCGGTCGCACGGTGCTGGTCACAGGCGGCGCGCAGGGCATCGGCCGCGGCATCGCCCAGGCCGCGCTAGGGGCCGGCGCGTCGGTAGCGATCGGCGACCTGGACGGCGACGCCGGCGCGGCCTGCCTGCGCGACTGGAACGTCGGCGAGCGAGCCACCTTCCATCGGCTCGATGTCGGCCGCGAAGCCCCGGTGCGCGGATTCGTCCGCGCCGCACTGCGCGCGCATGGCCGGATCGATGGCCTGGTGAACAACGCGGGCATCGCCGATCCCGCGACCGGCCCGCTGCAACGGCTGGAGCTGGCGAAGTGGCGCAGCTACCTCGACGCGCACCTCTCCGGCACGTTCCTGTGCAGCAAGCACGCGCTCGCGGCGCTCGCCGCCCACGGCGCCGGCAGCATCGTCAACATCGCCTCGACGCGGGCGCACCAGTCCGAGCCCGACACCGAGGCGTATGCCGCGGCCAAGGGCGGCCTGCTCGCCTTCACCCACGCCCTGGCGATCAGCGCCGGGCCCGCCGTGCGCGTCAACTGCATCAGCCCGGGCTGGATCGCCACCGACGCCTGGCGCAAGCCGACCGCGCGCCGCACCCCGAAGCTGCGCCCGCGCGACCACGCCCAGCACCCGGCCGGGAGGGTCGGCACCCCGGAAGATGTCGCCGCGTTGGCGGTTTACCTGCTCTCCCCGGCCGCGGCCTTCGTCACCGGCCAGGAGTTCGTGGTCGACGGCGGGATGACCCGGAAGATGCAGTACGTCTAGGGATTCGCGGCGGCTCCGGAACGCGGCGCGCCCCGGCGACCGAAGCGCATCCCGCGGAGCGGAGCGGCCTACAGCCTCCTGTCCCCCGCCCTGTCCAGATCGAGCACCGGTCCCTTCGGCACGATGCCGGTCGGATTGATGTGGCGTTGGCTCTGGTAGTAGTGCCGCTTGATGTGGCCGAAGTCCACGGTGCCCTCCACCCCCGGGTGCTGGTACAGCTCGCGGGTGTAGAACCACAGCGCCGGGTAGTCCACGACCCGCCGCAGGTTGCACTTGAAGTGGCCGTGGTACACCGCATCGAACCGCAGCAGCGTGGTGAACAGCCGCCAGTCCGCCTCGGTCAGCGTCTCGCCGCACACGTAGCGCTGCTCGGACAGCAGGCCCTCCAGCCAGTCGAGCGTCTCGAATACCTCCGCCACCGCTTCGTCGTACGCCTCCTGGCTACGCGCGAAGCCGGCGCGGTAGACGCCGTTGTTAAGGTTGTCGTAGACGCGCTGGTTGACCTGGTCGATGCGCCCGCGCAGCGGCGGTGGATGGTAGTCGCCGGAGGCCGCACCGACGCCGTCGAACGCCGAGTTGAACATCCGGATGATGTCGGCCGATTCGTTGCTGACGATGCGACCGGTCTGCTTGTCCCACAGCACGGGCACGGTCACCCGCCCTGTGTAGCCCGGATCCGACTTGGCGTAGAGCTGCCACAGGCAGTCCACCCCGTTCGCATCGTCGGCGATCACCCCGGGCGCCTCGCGGAAGGTCCAGCCGTCCCCCGCCATCAGCCAATGCGTCACCGACAGCCCGATCATCTCCTGCAGCCCCTTGAGCTCGCGGAAGATCGCCGCCCGATGGGCCCAGGGGCAGGCGCGGGCGATGTACAGGTGATAGCGCCCGGGCTCGGCCCTGAACCCGCCCTCGCCCTCCGGTCCGGCCGCACCGTCCGCCGTCACCCAGCTGCGGAATACCGACGACGGCCGCTGCAGCCGGCCCTTGTCGTCCACCGGGATCTCCTCGTCGCTGTGCCACTTGCCGTCGATGAGCATGCCCATGCCCGTACCTCGCGATCCGTACCAGGCAGCAGTGTGCCGACCGGGCCATCAACGCGACGTGCGGGCGTCGGCGGTCGGCCGCCCGCCCGGCCGCGCGGTGCGACACGGCGTCTCCGCCGCGTCGGCGTGTCGCCCCGACCGTGCTCAGGGGAACCGTCTCCAACCGCTCCTGGAGCCCGGGGCTTGAAAGGCGCGGCCGGGGCCTCATCTACCCGGCGCCCGCGGTCGGAAAAGTGCCGGATTCAGCTACACCATCGCGCGATTTTGACGGCAGGCGATCGATACTCCGCCAACCCAGAAGGCCCCCAAGCAGGATCGCATCATGTCGGTCGAGTTCGATTCCCGCATCACCCCCGCCGACTCCCAGCCCGACGAAACAGCCGCCCCGGCCCGGGTTCCGGACCAATCCTTGTCCCCTGAAAACCCGGCGCCGAGCCTGTCGCTCCCGGAAGCCGCCTCGATGCTCGAAGAAGGCCTGTGTCGCCTGGTCGCACGCGGCCTGCCCGACGATGCCTTCTGGAGCGCCTTCTCCGCCCTCTACAGCAACCTGGCGGCCGAACTCGCCGGTCCCGAGCGCACCCGTCTCGCCTACCACGCCGACTACGCGCTCGCCCGCATGGGCCTGCCGGTGTGGACGGTCATGCAGCAAACCCTCCAGGTAGCGACCAGGGACACGCTGCCTCAGGATGACTCACCGCCAGTCGCGGCGGCGGCGTAGGCCATCGCCGTCGGCATCAGGCGCTCGGCGTGAGAACATTGTCGCCTCCCCCTAAATCGGTCCAACCCTAGCTGGAGGTCTCCGGGCACACTACCGCCCAGGAGGCCACCGATGCGCAAGAGCAAATTCACCGAGAGCCAGATCGTCCACACCCTCAAGCAGGTCGAGGCTGGACGGCAGGTCAAGGACGTCTGCCGCGAGCTGGGGATCTCGGAAGGGACCTACTACGTCTGGAAGTCCAAGTACGGCGGAATGGAGGCGGCGGACATCCGTCGACTGAAGGAGCTGGAGGAGGAGAACAGCCGCCTGAAGCGGATGTACGCGGACCTGGCGCTCGAGGTCACTGCGCTCAAGGACGTCATCGCAAAAAAGCTGTAGGTCCGGCTGTCAAACGCCAGCTGATGGCCGTGCTCCGAGAGGAACACGGCTTCAGCGAGCGC
>NZ_JACCKA010000058.1 GCF_013425525.1 Luteimonas salinisoli | reverse complement strand
GCGTGCTCGGCGTTCTGCTTGACGGTGGAGGTCAGTTCCTCCATCGAGGCGGCGGTCTCTTCGAGGTTGGCGGCCTGCTGCTCGGTGCGGCGCGACAGGTCGGAGTTGCCCGAGGCGATCTCGGTGGAGGCGATGTTGATCGCCGAGGAGGCCTGGTGGATCCGGCCGACGATGTCGGCCAGCTGCGCCACGGTGGCGTTGGCGTCGTCGCGCATGCGTGCGAACACGCCGCGGAACTCGCCGTCCATGCGCACCGTCAGGTCGCCCTCGGCGATCGCCTTGAGCACCGTGGAGACTTCGGCCAGGTTGCCGTCGGTGGTCTGCATCAGGCGGTTGAGGCCCTCGACCATCTCGCGGAAGTCGTGCTCGAAGCGCGCGGCATCGCCGCGGGCGGTGAAGTCGCCCTCGCCGGCGGCGCCGACCAGGCGGCGGATCTCGCCGTTGATCGCCTGCAGGTTGCTCTTGACGGCGTCCATGGTCTCGCTGAGCACGGCCTTCTCGCCGGGCAGGCGGTCCATGTCCTCGGACAGGTCGCCGACGGCGTAGCGGCCCATGATCTGGATCAGCCGCATCTTCACGCCAATGTGCGCGGCGACCAGGGCGTTGGTGTCGTGGACCATGCGGCCGTAGTCGCCGGGGAAGGCGGCCTCGTCCATGCGATGGCTGATCTGTCCCTCGTCGTGGCGCAGCGCCATCTCGGTCTGCGCGCACATCACCGCCTGCAGCTGCGCCTGCATCTTGCGCATGCTCTCGAGCAGGCGGCCGGTCTCGTCGCGGGTATCGGCGGCGATCTCGTTGTCGAGCCTGCCCTCGGCGATGGCGTTGGCCACGCGGGTGGCCTCGCCGAGCGGGCGGGCGATCAGGAGGGTGATCACCCAGCCGGCGGCGGCGGCGAGCAGCGACAGCAGCGCCAGCGCGGCCAGCATCGCGGTCACGGTGGATGCATGCGCCGCATCGGCCCTGGCCATCTCCTCTTCCATGCGGGCCACGTTGAAGTCCTTGAGCACCAGAATCGCCGCGAACAGGTCGCGGCGGATCGGACGCGAGCGGTCGCCGGAGATCCCCTCGGCCAGGTCGCTGTCGCCGGCGCGAAGCGCATCGCCCATGTCGCTGTTGGCCAGCAGGTACTGGTCGAGCAGGTCCTTGACCTCGGCATGCAGCGCTTCTTCCTCGCCGGCGGTCAGGGTCTTGAGGTAGGCGGCGTGAGCCGCGACGATCGCCTCGCGCACGCCGTCCATGCGTTTGAAATAGTCGGCAACCGCTTCGGGATCGTCGGCCCGGGCCAGCTGCGCCAGTTCATAGGTGCGCAGTTCGCCCAGTTGCGCGCGCAGTTCGCCGAGCTGGTACACCGCCGGCACCCAGTTGTCCTCGAGGTCCTCCAGCAGCGCCTGCGACACCTGCATCCGCACCAGTGCGAAGGCGCCGAGGGCGACCGTCATCAAGGTGGTGAGGGTGAATGCGACGCCGAGCTTGCGGGCGATGGAAAGGTTCTGGAACCAGCGCATGGGACTCTCCGGGGCGGTTGTTCGCGGACTACGGGCGGTGCCCGAATGCCGGGCGGATGCCCGGTACGCCACGGTTATCGACAGCGCGAATTCGCGCTTTACGTTCGTCCGACGAACGGTAGCGGGATGTCGGATGTCGGCGACGCGATGCTCCGTAGAGCGGAGCTCGCTCCGCTGCTTTTTCGGCTTCGGTGCCCGCGCAGCCGAGCAAGCTCGGCTCTACGTGGGCCGGAGGGACGCCGTACCGGCGATTTCCTGCCGGATGCTCGACGGCCCATCCCTCCGAAGCCCGGCATCGCTGCTCACGCCCCGCATGGCCGCCCGAAGCCGCTCTTCGCCTGCATGGTCGCCCGAAGCCGCTCTTCGACAGAACCAACCGTCGGAACCGGCTGTTCACTGGCACTGCCCCGTGACCACGGCGATGCCTCGTCGCAACACCGGGGTCTGCCCGGCGCGGCGCGGTCAGAAGCTGAACTGCGTGCGCATCTCGACGATGTCGGGATCGGCGGCGGTGGCGCCGCGTTCGGCCTTCACGTCGATGTAGTTGAACTGGAGCTTGAAGTGCCGGGCGAAGTACCAGTTGGCGCCGAGCGTGCGGTTGCGCTGGCTGCCGCCGGCGATGGCGCCGTCGTCGAGGTCGAGCCTGCTGTAGCGGGCCAGCAGTTCCAGCGCCCCCAGGCGACCGGTCGGCTTCGGGTTCGAGGCGCCGCCCCCGCTGTAGCCGCGCGACTCGCCGGTGACCATCCAGCTCGCGAACACGTAGCAGCCGTCGGCCGAGTACGAAGCCAGGCCGGCCTCGCGGCTGGTGGACTGCCGCAGATACTCGCCCTGTAGCGACCATGGTCCATCGATCCACAGCAGCTCCAAGCCTTGCCGGTCGATCGCCTCGACACCGGCCAGCGTGCCCGAATCGACCAGCCTCACCGAGGTCAACGCCGCTTCCGGCTTCGCCCGCCAGCGCGCGCTCGCGGCGATCCGCGCACCGTCTTCGCCGGTCCGCGCATCCGGGGTTTCCCGCGTCGCCGATGCGCCCAGGTGCAGCACCCGCCCAGCCTCCCGGAGTGGAACCCAGGCGCCGCGCACGGCCACCGTACGGCCGGCGTTGTTGCCCTGCAGATCGCCGCGATAGTAGCCCGCGTTGAACACCGCATGCGGCCGGTCCAGCGTCCAGTCCAGGCCGATCCGACGCCCCTGGTAGAACGCCTGCGTGGGCAGCGAATTCTCCAGGAAGGCCGAGTGGCGCGTGGCGGTGTTGCCTTCGAAGCCCAGCGGCACCTTGCTTTGGCCGAGCCGGAGCTTGCCCAGGTCGCGGCCCGCGAATGCGCTGGTGTCCAGCTTGATCCCGACATCCATCCAGGTGCGCGACTCGAAGTCGAAACCGGCACCGAGCTCGTAGACTCCCTTGCGCTTCAAGGCCAGTCCGAACTCCTTGCGACGCCAGTCGTGCGCGTCGTCGAAGGTCGCCGAGGCTCCTTCGTCGTCGCCCGAGAATCCGTTGTGGTCATAGGCGATGTTGCCGGTCATCGACAGCTCGGTGCCGTCGGCGAAGGTGGCCGAGGGCGGCCAGGCGCGGGCGCCGGGGGCATCGGCGGCTCCGGCCGCGAGCGCGGTACCGGACAGCATCGACGCAGCGATTCCGATGGAGAGGAGGGATTTCATGATCGATCCTGTGGCTGGAGAGCGGCGGCGCGCCCTGCGGACGCGCCGGCCTTGAGGCAGAGGCTCAGGCCGCCTGCGGAAGGCGTTGCGCGCGTACCAGGCCGCCGACATCGACGATCAGCGCGACCCGGCCATCGCCGAGGATGGTGGCGCCCGAGACGCCATGCACGCGGCGATAGTTGTGCTCGATGCTCTTGACCACGACCTGCTGCTGGCCGACCAGTTCGTCGACCTCCAGCGCGATCTTCTGGCCATCGCCCTCGACCACCACCACCAGCAGGTCGGCATCGCGGCGGTCGCTGTAGCCGTAGACCTCCGCCAGCGACACCAGCGGCAGGTACTCGCCGCGGACCTGCAGCACGCGGCCGCTGCCGGCCACGGTGCGGATGTCGGCCTGGCCCGGCTGAAGCGCCTCGAGCACGTGGGTCAGCGGCAGGATCAGCACTTCGCCGCCGGCGGTCACGCTCATGCCGTCGAGGATCGCCAGGGTCAGCGGCAGGCGGATCACCACCCGGGTGCCGCTGCCCTGCTTGCTGTGCAGCTCGACTTCGCCGCCCAGTCCCTGGATGTTCCGGCGCACCACGTCCATGCCGACGCCGCGCCCGGACAGGTCGGTGACCTCGTCGTTGGTGGAGAACCCGGGTTGGAACACCAGGTCCCAGACCTGGGCGTCGCTGGGATTCTCCGGAACGGCCAGGCCGCGCTCCTGCGCCTTGACGAGGATGCGGTCGCGGTTGAGACCGCGGCCGTCGTCGGAGACCTCGATGACGATATGGCCGCCCTGGTGCGAAGCGGCCAGGGTGATCGTGCCCGTCTCCGGCTTGCCGCTGGCGCTGCGCGTCGCGGGATCCTCCAGGCCGTGGTCGATGGCGTTGCGCACCAGGTGCACCAGCGGATCGGCGACCTTCTCGATCAGGCTCTTGTCCAGCTCGGTGCCTTCGCCGACGGTCCGCAGCAGCACCTGCTTGCCGAGCCGCGCCGACAGGTCGCGCACCAGCCGCGGGAAGCGGCGGAACACGGCGTCGACCGGCAGCATGCGCACGCCGATCACCGCTTCCTGCAGGTCGCGGGTATTGCGTTCGAGCTGCTCGAGCCCGGTGAACAGGCGCTCGGCCACGGCCGGGTCGACGCTGGAGCTGGCCTGCTTGAGCATGGCCTGGGTGATCACCAGTTCGCCGACCAGGTTGATCAGCGCGTCGATCTTGTCGACGCTCACGCGCACCGAACTCTCGGCGGAGTCCGAGATCGACTGGACCTTGGCGCCGGCAGAGGGCGCCAAGGGCGCATCGGCGGGCGCGCCGGCCGGCGCATCGGGCGCGGCCGCGGCCGCGATCGGCTGGATGTCCAGCTCGCACTCGTCCTCGACCCAGGCGAACACCTCGTCGACGGCGCCGCGCGGCACCCGCGCGGTCAGCCCCAGATCCCAGGCCAGGCACGCCTCCAGCGGATCGAGCTGCGCGAAGGCCGGCAGGCGGTCGAGCCTGGCGGCGACTTCCAGCGGCCCGAGGTGCTCGAGCTCGCGCAGGATCCGCAGCGGGTCGTTTCCGCTCATGAACATCGAAGGCGCGGGCGAGAAGCCGATCCGCCAGCCCTCGGGCTCGGCGGCGGCCGCGGTCGAATCCGCGGCCGGCGCCGCGGTGCCGGGCTCGGTGCCGAGCACCGCCTCCAGCCGCGCACGGACGGCCTGTACGTCCTTCGCGTCCGCCGGCCGGCCGTGCTCGGCCTCGGCCAGCAGCGCGCGCAGCACGTCGACCGAGCCGAGGATCGCATCGAGCGCCGCACGGGTGGCTTCGCGGCGGCCACCGCGGATGTCGTCGAGCAGGGTTTCCAGCAGGTGGGTCAGCCCGGCCATCCCCTCGAAGCCGAAGGTGGCCGCGCCGCCCTTGATCGAATGCGCCGCGCGGAACACCGAGTTGACCAGTTCGGCATCGCGGTTGCCGGCGTCGATCGCCAGCAGGGCCGCCTCCATGGCGTCGAGGCCCTCATGGCTCTCCTCGAAGAAGGTGGCGTGGAAACGTTGCAGATCCATGTTCATGGCCGCGGTCCGGTAGTCGGTGGGCTGCGCAGCGGGTCAGCTCACGACCTTGCGGACGGTGGCGACCAGCTGCTCGGGGTCGAAGGGCTTGACCAGCCATCCGGTGGCGCCAGCGGCCTTGCCGTCGGCCTTTTTTTCCGCGCCGGACTCGGTGGTGAGCATCAGCAGCGGAGTGAACTTGTAGCCAGGCAGCTGGCGCAGTTCGCGGATCAGCGAAATGCCGTCCATGTTCGGCATGTTCACGTCGGTGATCACGGCGTTGAAGCTGCCGCCCTGGGCGCGGCCGAGCGCGACCCTGCCGTCCTCGGCCTCCTCGACGGCGAAGCCGGCCGAGGTGAGCGCGAACGACACCATCTGCCGCATCGAGGCCGAATCGTCCACTACCAGAATGCGAGCGCTCATGCGGCGTCCTCCACGGGGTCTTTCGCAGGTTGTTGGTTGGGGGCCAGCCCGAACTGCTCGCCCAGGCCGAGGATGCGGATCGCGTCGTGCAGCGCCTCGCTGCACCCGTCCAGTTCGGTGCGCAGGCCGGCCTCGGCGCGGCTGCGCACCAGCGCGCACAGGACCTGCACGCCGGCGGTGTGGACGCGCGCGACCCCGCTGCCGTCCAGCAGCAGGGTCTGCTCCTGCGCCAGGCAGGGCGCCAGGCGGTCTTTCAGCTCGGTGCAGGACTCGATTCCGAGGTCCTCGCCCAGGGGCACAGCGTTCATCGACACTCCGCAACGGATGACTCGATCCTGTTTAACGGCCCGCAGCAAGGGATCTTTAGGCGTGCGGCGATCGCCGCGTTGCCGTCGCCGCGGGCCATGCCCGGCATGCGGCCCGGCCGAAGCCGGCGGCGCCCGCCGCGATGGCGGGAGCGGGGGCGTCGCGCGCCGTCACGGGCCGCGCGGCCCCGCGGCGCAGCAGGCTCGTCAGCCCTGGACGCCGAGCAGCCGCGAGGCGTCGAGCAGGATCAGCAGGCGGCCGCCCTGGCGGGCGATGCCGCGGAAGCGATCGTCGCCGCTGCGGCCGACGCGGACGTGGTCCGGCGGCTCGATCTGCTGCTCGCCCAGGCGGGTGACGTCCTCCACCGCGGACACGCGCAGCCCGAGCACCTCGCCGCCTTCCTCGAGGACCACGATGCGCACGCCGGGGCCGTCGTCGACGGCGTCCTGGTCCAGGTGCAGGCCGAGGTCGATCACCGGAACCACCTGTCCGCGCAGGTTCATCACCCCGGCCATCGCCGCGGTGGCGCCTCGCATCGGCAGCAGCGGCGCCGGCAGCACGACCTCGCGGATCTTCAGCAGTTCCAGCGCGTAGATCTGCGCGCCGCAGCGCAGCCGCAGCCAGCGCGAGGTGCGGTCGCCGGCACGCCGGCGGCGCTCGCTCTCGGACGTGCAGGGGTCGTATTGCGGTGCCTCCGGCACCGCCACCGGTTCCCATGCCGCCGGCGCCGCCGCGGGCCTGGCCACGGCGGGTCGCGGCCCCGGTACCGCCGGCACGAGGGCCGGCCTGTCCACTGCCGGAACCGGCTGCGGCGCCGCTGCCGGCACCGCTTCCGGTACCGGCGCCGTGAGCAGCAGGTCGAGGTAGGCGTCCACCGCGTGCGGGGCGTTCATGCGGCCTGCTCCAGGCGCTGCGGCTGGCCGGCGAGGATCCAGTCCAGGGCGCGCGCATAGGCGCCGAGGGCGCGTCCAGGGTGGGCGGATCCCGCGGACTGCTGCGCCAGGAGGTCGGCATTGCACAGTTGGGTGTCGATCGGCACCGCCTCGCTCCAGACGCGGTCGCGGTAGTCCTCCTGCATCTGGCGCAGGGTGTCGCGGCCGGCGCGGGTACGGCGGTCGAACATGGTGGGCAGCACCGCCACCGGCAGCGGCCGGCCGCGCGAACGCTCGACCATCTCGCTGGTGCGGCACATCCCGGCCAGGCCGTGCATCGCCAGCGGCTCGGTCTGGGTGGGTACGATCAGCCGGTCGGCCGCGGCCAGCGCGTTGACCATCAGCAGCCCCAGCGTGGGCGGGCAGTCGAGCAGCACGTAGTCGTGGCCGCCGGTGTGCCGCGACAGCGCCTGCGACAACGCCAGCCCCAGTCCCGGCTGGTTGGCGCTGCGGCGCTCGAGCGTGGCCAGCGCGGTCTGCGCGCAGACGAAATCCAGGCCCTCGAGCGGGCTCGGACGCGCCAGGTCGGCCATCGGCAGCGGCGGCGTGGAGAACAGCTCCAGGACGCCGGCCGGCGGCGGGTCGGCGGACACGCCGAAAGCGCGGGTCAGCGAACCGTGGGGGTCGAGATCCACCAGCAGCACGCGCTGTCCCTGCAGCGCCAGGCTGCGGCCGAGTGCGAGGGTGGTCGTGGTCTTGCCTACGCCGCCCTTCTGGTTGGCGATCGCCCAGACTTGCATCATCCCGCTCCTGTGTCAGTCGCTGTGCCGGGCTCGGCGCCGGCGGAACCGCGGGCCTGGTGTGCGCTCGCCACCGCCGGATCTGCAGAGGCCGGCACGCTGCCGTCCTGCATCGCGTCGGGAGCGGCCAGCACCATCAGCACGACCCGGCGGTTGCGGTTGCGTCCTGCCTCGGTGGCGTTGTCGCCGCGCGGCCGGTACTCGCCATAGCCGACCATCACCAGCCGCTGCGGCGCGATCCGCTCGCGCACGAACAGGTGCACCACGCTGGCGGCGCGCGCCGCCGAGAGTTCCCAGTTGGAAGGGAACTGCAGGGTATTGATCGGGCGGTCGTCGGTATAGCCCTCGACGCGCACCGCGTTGGGGGCGTCGCGCAGCAGCCGCGCCAGCGTGCCCAGCAACTGCTGGGCGCTGTCGGCCAGGGATGCCGAACCGGTGGCGAACAGGATGTCGCTGTTGATCTCCACCTCCAGCCAGAGCTCGGCGCGGCGGATGGTGATCAACCTGGCGTCGATCATCGGCGCCAGCGCGTCCTGCAGCTGCGCGGCGATGCCGTCCAGCTGCCGGTGCGCCTGCGCCAGCGCCTTGCCGTCGGCGTCGCGGTTCTCGCGGTCCACGCGCATCTGCGAGGCCAGCGACGGCAGCAGCGGCGAGTCCAGCACCGGCGACGGCCGGGTGCTGCTCGGGCCGGACTGCAGCGGCGAGGGCGGCCCGGCATCGGGATCCTTGACCTGGTGGTCGCCGGGCTGGACCGGGCTGACCGAGCGCGGCTGCCCGCTGAACGCGATCGCCAGCGAATCGGAGAGCACGCGGTACTTGCCCTCGTTGAGCGAGGAGATCGCGTACATCACCACGAAGAACGCCAGCAGCAGCGTCATCAGGTCGGCGTAGGGGATCGCCCAGGCCTCGTGGTTGCCGTGTTCTTCGTGTTTCTTGCGGCGTGCCATGCCAGTGTCCGGGTGTCAGTGCAGGAAGCCGGCCAGCTTGGCCTCGATGTTGCGTGGGTTCTCGCCCTGCGCGATCGCGATCAGCCCCTCGATGATCATCTCGCGCTCGCCGCTGCGGCGGCCGATCACGCTCTTGAGCTTGGCGGCGATCGGCAGGAAGAACAGGTTCGCCGAGGCGATCCCGTAGATGGTCGCGGTGAACGCCGCGGCGATGCCGTGGCCGAGCTTGCTCGGGTCGGCGAGGTTCTTCATCACCGCGATCAGCCCGAAGACCGCGCCGACGATGCCCAGGGTGGGGGCATAGATGCCCATGCCCTCGAAGACCTTGGCGGCGGCGAGGTCCTTGTGCTCCTCGCCCTCGAGCTCGATCTCCAGCATGTGCCGGATCGCCTCCGGCTCCAGGCCGTCGACCAGCATCTGCAGCCCCTTCTTCAGGAACGGATCGCTCTGTTCGGCGACGTGGCCCTCCAGCCCCAGCAGTCCCTGGCGGCGCGCCACGTTGCTCCACTCGAGCAGTTGCGCGACCAGCGCCTCGCGGTCCGCCACCGGCGGCTGCACGGTCCAGCGCACGATCCGCAGAGCGCGCTTGAACACCTGCGGCGGCGTATGGATGAAGATCGACGCGGTGGTGCCGACGATGACGATCACGAACGCCGCCGCCGACCACAGCGAGGACAGCCCTGCGCCCTTGAGCACGCTGCCGCCAAGCAGCGCGCCGATGGCCAGCAGGATTCCGACTACGCTGAGGATGTCCATGGCTGCGGTATCGGCCGGGTGGTTCGGGACTTGAGTTCCAGGGCCGGTGCGGAACGCACCGGAACGGCAGCCGCGGACGGCGGTCGCGGGCGGCCGGCTAGCGGCTGCGCAGGCCGTCGACGTCGAGGATCAGGGCCATGCGGCCGTCGCCGATCAGGGTCGCCCCGGCATAGCCGGGCAATCCGCGCAGCGACCGCGGCAGCGGCTTGATCACCACTTCCTCGCGACCCTGCACCGAGTCGACGATCAGCCCGAAGCGACTGTCGCCCATCTGCAGCACCACGATCGTCAGCAGCGGCGCGTCCAGCGGCGGCAGGCCGAGCCAGCCGCGCAGGTCCACCAGCGACAGCGCGTGCGAGCGGCGATCGAGCACCGCACGCCCGTCGAACCAGCTGACGGAGGCTCCAGGGGCGTGCAGCACTTCCTGGACCCGCGCCAGCGGCAGCGCATAGGCGACCTCCCCGGTCTGCACCAGCAGGGTGGGCAGGATCGCCAGCGTCAGCGGCACCCGGATCGAGAAGCGGCTGCCGCGCCCGAGCTCGGAATGGATCTGGATCTGGCCGCTGAGTTCGCGGATCCGCGACTGCACCACGTCCATGCCGACGCCGCGGCCGGAGATGTCGGTCACCTCGGTCTTGGTCGAGAATCCGGGCAGGAAGATCAGCTGCAGGCATTCGTCCGCGGACAGGCGCGCCGCGGCCTCGCCGTCGATCAGGCCCTTCTCGCGCGCCTTGACGCGCAGCCGCTCGGCGTCGATGCCGGCGCCGTCGTCCTGCACCTCGATGCCGACGTAGTCGCCTTCCTGCTGCGCCATCAGCCGTACCTGCCCGGCGCGCGGCTTGCCGGTGGCCTCGCGCAGCTCCGGCAGCTCGATGCCATGGTCGATGGCGTTGCGCACCAGGTGCACCAGCGGATCGGCCAGCGCCTCGACCAGGTTGCGGTCGAGCTCGGTCTCGGCGCCGACCAGCTCCAGTTCGACTTCCTTCTGCAGCGAACGCGCGACGTCGCGCGCGACCTTTGGAAAGCGCGAGAACACCTTGCCCACCGGCTGCATGCGGGTACGCATGACCGCGGTCTGCAGGCGCGCGGTGGCCACGTCCAGGGAGCCGACGGCGCGGTCCAGCTCCTCGTCGCGCAGCCGTGCGCGGATGATCTTCAGGCGGTTGCGGGCCAGCACCATCTCGCCGATCAGGTTGACGATGGCGTCCAGGCGG
>NZ_JACCKA010000057.1 GCF_013425525.1 Luteimonas salinisoli | reverse complement strand
CCCGCGCCAGGGCCCGCGCCGGCCAGGACGGCAAGTGAACGCCCGCGCGGCAAAGGCCCCGGCGCGGCGGCCTGCCCGCGCCCGCCGCGCCGGCACCCTCACCCGCGACGAGATCCACGAACTGTTCTCGCGTCTGGCGGAACTGAACCCGAAGCCGACCACGGAACTCGAGTACCGCACTCCGTTCGAGCTGCTGGTCGCGGTGATCCTGTCGGCGCAGGCCACCGACGTCGGCGTCAACAAGGCGACGCGCCGGCTGTTCCCGGTCGCCGGCACGCCGCGGAAGATCCTCGAACTCGGCGAAGACGGCCTGAAGCGCTACATTTCCACCATCGGCCTGTTCAACGCCAAGGCGAAGAACGTCGTCGCCACCTGCCGGATCCTGCTCGAACGCCATGGCGGCGAGGTGCCGCGCGATCGCGCCGCGCTCGAGGCGCTGCCCGGCGTGGGCCGCAAGACCGCCAACGTGGTGCTCAACACCGCGTTCGGCGAGCCCACCATCGCGGTCGACACGCACATCTTCCGGGTCGCCAACCGCACCGGGCTGGCGCCGGGCAAGGACGTGCGCGCGGTCGAGGACGGTCTGCTCCGGCGCGTGCCGGAGGAGTTTCTCCACGACGCGCACCACTGGCTGATCCTGCACGGGCGCTACGTATGCAAGGCGCGCCGGCCCGAATGCCCGGCATGCGCGATCCGCGACCTGTGCCGGTTCCCGGACAAGACGCCAGCGTAGATCCGCCGCGGTACTGATGCCCGAAGTCGGCACGCACCCGGCCGCGGCTTTCGCGGCCATCGGCCGCTTCTACGGCGAACGCGACGCCCGAATGGGCCATGGCCGCTGTAGGAGCGGCCCACGGCCGCGAAAGCCGGCGCGGTTCCCGCCATCTCGAATCACCTCCCAACGACCGAAGCCTGGCGGCTAATCGTGCCGCCGCTCCCTCAGCCACTTGGTCGCCACCCACTTCTCGCCATCGGCGACCGGCGCGCCGCCGTGCAGGCTGCGGGTCATCGGGTGCGGCCGGTCGTAGCTGAAGAACACCGCGTTGCCCCTGACTGCGGCCACTTCGAACTGCGCATCGGGAAAGGTGGTCGCGCCGCCGCGGTGCGGGGTGTTGAGATACATCACCAGCGAGGCCACGCGCTGGCCGCCGCGCGCGAGGATGCCGCGACTGCCGGGCTTGTCCGGATCGAAGTAGTCGTAGTGAGGCCGGTATTCCGCGCCCTGGCCGTAGCGCAGCACCTGCAGCCCCTCGCCGTTCTCCAGCGGCCATTCGGTCAGCCTCGCGATGCGCGCCTCGATGCGCGCGCACAGATCGTTCTCGCCGCGGCGGAAGAACATGCCCTGGCTGGTGCGATCGCGATGCACCTGGTCGCCTCCGGTCTCTGGATCGACCGTCGCCGAACGCGACAGCCGGGGACGCGCCATCTCCACCAGCGCGTCGCATTCGTCGGCGGACAGCAGCCCGCCGAATACCACCACATGGGGATGGACCAGGTGCGCGAGCATCTGCACCTCGCGGTCGCCGGCGTCGACGAGCGCCACACCGTTCCACTCGACCGGGGCCGGCACCCGGACCGGCGGCGGCAACCCGCTGTCGCGCGCATGACGTTCCAGATGGCGGCGCATCGCCGCCTCCACCGCGTCGATCGCCAGTTGTTCCTCCCAGCCCTGGCGGAGCAGCGGCGCGACCACCGCCTCGGGCGGCTGGCCGCCGCGCACCTGCTCGAGGATCCAGTGTTCCAGCTCCTCGCTCACCTGTTGTGTCGCTCGCATCGTCGGTTTCTCCTCCGGCCGGCGCCGATGGCGGCGCGTCGCCGCGTGCGCCATTCCCCGCACCAGCCTAACGCGTCCGCATGACGTTTCCGATACCGCGCGATGACAGGCATCGACGGCACGGCCGGCATGTGTCGACGCGCTTAAGGAACCGTTATCCGCGCAAGAAAACGGTCACAAACACTGCCTATAACTTGCGGGGATTCCTCAGGGGACGAACCACCGCACCGCGGCGATCCGCTTCGCCGCTTCGCGCGTTCCCGCAACCAACCGCCCATCGATCGGAGATCCAAGAATGGCTGCGAACAACTACCGGACCCTGCTGATGACCTTCGGCACGGTCCTCGCCCTCAGCGCATGCGGCAACGGCGCGGACAGCGTCGCCAATCCCGGCGAGGGCGCCTTCCCGCCGCCGCCGTCGGGCTCGCCGCCACCGCCTCCGCCCCCGCCGACCGCGCCGCCCCCGAGCGGCGGCCCTGCCGCCGACTGCCCGGACGGCTTCACCAACATCGGCACCGTCGCCGACGGCTCGCTGCGCGCCTGCCGACTGCCCGAGATCGTCACCGGCAACCTGGTGGTGCCGCAGCGCGATGGCACCGTGTACGCCATCTCCGGCCGCGTCAACGTCGGCCAGGACCAGGGCGGCGACGCCGGCAACCCGAACGCCGGCGCCCAGGAAGGCGTGCTCACCATCGAGCCGGGCGTCACGCTCTACGGCTCGGCCGGCGCCGACTACCTCGTGATCAACCGTGGCTCGGAGATCTACGCCGAAGGCACCGCCAGCGATCCGATCGTGTTCACCGCGCGGCAGAGCCTGGAAGGCCAGACCAACGCCGACTCTATCGGCCTGTGGGGTGGCCTGGTGATCCTCGGCCGCGCGCCGATCAACGCCTGCCCGGGCGAGACGGTCTCCGGCACCCCGGAATGCCAGGAACAGGTGGAAGGAACCGACGGCTTCTACGGCGGCAACGCCCCCACCGACAACAGCGGCGTGCTGCGCTACGTGCGCGTGCAGCATTCCGGCTTCGAGATCGCGCCGAACAACGAGCTCAACGGCATCACCCTGGCCGGCGTCGGCCGCGGCACCACCGTGGAGTACGTGCAGGTGCACAACAGCTCCGACGACGGCATCGAGTGGTTCGGCGGCACCGTCAACGCCCGCTATCTGGTGCTCACCGGCAACGACGACGACAGCCTCGATACCGACACCGGCTGGAACGGCGGCCTGCAGTTCGGCATCGTGATGCAGCGCGACGGCGGTGGCGACCGCATGAACGAGTGGAGCAGCATCCGCCGCGAACCCTACTCCAACCCCAAGGTCGCCAACTTCACCTACGTCGGCCGCGCCGGCGGCGGCGCCGCGGTGACCCTCAACCAGGGCACCCAGGCCGAGTTCTACAACACCGTGGTCACCCGTCCTGCCGGTGGCAGCGGCGACGGCGAGATCTGTTTCAAGATCGACGACGAGAACACCACCGGCACCTTCCATTCGGTGCACTTCTCCTGCCCGGTGCCGTTCGCCAGCGATCGCGCGGGCACGGACTTCAACGCCGGCAGCAACAACGTCGCCGAGGGTACCTCGACGCTGACGGGCGGCTTCGTCAACGGTGCCGAGGAAAGCGCGGTACCGGCCTACCAGGGCCTGCAGGCGATCCACGGCTTCTTCCAGCAGGTCGACTACATCGGCGGCGTGCGCGACGCCAGCGACACCTGGTGGCAGGGCTGGACCTGCGGCCTGACGGCCGATACGCCCTGCTGATCCGGGCGCGCAACGGGGCGGCGCGACGCCGCCCCGTTCGTCGTGACGCCTCCACGCCCTCCCCGTCCTGCCAGCCAAGGCTTTCCCATGAAGCGATCCCCGACCCGCAGCGGCCTGTTCCTCGCGATCTCGGCCCTGCTCGCCCCGTGCGGCGTGCTGGCGCAGAACGCGCCAACCGATGCCGGAGCGCCCGCGCAGACCGCGGCTTCCGCCAGCCCGACCCAGCTGGACGCGGTCCAGGTACGCGGCGAATACATCCCGGAGCCGATGCTCCAGACCTCCGAAGTCGCCTCGTTCGTCACCCGCGAGGACTTCGAGCGCACCGGCGACAGCGACGCCGCCGCGGCGCTCACCCGCGTCACCGGCCTGAGCCTGGTGCGCGACAAGTACGTGTACGTGCGCGGCCTCGGCGAGCGCTACTCGTCGGCGCTGTTCAACGGCTCGCCACTGCCCAGCCCGGAGCCGCTGCAGCGCGTGGTGCCGCTGGACCTGTTCCCGAGCGAGGTGCTCGACAGCGTGACCGTGCAGAAGACCTACTCGGTGAAGTACCCGGGCGAGTTCGGCGGTGGCGTGATCGACATGCAGTCGCTGACCGTGCCCGACGAGCCCTTTATCAACCTCTCGGTCGGCACCGGCGGCAACAGCGTCACCACCGGCGAGAAGGGCCTGACCTACTACGGCGGCGACGACGATTTCTGGGGCTACGACGACGGCACCCGCAAGATGCCGCGCGCGCTGCAGGACGCGATCGCCACCGGCCAGCGCGTCGACCTGGGCAACTTCGCCCGCGACGACATCCGCCGCATCGGCCGGAGCCTCGGCAACGCCAATCTCAACGTGCTGCAGCAGAAGGACAGCATCGATCCGGACGTCGAATTCGGCGGCAGCGCCGGCTATTCCCTGGACCTGGGCGAAGGCCAGCTGGGCTTCCTGGCCGTGGCCGGCTTCGAGAACAAGTGGCGCACCCGGTTCGGCACCCAGCAGGATGCCTTCTTCACCGGTGAGGTGGTCGAGTACGACGCCGACTACGAATTCCTCTCCACCCAGAACAACGCCCGCGTCAACGCGCTGGTGGGCGTCGGTTACGAGAACGGTAACCACAAGGTGTCGCTGACCACGATGTACGTGCACGACACCATCAAGGAGGCGCGCAGCCGCTCCGGCCGCGACAACCTCGCCGGATTCGAGGCGCGCGACGACTACACCGAGTGGTTCGAGCGCGAGCTGCTCAACAACCAGATCAACGGCACCCACGCCTTCGGCGAGTACGGGGACCTGAAGATCGAATGGCGCGGCGCGATCGCCCGCGCCACCCGGGACGTGCCCTACGAGAATGGCATCCGCTACGAGCTGGTCGACGGCTACTGGGCGCACGACGGCTCGCGGGTGCAGAACTACACCCGTTTCAGCAACGTCGAGGACGAGATCGCGAGCGGTGGCGTCGACGTCAGCTGGCGCCTGCCGATCGAGCGCGATGTCACCCTCAGCGGCGGCGCCTCGTACTCCGACAACGACCGCAACGCCGAATCGCGCGAGTTCCGCCTGCTGGCGCTCGACGGCGCGCTGCCGTTCTACAACCGGTACCAGCGCGTCGACTACCTGTTCTCGGACTACAACCTCAGCCAGGACCTGCTGCGCATCCGCGAGACCACGGGCAGCTCGGGCGCGGCGGCCTACGACGCCACGCTCAAGGTCAAGGCCGGATACCTGCAGGCCGAGGGCGAGATCGCGCCGATGCTGCGCGCCACCGTCGGCGTGCGCTACGAGGACGCCACCCAGGCGGTGCACCCGTACGACATTTTCACCGGCGCTCGCCAGGCCGGGCCGGCGCCGCTGCAGAACGACTATCTGCTGCCGGCGGCCACCCTGACCTGGAACTTCGCCGACAACCAGCAGATCCGCTTCGGCGCCTCCAAGACCATCGCCCGTCCGCAGTTCCGTGAGCTGGCCCCGCAGCAGTACCAGGATCCGGACAACGACCGGCTGTTCTACGGCAACCCCTACCTGGTCGACAGCGAGCTGCTCAACCTCGACGTGCGCTACGAGTGGTTCTTCGGCTCTGGCGAGTACTTCACCGTCGGCGGGTTCTACAAGGACATCGACAACCCGATCGAGTCGAACGTCAACTTCGCCGGCGGCACCACCTTCCAGAGCTTCCTCAACGCACCGGCCGCGGTCCTGTACGGCGCCGAGATCGAAGCGAAGAAGTACTTCGACCTGCCGATCGAGGCCAACTGGTGGGGCGACAACCGCCTGTACTTCAGTGGCAACTACACCTGGTCCAACTCCGAGGTCGAGGTGAAGGAGGGCGACACGGTCCGTCCCTACGGCTTCACCCGGCCGGTCGACGCGGCGCTGTTCGTCCGCGACGGCAGCCAGCTGCAGGGCCAGTCCGACCACATCGCCAACCTGCAGTTCGGCATCGAGAGCGAGACCTCGCGCACCCGGGCCACCCTGATCGCCAACTACGTCGGCGAGCGCATCACCGCGCGCGGCCGCCCCGGCCAGCCGGACTACATCGAAAAGCCCGGCACCACCCTGGACTTCGTGCTGCGCAAGGGCTTCGACCTCGGTGGACGCGAGATGGCGATCGGCTTCAGCGCCCGCAACATCCTGGATACCGAGTACCAGGAGTACCAGGAACGCGGCGGCAACCGCGCCGACGTCTACCGCTACGAGCCGGGCGTGTCGTACACGCTGAGCCTGTCGGCGGAGTTCTGACCCCCGCCGCGGCGGGGCGGCCGCACGCAACTGCCGCCGCCCCGCAGGAGCGGCCCATGGCCGCGAAAGCCGCGGGGTGGCTCCGATGGAGTGTGCGGCATTTCCAGGCGCGATCCATCGCGTCGGCCTTCGCGCGCATGGCGCGCTCCTGCAGGTGCGGCGTTCCATCCGGCCGACATCCGTAGGAGAGGCCCATGGCCGCGAAGGCCACGGGTGGCTCCGGGCAGGGGTACGGCGATTCCGGGCAAGGCCAGTCGCGCTGGCCTGGCGCGCATGGCGCGCTCCTCCGGAGCCGACGGCGTGCCCCAGGGCGGCGTCCACCGGCGAAGAAGGAAATATGGCAATCGCAGTCAAACTGTCATAAATCCTTCTCATCCTTTCCGCATCCGTGCAATGAAGCCTGCGCGCCTCGCGGAATCGCCGTGTCGAAGTTTCCCTCCAACCTGCGCCTCCCCGCCCGTGACGATCGCTCGGCGGTCCTGCGCGGCGCCCTGGAGATCGCGCTGGTGCTGCTGCTGGCGGCGCAGGCGACGCGCCTGATCTGGATCGCGCTGACGCCGCTCGGGCCGATCGGTACCGCTTCCGCCGCGCCCGCCGCGCCCGTGGACACCTCGCTTTCGCTGTCCGGCGATCCGTTCTTCCCGTCCGCGCACAGCGGCCGCGCGCAGGCCAGCGTCCATGGCTATCGCCTGTTCGGCGTGCGGCAAGGTCGCAACGGCGGCTCGGCGATCCTGGCCGGGAGCGACGGCGCGCAGGGCGCATTCCGGGTCGGCGACGAGATCGCCGATGGCGTGGTGCTGCAAGCGGTCGGATCCGATCATGCGGTACTGCGCGCCGGCGGCAGCGACCAACGCATCGCGCTGCAGGGGGCCGGCGACGCGACCGCGCGCACGCCTTCCTCGCTCCCCGCCGCCCTGCCCGCGGTCCGTGCGAACGGCAGCGGAGACGCCGCCGCGGCGATCGATCCGCAGCAGCTGCTGGCCCAGGCCGGCCTGCGGCCGCGCACCGAAGGCGGCCGCGTCACCGGCTACACCCTGATCCCGCGCGGCGGCGGCGCGCTGCTGCGCCAGGCCGGGCTCGAATCGGGCGACGTGCTGCTGGCGGTCAACGGCCAGGCCCTCACGCCCGAGCGCATGACCGAACTGGAGCAGGAACTCGCCCGGCGCGACCGCGCCGAGATCACCGTCCAGCGCGGCGGCGACACCAAGACCATCACCCTGCGGACGACCTCGCCTTGAAACCTCGCTTCGCCCCGTGGCTGATCGCAGCCGGCCTGTGCCTGACCGCCCCCGCCGCCCTGCCCCAGGATCCGCCCGCCGCACCGGCACCGGCGCTGAACGTGCAGAACGCCGACATCCGCGCCTTCATCCAGGACGTGGCCCGTGCCACCGGCACCACTTTCCTGGTCGATCCACGCGTGCAGGGCACGATCACCCTGTCCAACGACGCGCCGCTGTCGGAGCCGGAGCTACTCGGCATCCTGGTCGCCACCCTGCGCGCCAACGGACTGATCGCGGTGCCCAGCGGCGCTGGCGTCTACCGCGTGGTCCCGGACGACACCGCCGCGCAGCAGCCGGGCGCGGCGCGCGGCGATGGCATCGGCTTCTCGACCGAGGTGTTCCGGCTGCGCCACGTCGATGCGCAGTCGGCGGTGGAGACCGTCAAGCCGCTGATCGGCCGCGGCGGCGTGGCGCTGGCCACGCCGCAGGGCAACAGCCTGCTGGTGGCGGACTACAGCGACAACCTGCGCCGGCTGCGCGGGCTGATCGCCCAGATCGACCAGGACCGCGCCCGGGTCGAGGCGATCAGCCTGCGCAACAGTTCCGCGCGCGAGATCGCCCAGGTGGTCAACGGCCTGTACGGCGGCCAGGGGCGCGGTTCGGTGCTGTCGGTGCTGCCGGTGGAAAGCAGCAACGCGGTGCTGCTGCGCGGCGATCCGGCGCTCGTCGACACGGTGCGACGCGTGGTCGAGGACCTCGACCGCCGCGCTGAGAACAGCGGCGACGTGCGCGTGATCCGCCTGCAGCACGCCAATGCCGAGGAACTGCTGCCGGTGCTGCAGCAGGTGGTCGGGCTGACCGGCGAGGCGGAGGCGCGGCAGGGCGGCGGCGGATCGTCGAGCGCGTCCTCGCCGCTGGCGGCGTCGGCGATGGCGTCGATGTCGAACCTGGCTGCGACACTGCCGCGCTCCGACGGCACGACGGGCAACGGTGACGCGCCGCTGGCCGCCTCGGTCGCGATCGCGCCGGGGCGCCGCGCCACCATCGCCCGCTACCCGGGCGTCAACGCCATCATCATCAACGCCGATCCGGAAACCCAGCGCATGCTGGTCGACGTGATCACCCAGCTCGACACCCGCCGCGAGCAGGTGCTGGTCGAGGCGCTGGTGGTGGAGATCTCCGACGATGCCGCCAAGCGCCTCGGCGCGCAGCTGCTGCTGGCCGGCAAGGACGGCAACGTCCCGATCGGCATGAGCAACTTCCCCGGCAGCGCGCCGGGCATCGCCGAACTGGCCGCGGCCGCGTCGCGGGTCCGCGACGGCGACACCAGCTCGCCGCTGGTCAGCAACGCCTTGCGCTCGCTACTGGACTACAACGGCGGCCTGTCCGGCCTGGCCGGCGAGACCGGCAGCCTGGTGTTCGGGCTGATCATCGACGCGGTCAAGAGCGATACCGCCTCCAACCTGCTGTCGACCCCCTCGGTGCTCACGCTCGACAACGAGGAGGCGCGGATCCTGGTCGGCCAGGAAATCCCGATCACCACCGGCGAGGTGCTGGGCGATTCCAACAGCAATCCGTTCCGCACCATCCAGCGCCAGGACGTCGGCATCCAGCTGGTGGTGCGCCCGCAGATCAACGCCGGCGGCGGAATCACCCTGGCGCTGCGGCAGGAAGTCTCGGCGATCGCGGGGCCGGTCAGCGAGAACTTCGACGAGTTGATCCTCAGCAAGCGCGAGATCGAGACCCGGGTGCTGGCCGACGACGGCGCCATCGTCGTGCTCGGCGGCCTGCTCGACCAGGCCGACCGCAACACCGTCGACAAGGTGCCGGTGCTCGGCGACATCCCCGGCCTCGGCGCGCTGTTCCGGCGCACCGCGCGCTCGCGCAACAAGACCAACCTGATGGTGTTCATCCGCCCGACCATCGTCCGCGATCCGCGCGAGGCGCAGGGCATCACCGCGCCGCGCTACGACTACATGCGGCGCGAGCAGCTGCGCAGCGGCGGCGCGCCCGGCGACGGCCGCGCCCAGCTCGATGCGCTGATCGAGGATTACTTCGGCACCACCCCGCCGGTGGCGCCGCCGGCGCCGCTGCCGCGCACCGAACCACAGCCCGAACCGTCCACCGAACCGCAGCCGTGACCGACTCCGCGCCCGCCCCGCTGGCCTACGCCTTCGCCAAGCGCCACGGCATGCTGCTGCTGGGCGCCGACGGCGACGCGCCGGCGCGCATCGGCCTGCGCGAGGGCGCGTCGCCGGAGGCGCTGATCGAGGCGCGCCGCGCGCTCGGCCGCGCACTCGACGTGCAGCGGCTGCCGCGCACCGAGTTCGACCGCCGGCTGTCGGAGATCTACGCCGGCGCCGGACTGGCCGGCGCGGCCGGCGCGCAGGATCTCGACGACGCCGGCAGCCTCGACGCGCTCGCCGACGACATCCCGGCCGCCGCCGACCTGCTCGAGGCGCAGGACGACGCGCCGGTGATCCGCCTGATCAACGGCCTGATCGCCGAGGCCGCGCGCAGCGGCGCCTCCGACGTGCACATCGAGCCGTTCGAACGCGCGCTGCGGGTGCGTTTCCGGGTCGACGGGGTGATGCGCGAGGCGCTGAGCCTGCCCGCGCGACTGGCGCCGCTGCTGGTATCGCGGGTCAAGGTGATGGCGCGCCTGGACATCGCCGAGCGCCGCATCCCGCAGGACGGCCGCATCTCGCTGGCGATGGGTGCCAAGGCGCTGGACGTGCGCGTCTCCACCCTGCCCGCGCGCCACGGCGAGCGCGTGGTGATGCGCATCCTCGACAAGGACCACGGCGCGTTCGCGCTCGAGGAGCTGGGCATGCCCGCGGGCGTGCTGGACGCCTTCCGCGCGGCGCTGGCGGTGCCCAACGGCATCGTGCTGGTCACCGGGCCCACCGGGTCGGGCAAGACCACGACGCTGTACGCGGGGCTCGAGCGGCTCAACGACGGCAGCCGCAACATCCTGACCGTCGAGGACCCCGTCGAATACGCGGTCGAGGGCGTCGGCCAGACCCAGGTCAACGGCAAGGTCGGCATGACCTTCGCCGCCGGGCTGCGCGCGATCCTGCGCCAGGATCCCGACGTGGTGATGGTCGGCGAGATCCGCGACCCGGAAACCGCGCAGATCGCGGTGCAGGCCAGCCTCACCGGCCACCTGGTGCTGTCCACCGTGCACACCAACGACGCGCTCGGCGCGATCACCCGCCTGCGCGACATGGGCGTGGAATCGTTCCTGCTCGCCAGCACCGTGCGCCTGCTGCTGGCGCAGCGCCTGATCCGCCGGCTGTGCCCGCACTGCCGACAGCCGCGCGCGCCCGACGCGCTGAGCGCGCGGCTGATGGGCGCGGGCTACGCCGGCCCGCTGTTCGCGGCGGCGGGATGCGGGCACTGCAACCAGACCGGCTTCAACGGCCGCATCGGCGTGTACGAGGCGGTGACGATCGACGACGGTCTGCGCGCGCTGATCGCCGGCGGCGCCGACGAGGACGCGCTGGCGCGCGCGGCCTCGCTGTCGGGCGACTGGCTGGCAGATTCGGCCCGTGCCTGCGTGACCGCGGGCGCCACCACCCCGGAGGAGGCGCTGCGCGTCGTGCGCCAGGAGTCGCGGGACCATGGCCACGTTTGACTACGCCGCGCTCGACGCGCGCGGCCGCGACCGCCGCGGCACCGTCGCCGCCGACAGCGAACGCGACGCGCGCGAACGGCTGCTGCGCCGGCGACTCGTGCCGGTGAAGCTGGTGCCGGCCAGTGCCTCGGCATCGAAACCCACACTGCTGCGCGGCCGCTTCGGCAACCGCGAACTCACCCTGGTCACCCGCCAGCTGGCGACCCTGGTCGCGGTGGCGCCGCTGGAGGAGGCGCTGCGCACCATCGGCGCCCAGGCCGAGAAGCCCGCGGTGCGGCGGGTACTGTTGTCGACGCACGCCACCGTGGTCGAAGGCTTCCGCCTGTCCGAGGCGATGGCGCGCCAGGGCAATGCGTTCCCACCGCTGTACCGGGCGATGGTCGCCGCCGGCGAAGGCACCGGCGCGCTGCCGGAGATCCTGGAGCGGCTGGCCGACCTGCTCGAACGCCAGCAGCAGGTGCGCAGTCGCCTGACCACGGCGCTGGTGTATCCGGCGGCGCTGGCGCTCACCGCGCTGGCGGTGGTGGTGGCGCTGATGACCTTCGTGGTGCCGAAGGTGGTCGAGCAGTTCGACTCCATGGGCCGCACGCTGCCGTGGCTGACCCGCGCGGTGATCGGCGTCTCGGAGCTGATGACCGGCTGGGGCCTGGCGCTGCTGGTGCTGCTGGCGCTCGCCGCCGCCGGCTTCGTGCAGCTGCTGCGACGGCCGGACTTCCGGCTGCGCTTGGACGGCATGCTGCTGCGCGCGCCGCTGCTCGGGCGCCTGATCCGCGACGTCCACGCCGCGCGGCTGGCGCGCACCCTGGCGATCATGCTCGCCAGCGGCCTGCCGCTGATGGAAGGCCTGCGCACCACCGCGCGCACGGTGCACAACCGGGTGCTGCGCCGGGCCACCGAGGACATGGCCGATGCAATCCGCGAAGGCGGCAGCCTGTCGGCGGCGATGCGCCGCGCCGCGGTGTTCCCGCCGACGCTGCTGTACATGGCCTCCAGCGGCGAGAGCAGCGGCCGCCTGGCGCCGATGCTCGAACGCGCCGCCGACTACCTGGAGCGCGAGTTCAACACCTTCACCGCCGCGGCGATGAGCCTGCTCGAGCCCGCGATCATCGTCGCCATGGGCGGCCTGGTGGCCTTGATCGTGTTGTCGATTCTTTTGCCGATATTGCAGTTCAACAGCCTTGCACTTTAGCGCAAGGCGGGAATCGGGAGTGGGGAATCGGGAATGGTTTACAGCGACACGCCGCAATCGATGCCTGGCCAGCAACCGTCACACATCACCACAGGAACGAACATGATCCACCCGCGCCGCTCTAATCGATTCCCGATTCCCGATTCCCGATTCCCTGCCTGCAGGGGCTTCACCCTGGTGGAACTCATGGTCGTGATCGTGATCATCGGCCTGCTGGCGACGGTGGTGATGATCAACGTGATGCCCAGCCAGGACCGCGCCATGGTCGAGAAGGCGCGCGCCGACATCTCGGTGCTGGAGCAGGCGGTCGAGACCTACCGGCTGGAGAACCTGAGCTATCCGCACACGCAGGACGGGCTGGAGGCACTGCTGCGCCCGCCGCAGGGACTCGCGCGCCCGGAGCGCTACCGCAAGGGCGGCTACATCCGGCGCCTGCCGCAGGACCCGTGGGGCAATCCGTACCAGTACGCCTATCCGGGCCGCGACGCCACGTTCGACGTGTACTCGTTCGGCGCCGACGGGCAGGAAGGCGGCGAAGGCGATGGGGCGGACATCGGGAATTGGAACTAGGGATTCGGCATGGGAGTCGGGGTTGGCAAGCGCAAGCGCGGGGGCTGTGCGGTGCGTCTGGAATGGCTTAGGCCTGCACTGGGCGTCCGACGACGCTGCGGTCTTGTGCGTGGGGGGTTCGGTGATGGCGAACGGAAACGACCGCTTGGTCGCCTAGGGAGCGTTGCTCAGGAGCACACCATGATGCTCGGGGCGCAGAGCGGTGTGACTGGGCGACCTGCCGTCGTAAGCCGTTGCGACGGCCTCGTTGGTCTCAGGGCGGTGAGGTCGCGGGGGCGCGGCTTCACCCTGGTCGAGCTGATGGTGGTGCTGGCGATCGTCGGGCTGCTCGGGGCCGCGGTGGTGCTGACTGCGCCCGCCCGAGGCAGCGCGCTGGCCGCGGATGCCGACGCGTTGGCCGCGCGCCTGCTGCGCGCGCAGCAGGAGGCGATCCTGGGCACGCGCGCGATCCGGGGGCGTGCCGATGCGCGGGGCTACGCCTTCTCGGTGCAGCGCTTCGATGGCTGGCAACCGCTGGCCGATGCGCCGTTCCGGCCGGCGACATGGTCGGACGGCGTGGCCCCGGAGCTGCCGCGCGGACAGGAGGCGATCGAGTTCCGCTTCGATCCGATCGGCACCGCCGAGCCGGTGCGGATCGTGCTGCGGCAGGACCAGCGACGCACGCAGGTGACGGTCGACGCAACCGGCGGCGTGGAGGTCGCGCTAGAGCCGGCCGGCAGCGATCGCATCGCCGGCGAGACCGGGATGTTGCGGAGCGCGCAGTGATGCGCGTGCCGAAAAGCGGTGTCGCTGGGCGATTCGCTGTCGTCAGCCGTCGCGACGGCATCATTGGTGTCCAAGCGGTAGGGTCGTGGGGGCGCGGCATCGTTGATGCTGCGATGGTGGGTTCGCGGGAGGCGGAAAGCGGTTCTCGCGGGCGATTCATTGGCGTAAGCCGTGGCGACGGCATCATTGTTGACAAGGCGATAGGTTCGCGGCAGCGCGGCTTTTCGCTGCTGGAGATGCTGGTCGCGATGGCCGTATTCGGACTGGTGGTGATCGCGCTGCTGAACCTGTCCGGCGAGAACACCCGCACCACGGCGATCGTCGAGGAGCGGGTGCTGGCCGGCGTGGTCGCGGAGAATCGCGCGGTCGAGGCGGCGACCGAACCGCTGCCGGCGCTGGCGGGCGCGACCCAGGGCAGCGAGCGCCTCGGCGACCGCGACTGGGACTGGACGCGCACGGTCAACGCTACCGACGACGCGGCGATCGTGCGCGTGGAGGTCATGGTGATGCCGGCCGGCAGCGATCGCGTGGCTGCCGGGACTACGCTGTTCCGGGAAGTGCAGTGATGTCGGGGCTCGATTCGCGGGCGTCGAGAAGCGGTTTTTGCGGGCGATTCGCTGTCGTCAGCCGTGGCGACGGCCTCGTTTGCGTCGGGGTGGCGGGTTCGCGGCAGCGCGGCCCCAGTTGTGTCGGAACGGTGGGTTCGTGGGGGGCGGAAGGCGGTTCTCGCGGGGGATTCATTGGTGTAAGCCGTGGCGACGGCCTCAGTTGTGTCGGACCGGTGGGTTCGCGGGAGGCGGAAGGCGGTTCTCGCGGGCGATTCATTGGTGTAAGCCGTGGCGACGGCCTCATTGGTGTCCGAGCGGTGGGTTCGCGGGGGCGCGGTGTCGGAACGGTGGGGTCGCGGGGGCGCGGTGTCCGAGCGGTGGGCTCGCGGCAGCGCGGTTTTACGCTGGTCGAGATGCTGGTCGCACTGGCGGTGTTCGCGCTGCTGTCCGCCGCCGGCGTCACGGTATTGGCCTATGCCGCCGACAACCAGGGCGTGCTGCGCGAGCGGATGCAGCGGATCGGCGAATTCCAGCGCGCCCGCGCGGTGCTGCGCGCCGACCTGTCGCAGACGGCGCCGCGGCGCACCCGCAATGCCGCCGGTCATCCGGCGGTGCAGGCCTTCACCGGTTCCGCCGACGCCGCGCCCGGCCTGCTGTTCGCGCTGACCCGGCGCGGCTGGAGCAATCCCGAGCAGGCGCCGCGGGCGTCGCTGCAGTACGTCGAGTACCGGCTGGTCGACGACCGCCTGGAGCGCGGCACGCGTCCGGCGCTCGACGGCGCGGTACTCGGCACGCCGCAGGTGCTGCTGCGGGGCGTGCGCACGGCGCGCGCGCACTACCGGTACCAGGGCGAATGGATGGACGGCTGGCCCGGCGGTGCCGACCGCGTGCCCGAGGCGCTGCAGCTGGACCTGCAGATCGACGGCGTCGGCGAGGTGCGGCAGCTGTTCCTGATGCCGGGGCAGCCGCTGTGAGCCGTCCGCGCCAACGTGGCATCGCCCTGTTGACCGTGCTGCTGCTGGTGGCGGTGATGGCGGTGCTGGTGATGGGCGTGCTCGACGACATCCGCTTCGGCCTGCGCCGCGCCGACAATGCGCAGTCGGTGGCGCAGGCGCAATGGCATGCGCTGGGCGCCGAGGCGCTGGCGCTGGCGCAGATCGAGCGCCTGGCCGCCCGCGACCCGGGGCGCACCACGTCGGAGGGCGACTGGAACGGCCGCGCGTTCGTGTTCCCGGTGGAATCTGGCGCGATCAGCGCACGCCTGTCCGATGCCACCGCCTGCTTCAACCTCAACAGCGTGGTCCAGGGTGGCGCCGATACCTTCTTCGTGAACGACTCAGGCGTGATCCAATACATCGCGCTGCTGCAGGCGCTGGGCTTCTCCGAACACCAGTCCGGCGCACTCGCCGACAGCCTCGTCGACTGGATCGACAGCGACCAGCAGCGCGAGAGCCTGGGGCACGAGGACGAGGCCTATGCGCGCGGCCGCGACGGCTACCGCACCGCCGGCACCCTGCTGGCGGAAACCAGCGAGCTGCGCGCGATCCACGGCTACACCGCCGAGGTCTACGCGCGCCTGCGGCCGCATGTCTGCGCGTTGCCGACAGTCAAGCTGTCGCCGGTGAACGTCAACACCCTGCGCGAGGAGGACGCCGCGATCCTGCGCATGCTCACAGAAGGGGCCCTCGATGACGCCCGGGCACGCCGGGTGATCGCCGCGCGCCCGACCGACGGCTGGCGCGAACCCCTCGCATTCTGGACCTCGCCGGGCATGGACGGCCTCGTGCCGTCGGGCGATTTCATCAATCAGATCGAGCTGCGCACACGCTACTTCCGCCTGCACGCCGAGGTCGAGGTCGGCCCGGCGCAGGTGGTGCTGAGCGCCCTGTTCGAACACGACGGCAGCAGCCCGCCGCGGCTGCTGGCCCGCAGATGGAGTGCCGAGGAATGATCACGTACATCGTGCTGCTGCCGCAGAATCCGGACGCGCCGGCGCTGCGACTGAGCGTCGGCGACGACGGGCGCGTTGTGGCACGCGAACGTCTGCGCAGCGGCGACACCGCAGCCCCCCAGCCGGCCGCGGCCGGACCAACGCGCACCGTGCTGGTGGTGCCCGGCACCCAGGCGCCGGCGCTCTGGCTGGAACTGCCCGCGCGCAACCCCGTGCAGGCGCTCGCCGCCGCGCGCGCGCTGATCGCCGAACGCCTGGCGGGCAGCAGCGAGGCGCTCCACATCGCCATCGCAGCGGCCGCCGGCGACGACGCACCGCGGCCGGTGGTGGCGGTCGAACGCACGCTGATGACGTACTGGCTCGGGCGCGCCGCCGAGTTGGGCATCATCGTGGACGCCATGGTTCCCGACCATCTCGCGCTGCCGGCGCCGGACGACGACGGCGTCGTCGTGGTCGTCGACGGCGACGAGCGCATCGTGCGCGGACCGCGGCTGGCGTTCCGCAGCGAGGCGGCGCTCGCCGCGCTGGTCCTCGAAGAATGGGCGCAGCAGGTCGTCGAGGCGGGCCCGCAGGCCGAAGCCCTGCTCGCGGCCGGCGCCCGGCAGCCGGCGATCGACCTGCTGCAGTACGACTTCGCGCGCACGCCGGCGCAACCCCGCGGCGCGCGTGCCTGGCGCCGCGCCGCGGTGCTCGCCGCGTTGCTGGCGCTCTCGCCGCTGCTGCTGTGGAGCGCCGATGCGCTGCGCCACACGCTGGCCGCGCGCGCGCTGGAAGCCCAGGTCGCGGTAGCGGTCGACGCCGCCCTGCCCGGCCGCGCGCCGGCGCAACCACCGCTGGCGGCCGCACGTGCGGCCCTGCGCCAGGCGCAGGCGCGCGACGGCTTCGCCCACGCGGCCACGGCGCTGTTCGCGGCGGTGCCGCGGGTCGAGGGCGCGCAGCTGGATCGACTGTTCTATGGCGAGGACGGCACGCTGCGCGTGACGCTGTCGCATGCCCGGGCCGACGAACTCGATGTCCTGCGCGATGCGCTCGCCGGCGGCGGCCTGGCGCTTCAGCCGGCCGGTACCCGTCGCACCGACGGCCGCCTCCACAGCGAGCTCGAGATCCTGCCGGAGCCGGCGCCATGACCCGCCTTTTCGACACCGCCCGCGTCGCCGACTGGTGGCAGGCGCGCGAGCCGCGTGAACGGTGGATGGTCGCCGTGATGCTGGCTGCCCTGGCCGCGTTCGTGCTGTGGTACGGCGCGATCGCGCCGCTGCGCCAGGCGCGCGACGACGCGCGCGCGCGCCATGCCGATGCCGTTGCCGCGGTCCAGGAGATCGAACGCGCGCTGGCGCGCATCGAGGCCTCCGCGGCGCGACTGCCGCCGCCACCGGCCGACGATGCCTTCGCCACCGCCATCGTCGACAGCGCCGGCGCGGCGGGCGTCGCCATCAGCCGGCAGGACGATGGTGGCGACGGTGTGCTGGTGATCGCCATCGACGCGGTCGCCGCGCCGGCGCTGTTCGGCTGGATCGATACCCTGCGGCGCGAGCACGGCATCGCCCCGCTCGCCCTGCAGGTCGACAAGCGCGACGGCCGGCTGCGCGCCGAACTGCGCTTCGCGCCGCCGCCGGCATGAGCGCGCGCGGCCTGGCCTGGCTGTTCGCGCTGGCGCTGCCGCCGATGCTGGGCCTGTCGCTGCCCTTGCGACTGGCACTGGGGCTGTCGGACCTGGAGCAGGCGGGCCTCGGCGCCTCTGCGGCATCGGGTTCGCTGTGGCAGGGGCGGCTGCACGATGCGCGCCTGCACGGCCGGGCGCTCGGCGATGTCGGCGTCCGGCTGTCGCCGTGGCCGCTGCTCACCGGCACCCGCGAACTGGTGGTGCGCGGCGCCACGCTGCGGGCCTCGCTGCTGCAGGGGGCGCGGCGCGGCATCCGCGACGCGAACGGCACGCTGGTCCTGGAAGATCCCGGCCTCGCGCCCGGCCTGGCGGTGGTGCTCGATGCCGACGCTGCGCGTCTGGTGTTCGCCGGCGACGCCTGCCGAAGCGCCTCGGGCCGGATCGGCCTCGCACTGCATCCAGCTGCAGGCGGCGATCCGCTCGCGGTGTTCGAAGGCACTGTGGCCTGCGACGGCCGCGCGGCGACGGTCGCGTGGACGCCGTCCGGCACCGCGCCCGGACCATTCGCCGGGCTCCGGATCGATGCCCGCCTCGAGCCCGATGGCGCCTGGCGGCTGCGATCGGTGGTGCCCCGGGTCGACGACGCGCGCGATGCCGCCGCGCTCGAACTCGCCGGGTTCCGGGCCGGGCCAGCCGGCTGGAGCCGCACCGACAGCGGCAGCTTCCCGTAAGAAGCTGCGCGACGCGGCCCCGACGGGAAACGAGGCACGCGCGACGGGCCGCCCCCCATGCGGTCTCGGCGCAGGGCGCGGCACGGAGCGCTCGAGCGACACATGAATGAAAACCGACCGTCACCCAAAGGTCGCTCTCCTGACATATATGACTGGTTCTTGTCACATTAGTGTCAATTGCGCAGCCTAGGCTTCGCGCGTCCCCCTCGCGAAGGCCCGGTCCATGTCTCTCCCTCGTTCCCTGCCGCTGGCGCTGCTGGCCGCACTTGCAGCTCCCGCCGCCCACGCCGAGTTCGAGCTCGGCGAGATCGGCGCGACCAGCATCACCTTCGAGGGCCTGTTGCAGGCCGATTACAACGACTACCGCAGCGACCGGGCCGACCTCGACAGCGATCCCGGCGACGGCCGCGACAGCGACCGGGAGCTGCGTCGCGCCGAGCTGGTGCTCAAGGGCAAGGGCCCGGGCGGCTTCGACTGGGTGGTGGGCTACGACGCCAAGGCCGACAAGTGGCTGGACGTCAACGGCCGACTGCGCTTCGGCGCCGACCGCGCGCAGTTCCTGCAGATCGGCCAGTACAAGCAGCCCAACAGCCTGGAAGAGCTGAGCTCGACCAAGCAAAACGACTTCATCTCCAAGGCGATGAGTACCAACACCTTCGGCGTCTCGCGGCGCCTCGGCGCCGCCTACGGCATCGGCGGCGATGGCTGGACCGCGACCGCCAGCTGGTTCGGGCGCGAGCTGACCGACGGCCTGGCCGAGGGCAGCGGCTACGGCGTTCGCGGCACCTGGGCGCCGCTGCGCGACGAGGGGCGCATCCTGCACCTGGGCCTGTCCTACGTCGACTTCGACACGCCGGACGACCGCGCGCGCCTGCGCACCCGTCCCAATGCCGACCTCGCTGGCGTGCGCCTGGTCGACACCGGCACGCTGTCCGATGCCGACCGGCAGTCCATCGTGGGCGTCGAGGCGATGTGGATCGGCGGCCCGATCAAGCTGCAGGGCGAGTACCTGCGCGCCGGAATCGATCGCATCGGCACCGCGGCACGGCCGGCCGGCGATTTCGACGGCGACAGCTGGTACGTCTCCGGGCTGTGGAACCTCGGCGGCGAGACCTGGGGCTACAAGGGCGGCGTGCCGACCACGCCGAAGGCGGGCGGCGGCAACCGCGGCCTGTGGCAGATCGGCCTGCGCTACGACCGCGTCGACCTCGACGACGGCCGGCTGCCGCCCCCCGTTCCCGGCACCGCCCCGGTCGTCGAAGGCGTGCTCGGCGGCGAGATGGACGCCTGGACCGTGGGCGTGAACTGGTACTGGCGCGACCACGTCAAGCTTGCGCTGAACTACGTCGACGTCTCCAGCACCCGCTACAGCAGCGCCGCGGGCGCGTTCGTCGACGACGATCCGGCCATCGTCGAGGCTCGGGTGCAGCTGCACTGGTAGTCGCCGAGGCGCGCCCATCCCCCGTAGAGCGGAGCTTGCGCCGCTGCTCCCGGCTCCGGAGCCTGCGTAGTCGAGCAAGCTCGGCTCTACAGGGGCTTTGCCGAGTGGCTCGGCTGGGAGCGGAGCGTGTTCTCCGGCGACGTCATGCCGCGGTCATCGCCCTGCAACCTCCACTACACGGCCGGCCTGCACGCTCTGCGAAACCGGAGCCGCGCATGCGCTACGCGATCGTCACCGAGACCTGGCCGCCCGAAGTCAACGGCGTCGCACTCACCGTGCATGACCTGACGCAAGGACTGCAGGCGCGCGGCCATGCGGTCGACCTGGTTCGACCGCGCCAGGAGCGCGGCCAGCAGGCAGGTCCCGGGGAACTGCTGGTCGCGGGAGCGGCGCTGCCGCGCTATCCCGGGCTGAGGTTCGGAATGCCCGCCACGGGCACCGTGCTGCGGCGCTGGCGCGCCGCGCCGCCGCAGGCGGTGTACATCGCCACCGAGGGGCCGCTGGGCTGGTCGGCGCTGCGCGCCGCGCGACGCCTGGCGATCCCGGTGGCCAGCGGCCTGCATACCCGCTTCGACGCCTACATGCGCGATTACGGCCTGGCGCCGCTGGAGCCGCTGGCGATGGCTTGGATGCGGCGCTTCCACAACCGCGCCGACGCCACCCTGGTGCCGACCGCAGAACTGGCCGGCTTCCTGTCCGGCCGCGGATTCCGGAACGTAGTGCAGCTGGCGCGCGCGGTCGACACCACGCTGTTCGACCCGCGTCGGCGCGATCCGTCGCTGCGTGCGCACTGGGGGCTGGCGGCGGACGACCTCGCCGCCATCCACGTGGGCCGCATCGCCGCCGAGAAGAACCTGGCGCTGGCGGTGAGCGCGTTCCGCCGGCTGCAGCAGCGGCAGCCGCGGGCGCGCTTCGTCTGGGTCGGCGACGGGCCCGAACGCCAGGCGCTGGCGCGCGACAATCCCGACTTCGTGTTCTGCGGGGTGCAGCGCGGCGAGGCCCTCGCCCGCCACTTCGCCAGCGGCGACCTGTTCCTGTTCCCCAGCCGCTCCGAGACCTTCGGCAACGTGACCCTGGAGGCGATGGCCAGCGGCGTACCGGTGGTCGCGTTCGACTACGGCGCGGCGCGCACGCATCTGCGCGATGGCGTGCACGGCGCGGCGGTCGACGACGACGACGCGTTCGAGGCGGCCGTGCTCCGGCTGGGCGACGACCGCGCCGCGCGGCACGCGATGGGCGCCGCGGCGCGCCAGGCGGTGCTGCGGCTGAGCCCGGAACAGGTCGCCGCCGACTTCGACGCCCTGCTGTCGGGCCTGGCCGCCCGGGGAGCGCGCGATGCGACCGCCTCCGCTGCGTAGCCGGCTGCTGGCCAGCGACTGCGGCTGGTGCCTGCGCGCCAACCGCATCGGCGCGCGGCAGTGGATCCGCGGCTACTTCGCCGTGGTGAGCCGGCTGGGCGACGGCGGGTTCTGGTACGCGCTGATGGCGGCGCTGGTGCTCGCCGAAGGGCGCGCCGGCCTCGCCGCGTCGGCGCACATGGCCGCCACCGGCGCGGTCGCGCTGCTGCTGTACAAGACGCTCAAGCGATGGACGCGGCGGCCGCGGCCGTTCGCCTCGGACCTGCGCATCCGCGCCTGGGTGGCGCCACTCGACGAGTTCAGCTTCCCCTCGGGGCATACCCTGCACGCGGTCTCGTTCACCCTGGTGGCGGTGGCGCACCACCCGGCGCTGGCGTGGCTGCTGGTGCCGTTCGCGGCCAGCGTCGCCGCCTCGCGGGTGGTGCTCGGGCTGCACTACCCCAGCGACGTGCTCGCCGCCACCGCGATCGGCAGCACGCTGGCGCTGCTGTCGGTGGCGCTGATGCCCGGGGTCGCGATCCTCGGCATCGGGGGCTAAAAGGCTCGAAGACGTTCGATCGGCTGGCGGGCATGGCGCCGATTCCAGCGTCCGCCGCCGCCGGCCAGGCCTGCGCATCCGGGTCGTGGCCGGCGCGGCCTCGCCGGGACCCGCCGCGGCCGCGGACGTCCGTGTCCGGGACCGGGCGGCTCACCGGCGCTGCGGCGCGGCGGCGGCGGCCAGCTGGTACCAGTCCACCCTGCGCGTGACTACCATGATCGCGGCGAGGATCGCGAACAGCAGCCCGGCGCCGAGCACCAGCGCGTTGTCCTCCGAGATCAGCAGGCCGTACAGCGCCGCGTACAGCAGCGCCAGCATCGCCGCGAAGCCGGCGCCGCGGGCGCGGCTGCGCAGCACGTGCGCGAGGTAGTAGCCGAGCAGCCCGATGCAGGCGGCTGCCGCGACCAGGTAGGCGAGACCGAAGGCGACGTGCTCGGACAGGCTGACCAGCAGCAGGAAGAAGATCGCCAGCGCCAGCCCCACCAGGCCGTACTGGATCGGGTGGATGCGCAACTGCCGGATCAGTTCGAACATGAAGAAGCCGACGAAGGTGAGCAGCACGAACAGCAGGCCGTACTTGCTGGCGCGATCGGCCTGGCTGTAAGGATTGACCGGGTCGACCAGCGAGAGGCCGATCGCGTCCAGCTCGCCGGAGGTGTGCGGCCCGGGCCCCGGGCCGGGCAGCTGCGCGCCGGCCAGATACTGCGCCTGCGCGTTGCTCGCCAGCGAGGAGATCTCCCATTCGGCACGAAAACCCCCGGCGTCGAGCGCCCGCGAGCGCGGCGAGAAATCGCCGTTGAACTGCGGATGCGGCCACGATGAATCCAGCACCATGCGGTTGCGCCCGGCCAGCGGCGCGATCGCCAGCGACTCGGTGCCGCCGAGGGCCAGATCGAGCCGCACCTGCAGCGCCAGCGCCTGCCCTGCCGACGGGGCAGGCAGGCGCGCGTGCAGGCCGCTGCCGCCGGCGCCGCCGAGCCCCTGGCGCAGCGGCGTGTCGCGGCCGCCGATGCGCAGGCGCGGCGTGCCGGCGATGCCGCGCACATCGGCGATCCCGATCGACAGGTACGGGCGGCCGATGCGCCTGGGGTGCTGCGGCTCGGGGTTCGCCGGAATCGCGATGTCGAAGTCCGCGGCGATCTGCGCGCCCAGCTCGTAGACGCGCACCTCGTGCAGGCCCACGTTGCGCGTGGACGGCGCGATCGTGCCGGTCAGCTCGAGCGACTCCGGAAAATAGGTCCAGGCGCCCTCGCGCTCGCGAAGCACGGTGCGGATCGCACCGTTGATGCCCTTCTCTTCCACTTCCACGGTCTCCACGTAGGGCACCGTCAGCACGGGCCCGGCGATGCCCTGGGGCCCGGCATAGCCGCGCGAGACCCGGTACACCGCCTGCTCGCGGTATTCCTGGCGCTCCTGGATCACGCCGCGGATCATCGTCAGCGGCGCCAGGATCGCCAGCGTCATCAGCACCACCATCAGGATCTTCCAGCCCAGCTTCATGCCCGCACTCCGGTTCTTGGGATGCGCGCAGGATCGGGGCGGCCGGTGTGGAGACGGCGATGCGAACGTGAAGCGGGGACGAAGTCCCGACGTCGCGCGCTACGGCCCGCGCGAATCGTGTGGCGCGGACGCCTCGCAGCTCCGCCGCTTCCGCGAAGGAGCTCGCCCCTCGCGTCGGAGACGGCCGCCCTCGCTTTCGAAGCCTCGGCGCTTCCGGGCAGGAGGCCGGGCCGCGGCGCGACCGCTCAGGCGCCGCGCGCGGCGGGCAGCTCCACCGTGGCCACCGCACCGCCGCCGTCGCGGTTGTCCAGGCGCGCGCTGCCGCCGTGCAGCTGCGCCACCTCGGCCACGAAGGCCAGGCCGATGCCGCTGCTGCGGTCGCCGCCCTGCGGGCGCGGCAGCGAGTAGAAGCGCTCGAACACCCGATCGCGGGCATAGTCCGGCACGCCCGGTCCGCGGTCGGCGATCGCGATGCGCAGCCGGTCGCCACCACCGTGCACCGTCGTCTCGATCGCGCTCCCGGCCGGCGCGAAATCGATGGCGTTGTCGAGCAGGTTGACCAGCAGCTGCCGCAGCAGGAAAGGGTCGCCCCGCACCGTGCCGACCGCGGCGTCGGCCTCGCGCGCCAGGCGCAGCCCGCGCTCCTGCGCCCGTGCCTCCACCTGTTCCCAGGCCTCGTCCAGCAGTGCGACGGGATCGACCGGCTGCGGGTGCTCGATGCGCTGGCGATGCTCGACCGCGGCCAGTCCCAGCAGGCGGTCGATGGTCTGCGCCATGCGCCCGGCCTGCGCGGCGATGCTGGCGGCGAAGCGCGCGCGGTCCTCGTCGGGCAACGGCCGGCCGCCGGGCGGGGCTTCCAGCAGTTCGGCGGCGCCTCGGATCGCGGTCAGCGGGCTCTTCAGCTCGTGGGTCAGCGCATGCACGTACCGCTCGACGTACTGCTTGCCCTCCAGGCGTTCGCGCATGGTCTGCAGGGCGCGGCCGAGGTCGGCGAACTCGCCTGCCGAATCGGGCAGCGCGGCGCGCCGCCCGGCGGTGACCGCGTCCGCGTAGCGGCGCAAGCCGCCGAGCTGGCGCGCCAGCCACCAGGCCGCCAGTACCCCGACCAGCAGCGCCGCGCCCATCAGCACCAGGCCCCAGCGGGTGACGATGGCCTCGCTGCGGGCGATGAACGGCGCGATGGTGCGGTTCGGCTTGGCCACCGTGAGGACCCCGGCGATGCGCTGGCCGTCCATCACCGGCGCGGCCACGTGCATCACCGAAGAGCTGTCGTCTTGCGGATCGTCGCGGGTCGAGCGCGCGCCGTAGCGCCCGCGCAGGGTCAGGTAGACATCGTTCCAGCGCGAGTAGTCGGCGCCGACGTCGCGCCCTTCCGAATCGAACACCACGATGCCGTCGGCGTCCGTGACGTAGATGCGGTAGGTCGCGCTGCGCTTGCGGAACCCCCACACTTCGGCACCGATCTCGCGTTCGCCCAGCGCGTGCACCCCCGCTGCGAAGCGGCCGCTGCCGATGCGCCCGGCGGCGAGGTCGTCCGCGGCCAGCTCCGCCAGCAGGTTGGCGGTGTCCACCAGGCTGTCCTCCATCGCCTGCCGCACTCCGGGCTTGACCTCGCGCACGAACACCTGCGCCAGCAGCAGCGCCGCCAGCGCGACGATCACGAAGTAGCCGAGGAAGATGCGCAGACCGATGCGCATCGTCAGCCGGTCTCCACCGAGTAGCCGATCCCGCGATGGGTGCGCAGCGGGTCGGCGCCGGGTTCGACCGCGCGCAGCTTCGCGCGCAGCGTCTTGACGTGGGTGTCGACGGTGCGTTCGCCGCTCTCTCCGGCGTCGTCCCAGACCCGGTCGAGCAGCTGGGCGCGGCTGAGGATGGCGCCGGGCCGGCGCAGCAGCTCGGCCAGCAGGGCGTATTCGTAGCGGGTCAGATCCAGCAGCCGGCCGTCGAAGCGCACGCGCCGCGCCTCGCGGTCCAGCTCGAAGCGGCCGTGGCGCTGCGGCGCCGCGTCCGGCGCGGCGTGCCGGCGCAGGCGCGCGCGCACGCGCGCCACCAGCTCGCGCGGCGAGAACGGCTTGGCGACGTAGTCGTCTGCGCCGATCTCCAGCCCGAGCACGCGGTCGACCTCGTCGTTGCGGGCGGTCAGGAACAGCACCGGCACCGCGCTGAAGCCGCGCAGTTCGCGGCAGATGTCGAAGCCGCTGGCGTCGGGCAGGCCGACGTCCAGGATCACCAGGTCGATGCCGCCCTCGCGCAGGCGCCGCAGGCCGTCGTGGCCTAGCAGCCGGTGCTCCACCGCCAGGCCTTCGGCGCGCAGCGCGTAGGCGACGGTCTCGGCGATGGCGGGTTCGTCCTCGACCAGGAGGATGGTGGGCATGGGGCGGGCTCGGGATCGGGGGTTCGTGATTGGTGATTCGATTGGTGGCTGGGTGCTGGTGGCTGGGGGTGACGAGATTTCTGGCCGATGGTTGGGTGCCCGGCGGCGGGACGGGACGGCGGGAGCGGAGAGGATACGGTCTTTGCGGGCGCGGCCGGCTACCCTGTGGCGATGAACTACCGCCATGCCTTCCATGCCGGCAACCATGCCGACGTGCTCAAGCACGTCGTGCTGCTGGCGCTGTGCGATGCCCTGACCGCCAAGCCGGCGCCCTGCTTCGCCCTGGACACCCACGCCGGGCGTGGGCTGTACCGGCTCGACGATGCCGAGGCCGCGCGCACCGGCGAGGCCGGCGACGGCATCGCCCGGCTGCTGGCCGCGCCGGTGCGCGAGCCGGCGGTCGCGCGCTACCTCGCGGCGGTCGAGGCCTGCCGGAAGGTGCATGGCGCCAGCGCCTACCCGGGATCGCCCTGGCTGCTGGCGCATGCGCTGCGCGCCCAGGACCGCATCGCCTGCTGCGAACTGCAGCCCGGCGAGGCCGATCCGCTGCGCGCCGCGTTCCGCGACGATCCGCGGGTGGCGGTGCATCTGCGCGACGGCTACGGCGCAGTGCGCGCGCTGCTGCCGCCGCGCGCCGGCGACATCCGCTACGCGCGCGGCCTGGTGCTGCTCGACCCGCCCTACGAGCGCCAGCTGGAGGAATTCGCGCCCGCGCTGGCGGCGCTGCGCGAAGGCCTGGGGCGCTGGCCGCAGGCCTGCTGGGCGCTGTGGTATCCGGTCAAGCAGCGCCGCGCGCTGGCGCCGTTCCAGCGTGCCGCCGCGGCGCTGCCGGCACGCTCGGCGCTGCTGTGCGAGCTGCTGGTCCACGCCGACGATTCGCCGCTGCGGATGAACGGCAGCGGCCTGCTGCTGCTCAATCCGCCCTGGCGGCTGGACGCCGCGCTGGGCCCGGCGCTGCAGGCGTTGCGCGAGCGGCTCGGCGAACCCGGCGCGGAAATTCGCCTGGAATGGCTGCGCCGGCCGGCGTGACGCCCCCGGGCCGTGCCGACCGGTTGCCCGCGCGCGCGCCGCTGCCACGCCGTCGTGATGCGGGCATCACATCCGCCCGTTCATCTTGTAGAGCACGACTTCACTCCCTGCATGGCAGCATCGCAAGCATGGCCGCTCGCAACCGCCTCCCCCCGTGGCATGACCAGATCCGCCTCGCCAATGGCCGCGAACTGCTCATCCGGCCGATCCGGCCGGACGACGCGGTGCCGCTGCGGGCCGGCTTCAGCCTGCTCAAGCCCGACGAGGTCCGCCACCGGTTCCAGCACTCGATGAAGGAACTGACCCAGGAGAACGCCGACCGCCTGACCCGTCCCGACCCGAAGACCGAGTTCGCCCTGGTAGCGGCCGAGCCTCTGCCCCCGGGCGAGGCGCTGGTCGGCGGGGTGGCGAGGGTGTCGATGGTGGCGGGCTCGGGCGACGCCGAGTTCGCGATCCTGGTCAGCCACTACATCGCCGGGATGGGCGTGGGCCGGCAGCTGATGCTGCGGCTGGTGCGCTGGGCCAAGGGCAAGAAGCTCGAGCGCCTGTGCGGAGACGTGCTGGAGCAGAACCAGCCGATGCTGTCGCTGGCGCGGTCCCTGGGTTTCCGCCAGGAGACCACCGAAACGCCCGGCCTGGTACGGGTGACGCTGGACCTGTAGCGCCACGGACCCGCCTCGCCGGGCCGCGCGCCGGCCGCCGGCTGCGGCAGCCGCACCGCGATCGCCCGCCGGCACCGGTCGAACCGCACCGCCTTCACCGGCTAGAATTGGCGGTTCGATGACCTCCCCCGATCTTCCCGTCCCCCCGCTGCCCCGCCGCGGCCAGCAGCGTGCCTGGTGGCGTGCCCCGGCCTCGCCCTCGGCGCTGGCCTGGGCGATCCTGCGCGCGGCGCGCGGCCACGACCGGCCACTGCTGGTGGTCGCCCGCGACAACCAGCATGCGCACCAGCTGGAGGGCGACCTGCGGACCCTCGCCGGGGCCGCGAGCGAGCTGCCGGTGCTGCCGTTCCCGGACTGGGAAACCCTGCCCTACGATCGGTTCAGCCCGCACCCGGACATCGTCTCGCAGCGCCTGGCGGCGCTGCACCGGCTGCCGACGCTGGAGCGCGGGATCGTGGTGGTGCCGGTGCAGACGCTGATGCAGCGCCTGCCGCCGCTACGCTACGTGGTCGGCCAGACCTTCGACATGCGCGTCGGCCAGCCGCTGGACCTGGAGGCCGAGAAGCGGCGCCTGGAGGCCGCCGGCTACCGCCACGTGCCGCAAGTGCTCGACCCGGGCGAGTTCGCGGTGCGCGGCGGGCTGCTGGACGTGTACCCGATGGGCGCCGAGGCGCCCTACCGGATCGAGTTGTTCGACCTGGATATCGAGTCGATCCGCAGCTTCGACACCGAGTCGCAGCGCTCGCAGGACAAGGTCGATGCGATCCGCATGCTGCCCGGCCGCGAGGTTCCGCTGGACGAGGCCGCGCGCGAGCGGGCGATGGCCGCGCTGGTCGAGCGTTTCGACATCGACCAGCGCCGCAGCGGTCTGTACCAGGACCTCAAGGCCGGTCTGGCGCCGGCCGGCATCGAGTACTACCTGCCGCTGTTCTTCGAGGCGCCGCGCGCCAGCCTGGCGGAGTCGCCCGGGCGCGAACACGCCGCCACCGCCACCCTGTTCGACTACCTGGCCGAGACCGCCGTGGCGCTGATCGAGGCCGGCGCCCTGGAGGCCGCGGACCACTTCTGGCAGCAGATCGGCGAGCGTCACGAACAGCGCCGCCACGACATCGAGCGCCCGCTGCTGCCGCCCGCGGAACTGTGGCTCCCGCCGGAAGCGCTGCGCGCGCGGCTCAACCGCGACCAGTGCATCGAGGTGGCCGGGGCCGGGCATCCGCAGTTCGGACAGGCGCTGGCGCTGGGCGAGCAGCCTGCGCCGGAGCTGCCGCTGACAGCGCGCGACGCGGCACCGGCCGCGGCGCTGGCATCCTTCCTGGACAGCTACCCCGGGCGGGTGCTGATCGCCGCCGACAGCCCCGGCCGCCGCGAGGCGCTGCTGGAACTGCTGCAGCCGGCGGGGCTGGCACCGACCGTGCTGCCGGACTTCCCCGCCTTTCTCCCTCTCGGGTCTGCGGGAGACGGGACCAGCAGCTTCGCCATCGCCGTCGCCCCGCTCGAGAACGGCTTCGCCCTCGACGCGCCGCCGGTCACGATCCTCACCGAGCGCCAGCTGTTCCCCGAGCGCGCCACCCAGCCGCGTCGCGCGCGCCGCGCCGGGCGCGAGCCGGAGGCGATCGTCCGCGATCTGGGCGAACTGGCCGAGGGCGCGCCGATCGTCCACGAGGATCACGGCGTCGGACGCTACCGCGGGCTGATCGTGCTCGAGGCCGGCGGCACCCCGGGCGAATACCTGGAGATCGAATACGCCAAGGGCGATCGCCTGTACGTGCCGGTGGCGCAACTGCACCTGATCAACCGCTATTCGGGGGCGTCGCCCGAGAGCGCGCCGCTGCACTCGCTGGGCGGCGAGGCCTGGACCAAGGCCAAGCGCAAGGCGGCCGAGAAGGTCCGCGACGTCGCCGCCGAGCTGCTCGAGATCCACGCCAAGCGCATGGCCCGCTCCGGCCTGGCGCTGGACGTCGACCGCGGCATGTACGAGCCTTTCGCCGCGGCGTTCCCGTTCGAGGAAACGCCGGACCAGCACGCCGCGATCGAGGCGGTGATCCGCGACCTCGGCTCCAGCCAGCCGATGGACCGCGTGGTCTGCGGCGACGTCGGGTTCGGCAAGACCGAGGTGGCGGTGCGGGCCGCGTTCGTCGCCGCGGCCGCCGGCCGCCAGGTCGCGGTGCTGGTGCCGACCACCCTGCTGGCCGAACAGCACTACCGCACCATGGCCGACCGCTTCGCCGACTGGCCGATCCGGATCGAGGTGCTCTCGCGCTTCAAGACCCCGAAGGAGATCAAGGCCGAGATCGGCAAGATCGCCGACGGCAGCCTCGATGTCATCGTCGGCACCCACCGGCTGCTGCAGAAGGACGTGAAGTTCAAGGACCTGGGACTGGTGATCGTCGACGAGGAGCAGCGTTTCGGGGTGCGCCAGAAGGAGGCGCTGAAGGCGCTGCGGGCGAACGTGCACCTGCTCACCCTCACCGCCACGCCGATCCCGCGCACCCTCAACATGGCCATGGCCGGCATGCGCGACCTGTCGATCATCGCCACCCCGCCGGCGCATCGCCTGGCGGTGCAGACCTTCATCGCCGCCTGGGACGACAGCCTTCTGCGCGAGGCGTTCCAGCGCGAGCTTTCGCGCGGCGGACAGGCGTACTTCCTGCACAACGACGTCGAGAGCATCGGCCGCATGCAGCGCGAGCTGGAGGCGCTGGTGCCGGACGCGCGCATCGCCATCGCCCACGGGCAGATGCCCGAGCGCGAGCTGGAAAAGGTGATGCTGGATTTCCAGAAACAGCGCTTCAACGTGCTGCTGTGCACGACGATCATCGAGTCCGGCATCGACATCCCCAACGCCAACACCATCGTCATCAACCGCGCCGACCGCTTCGGCCTGGCGCAGCTGCACCAGCTGCGCGGGCGCGTGGGCCGCTCGCACCACCGCGCCTACGCCTACCTGGTCGTGCCGGACCAGCGCGCGATCACCGCCGATGCGCGCAAGCGCCTGGAGGCGATCGCCTCGATGGACGAGCTCGGCGCCGGCTTCACCCTGGCGACCCACGACCTGGAGATCCGCGGCGCCGGCGAGCTGCTGGGCGAGGACCAGAGCGGGCAGATGGCCGAGGTCGGCTTCAGCCTCTACACCGAACTGCTGGAGCGCGCGGTGCGCAGCATCCGCCAGGGCAGGCTGCCCGATGCCGACGAAGCGCCGGACCGCGGCGCCGAGGTCGAACTGCATGCGCCGGCGCTGATCCCCGAGGACTACCTGGCGGACGTGCACACCCGCCTCACCCTGTACAAGCGCATCAGCAGCGCCCGCGACGGCGACGCGCTGCGCGAGTTGCAGGTGGAGATGATCGACCGCTTCGGGCTGCTGCCGCCGGCGGCGAAGCAGCTGTTCGCGGTGGCCGAGCTGAAGCTGCAGGCCACCGCGCTCGGCATCCGCAAGCTCGATCTCGGCCCGGCCGGAGGCAGGGTGCAGTTCGTGGAGAAGCCGAAGGTGGACCCGATGGCGGTGATCCGCCTGATCCAGGGCCAGCCGAAGCACTACCGCATGGACGGGCCCGACCGGCTGCGCATCGCCCTCGACCTGGCCGACCCGGAGGCGCGCATCAAGGCCGCGCGCGGCCTGCTCATCGCCCTGGCGCCGAGTTCCACCTAGCCCCCCGGCGGCGGCGCCCGGCTTTCGCGGCCATGGGCCGTTCCTTCCAGGGCGCCGCCTGCTCGCCGCTCTCGTAGGAGCGCGCCATGCGCGCGAAGACCGGCGCGGGCGGATGTGCCGGGTATCGCCGCCATTCCGCCGGAGCCGCCCGCGAGGAGCGCAGGGCGCATCCCCATGCCTTCCCGGGAAGTGGTCGGCGATGACGCTGGCATCTCCCTGCCATGCCTTTCCGGCCGCCCTGATGTACCGTCTGCCCGCCCGTCCTGTCGTCGCGCCCATGTCCTTCTCCTCCCTCATCACCTTCGCCGGCGGCATCGGCCTGTTCCTGCTCGGCATGCGGCTGATGAGCGACGGGCTGAAGGTCGCGGCGGGGTCGGCGCTGCGCGGGCTGCTGGCGCGGGCCACCGGGTCGCCGCTGCGCGCGCTCGCCTCGGGCGTGCTGATCACCGCGCTGGTGCAGTCCTCGAGCGCGGTGATCTTCGCCACCATCGGCTTCGTCAACGCCGGGCTGCTGACGCTGGGGCAGGCGGTCGGGGTGATCTTCGGCGCAAACCTCGGCACCACCCTGACCTCGTGGATCGTCGCCCTGGTCGGTTTCGACGTCGACCTGCGGGTGCTGGCGATGCCGGCGGTGGCGCTGGGAATGGGCCTGTGGATCGCCGGACGGGGGCGCGGCACGGCGCTGGGGCAGGCGCTGGTGGGGTTCGGCATCTTCTTCCTCGGCCTGGACGTGTTGAAGGGCGCGTTCTCGGCGGTCGGCCCGGACGACCTGTTCGGGCTCGCCGGCCACGGCGGCGAGCGGGCGATGCCGGTCGTCGCCTTCACCGCGATCGGCATCATGCTCACCCTGCTCATGCAGTCCTCCAGCGCGGCGCTGGCGCTCACCCTGACCGCGGCGGCGACCGGCATGCTGCCGCCGCTGGCGGCTGCGGCCATGGTGGTGGGGGCGAACGTCGGCACCACCTCGACGGCGGTGTTCGCCAGCATCGGCGCCACCGCTCCCGCCCAGCGCGCCGCTGCCGCCCACGTGGTCTTCAACCTGGTAGCCGCCGGCGCGGCGCTGGCGCTGCTGCCCTGGATGCTCGGGGCGTCCGCGTTCCTGACCGCGGCGATCGGCCTCGAACAGCAGGTCGCCACCACCCTGGCGGTCTTCCACACCCTGAGCAAGCTGCTCGGCGTGGCCCTGGTCTGGCCGTTCACCGGCGCCCTGGTCGCGATGCTCGAGCGCCGCTTCGGCAGCCGCGAGGCCGATCCCGCGGTACCGCACTTCCTGGACCGCGCGGTCGCGGCCACCCCGCGCCTGGCGGTCGACGCGCTGGCGATGGAGCTGACCCGCATCGGCGCGATCGCCCAGGCCGCGGCGCGCACCGCGCTGGCCGGGACGGGCGACGACGATGCCGCGCTGCTGCGCGAGCAGGGCATCGTCGACCGGCTCGGCGAAGCGGCGATCGATTTCGCGGCCACGGTCAACAGCGGCGGCGATCCGGTCGTCGAGGCCGCACTGCCCGACGCGGTGCGCGTGGCGCAGTATTACCGCTCGATGGCCGAACGCGCCGTCGAGCTGGGCCGGCTGGCGCCGATGGCCGCCCCGCCGGCGGAACTCGCCCCGTCGCTGCATGCCCTCGACGCGGCGGCGCTGGCGGCGCTGGCCGATGCCGACCCTGCCGCCGGGCCTCGCGACGCCAACCACTTGGATCTGTCGATCGACGCGTTCGAAGCCGCCTACCAGCACGCCAAGTCCGAACTGCTGCGTGCGGGCAGCCGCGGCACGCTGCCGTCCACCGCCCTGGTCCGCGCGCTCGACCGCATCAGCATCCTGCGGCGGATCATCGAGCAGGCCGGCAAGGGCGCTCTCTTCATCGCCCATCTGATGCCGCCGCCGGCCTCCGCTGCCGCCGCCCCGGGGCCGCGGCCAGACGTCCCCGTGCCCTGAGCCATCGCGCAGCGCCGCACCCCTCCCACCGCACTGCCCCGCCCTGCTAGGCTTGCGGATCGATTCCGCAACGGGCGACGCCTTGGCCATCACCGCCGCCAACCTGCTGATTGCGCTCGTCGCGCTGCTGCACGTCTGGTTCCTGGTGCTGGAGATGTTCCTGTGGACGCGCCCGCTGGGACGGCGCACGTTCGGCACCACCGCCGAGTTCGCCGCCGCCTCGCGCGTGCTGGCCGCCAACCAGGGGCTGTACAACGGCTTCCTGGCCGCCGGGCTGGCCTGGGGCCTGTGGCTGGGACGCGAGGGCGACGCCGTGAAACTGTTCTTCCTGGCCTGCGTACTGGTGGCCGGCCTGTACGGCGGCGCCACCGTCAGCCGCAGGATCCTGGTCGTCCAGGCGCTGCCGGCGGCGCTCGGCCTGGTCCTGCTGGCATGGACGCGCGTCGGGTGACCTCCGGCCCTTTTTCCCGGGCTCGCGCCTGCGCATGATTCGCCTCCCATCGATCCCGGAGTGCCCGATGCGCGTATCGATTGCGGCCGCGCTGCTGTTCCTGGCCGCCTGCAGCGGCGGAGCCCCGGAGCGGCGTACTGCAACCGCCCCGGATTCCAGCGAAACCACCTTCATCGTCGTGCGCCATGCCGAGAAGGCGGCCGGCGACGTGCGCGACCCGCCCCTGGACGCCAGAGGCGAACGGCGCGCCGCCGCCCTGGCGGGGCAGCTGGCGGCGCTGCCGGTGTCCGCCGTCTACGCCAGCACGACCCGGCGCGCGCGGCAGACCGCGGCGCCCACGGCGGAACGGCACGGGCTGCAGATCCGCGAGTACGATCCGGCCCGACCGGTCTCGGAGTTGGCGACCGTGCTGCATACGCGCCATGCGGGCGCGACGGTGCTGGTGGTGGGCCACAGCAACACCGTCCCGGGGATCGTCGCCGCCCTGTGCGCCTGCCGGGTGGCGCCGCTCGGCGAGGACGACTATGGCGACCTGTACGAGGTGCGGATCGGCGCCGGGGGCCGCGCCGGGTTGCGGCAGCTGGCCTACTGAAGTGCCGAATCGGGGGCGACGCCGGAGCGGCACGAGGCTTGATATCCGGAGCCTCGGCCGGCTCTTCCACCCTGAAAAGTGATGAGCATCACAATTTTTAGTGATGGGCGCCGTTATGGTCGAACTCGGGAGGGCCATGGCGTGGTCGAATGCGCACCGCCACCGGATTCAAGGGGAATGTAGTCCATGAAACGCAACAAACGTCATCTGGCGCCGCTGGCCGCGCTGGCGCTGTTCCTTGCGGCCGCCGTTCCGGCGGCGCAGGCGCAGTCGATCGATTCCTGCCCGCGCCTGCCCGGCGACTCCACGCTGACCTGGACCGAGCGCAGCAGCGACAGCTTCGTGATCTGCCGCGCGGTCGCCGAGGACGGCCGAGAGGTGTTCGGCTTGTACCTGGCAGCGGATTCTCCGTTCCAGCCCCGGCGCGCCAACCGCGAGGAAGCGGGGGTGATCAACGGCCAGGACATCCGCTGGTACCGCAGCGAGGTGGCCGGCGATCCCGACAAGCTGGTCCGCGAGACCCTGCTCGAGCTCGGTCGCGATCGCGTGGTGCACATCTGGCTGCATGCCGAGAACGAGGCCGAGATGCGCCAGAGCATGGGCACGGTGGAGGCGCTGCGCTTCGAGGAAACGCGCTTCAGCAGCAACTGACGCGCGGCGCCGCGGACAGGATCCTCGCACGGCGCGATCCTGCGGACGAGGGACGATCGCGCGGGCGCTCTCGCAGAGCGGCCCATGGCCGCGAAGGCCGCGATAGGCTCCGGCAGGGATGAGGCGGTACCGGCGTTGCCGACCACGCCGGCTTTCGCGTGCATGGCACGCTCCTGCAGGACTCCCGTGGCGGGCCGGGATCGGCTGGATTATGGTTCTGCCCTCCGTCCCGGCGAGAACGCCAACCCCGAGCCCGAGATGAAGATCCACGAACGCCCGGACGCAGTCGTCGCTTCGCTCTACGACCGCAAGACCGGCAGCTTCCAGTATGTCGTTTCCGACCCGCGCACCCGCATGGCCGCGGTGATCGACCCGGTGCTCGACTTCGACGAGAAGACCGCCGCCACTTCCACGGGCAACGCCGACCGCCTTCTCGAGTACATCGCCGGCGAGCGGCTCGACGTGGCCTGGGTACTCGACACCCACCCGCACGCCGATCACTTCTCCGCGGCTCCGTACATGGCGGAGAAGCTCGGCGCGCCCACCGCGATCGGCGCGAAGGTCGTGGAGGTGCAGAAGCTGTGGAAGGACATCTACGGCCTGGAGGATTTCGCCGCCGACGGCAGCCAGTGGGACAGGCTGTTCGCCGATGGCGAGGCCTTCGACATCGGCGGAATTCCAGTGCGGGTGATGTTCTCGCCCGGGCATACCCTGGCGTCCATCAGCTACCTCGCCGGCAGCAGCGCCTTCGTCCACGACACCCTGATGATGCCCGACGCCGGCAGCTCGCGCGCCGACTTCCCGGGCGGCGACGCGCGCCTGCTCTACCGCAGCATCCACGCCCTGCTCGACCTGCCGCCGGACACCGCGCTGTTCGTCGGCCACGACTACGGCAAGGACGGCCGCGAGCCGGCATGCGTGGCGACCGTCGCCGAGCACCGCGCGTCCAACATCCACGTCAGGGACGGTATCGACGAGGCCCACTACGTCGCCACCCGCGAGCAGCGCGATGCCACCCTGCCGCTGCCGACCCTGATGCTCTATGCCCTGCAGGTGAACATCCGCGGCGGCCGCCTGCCCGAACCGGATGCGGCCGGGCGGGTGTACTTCCGCATCCCTGCCAACCGCTTCTCAAAAAAATGAAAAAATGGGGTCAGGTTCAGTTTCCCCCTACGCGGGTTCCGGCGGCGCCGTTCCTCGAGGAAATTGAACCTGACCCCATTTTTCTCCAGCCTCTAGAAACGGCCTTCCTGAAAGTCGACGAAGGCCTGCATCAATTCCTCGCGGGTGTTCATCACGAACGGCCCATGGCGCGCCACCGGCTCGCGTAGCGGACGCCCCGCCACCAGCAGTACCCGGGCCCCGGCGTCGCCTGCCCGCATGGCGAGCAGCTCGCCGCCACCGATCACCGCCAGCTCGGTCGCCGCAAGCGCGCGCGCGTCCGGGCCATCGCCGATCTCCAGCGCCCCCTCGAAGGCGTACACGAATGCGTTGTGGCCTTCGGGCAGCGTGTACGACCAGGACCCACCGGGTACCAGCGCCACGTCCAGGTAGAGCGGCTCGGTGGCCGGCTGGACGATCGCCCCGCGCACCTCGCCGACGCTGCCGGCGATCACCCGGACCGAGACGCCATCGGCCGGCGCCACCACCGGGATCGCCTCCGGCCCGAACTCCTGATAGCGCGGCTCGGACATCTTGTCCCTAGCCGGCAGGTTGACCCACAGCTGGAAGCCGCGCATCAGGCCCTCCTGCTGCTCCGGCATTTCCGAGTGCACCAGGCCGCGCCCGGCGGTCATCCATTGCACGCCGCCGGGCACCAGCAGGCCTTCGTTGCCGTGGTTGTCGCGGTGGCGCATGCGGCCGTCGAGCATGTAGGTGACCGTCTCGAACCCGCGATGCGGATGGTCCGGAAAACCCGCGAGGTAATCCTCGGCCCGGTCGGTGCCGAACTCGTCGAGCAGCAGGAACGGGTCCAGATCGGGCAGCTCGCGGCCGCCGATCACGCGAGTCAGCTTGACGCCTGCGCCGTCGGACGCGGCGCTGCCGCGGACCTTGCGGACGACATGGGCGTGGCGGGGCGGGTCGATGGCGTTCATTGCGGCTCCTGGGGGCGGTCGGCTACTGGATGGGGCCGGGCCGTGGCCGGAACCAGATGCGGCGATGGAACGCAGGGTGCCACCGGAGGAAAAAATGGGGTCAGGTTCAATTTTCCTCGCGAAATGGCGCCGTCTGAGCCTTCGCATGGAGAAAATTGAACCTGACCCTGAGGTTTCCCCGCGTTTTCATGCCCCCAGCACCATCTGGTCGATCACCGCAGGGGGTAGTGATCGTAAGCGATCCAGCCATTGGGAGACGGGCTCCATCGGCCAGCCTCGGACCAAGGCCTCCCGCCCTACGCGCAAGGTCGAGTACAGCTTGCGCTTGGTGCGGATCGGCAATAGCCATTGGGCGATGCCGGTCTTCTCGCATCCCACGCCTGCCAACCAGCTGGCGAAGGCCGCCAACGTGCCGACCAGTAGGAGGATCTGCAGACGGGCGTCACTGCGCGTCAGGCTATCTTCGAAGCCTTGTCCGTACCGGTGCGACTTCAGGTCGCGGAAGGAGCATTCGATCTGCATTCTGCGCGCGTACAGGCTCACCAACTGCCGGGCGCTGGCCTCGGCCAGACTGGGCGAGGCGATGATCAGCCAAGGCTCGCGCTCGCGCGCCGCAGCCTTGCGACTGGACGAGCTGCGTGCCACTTCCGTGCGACGCCGCCGATTGCAGTGCTTGCGGCCTTGCCGCGCCTTGGCGTACACGACCAGACGGCAGGACAGGGGATCGCCGCGATTGGTCTGCATCACCGGCAGCTCCCGCGGCGTTCGAGTGGCCAGCACATGCAGCTGTCGGCAGTCCACCCATTGCTCGATACGATTTTCGACCTCTACTGGCTTGACCTGCGTGCGGCCGCGCAAGCGGCCCACCCAGTCCCAACCTAGCGCCGAGACGGCGCGGAACCAGGGCGTGCGGAAGCCCGCATCGGTGATCAGGACCGGGCGAGCGCCTTCCGGCACCAGTGCACGCAGCCGTTGCAGGAATCGCTTCTCCGCAGCGGGCGAGCCTTGCTTCTTGCCAGGGAACACCATGTCCAGCAGCGTCAGTGTTCGCCCTCCCACCGGCACCGCTGCACGCAACAGGCACCACGACTTGTCGGCCTTCAAATCCGTCCAGTCGATCACGATCACCGGCCGAGGGCTGCGTAGTAGCCAGCGCGCCATATCCGCATGGATCCCTTCGCGTTCGGCGTGCAGGTGCGGGTTGCCCAGCAGCCTGTCGAACGCCTTGAGCGGCGGCCGGACACGCTCGGCACCGGGCCAGGAGCGGGCCACGTCCATCAGCGTCAACCTGCGTCCTTGAAGCACGGCTTCCACGGCGTTTAGCAGAGCATGCTCACGCAGCGCGTGCATCGGCTCCAGTGATTCCGGCAGGCACTTCTGCAATACTCGGCTGGCGCGCATGGTCGTCAGTCCTTCTTTGGCTTAGTCACCTTGAAGACTGCGCCATGCGCGCACTTGTTTCCAGTCAGAGCGCCGCTAAGCGGCTGACCTGACAGAGAAGAACGTGGGGAAACCTCAGAACCTGACCCCATTTTT
>NZ_JACCKA010000056.1 GCF_013425525.1 Luteimonas salinisoli | reverse complement strand
GGCGTGCCCGGCTCGTCGCTGGAGCAGAGGGTCGTCCTCTGCTTCCGGAGCATCGCCATGCCTGCCACCATCCGTCTCCACCGCGTCCTGGCCGCGCCGCCCGAGCGCGTCTATCGCGCGTTCCTCGAACCGGCCGCGATGTGCAAATGGCTGCCGCCGCACGGTTTCACCGGCACAGTGCACGACATGGACGCCAGGGTCGGCGGCCGCTACCGCATGTCGTTCACCAACTTCACCACCGGCAACAGCCACGGCTTCGGGGGCGAGTACCTCGAACTGGTGCCCAACGAGCGCATCCGCCACACCGACCGCTTCGACGATCCCGGGCTCCCGGGCGAGATGACCGTCACCGTCACGCTGCGGGCGGTCGCCTGCGGCACCGAACTCGACGTGGTGCAGGAAGGCGTGCCGGACGTGATCCCGGCCGACGGCTGCTACCTGGGCTGGCAGCAGTCGCTGGCGCTGCTCGCGCAGCTGGTCGAACCGGAGATCCCGGACTGAGCGCCGCGGCAGCGCCGCTCACCGCGGTGCCCGGCCGCCGGATCAGCCCGGCATCGCCACCGGCTGCCACAGCAGCACGAAAGCGCTGATCAGGATCACCGCGGCCAGGTTGATCCAGATCCCTGCGCGCACCATGTCGTCGATGGCGATGTAGTCGGAGCTGAAGACCGCGGCGTTGGGCGGCGTGGAAATGGGCAGCATGAAGGCGCAGCTGGCCGACAGCGCGATCACCGCCATGATCGCGTGCGGGTCGGCGCCGATGCCCAGCGCCAGACCGATACCGACCGGGATCAGCATGTTGGAGACCGCGGTATTCGACATCACCTCGGTCATCAGCAGCACGATCGCCGCCAGCGCCACCACGATCAGCGCGAACGGCAGCACCTGCAGCCCCGCCAGCAGCCCGCCGAACCACGCGGTCAGGCCCGAGCTCTCGAACGCGGCCGCCAGCGACAGCCCGCCGCCGAACAGCAGCAACAGGCCCCACGGCAGGTCGCGCATGTCCGGCCAGCCCATCAGCCGCCCGCGCCCGCGCCGGGCCGGCAGCAGGAACAGGCTCACCGCGCCGATCATCGAGATCGAGGTGTCCGACAGGCGCAGCGCCGCCGGCAGGAAGCCGCTGCCGATCCACAGCGCGCCAACGGCGGCGAACACCGCCAGCACCGCCTTCTCCTCGAATCCCATCGGGCCCAGCCGCCGCAACTGCTCGCGGGCGAAGCCGCTGCCGATCTCCCGTTCCGTACGCACGCGAAACCTGAAGCGCGTCATGTAGACGTAGAGCGCCGCCAGCATCAGCGCGGTGAGCGGCGAGGCGAACAGGAACCACTCGGCGAAGGTGACCGTGCGGCCGAGGTTCTGCTGCGATACCGCCGCGAACACCGCGTTCGGTACCGAGCCGATCAGCGTGGCCAGGCCGCCGATGGAGGCGGCGTAGGCGATCGACAGCAGCAGGCCCTTGGCGAAGCGCCGGAGCGTGTCCTCGTCGTAGATCCGCTCCCGGCGGATCTCCTCGATCAGCGCCAGGCCGATCGGCAGCATCATCAGCGCGGTGGCCGCGTTGGAGATCCACATCGACAGGAACGCCGTGGCCAGGATGATGCCCAGGGTGATGCGCTGCCCGCCCGCCCCGACCATCGACAGGATCGCCATGGCGATGCGCTTGTGCAGGTCCCACTTCTGGATCGCCAGGGCGATCGTGAAGCCGCCCATGTACATGAAGACGATCGGATTGCCGTAGGCCATCGTCGCGGTGCGCTCGTCCGCGCCGCCGGTGAGCGGCAGCAGGAAGATCGGCATCAATGAGGTCGCCGGGATCGGCATCGCCTCGGTGATCCACCAGGTCGCGACCCACAGCGTGACCGCCAGCACCGCCCGTGGCGCATCGTCCAGCCCGGTGAGAGCAGGAACGAAATACGTCAGCGCGAACAGCAGCGGGCCCAGCGCCAGCCCCACGCGCCGGCGAATGGATGCCCCTGCGCGCGGCGCGCTGGTCGGGTGCGCGGATGACGCCACCTGTTCTCCATGGAGCCCGCGTCGCCGTCGCCGCGGCACCGGCCGGACGCTTCGGGCACAGCGGGCGATGGTACCCGCAAACCCGAAGCCGGGGTCGCCCCCGGAGGCATCCGCGAGGCTGCCGGATCAGCGAATGTCGCCGTCTGCCGCAGCGGCCTCCAGCAGGTCGTTGACGACGACGGGTCCCGTGCCGAGCAGCACCGACGGCGCCGTCATCAGCGGACCGAGCAGCTTGCCGATGGCCGGGCCCAGCGCCTCGCGCGCGGCGTGCATGTCGTCGGCCGTGGCCCAGAGCGTCATCGTCAGATGGCGCCCGTCGCCGACATCCGTCACGACGGTGCCGCGATAGCCGGGCCGCCCGGCGTGCAGGCGATCGAACTCGACGAACTCGGGAGCGTCCTGGATCGGCCGCTCCGGCGCGTACGTCGTCTCCCTGAAAACTGCGTACATGGCACGGACTCCGTGTGGAAAACAACAGTTTCGGGCCCACTCTATCGCGGCGCGCGACGGCTCGTGCGCCCAGGCTCGGCGGATCCTTCAATCCCGCTTCACATTCCCCCCATCGTGGCTTCGCAGCGTATCGATACCGTTCCGGGCGTTCCCTCCCCTGGAGCTTCGATGGACAACGCAACGCCCTCATCCGCTCCCGACGTCGTGGTGGTCGGCGCCAGCTTCGCCGGCGCCGCCTGCGCGATCGCCGCCGCGCAGCGCGGGCTGCGCGTGTGCGTGCTCGAACGCAAGCGCGATCCGGGCGAGAAACTGCGCACCACCGGGATCATCGTCAAGGAGGCCGCCGAGCGCACCCTGCTCAACCAGCTCCCCGCCTCCATGACCCGGCGCATCGAGGAAGTGCGTCTGTACGCGCCGAGCCTGAAGCAGGTCGCGCTCGCCGCGCCGGGCTACTACTTCCTCACCACCGACACCCCCGCCGTCATGCGCTGGCTGGCCGGGCAGCTGCACGACCACGGCGTGGACCTGCGCCTGGGCACCTCGCTCACCGCAGCCGAGCGCACCGCCCACGGCTGGCGGGTGAACGGTGTGGGCGCCACGCGCTACCTGGTCGGCGCCGACGGCGCGCGCTCGCGGGTGGCCCGGCTCTGCGGGCTGGGCGAAGTGCGCCAGTTCCTCTACGGCATCGAGTACGAGTTTCCCGGCGCCACGCTCGCCCGGCCCGATGCGCTGCACTGCTTCATCAGCAAACGCTACGCACCCGGCTACATCGGCTGGATCGCGCAGAGCCCCACCGGCGTGCAGGCCGGCCTGGCGCTGCGCCACGACCCGGCGAACGCCCGCGTGCCCGACATCGACGACTTCCTGCTGCGCGTCGGCCGCGCTGGTGGCCTGCCGCGCCACCTCAGGCCCGGACACACCCGCGCCGGGCTGATCCCCTGCGGCGGCCCGGTGTTCGACATGGCACGCCACCGCGCGATCCTGGTGGGCGACGCCGCCGGCATCGTCTCGCCGGTCACCGCGGGCGGCATCCACTCCGCGTGGGAGCACGGCTGGTCCGTCGGCCGCGCCATCGCCGCGCACCTGCGCGACGGCGGTCCCCGGCCCGAGCAGGCGGCCGTGGAGGCGGCGCCGCGTTTTCGCGCCAAGCGCGCCCTGCGCTGGGCCTACGACCGCCTGCAGTTCGACTGGCCCTTCGACCTGCTGCTGCACTCGCCGCCGCTGCGCTGGGCCGCGGAGCAGGTGTACTTCCACAAGCGCGGGTGTTGAGAAGACGCCGGATGTACCGCCCTGCACGCAGTGCGACGGCGCTCTCGGCTTCGGAGCCTCTCCTGCATGCGGGAGAGCGTTTGTGGCCCCGGGCCAGGTTCGCCCGCGCCGCCGGAAGGCCGGCTCCAGTCCCTACTCCTTTCGCTCGCCCGCCCGTCCGCTCCGCTCGAACTCCTCCGTCACGCCGCTCGCCTCGAGAAAGGCGGCCGCATCCTCGATGCGCAGCATGTCGCGGATGGCCTCGCGCTTGTCCGCCGCGCGCCGGTAGTACGCCCGGGCGATCCGGTAGCCCATCCAGTAGCCAAGATCGGCCGGGCGTCCGTCGCCGGCCTGGGTGTCATACAGCCATCCCGTGTAATCGCTGCCGTCCATCATCTGCGCGAACTCCGCCCACAGCCCGGCGGCGCGCGGCTCGGCCCAGGCATGGACGTGCTGATTGATGTGCCGGCCCGTGCCCAGCTCGGAGAGGAAATCGGCGACGCCCTCGCGGAGCGCGGCGCGCAGCAGCGTGGGCTGGTCCTGCACCTCCGGGCTTTGCTGAAAGTGCACCCATTCGTGCGCCACGATATCGGGCAGGTTGGCGAGCTCTCCCACCACCGCCCGATGCCACTCTCCAAGTTCGCCCAGCGGCACGCCATCGCCGCGGCCGTACATTTCCAGGCCGATCAGCAGCCCTGCCTCGTCGAGCGTGCCGCCCGAGTTCATGCGTCCGATCAGGAAGTACACGTCCGGGAACACGCCTCCGGGGTACACCGCAGCCATGCTCCGCAGCGCCTCGCGGATCGCGGGCTTCTGCGCCTCCAGCAGGTCGCCGCTCCCACGCAGGGAAGCGTAGTAGCGCGGATGCTCGTCGATGGCCGATACCAGCCGGTCGGCGCTGTGGATCCGCAGCCGCGTGAACGCCTCCAGCCCGGGCGTCCCGCGATCCAGGTAGCCGCGCTGGAACGCCGCGACCCGTTGCGCGCGGTCGCCGGTTTGCGCGGCCTCGTTCCAGGCGGCCCAGAACCGCGGCAGGTCTTCGGTCACCAGGCCGGCTGCGTCCGGATCGCGGTTCTCGCGTGGTCCGGCGGTCGCCGTACATGCGAGCCCGGCGCCGAATGCCAGCGACCACGCGAGAACCAGCAGCAACTGCAGCGCTTTGGACGGCATCCTGGCGACTCGCTGGGGGACCCCGGGCAAGATACGCCATACGCCCCCGGCGGCGAACGCGCCGGAAGTCATTCGTCCCTCAGCCGCCGCCCTGCGCGCGATAGTGGGCGACCAGGGCGTTGGCGTGGCCATGCCCGATCCCGTGCGCGGACTTGAGCGCGGCCACCATCTCCATGTGCTTCTTTCCCTTCATGGCCGCGAGCACGCCGAGCCAATGGCCGATCGGCTCGCCGTACGTCTTCTCGATGGAAGGAAAGTAGGAAGCCGGGCCTTTCACCTTCTTCTCGTTGGCCATCTCAGCGCTCCCCCGGCAAGACCGCGCGATGGAAGCCGGCCGCCTCCCTGGCCTGGCCGTCGAAACACCGGTGCGGGGTGATGGGCTTGGCAAGCGGCATGCGATTTCTCCTGACAGCAAGGGGGCTCGATCATCAGACGATCCGGCCCGGCCGCAATCGACAGCCGGCGAAAAGAAGACCGGCTCCCGGTGCCTGGAGCAGGCCACGGTGGCGTGAGCCGGATTCGGGCCGCGCGGTTTCCGAAGCACTCTGCCGACACCGGGCTCCACGCCGCCCATGGCTTGGGGGGGGGCGGCGGTCCAGAAGGGTTTTCTGCTAGATTCCTGCCGATCGGGGGGCCATCGATGCAAACAGCTGCAAGCCGCGCGGTGCTGGTGGAGCGACTGGACCGCGAGTCGCGCGAATCTCCGGGCTGGTACAAGTTCAAGCTCGCACTGCTGGCGGGCCTGGGCTTCGCCGTGCTGGGAGGATCGGCCACGCTCGCGCTGGCGGCGTCGGCGGGCCTGGTGGTGGTGCTTTTTCTCGTCAGCCCGATCCTGCTGGTCAAGCTGCTCAAGATCGTCTGGATCCCGGTAGCGTTCGGGTGGCTGGTGCTCAGGGCGCTGTGGATCCGCTTCGACCCGCCGGACGGCCATCGGCTGGCCCCCGGCGAAGCGCCCGGGCTCGTGGCGGAGGTCGAGCGCCTGCGCCGGGCGACGCGCGCGCCGAAGCTCGACGCCATCATCGTCAACGCCGAACTCAATGCCGCGGCGGCGAGCGTTCCGCGCGCCTCGGGCCTGTTCGGTCACAGGCACTACCTGGTGCTCGGCCTGCCGCTCATGCAGCTGCTCGAACGCGAGGAGATGGCGGCGGTGATCGCCCACGAATTCGGCCACTTCGGCGGCGGCCACAACCGCTTCGGCGGGTGGATCCACCAGGTCCGGATCAGCTGGTATCGCGTGCTCGCCGCGCTCTCGCAGGGCGGCGCCTGGGCCGCGAAACCCTTCATGACGTTCTTCGACTGGTACGCGCCGTTCTTCGACGCCTACAGCTTCTCCCTGGCCCGCGCCAACGAATACCAGGCCGACGCAGCCGCGGCCGCCGTGGTCGGCCCCGGGCCCGCGGGGCGCGCCCTGGTGCGCGTGCACCTGGGCGGCGAGCGGCTCGAGCGCGATTTCTGGCCCTACGTGCGCAGATGCAACGCGCAGCAGCCGCTACCGCCGTCCTGCCTCTACCGGGACATGGCGCAGCACCTGCGCAGCAGCGGCACGGACGACGCCGCGCGTCTCGGCGAGGCGCTGACCGCCGCCGCCGGCCATCATGACACCCACCCGACGCTCGCCCAGCGCCTCGATGCGCTGGGCGTGGAGGTTCCGCGCCTGGACGGCGCCCCGCACCGCTCCTTCGCGGATGCCTGGCTGGGCGACCTGGCCACCGTACTGGAAGCGCGCTTCAGCGACGAATGGCGCCAGGGCGTCGAGGCGGCATGGACCGGCAACCATGCCCGCCACATCGAGGACAGCGCCCGGCTCGCCGAGCTGGAGCAGGTCGTGGAGCGCTCGCCCGAGCAGGCCGTCCAGTACGCCCTGCTGGTCGCCGACCTGCGCCCGGAAGTCGACGCCCTCCCCCTGTTCCAGCGCGCGGTCGAAGCCGCACCGGACGATGCGCTTTCCCGCTTCCGTCTCGGCCAGCTGCTGCTCGAGCGCGAAGACGCGGCGGGCGTGGAACACGTCCGCACCGCGATGGCCCTGGACAGCAACGCGATAGAACCGGGCGCGGCGCTGCTGGCGCAGCATTTCTCGGCGGTCGCCGACGAGGCCGGCCAGGCGGAGGCCGAGAAGGCGCTCCGCCGCCTCTACGCGCAGCAGGACCGCACCGCCGCAAACCGCGGAAAGGTCGGCCGGTCCGACATCCTGCTGCCCCACGGGTTGTCCGTGGATGCACTGGACGGGCTGCGGCGGCAGCTGGACGCGCTCGGCACGGTCAAGAAGGCCTGGGTCGTGCGCAAGCACGTCAGCGACGATCCGAACGAGCTGCCCCACTACGTGGTGCTGGTCTCGTGGCGCGGGCTGATCCTCTCCGAGGACAGCAACCTTCAGCGCGTCGCGGACGCACTGGACCTGCCGGGAAGCTTCCTGGTGATCACCGCACCCAACCGGCGCCTGGTCGCCTCCAGGCTCAAGCGCACGGCGGGCGCGCCTGCCTATACCCGTTGAGCCGACTCGCCGGGTCGCGGCGCGAAGCACGCTACTCCCGATCCGACGCTCCGAGATCGAACAGCCGCTGGGCGTTGCCGTAGCGGATCGCGGCCTTCTCGGATTCGTCCAGGTCCAGGCGCTCCAGCGCCTCGAGCGCGCGGGCGAGCGACATCTGGGGATAGTCGGAACCCAGCATCACGCGATCGATGCCGACGTTGCGCAGCGTCCAGACGAACTCGTCCTCGATCGGTGAACCGGCGGCGAGATGCAGCGGACCGGAAAGGTCGAAGTAGACGTTGTCCATGCCGAAGCCGTCGGCCGTCCGCGCGAGCGCCAGGATGTTCCAGAAGCGGAAGTTCAGGCCGCCGATATGGGCGAATACGAACGTCGTGCCCGGCGCCTGCACCGCCAGGTTGAACAGGTTCTCGCTGTCGCCGGGAATGATGTTGGCGTTGTCCATGAGCACGACCATGCCGAGCTCGCCGGCGTGCCGCACCACTGCGAGCACGCGCGCGTCGGTGACATCGAAGCGCTGGGTGTGCGCATGGATCTTGAGCACTTTCACGCCCTTGGCCGCGACGCGCTGCAGCTCCTCCAGCGCGGCGTCGCCGTCGTAGGGGTGCACGGTAGCGATGGGCAGGACCTTCGGATTCGCGGCGGCCAGCGCGACGATCGCGTCGTTGCCTTCGCGGATGCGCTCAATCGCGCCTTCGCGCGCCTGGTGGGGGCCGCCGAACCACATGGCGCCGTAGGCGGTCACCTCCACGCCGGCTTCCGCCAGCTGCGCCTCGTACTGCCCGCTCGACGTCGCGCCCTCGCGCAGATGCACGTGCATGTCGAACACCGGCTGCTGCGCGGCCGCCGGCCCGAGCGCGGAAAGAAGCAGAATCGCCAGCGCGTACGTCGTCTTCATCGGAACACCATGCAGAAGAGGGGCGGGCATTATGCCGGACCGGCGCCCGCGCTCCCGGGCCGCAGGTGGACGGGCCCGGCGCCGTTTCGCCCGCGCCGGGGCGTTCGCCCCGCACTCACTCCGCGGCTCGCCGCGGCTGGGTCAACGGCGGCAGGCCCAGCACCCAGTCGCGCAGGGTGGCCAGCCAGCAGTCCTCGCGCCGGTCCTCGGCATGGACCAGATGGAACGGCTCGGCCTGCAGCTCGGGGCCGAACGGGCGCAGCAGCGATCCGGCATGCAGTTCGTCGGCGACCAGGGCCAGGCTCATCAGGGCGACGCCCTGTCCGGCGAGCGCGGCGGAAATGGTGTGGGTCTCGTCCGAGAACGCCGGCCCGGCTGCGGCATCCAGACCCGCGACCTGCGCGCGGCGTTGCCAGGCCTGCCAGTCGACCGGGGCGCTGCGCGCGCCCGGCGGAGCGAAGTGCAGCAGCGTGTGGCGCGGCAGTTCGCGCGGGTCGCGCAGGCCCAGCATCGGGCTGCACACCGGCGCGAACACGTTGTCGAACAGCCTGTGCGCCAGCAATCCAGGCCAGTGGCCGCTGCCATAGCGGATCGCCGCATCCGCCTCCACGCCGTCGAGCGCCACCGGCTCGTGCGAGACGTGGATGCGCAGGTCCAGTCCCGGGCAGGCCTCGCGCAGCTGCGGCAGGCGCGGCACCAGCCAGCGCGACGCCACCGCCGGGGTGGCGCTCAGGGTGAGGCTGCGCCGCTGCGGTGCGCGCACGCGATCCGCCGCAGCGGCGATCGTTCCGAACGCCGCGGTCAGCGCCCGCTGGAGTTCCTGGCCCTGCGGCGTGGGCAGCAGCTGCCGGGGCCGGCGCACGAAGAGCGCCTGGCCGAGCTCTTCCTCGAGCTGACGGAGCTGGTGGCTGATGGCGGCCGGAGTGACCGACAGCTCGCCGGCGGCGCGCTTGGCGCTGCCCAGGCGGGCGGCGGCTTCGAACGCACGCAGTGCCGACAACGATGGCAAGCGGCGGCTCATAGGTGAATTATCCTAACTCATTGGCGGAGAAAAGATCGTTTGTCTGGCGTGAAGTCGAGCCCTAGCGTACTACGCTCCGCACCCAAGCATGAACGGTGCTAATTCATACAAGGAGCCCGCCATGATCCGCCTGCTGCACCTGGACGCCAGCGCCCGCCCCGGCCGCCACGGCATCGACCCGCATGGTTCGCACACCCGCGCGCTGAGCCACCGCTTCGTCGCCCGCTGGCGCGCCGCTCGCCCACGCGACCCGGTGCGCTATCGCGATCTCGGCGCGGCGCCGCCGAGGCTGGTCGATCACGACTGGATCCGCGCCGAATTCACCCGCCGCGACGCACGCGAACCGTGGATGACCGAGCGGCTGGCGGAGAGCGATGCCATGGTCGATGAGTTGATCGATACCGACCTGCTGGTGATCGGCGCACCGCTGTACAACTTCGGCATGCCCGCGCCGCTGAAGGCCTGGGTGGACAGCATCGTGCGGATCGGCCGCACCGTGGCGTTCGATCCGTCCCGCGGCGACGATCCCTACATCCAGCTGCTCGCCGACCGGCCAAGGCGGGTGGCGCTGCTGTCCTCGCGGGGCGGGCACGGCATGGACCAGGGCGGCCCGCTGGCGCACATGAACCACCTCGACCCGCACCTGCGCACCGCGCTCGGGTTCATCGGCATCCATGACCTGCGCAGCATCGCCATCGAATACGAGGAGTTCGGCGACGCGCGCCTGGCCGCATCGGTGGCCGAAGCGCAGGCGAAGGTCGACGGCCTGGTCGATGCCCTGCTGGCCGAGACCGCGGCAACCGCCGGGGTCCGGCAACCGCTGCCGGCCTGATGCGATGGCGCACGCAGGCCGGCCGCTTGCATCCGTTCGCCTGCCCCGCTAGGGCTGGACGGCCTCGATGCTCAGGTCGTCCAGGTGGAACGACATGCCGGCACTCCCCGACCCGACCAGGACCACCAGCACCGAACTCGTGCCCGCGGGCGCCTCCACGGCAGCGGTCGCCTGTTGCCAGTCGGCGCTCGAGGCCGGCAATACGATGACGCTGGAATCCAGCACCCGTCCATCTTCCGCACGCCAGTCCAGCACCAGTCTGGGGTTGACGGGCACGCCGGTGCCTGCCCTCGCCCAGACGCTCACCGATTTGACGCCGGGCGAGGCGGCATAGCCCGGATAGTTCGCCGCCTCCACGCCCCAGTAGGCGTCGGCGATGTCCACCCGCAGGCTGTGGCTGCCGCCGTGCGCCTGCGCCGCGCTGCGGGCGACGGCGGCGCCGTACCAGCCGTTCCACAGGCCCAGCGAACCTTCGAGCGTCGCGGTGTCCGGATCGACCAGGTTTCCGGTCGGGCCGGGAACGCCGCCGACCTGGTCGCTGGTGCTGTCCACGTCCTGCAGGTACGGCGCGGCCTGCCATGCGGCGAAGCCGATGCGCTCGCCCCAGCGCTTGGCGAACTTCCACGGGCCGTAATAGTGGTTGCCGGAGAACTTGTTGTTGGCGTCGAACATCACCTCGTCCTGCACGCCCGCGACCGTATAGGGCGACCAGGGAAGGTTGTCGGCGCCGGTGGCGATCAGCGCCTGCACCCCGCAGTAGCCGCTACCCGCGCAGGGGACGACCCCGGGGTCGAAGTGGAACTCGTTGCCGGTGACCTCGATCTCGCGGGATCGCCAGCGGCAATCCGTGAGATAGGGTTCGCTGTCGATCTGCGCGTAGCACGGGTGGCCGGCGTTGATCGGATCGACGTAGTCGTAGTCGTGCGGCCTGGGGATCAGCGTGGGGCGCACGAGCGGCGTGCAATAGCCCTTGCTGGTATTGCCGTTGGAATTGCAGAAGCGGTTGGGGTTCTCGTAGATCGATACGCCCGAGAAGTTGTTCTCGAAGTAGTTGTCGTGAACCCGGATCTTGGCGGCACCGGAAACCACGCTGGCCAGGCGCGGATCGCCGCCCGACTCGGACAGGTAGACGGCGGGCGCCGGCGACCCCTGGTTGCGCTGGCCCTTCACCCAGGCATTGTTCAGCAAGGTGTTGCCGCGGATGGTTGCGTTGTAGCTGATCTCGTACCAGATGCCTTCATCGTCGTTGTCGGCGATGTAGTTGCCTTCGAACAGGAAGTCGATGTTGTTGGTATCCGCCCACAGGCCGACGCTCTTGTTGTCGTGCACCCAGTTGTGAGTGACGCGCGCGCCCTCGACGTCCCAGAACTTGCCGCCGCCGGTGCAGCCGCAGCCGGGCTCGAGGGCTTCCCAGTCGTCGGTATTGTTGCCGGCGATCTCGTTGTGATCCAGCACGATGTTCTTGATTGCAGAATCGCCCTCGACCGGCGGCTTGTACATGCTGAAGCCGTATTGGCCGTTGTCCTTCAGGCAGTTGTAGCGCACCGTATTGTCGCTGCCGAGGAAAACGCCGGCGCCATCGTTGTCCGAGATGGTGTTGTACTCGATCAGCCAGTCGTCGCCGGCGTCGTGGTTCACCACGCCCTCGTTGTTGTTGTCCAGGCCGCGGCCGAAGTTGCGGACGGTGAGATGGCGGACCGTGACGTTGCGCGCGCGGCCGGTGAACGCGTAGAGATTGAGGTTGCGCCCGTCGAGGACCGCGCCCGGAGCGCCGACGTAGGTCGCGCCGTCGCGGGCGATGATCTGTCCATAGAGGTCGTCGCCCAGCGTGTGCACGCCTGGCGCGAACCAGAAGGTCGCGCCGGGACGGTTGAAGTCGAAACCGCTATGGTCCCCTGCCGGCACCACCACTGCGCCGTCGGGAGGCGCCTCCGGCCCGGCGAGCAGCGCGGTGTTGCCGCAGATCCGCGCCGGCGGCTCGACCGGCCACTGAAAGCTCGCGACCGGCTGTTGCGCCGCGGCTACGGGCGCGGCGATGCCCAACACGAAGATGGACGAGGCGGCGCCCAAGACCTTGGCCGCCTTTCCAAGCCTGGAAAGCGGCGTCCATTGACTGATGCTCACGTGGATCCCCCTGGTCGCGTGATGGTGCGGAAGCACGAGGCCGTGCTTCCTGCGGCGCCAACACTCTGCCATCGGTGCCGCCCGCGAGAACAGCGACTGCGTCACGGTCGACGGCAACGTCCATGGCGGTCGGGCTCTGCGTGGGCGCCGCCAGGCCAGGTCCGGCTGGGCGGCCGTCGCGTCCCGATGCCTGGCCGGCCCGGTCACCTGTATTCGCCGCGCAGGCCGGCATCCCTGACGTCGCGCGCGGCCTCCTGGCACCGGTGCCGCTCCGGCTCGTGCCCGGTCCGCGGCCGTTCGTCATGCACCTCTCCCCGGATCGGGAGCGCCCTCGCACGCAACCCGGGCATGCGCAACGTCGCGGCCATGTTAGCGTTAACCACATCGGTTGCCGACAGCCGAAGACACAGGCCCGGGGAGCGGAACGTGACAGCCATTCAAGAGGCGAAGGACGGCCGACGTCCGGCAAGCGACAGGACTGCCACGCTCGGGTTCGGCGAGAAGATCGGCTTCGGCCTCGGCGATGCAGGCTTCAATTTCTACTGGGTCATCATCGGCTCGTACCTGCTGTACTTCTACACCGACGTGTTCGGCATTTCCGCGTCCGCCGCGGCCTGGATGTTCGCCGCCACCCGCATCATCGACGCGTTCACCGATCCCGCGATCGGTGCGATCGCCGACCGCACTCGCTCCCGCTGGGGCAAGTTCCGCCCCTACCTGCTGTTCGGCGCGCTGCCGCTGATGGGCTCGGCGATCCTCACCATGAGCACGCCGGATCTGGGCGACACCGGCAAGCTGATCTGGGTCTATGCCACCTACAGCGCGATGATGCTCTGCTACACCCTGGTCAACATCCCCTACAACTCGCTCGCCGGGGTACTGACCGCCGACGGCGGCGAGCGCAGCTCGATCTTCGGCATCCGCTTCTTCTTCGCCTACCTGACCGGCATCGTGGTCGGCGCCGCGACCCCGGACCTCGCGGCCTGGTTCGGCGACGGCGATCCGGCGCGCGGCTGGCAGCTGACGATGGTGCTGTACAGCACCGTGGCCACGGTGCTGTTTCTTGTCACTTTCCTCACCACTCGAGAACGGGTCGCACCGCCGGCGGCGCAGAAGACCAGCCCGCTGGCGGACATCGCCGACCTGCTGAAGAACCGGCCCTGGGTGGTGCTGTTCGCCCTGGCCATGATCGTCATGATCACCATCGTGCTGCGCGGCAGCTCGGCGGCCTACTACTTCAAGTACTTCGTGCAGCGTCCCGACCTGATGGGCGCGTACATCGGCCTGCAGATGGCGGCCTACGCGGTCGGCGCGCTGGCCACTCCCTGGCTGGCGCGGCGCTTCGACAAGGTCCGGCTGCTGATGGTCACGATGGCGATCGTCGGCCTGCTGTCGATCGGCTACGCCTTCGTCCCGGCGCCCGCCTCCAACGGCGTGGTGACCATCTCCGGCAACGCCCCGGTGACGCTGCGGGCGGATGCGATGCTCGATGCCCCGGCGCGTCCGGGCGACAGCTACCGCTGGACCCGCCACGAGAACGCCTTCTGGATCGTGCGCAGCCGCGTGGACCTGGAGGGCAGCGGCCCCAGCCTGACCCTCGACGGCGCCAACGGCCAGGTGGTCAGCGTGGTCCGCACCGGCGCCGACGGCAACCGCGTCGACAGCGCCGACCTGCCGGTGGAAATCGTCGTCATGTTCCTGCTCAACATCCTGATCAGCCTGGCGCTGGGGCCCAAGTCGCCGCTGACCTGGTCGATGTACGCCGACGCCGCCGACTACAACGAGTGGAAGACCGGCCGCCGTGCCACCGGGATGACGTTCTCGGCGGCCACCTTCTCGCAGAAGCTCGGCGGTGCGCTCGGCGCGGCCGGCGTCGGCTGGGTACTGGCGGCGATGGGCTACGCCGCCAACCAGGCGCAGAGCGGCGCCTCGCAGACCGGGATCGTGCTCCTGCAGACCGCGGTGCCCGGGGCGTTCGCGCTGGTCGCGATGTTCGCGCTGCGGTTCTACGATCTGACCGCCCCGCGGCTGGAACGGATCCAGCTGGACCTGACGGCCCGGCAACAGGCCGGCGACTGACGGAGACACTGCATGCTGGTACGCGCCACCGAAGACGGCGAGCGTTTCGTGCTGACCGACCCCAGCGCGATGCCGCGGGCGGCAGGGTTCCTCTGGAACCGCCTGATGATGATGCAGGTCAACTGCCGGGGCTTCGCGGTGGCCCGCTTCATGCAGCCGGAACCCGCACGCTACACCCACGCGCCGAACCTCGAAGCCGCGACCTTCATGCAGCCGGAGCAGCCGTACTACGCCCACCATCCGGGGCGCTTCTGCTACATCAAGGACGAAGAGACCGGAGCGGTCTTCTCAGCGCCCCACGAGCCGGTGCGGGCGAAGCCCGACCGCTTCGAGTTCTCGGTCGGCGGCAGCGACATCCGCTGGACCGTGCAATGCCTCGGCGTGCGGGTGGAGATGGAAGTGGCCCTGGCCGCCGACGCGGCGGTGGAGCTGTGGCGGATCCGGGTCACCAACCTCTCCGGCCGCAGCCGTCGGCTCGGCGTCTATCCCTACGTGCCGATCGGCTACATGAGCTGGATGAACCAGTCCGCCCGCTACCGTCTCGATCTGGGCGGCGTGGTGGCATCCAGCGTCACCCCGTACCAGAAGGTCGAGGACTGGCCGCGCCAGCGCGACTTCAACGATCGCACCTGCTTCCTGCACGACCGCGAGCCCGTCGCCTTCGAAGCCTCACGCGAAGCGTTCGAGGGCGAAGGCGGCCTGCACGCCCCGGACGGGGTGCGACAGGCGCTGCTGGGCAACGGCGATGCGCTGCACGAGACGCCGGCCGCGGTGCTGCAGTACCGCATCGGGCTGGCGCCAGACCAGACGGAGGAATACCGCTTCCTGCTGGCCCCCGCACGCGACGATGCCGACATCGCCCGCCTGCGCGCGCGCTACCTGGACGATGCCGGCTTCGACCGGGCACGCGCGGACTACGCCGCCTACATCGCCCACGGCCGCGGCGTGCTGCGCATCGAGACCCCGGACCGGCACCTGGACCGGTTCGTGAACCACTGGTTGCCGCGACAGGTGTACTACCACGGCGACACCAACCGCCTGACCACCGATCCGCAGACCCGCAACTACCTGCAGGACCACATGGGGATGAGCTTCATCGCGCCTTCGACGGCGCGCGCGGCGTTCCTCCACGCGCTGTCGCAGCAGGAAGCCGGGGGCGCGATGCCCGATGGCATCCTGCTGGCGCCGGGCGCGGAGCTGAAGTACATCAACCAGGTGCCGCATACCGACCATTGCGTCTGGCTGCCGGTGTGCCTGCGCGCCTACCTGGACGAGACCGGCGACGACGGCATCCTCGACGCGCCGGTCGAGGACGGCGCCGGGCGCGCCCTCACCGCCTTCGAGCGCATCTGCAGGGCGATGCGCTGGCTGCTGGGCGCGCGCGACGCGCGCGGCCTGAGCTACATCGGCCAGGGCGACTGGTGCGACCCGATGAACATGGTCGGCCACAGGGGCAAGGGCGTGTCCGGCTGGCTGTCGGTGGCCGCCGCCCATGCGCTCGGACTGTGGGCCGGTGTCTGCGAGCGCCACGGTCGCGCCGGGCTCGCCGACGAGTTCCGCGCCGGTGCCCGGGCCATCAACCAGGCGGTGAACGCGCACCTGTGGGACGGCGAGTGGTACGCCCGCGGCATCACCGACGACGGCGTGGCGTTCGGCGTGGCGAACGACGCCGAGGGACGCATCTACCTCAACCCGCAGAGCTGGGCGATCCTGGCCGGTACCGCGGATGCGCGCCAGCGCACGCTGATGATCCGCGCCGTCGAGGCGCAGTTGGAAACGCCGTACGGAGCGATGATGCTGGCGCCGGCCTATACCGCCATGCGCGAGGACGTGGGCCGCCTGACCCAGAAGTTTCCCGGCACCGCGGAGAACGGCTCGGTCTACAACCACGCCGCGGCGTTCTACGTCCATGCCCTGTATGCCGTCGGCGAGTCCGAGCGCGCCTGGCGCCTGCTGCGGCGGATGCTGTGCGGCCCGGACGAGGCCGACTACCAGCAGCGCGGGCAGCTGCCGGTGTTCATCCCCAACTACTACCGCGGCGCCTGGCGGGAGCACCCGCGCACCGCCGGGCGCTCCAGCCAGCTGTTCAATACCGGCACCGCCGCCTGGGCGTACCGCATCCTGATCGAGGACCTGTTCGGCCTGAAGGGCTGCGCCGATGGGCTGCGGGTGGCACCGCAGCTGCCGCGCGACTGGCAGACGGCCCGGGCCGAGCGCGCGTTCCGCGGCGCCCGCTTCGACGTCCACTACCTCCGCCAGTCCGGCGTGGCGTCGATCGAGGTGCGCGTCGACGGCGAACTGCTGGATGGCGACTGCATCGGCGACATCCGGTCCGGTCGCAGCAGCCGCGTCGACGTTCGGCTGCCGGCGGCATGAGCGACGCCGCCACCATCGCAACACCGGTCCTGGTCGTCGCGATGGGCGTCGCCGGTTGCGGCAAGTCCACCCTGGCCGCCCACCTGGCGACGGAGTTCGGTTCCCGCCTGCTCGAGGCCGACGACTTCCATCCATCCGCAAACCGGGAGCGCATGGCCCGTGGCGAGCCGCTGACCGACGCCATGCGCGAGCCTTGGATCGCCGCCCTGTGCCAGGCGCTGCGCGTGTCCCGTCGCGCCGGCGAGAGCTGTGTGCTGGCCTATTCGGGCCTGCGCCGCGCCCATCGCCAGCGCTTTCGCGAACTGGGCTATCCGACCCTGTTTCTCTACCTGGCCGGCGACCGGGAGTTGATTCGTAGCCGGATGCAGGCCCGCACCGGCCACTTCGCCCCCGCCAGCCTGCTCGACAGCCAGTTCGTGGCGCTGGAAGCGCCGCTCGACGAGCCGGACATCGTGGTCGTGGACGTCGCGCAGGACGTCGACCGGATCCACCGGCAGGCCGCGGAGGCAGTGCGCGGGTTCATGGCCCGGTGCTCGGCGACCCGCCCGGACAGCGGCTCCCGCCCAGCGCGGTGATTCGCGGCACCGCCGGCGGCGTCGGCGTGCACGGCACGCTCTCGCGAGAACAATCCGCCCCCGGGCGCGGATTGCTCAGGAGGCGTCGTCCGCGCCCGGCAGCAGCGGCCGCATGAAGGTGCGCTCGTAGCGCAGCACGCAGCCCGACTCGTCGCGGATCCTGTCGGCGGCGACGAACTCCGGGTCCTTGCCGAACAGCGCCCGATAGCGCTCGTAGGCGGCCAGGCTGTCGAAGCTGAACAAGGCCAGCGCCTTGTCGCTGGCGCCCTCGCCCGGCAGGAAATAGCCGTGGTGGCGCCCGCCGTGCTTGTCGACCAGCCGCATCCATTCCAGCGCGAAGCGTTCGAATGACTCGACCTTGCCGGGATCGATGGTGTAGTGGACGACACAGGTGATCATGGCCCTGCCGACAGCGCCCTACCCGTCACTGGAGTGCCCCGTCCTGGAACAGGGATCGCCTTCGGTGCGCATCAACGCATCGTAGCGCCGCTGCATTTCCGCGACCGACACGTCCTCGATGCTGTGTCCGATCAGCCAGCGGTGCCCGAAGGGGTCGTAGACGCTACCACCGCGCTCGCCGTAGAAGGCGTCGCTGGCCGGCCGCTCCAGCGTCGCGCCGGACGCCAGCGCCTGGGCGATCACGGCATCGGCATCGTCGACATGCAGGTGCAGGGTGACCGAACTGCCGACCCCGGAGACCGGCGCCCGGATGCCGTATTCCGGGTACTCGTCGCAGAGCATCACCGTCCACCCGCCGAAGTCCATCTCGGCATGGCCGATGCGTCCGCCCGGCTCGGTCAGGCGGAACTTCTCGGTGGCGCCGAAGGCGCTGGCGTAGAAGCGGATCGCGGCATCGGTGTCGGCGACGCACAGATAGGCGAACACTTCGTGGATGGCCATGCGGGAGCTCCTGTGGGTGGTGACCTGGCGCCACACTAGCCGGCCGCGGCGCCCCGGTCTTGAACGAAATCGACCCGATCGGCCGCGACCGGAAGATGATGCCGCGCCACCGGTGCCGCCCGGCGGTACTCCTGCGGGCGCACGCCGGTGAAGGCGCGGAACTCACGCACGAAATGCGCCTGGTCGCTGTAGCCCGCGAGATGGGCCAGTCGAACCCAGGGCATGTCCGCTGCGCGCCGGTGCGCCGCGAGCGCGAGCTGGAACCTGCGCACCCGCCGATACCGCTGCGGGGTCAGGCCGACGGCATCGACGAACAGCGCCCCCAGATGGCGGTGGCTATAGCCGCTGTCGGCGACCACCTCGGCGACGCTGTGGCCCCCGGCGAAGCCGGCCAGCGCCTCGGCCACCGCCGGGTGCAGCCCGCGCGCCCTGGGCAGGCGCGCCGCCAGAAAGGCTTCCAGCAGGTCGAGGCGGCCTTCCGCAGTCGGCTCGGCCAGCAGGCGCTCGCGCAGGCGGCCGGCGCAGGCGCCGGACAGCGCCTCGAGCGGCACATGGCACCCGGCCAGTTCGCCCGCCGCCGCCCCGAACAGCGCCCGCGCAGCGCCGGGCAGGAACTGTGCGCCGACAGAGGGCGACGGGGGCCCGGCCTCCTTGGCGTAGTACGTATCGCGGGCGCCGCCGAGCACCGCGTGGCCCGGCGTCGCGATCGCGCGGCCGGCGCCATCGACCAGCCGCAGCGGCGCCTCGCCCAGCCGGATGGCCAGGTGCATCCTGCCGGTCGGAAGGACGTGTTCGTACGGCATCGGCACCGGCGCATCGCGCACGGGCGTCGCCGCCTGCGCCCACAACAGGGCGACGAACGGACGCAACGCGGGCAAGGGGCGGCGCAGCACGGCAGGCCTCGGGATGAGCAACCAGCGACCACTATAGGACCATGAAACGGCCCAGGCCGCTGGGGCCGTGGAACGGGGCAAGGCCCGGCCCCAGGCCGCCCCACCCAACGGGAGTCGCGCTTCCGCCCGGTCGTGCCCCGATCCGGGCGGATCGCCCCATCGCCGGCCGCCCCCAACAGGCTTACCGACGCGTGCGCAGCGTGAGACCGGCATCCGGATCCGTCTCGGCCGCCTGCTCCTCCGTCCATTCCTGCTCCTCCGCCCACTCCTTCACCGCCCGCCCGAAGCGGGCGATCAACAACATGTTGAAGAAGTGCATCAGGCCCAGGACCAGCAGCGAGATGCCGACCCGCGACCCGACCTCGGGGATCAGGGCCACGGTGTCGACCTGCCAGTCGTTCAACCGGTAGCTGATGAAGCCCAGGTTGACCAGGTAGAACCCGATCACCAGCAGGCGGTTGGTCGAGGTGGCCAGCTCGCGGTCCTGGCCGAAGCAGCGGACCAGGAAGACCTCCCCATTGCTCGACAGCGCGCGCGCCACCCAGATGGTCATTCCGATGGAGATCGCGAGATACAGGCCATAGGCGATGTGTGTCATGACAAAGTCTCCTAGCTCGAGCATGTGGCACCTCAGGATTGAAGGTGGCGCCAGCTTGGGCCGGGGCGGATGGCGCGCGCTTCCGGAAAGATCAATCCGGAGCGGATCGACCGGTCGGCGGGCCGGATCGAACCAGGATCAATGACTTGCACGGTTCCAGGATGATCATCCGGAACCGTTCGCGGCCGCCAGACGGCGCCGGCGGTACTCGCCGGGCACCTCGCCGACCTGCTCCTTGAACGCAACGTAGAAGCTGGACTGGGAGTTGAAGCCGGCCGCCATGCCCACCGACAGCACCGAGGCGCGCGGCTCGTCGAGCAGCATCCGCTTCGCGGTCTCCACCCGGTACTGCCGGACCAGGCGCGAGAAACCGAGGCCGAACTCGGTGTTGACCAGCTCCGACAGCTGGTGGGCGCTGAGCCCCAGCATCTCGGCCACGTTGGCGAGGCTCAGCGACTCCGACAGGTGCACCCGTTCCTGCTCGAACAACTGTCGCAAGCGCGCCGTCATCGCCTCGCGATCGACCCGCTCCAGGGTCGACTGGGCATAGGCCACGGCCACCGCCTCGCGCGTCTTCGGCACCAGGTCCGGCACGCTGAGCAGCAGCCAGCCGACCACCAGGAATCCCAGCGCGATCAGCGCCGCATAGGTCCAGGCATAGCCGTACCAGCCCAGTCCAGCGGGCGCCAGCAGCCCGCTGAGCGCCACCGCCACCGCCATCAGCGCGAACAGGCCCAGGACCCGCAGCTCCAGCACGAACCGGCTCCGCAGCGCGCGCAGACGATAGACCAGGATGCACAGATGCGATGCCGCGGCGGCGCCGAGCGCCAGGGCCAACGGCACCGCCCACGCCAACGGAACCGCGAGGGAGAGCGCCAGCACGGCGGCCGGCAGCGCCCATTCGACCCGGCGCCAGTCCCCTTCCGGACGCAGTGCGCCGAGCAGCAGCCAGTAGAAGCCCACCGACTGCAGGAACACCACCACCACGTAGCGGCGCGGCGGCGCGTCCACTGCGGCCGTCGCGAACTCCAGATGCCCGAGCTGGGTGATCGCCAATCCCGCCAGCATGACCAGGCCGGCCAGCCGGGACTGCCAGGGCAATGCCAGCCGTCGATGCCCGCCGGCGAGCACCGCCATGAGCAGCGCCGCCATGCCCAGCGAGAATCCCACCATCAGGTGCAGCGCCAGATCCATGCCCGTTCCCTCCCCCGCCTCCCGCGCAAGCCGCTACCGCGGCCTCCGCCCGACCAGCGCACCGTGCCGCCGCCCCCCGGCCCGGGACCGCCAAGGACGCATCGGCGCGTACGGCGCGTCGCGATTCGGCGCCACCCCGCTGCACCGCCGCCGACGACCGGCCGGGTCGCCCGCCGATCGCGGGGGCCCCGTCACGCTTCGGTCGAATCCGGCCGCGCCGCATCCAGCAGCCGCGCCACCTGCCCGCGCAGCTCCGCGACCTCGGTTTCCAGCGCCTGCAGGCGCGCCTCCAGCGCCGACGCCGGTGCGCCGGCGACGGCGTGGGCCGGCACACGCGCGGCGATGGCGCCGACATCCACATCTCCCGACAGCAGGTGCGCGTAGCGGTCCTCGCGCTGGCCCGGGCCGCGCGGCACCAGCACCGCCAGCGCCGGCTGCCGCTGACACAGGCGATCGAGATGATGACGCACGTCCTCGGCGTCGGAGAACCGGCACAGGCGCTCGCTGCGCGCGAGCAGTTCGTGCACGGTCTGGGGGCCGCGCAGCAGCAGCAGGCCGAGCAGCGTCGCCTGCTGCTGCGGCAGGCTGAAGTGGGCGCCGGTGCGATGCTCGTAGCGCTCGGCGCGGCTGGAGAACACCTGCTTCGCCAGGCCCAGCTGCTCCAGCCGGCGCAGCGCGTGGTTCACCGCGCCCTGATCGAGCGCCATGACCGGATCGCGCGCGGTCTTCTGGTTGGCGGCCGACTGCGCGGCGCTGACGGTCAGCGGGTAGAGGTCGGGCGTGGTCGCTTCCTTCTCGATCAGGCAGCCCAGCACGCGCGCCTCGCCGGGCGAAAGGACGGGCAGTTCGGCACGCTCGGTGGGATCGGATTCCATGGGCATCGCATTCTCGACCGGGACGGGTATTGGACACGCCGCGGGCGCAGCGCGCAAACGTCCCGGTCGAACCGGCGACGCTCTGCGGTCAGCGAGCGTCCAGATGTGCGCCCGCGGGCGACAGCGGACCATCGCGACAACGGCTGGCGGCACCGACAGGGCGCCGCCGTCCGCCGCGCCACTGCGGCCGCGCATGTGCACCGCGCACTACCGGCTCCGGTAGCGCGGCAGCGACGGGTCTCACCTGCGCGTCGCCATTGCGCGCAGCGCTTCCATATCGGCGAGGCTGCCCTGGCTCGACTTGTCCAACAGCACCAGCCAACCCAGCTGTCCCAGCCGTCGGCCGGTGTCGTTGCGCGCCACGATCACCAGATCGTTGCGCGGGTCCACCAGCATGAACTGCCCGCCCCAACCGGTGGCCCAGTATGTGCCCGTGTCGGCATCGAGGCTCCAGAGGTACCCATAGCCGTCCAATGGATCGCGGTCGACGAGCCGGGAGTACGGCCTGGTCGAATCGGCGACCCACTCGGCCGACACCAGCGACCCTCCCGCCGGGTCTCGACCCTGCCGCAACATCATCTGCCCGACACGGGCGAGATCCCGCGCCGACATGAAGATGGTGTACTGGTCGTGCTCCGAATCGCGCGCGGTCTGGTAGTAGAAGTGACCGGCCTCGTAGTCCTGAAACCCGAGCCGCCCGGCAAGCCGACGCATGTGCTGCTCCGGCGCCGCGCCGGTGCTGGCGGCGAGCACGGTACCCAGCGCGTTGAAGTCCCAGTTGTTGTAGTAGTAGTGCGCGCCGGGCCGGTACTGTCCGCGCCGCGGCCGCCCCGCCTTCATGTCCTCGGTCTCGCCGGCCGCCTCGATGTAGATGCCCGACCTCGCCTTGAGCAGGTCCGCAACCGTGGCCGTTTTCTCGAGGTCGGTCAGCGGCATCGCCTCATCGTCTATGCCGAGCTTCGCCAGGCTGTCCGTGACCTCGAGCTTCCCCTCCAGGACCGCCATCCCGATCAGCACGCTCATGACGCTCTTGCGGACCGAGTGGGTGTTGATCGGCAGATGCGCAGCGCCGTGGACGAAGAGCACCTCTTTCGAAGACGCAATCACCACGGCGTCGATGCTTTCGCGGGCCTCGGCGAAATCCCTCAGCGCCCGGGTGAGGTCTTCTTCGAATACGGAATGCGGCTGCGCCGGCGGCGCCTTGGTGCCGGGCACCAGCGGATAGAACATCGCCAGTCCGCACAAGACGACCACGGCAGCGATCGCCACGAGAGCGGTCTTGAGTTTCTTCATGTCAACGTCTCCGTTCGAAGCACGCCGCGCCAACGCGGCCGAGCCGGATCAGCCTGCAAGCCACCTCGGCGGCGCGCCAGTCGGGATGCGACGAAACCGGGCGACCACCGACGAAACGCCGGAAAGGAGCGACGGACCGTGGTCAGGGTCGAACAGCGTATTCCGAGCATCAGCCCAGGAAAGGCGAGCCCATCGGAGCCCGCCCCGAACCCCGGGTGTTTCCCGAATGGCGGTTCGAGCTGGCCCGCTCGCCACCGACACGATTTCCCCGATGGCAGCAGCGGCGCTGATGCAGCGCTATAGTCGAAGATGCTCGATCAGCGCCCGCGCCGCGCGCGACAGCGGATAGTCGCGGCGGTAACAGACGGCGACGGACAGAACCTCATCCCCTTCCAAGGGCATGGTGACCAGGCCGCCAACGCCGCGCACCGCCGGCTCCGGCAACGTCGCCAGGCCGATGTCCCGGCGTACCGCCTCCAGCAGGACCGCGACGTTCTCGGTTTCCATGACGATCCGGGGCACCACACCGATCCTGCGGGCCTGCGCGTCGATGCGGCTGCGCTGATGGTAGCCGACCGGGAATGCGACGATCGGCTGCGACAGCAGTTCGGGCCATGTCATCGCGGCACCGGGTGCCGATCGCGATGCGGCCGCCATGCAGGCAACGTTCGGGAAATGCGCCAACGCGATGACCTCGAGCCCCGGATCGGCGTCGTCGCCTGCGATCACGCCGAGCTCCACCTCGCCGGCGGCGACGCGACGCGCAATCTCGCTCGCGCCAGCCTGCAGCAGGGTCACCCGCACGCCCTGGTGCGCCGCCTGAAAGGCCGCCAGCGGCGCGGCCAGCGCGAACCCGGTCACCATCGCCGGTGCCGCAACCACCAGCGTGCCGCCGATGCCCGCGTCGAGCGCGCGCAACTCCTGCCGGGCGAGTTCGAGTTGCGCCAGCGCGGGCTGCGCCCTGGCCAGGTACGCCCGTCCGGCCGGCGACAGTTCCACCGACCGCTTGCTGCGATGGAACAGGCGCGCGCCCAGATCCTCCTCCAGCCGACGGATCGCGATACTGACCGCCGATTGCGCGATCCTCAGCTCTGCCGCCGCCGCCGAAAAGCCGGCGTGTCGCGCAACGGCCAGGAACACCTGGATCTGCCTAAGATTCATATCGTTTTATATATATAAACCGAGTTATTAATATATTGGACATGAATTACCGGCATTCGTACAGTCGTGCCATCTTCCGCAACGCTGCCGAACCCATATGACGGATCCGACCAGCTATCCCTACGCCACGCATCTGGACGTCAAGTTCCCCGCACTGGAGACGATCGACGTCGCCGGATTGGCCGTCGCTTGCACCGAACGCTGGTACAACCAGACCCTGTGCAGGGTGAACGACGCCGTCGTCCGGCTCGGCGTGATGGTGGGGGAATACCACTGGCACCGGCACGTCGATGACGACGAATTCTTCTTCGTCCTGGATGGCGTATTCCTGGTCGACCTGGAGGACCGCACGGTGGACCTGCGGCGCTGGGAAGGTTTCGTCGTACCCAAGGGCGTGCTGCACCGCACCCGCGCGCCCGGGCGCGCGGTGGTCCTGATGGTCGAGACCGCCGCCATCGTGCCCACGGGAGACGGCGATGCGTGACCCGGTTGCGGCGCCAGCGGACGCGGCGCGATTGACGGAAGGGAAGACGTACGAACTGGACTATCGCGTCGTAGCCGCCGACTCGCCGCGCAACCTCCGGCTTGAGGACGACGACCAGTTCCCGGACGTCCTGGGGACCGCGCGGATGATCGGCCTGATGGAACTGGCGGCGGCGCGACTGATGCGACCCCTGCTTGGCGAGGACGAAGTGTCGGTGGGCGTCGGCGTCGACGTGAAGCACCTGGCAGCGACGCCGCTGTTCGCCAAGGTTCGCATCCGTGCGACCTGCCTGGGACGCGATGGCAGGCTGTACCGGTTCAAGGTCGAACTGCTCGATGCGGGCGGGGTAGCCGGCGAGGGAGTCCACGCGCGCGCCATCGTCTCGGCCGGGCGCCTGCACGAGGGCGCCCGCCGGCGCGTCCGTACCTGCGGCGCGGTCGCAGCGGATCGGCGCGAGGACGGCACCGGGCAGGCGAGTCGAGAACCGCGGTAGCTCAGGGGCGGTCGAAAGAGGCGGACGCGGGCGTTGCTGGTGAATGGCTCCCGTCACCTCGCTTCAGGAAGCCATCTCGAGTCCGAACCTGATCCCGGTATGCGTCGGGGGGCGACGGCGCGGGCCGGCCGCATGCCGTTTCGCCGCCCGAGCCAGCCGCACGGTTCCGGATCTCAGGGCAGGTACTCCACCGTCAGCTTCGCGCTGGCGCCATTGCCTATCCACACGTAGCCGGTCGCGGCGGGATTGCCGCTGAACCGCAGCCGCAACTGGGTGTGGCCATGGCGGTTGATCGCCGCCAGGCCGGCGCCGTCGAACAGGTTGCTGGTCTGGCTGCCGCCGCTGAAGGGCTGCAGCCGGGCGACGTCGAGCGCAGCCATCGCAGCGGCGTAGTCGCCGCCTTCGGTGGCGCAGGTCCCCACGCAGCCGGGGTGCGCGTCGACGACCAGCGCGTTGCCCGGCGGGTTCGCCCATGGGTCGCCATGGCCGCCGTTGTAGCGCACCGTCAGCGTCGCCGAGACCACGATGGCGGCGTCGGGCAGCGCGGACGTATCGAACGAGAGCAGGCTGCGGTTGTACTTGCCGTCCGTGCCGCGGCCGATCGCAAGGCCGAAGTAGGCTTCCAGCGTGCCGACGGCGGGCGAGCCGCCGCCGGCATCGGCCTTCACATAGCCGTCGTTGGCCGCCTCGCTGGAGAACTCGGCCGTCTGCGGCACGCCGCCGTTTCCACCGTTGACGACGTTCACGTGCGCCGGGGCCGAAGTGCCGACATTGTCGACCAGATCGATCGCGCGCGCCTGCAGCGTGTGCGCGCCGTCGGTGGCGGCGGTGCTGTCCCAGGAGAGCCCGTACGGCGCACTGTCGTCGCTGCCCAAAAGGACGCCGTCCAGGAGAAACTCCACCCGCGCAATGCCGATGTCGTCGCTGGCGTCGGCCGCCAGCGCCACCGTGCCGCCGACCTCGGCGCCGTCCGCCGGTGCGGTGAGAACGACGTCCGGCGCGCTGCCATCGAGATCGTCCAGGCCCCAGAAATGCCCGATGTAGTAGCTGGCGCAGATGCCGGCGTCGAGGATGTAGGCACCCGCGGTGCCGCACTGGCTTTCCCCCGAGCCCGGATCCACCGGGGCGCCGTGGCCCATGCCGGTGATGGTGTAGGTCTCCACCCGCGGAGTGCCGGAAGCATCCTCGTAGACCCGGTGCGGATAGCCGGCGACGCTGTCGCTGGCGTCCGCGATCTGGTCGATGCCGTGGACGTCGGTCCATTGCTCCATGCTCTCGGCCAGGTTGGCCGGACGCACCACGTAGTCGGCATCGCCGTGCCAGATCGAGACGATGGGCCATGGACCGGCGTAGCCGCCGTGGGCCGATCGCACCCTGTCGCCCCATTGCGCAGGGGTGAGATCGGTACCGGGATTCATGCAGCCGAATGCCGCACTCTGGCTGGTCGCGCAGCGATAGGGCACGCCGGAGAGGATGGCGCCGCCGGCGAACACGTCCGGATAGGCGGCGAGCATGACCGCGGTCATCGCCCCGCCCGCGGACAGGCCGGTGGCGTAGACGCGCGACGGATCACCGCCGTGATCGGCCAGCATGCGGTCGACCATCTGCTTGATCGACAGCGCTTCGCCCTGCCCGCGTGCCGTGTCGCCCAGTTCGAACCAGTTGAAGCAGGCGCTGGCGTTGTTGCTGCCCTGCTGCTGCGGCAGCAGCAAGGCGAATTGCCAGCGGTCGGCCAGCATCTGCCACCCGGTTTCGGCATCGTAGCTGGATGCGCTTTGCGCGCATCCGTGCAAGGCCACGACCAGCGGCGCGCCGGCAGGCAGTCCGGCCGGCACGTGCTTGAACATGCGCAGATTGCCGGGATTGCTGCCGAAGCCGGTGACTTCGGCCTGGGCGAACGCAAAGGGCGCTGCGACGGCGGCGCATGCGAACAGCAGGCAGGCGAGCGCGTGGCGCAGCAGCGCCGGGGCGGCACGCGCACGCAAGGGAATCGGCTCGATCACGTGACAGCTCCTCGGACTCGGATGACGGCCGGCGGATGCGCCGGCGAGGGAGGTGCGGGAACCGGGCCAGTAGGCCAGCGCCGACCGGCGCCGGCCACTGTCCATTGGGGCAAGCTGCGCCGCAGCAAAGAAAAATCGGGGCGGAGTCGACTCGAATGCGACGGCCACGCGCCCCGAGCCGGGGACGCCACCGCTGGTTTCAGTCCGGCCAGATCGCCGTCATCGTCGCCCTGTCGACCCTGAGCACCGTCTGCAAGGCCTGCAGCCTGCGGATGATCTCGTCCTGCCGCTGCCCGCTGCCGCCCCTGGCTTCCTCGAGCATCTGTTCGACGACCGGCCTGATGCTGTCCCTGGTCAGCCGGAGATACTCGTCGTAGCCCAGGCCCAGGGCGCGCTGCAGGTCGGCCTGGTGCATGAGCTCCAGATCGTCGACACGCTCGTCCGCCAGCAGCTTTGCCGTCTCCAGGCGGAGCAGATCCGCGATCGCCTGTCTCTGTAGCGCCAGAAGATCCCCTTCGTCCAGGCGGTAGATCCGCTTCAACGCCAGGATGTTCCCCATCTCGCGCTCGGAAACCCGGTGATCGTCGAGCGCGAGCGCCACGTAGTGGACGACGAAGCCCGCCGCGTGCCAGCGAACGCCGCGGTCCGATGCGGCCGGCTCGCGGAGCAGGGAGAAGCCTTGCGCTTCGAGCCTGTCCAGGCACTCCGAGAACGGCTGCGGGAGCGCATGCTGCGCACGGTAGTCCCGGATCGCCTTCAACAGGCAGTTCGGCACGTCCATCATCCCATGCTCCCAAGGCTCCCGCTCCCGGCCGGAGTCTACGCCGATGCGGCGCGGACCGACGCACAGGCACTGGTTTCGCGGGTTGCTGCCACAAGCCGGATACCGGACGCTCCCTACCCCGCCGGTTCGGGAGCGCCGAGACCCTTGCCGTAGATCCCGGATCGGTCGAAGCAGCAGACGCGGCGCTTCCCGGACGCGAGCATCGAGCAGGCGTTGGCGATGCGGCGCTCGCGCGTCTCCGCCTTCTTTGCGGAGGTGATCCACCGGATCCAGTCTCTCCGCGCCACGGGCGTCAGGCTGGACCACTGCGCCCGCGCCTCCGGAGCGGCCGCCAGCGCCTTGCGAAGCTCGCCCGGCACGCGGGGCTCCGGCTCCTCCGCCGCCGGCATGATCTCGAGGGCGACGATGTCGCCCACGTTCGCGCCGACGGCTTCACGCATCGCCCTGGGCACCTTGAGCCAATGGCTTCCCTTGCCGTCCGGCTCGAGGGTGGCCCGGAAGGGATGGCCATCGAGGGCGCCGTCGACGGTCGTCATGCTCCGCGTCGGCAGCTTCGCGCTGGCGCTCGCGGGCACCACGAGAAAGGCCCAGGAGGCGCCTTTCGGGCTCGCCGGCCGCAGCAGCTCCGCCTTGAATCCGATCTTCGCGAACTTGCCCATGGCGAAACGGTAGCACCGGCATGCATCTGCGTCATCGAGGCGGTGGATGATCGGGATCGACGTGCCCCGGGAGCCGATCTGCCGCCGCCTGCACCCGGGTCGTCGCTTCCGGCACGGACCGAGGCCGTCGCTGTCGCCGTCGCCTTGCCCAGGCTCACTCGCCCGCGCGCCGTCCCCGATAGGCATCGACGACCGATCGCCATTGCCATTGCCATTGCCATTGCTATCGCCGTGGCCGTGGCCGTGGCCGTGGCCGTGGCCGCCGGCATCGTCGCACGACGACCACGACGGTCCCGCTAGTCTCGACCTCCCGGCCCCCACGCTGGCGGTGGTTTCGCGTCCGTGGGGCCGCACCCGACCATCCTCAGGGAGGACGCCGCCATGGCCGTCATCGCCGACCCGAGACCTCGGCGCGCGCTTCATCCGCTCCACGCGTTCCTGCTCGCGGGCACCGTACCGCTGTTCCTGGGCGCCGTGCTGAACGACATCGCGTACGCCTCGAGCTACCAGATCCAATGGGCGAACTTCGCTTCCTGGCTGATCGCAGGCGGCCTGGTGCTCGGCGCCTGCGTCCTGGCATGGGCCGTCGTCGACCTGATCCGCGCCGATCGGCGGGATCGGCGCCAGCTCGCCTACGCGCTGCTGCTCCTGGCGACCTGGGCGCTCGGCTTCATCAACGCCCTGGTCCATGCCAGGGACGCCTGGGCCAGCATGCCCGCGGGCCTGGTGCTCTCGGCGATCGTCGCCGCGCTTGCAGGCGCGGCCGCCTGGATCGGCTTCTTCGGCATCCGCGCGGGAGGTGGCGCATGAAACGCTCGAACGTGCTTGCGGCCATCGGCCTGTCCGCCCTGCTGGGCGCCTGCAGCGGCGGCGATCCGGACCCCGCGCAGTACGGCCCCGATCCGACGCTCCCCGACCAGCAGCACGGACTGCTGCCCAGCATGAACGTGGCCGAGCCCGCGGAATGGGGCGACCGACTGCCGACCGTGCCGCAGGGCTACGCGATCGCCGCCATCGCTACCGGCCTGAAGATCCCGCGCCAGACCCTGGTGCTTCCCAATGGCGACATCCTTGTGGCCGAGGGCCGCGGCGGCAATGCGCCGAGCCTGAAGCCGAAGGACGTCATCGCCGGCTACATCAAGTCCAAGGGCACCACCCAGGTCGAGAGCGGCGACCGCCTGACCCTGCTGCGCGACGGCGACGGCGACGGCACCTACGAGCACCAGAACGTGTTCGCCGAGGACCTCGATGCGCCCTATGGGCTGGCACTGGTCGACGGCGATCTCTACGTCGCCAACCAGGACGCGCTGGTGCGCTTCGACTACCGGGACGGCCAGACCCGCGCCAGCGGGCCGCCGGACAAGGTCGCGGACCTGCCCTCGGAGATCAACCACCACTGGACCAAGGCGCTCGCCGCCAGCGCCGACGGACGCTTCCTCTACGTCGGCATCGGCTCCAACAGCAACATCACAGAGCGCGGCATGACCGCCGAGGCGAACCGCGCGATGGTGTGGGAGGTGGATGCCGAAACCGGCGCGCACAAGCCCTACGCGACCGGCCTGCGCAATCCGACCGCGCTCGCGATCCAGCCGGGCAGCGGCACGCTGTGGGCGGTGGTGAACGAGCGCGACGAGCTCGGACCCAACCTGGTACCCGACTACCTCACCTCGGTTCGCGAGGGCGGCTTCTACGGCTGGCCCTACAGCTACTGGGGCCAGCACGTGGACCCGCGCGTGCGGCCGCAGGATCCGCAGAAGGTCGCCTCGGCGATCGTGCCGGACTACAGTCTGGGCTCGCACGTCGCCGCGCTCGGCCTGGACTTCTCCGTTCCCGCAATGGGCGCGCGATTCGCCCACGGCGTGTTCGTCGGCGAGCACGGCAGCTGGAACCGCGACGAGCCGGTCGGCTACAAGGTGATCTTCGTACCGTTCCGCAACGGCCGTCCCTCGGGCGAGCCGGTCGACTTCGTCACCGGCTTCCTCGGCGACGACGGCAAGACCCGCGGCCGTCCGGTCGGCGTGACCGTGGATCCGCGCGGCGCGCTGATCGTCGCCGACGACCTGTCGAACACGGTGTGGCGGGTGACGCCGGCGCAAGGGGCGGCGACCCAGCGTTTGCGCTGACCCCCGCCTGCCGCTGCGCCGGCCATCGAGGCTTGCCGTTTTGCGGTCCCACGGCGGGCTTCAGTCGACCGGCACCAGCCGATGGGTCTCGGACTCGCATACCATCATTTCGCCCTCGGCACCGACGGTACCGACGGCACGCACCGGCATGCCCACGGCGAGCGCTTCGACCTCCACCGGCGGCGCCTTGCACAGGTTCCACCGCGCCGGCAGGTGCACGGCCATGCGGCCATGTCCGCGCGTATCGATTTCGACCACCGCGTGGCCGTCATAGGTCCACGGTTGGGTATCCACGGACACGACGGTCCCCTCGACCGCGGCCTGTGCGCCGGCCGCAAGCGGCGCACCGGCAGTGGTGGCACAGCCCGCGACGGCCAGGGCCATGCACAGGGCGGAAACTGCAGAGGCGTTGCGTGGCGATCCGGACACGCGGACTCCCGAAGCGAAGGGGATGCCAGCATGCACCGTCGACGGCGCCAATGGAAATTGAACCTGACCCCGCCTTTGCCTCACTCTTGCGGACGCGCGACCGTCAGGCTCGCCGCCTCGGCCGCCCGGGTCCCGCATTCGGCGTCGAACTCCGACGGCGCACCGGAGACGCCGACGCCGCCGATCGCCGTACCGTCCCGGGCAAACAGCGGCACGCCACCTTCCATGACGGCGATCATCGGCGCGGTCGGCACGTTCCATGCGGCCGTCTCGCGCGTCGACCTCCGATACATCGCCGCGGAGCGTCCCTTCCATTGCGCCACGGCGGCGGCGGCCGGCGAGGCCCCATGGTTGGAGAAGCTCACCAAGTCGCCACCGTCGTCGAAGACCGCGACCGCGACCGCATGGCCGGCCTCCGCGGCGCGGGCCAGGCAATGGTCGCGGATGGCGTCCGCCGTCTCGAAGTCGAGGACGGGCCGCGGGGTCTGCGCCTGCGACCCCATGCTCGCCAACAAGGCGGCGGTCGCGACGAGGCTGGCGGAAACGATCCCTTTCATCCTGCTTTCCTCCGTAGGAATGACATGCACGAACGCCCTCCGGGCCGGTCCGCTACTGCCGGCGCTCCTCCTGCGCCGTCAGCCGCAGGATCTGGCCAAAAAAAATGGGGTCAGGTTCATTTTCCCCGCAGGGACTACTCGCCTGGGACCGCCTGCGGTTTCCGGGGCCGACGCTCCGGCGATTCCACCGTGCCGAGCAGGCGGATGCCCGGGCGGCCACGCAGGCGGTCGCGCAGCCAGTAGGCGTGCTCGGCGCCCACCAGCACCACCACGCGCTTGCCGGGGTTCTCGTCGAGCGCCCGATCGACAACGGCGAGGAAATGGCGGTTCCACCGTTCCCAGCCTTCCGCTTCCGCCGTGCCGAACAACGCATCCTGCAACATATGCTTGGCGCGCATGTGGGCATCGGTGACCGCATCGTTCACCCGAGCGGACGACGTCCAGTAGGCACGCAGTGCCGCGTACATGCCCTCGACATAGGCGTCGAACGCCGCCGACGCCTCTGGCTGACCGGCGACGAAAGCCTCCTGGGCCGCGCGGTAGGGTTCGACCATGACACTGTAGGCCGGTTCGGCGGGCTCCATCGGATAGACGCGGTACCCGCCCTGCTCCAGCATCGGGTAAACCACTTCCGGATACTCGATCTTGACCTGCTCCGGCGCCCGCTCCGCGAGCCTGTCCGGGCGCACCTCGATGCACAGCACGTCGGGCGCCAGCGCCTCGAGGTCGCCGGCAAGCACGTCCAGGCCATAACCCGGCACGTCCCCATGCATCCGGTGCAGGGTGGAAAGGACCGCCACTTCTGTCGCGGGCTCCTGCGCACCGGCCCATGCAGACACCCCCAGCAATCCCGCAACCATCCATCGCAACCACATGGTCGGCCTCCCTTGTTCCCGGCCGATCCTGGTGGCAACCGCGCGGGCGGGCATGTGCCGATGGACACCTTTCGACAAAAAACGAGCTCGGGTACTTGCTGGAGCCCGGCGCCGGCCCGCTTCCCAACGGCGCGGGGACAACGGCGCCGGGCAAGCACGAGTAGACCCTGCGACCACCGGTCATGGACGTGCGCCGAAATGTGCATAACCCCATTTTTGCTCTTCCGCCCTCGGCTCCGAAAGCGCAGCAAGCTCGACGATCACTCCATCCGCCTCGATTTCGACGAGCCAACGCGGGTCGATGAAGCGGGAAACCTCGATGAACGAGCAGGCTGGCCTGATGCGAGGGGAGAAGAACTCCCTATAGGCCTTCGCCGCCTCGCGCCAGGTGTCGATGTCGATGAGCATGACCCGGATCCTGATGACGTCGTCCATTCGGAGGCCTGCGGCAGCCAGCGCCGCAGCGATGATCTGCAGGCATCGCCTGGTCTGCCCGCGGACGTCGCCCGGCGCCGCCACCGACCCATCCGGGGCGACCGGCGCGGTACCGGCGACGGCGAGCACGTTGCCTATCCGGACCGCGCGGCAGAAACCGATCCGCAACTCGTGGGGGGAGCCTGAGGAAACGTTGACTCGCATGCGATGGTCTCCCGCTGGGTGCGATGCCGGTCCGGCCCCGGCTACTGCCGACGCTCCTCTTGCGCCGTGAGCCGCAGGATCTGGCCCGGATCGTCGGTCACCAGGTAGATCGCGCCGTCCGGGCCGACTACCGGTTCGTAGGGACGGCCCTGCGCGCGGAAGAGGATTTCCTCGTGCTGCACGCGCTCGCCGTCGATCGTGAGCAAGCGCAGGTCGCGCGGCGACAGCCCGGTGACCAGCAGCTTGTCCCGCCACAGCGGGAACTCGTCGCCGCGGTAGAAGGCCAGCCCCGAAACGCCGATCGAGGGCCGCCAGTAGTGGACCGGCTGGATCACGCCGTCGGCGCGGGTATGCGGGGTGAGGAGGGTGCCGTCGTAGTTGATGCCGTGCGAGACCACCGGCCAGCCGTAGTCGCCGCCCCGCACGACGATATTCAGTTCGTCGCCGCCGCGCGGGCCGTGCTCGGTTGCCCACAGGCGTCCGGTGGCGGGCTCGATCGCCATGCCCTGGGAGTTGCGGTGGCCGAGGCTGTAGACCGACGCGAGCGCGTCGCCGCGGCCGTGGAACGGGTTGTCCGCCGGCGGTGTTCCGTCGGGCAGCACGCGGTGGATCTTGCCGGTCGGGCGCGCCGGTTCGCGCGCCAGCTCCTGCACGCCGCGGTCGCCGACCGAGAACAGCAGGCGCCCCTCGCCGTCGAAGACCATGCGCCCACCGTAGTGCCAGAACGGTTCGCCGTACGCCTGGCGCGCCGCTTCGAACACCACCTCCTGGTCTACCCAGGCGTGGCCGCGAAGGCGCCCGCGCACCACCCGGGTCATCGCCAGCGGCTCGCCCTCGGGGCCCACGGCGTCCAGGCGATGGCTGTACGACAGATAGATCCAGCCGTTGCTGCGATAGGCAGGGTCGACCGCGATATCGAGCAGGCCGCCCTGGTTCCACATGTGTTCGTGGACGTAGACCCCGGGGACGCCACGCACCGGGCGCGGGTCGAGCACGCCGTTGCGGATCACCCGCAGCCGCCCCGGCCGCTCGCTCAGCAGGGCCGTATCGGCATCGAGGAAGGCCAGCGCCCAGACCGTTTCCAGCCCGTCGGCGAACACCTCCGCGCGCACCGCGTAGTCGAGCGTATCGACCACGCCCGGGGCCGCGTCGAACTCACGCGGCGCGGCGTCCGCGGCGGCCTGGACCTCCTCCGGCGAGGGCTCGGGGTCGCCCTGGCGCGCGGGCAGGAATTCCGCGAGAGCGGCGATCTCCTGCGCCGACAGCAGCCCGTCGAAAGCCGGCATTCCCTGCGAGGCGACGCCGTTGCGGATCACGCGCGCCAGGTCGTCCCGGCTGCCGCCGTAGCGGTAGGTCCGCGCCGAAAGCGGCGGTCCCAAACCCGTGCCCTGGCGATCGGCCCCGTGGCAGGAGGCGCAGTTGCGCTGGTACAGGACCGCGGCATCGGGTTCGGCCGCTACGGACGCGCCGGCCGCAAGCGCCAGCATCAGCACGGCGACGACGAACGCGCAGGGCCGGGCACGGTCACCACACATGTCATATCCTCCTGGGCTGCGGCCAGCGCCGCCGCGATCCGACGAGGAAAGCCCGGTTGCAGGCTCCAGTTGGATGGAGGAACCCTAGGGTTTTGCTATAGATTCGATGCGGGCGCCGTCGGGCGCCGCCGAGGAGCCCGCTATCGGGCAGTGGGACGGGTGAACGAACAGACGGCCATCGGGAAGATCGAGGCATCGCCGGGAGACCGTGCGGGCCACGCCGGGCCTGCAAACTTCAGCGCAGGCGAAGCGCTGGTCCAGCCCTCGCTCAACCGCATCTCGATCCGGGGCCGCGTCGCCCAGGTCGAGCCCAAGGTGATGCAGGTATTGGTGCTGATGGCGGAGCGTCCGGGGACCGTGATCTCGCGGGAAATCTTCCTCGACACCGTCTGGGCCGGCACCGTCGCCGACGACTACCTGCTCAACCGCGCGATCTCGGAACTGCGCAAGATCCTCGAAGACGACCCGCAGGCGCCGCGCTACATCGAGACGATCCGCAAGGGCGGCTACCGGCTGATCGCGCCCATCGCCCCGGCCCGGGTCGCCGCGGCGCTGGCGCCGCCGGCCCCGGACACCCCGGACATCGCGCCCGAAGCGCCTGGCGACGCGCCCGCGCGCGTCCAGCAGCCGCCCTCCCCTCGCAGCCGGACGGCGCGCCGCGCTGCCCTGCTCGGCCTGGCGGCCGCGGCGGCGCTGGCGCTGGCGGCCGCGGCGGCGATGCTGCTGTCGCGTGCGCCGTCCGGACCCGCCATGGCGCACGAGGTGCGGCCGCTGACCAGTTTCGTCGGCCGTGAACTCGAACCCGCGCTGTCGCCGGACGGCAGTCGCGTCGCCTTCATCTGGGACAGCGGCGGCGCGTTCGACGTCTACGTCAAGACGATCGGCAGCGAGGACGTGCTCAACCTCACCGCCAGCCCGGTCGACGAACGCCATCCGCTCTGGACCGCGGACGGGCGTGCGCTGCTGTTCTCGCGCACCGACGAGACCGGCATCTCGATCCTGCGCGTCTCGGCGCTCGGCGGCGGCGTCACCCGGGTCTTTCGCGATGGGACGATGCGCGAGATCCGCGGCATGAGCCTGTCTCCGGACGGCACGCGGATCGCCTACGCCGCACGCGAGAACGCCGCCGAACCGTATCGCATCCTCCTCGCGACGCGCGGCGGCGACGAACGCCAGGCCCTGTCGGAACCCGCTGCGGGGACCCTCGGCGACACCGACCCGCGCTTCGCCCACGACGGCCGCACGATCGTATTCGTGCGCGGCGTCAACGAGGTCACCAAGGACCTCTACCGCGTTCGCGCGACGGGCGGCGTCCCCACCCGCCTGACCTTCGACAACCGCAAGATCAACGGCGCCGCATGGTCGCCCGATGGCAGCCGGATCCTGTTCACGTCCACCCGCTCGGGCATGTACGGGCTGTGGTCGGTCGATCCGGACAGCGGCGAACTCCGGCCGCTGTCGCTCGGCAACGAGGACGTGCACCAGCCGGCGACGGCGGCGGGCATCGACGCGATCGCGTTCGAACAGTGGATGCACCGTTCCCGGCTGCGCCAGATCGGCCTGGCCGGAGAGGCGGACGTCGGCGCCGGGCAGCAGTTCCAGTCCACCCGCTGGGATTCGAACCCGGCCTGGTCGCCGGACGGCGAGCGCATCGCCTTCACCTCCAACCGCAGCGGGCCGCACGGCATCTGGGTCAGCCGGCGCGACGGCAGCGGGGCCGTGCAGATCGCCGCGTTCGACGGCGTCTTCGTCGACAACCCCGCCTGGTCGCCCGACGGCGCGCGGATCGCCTTCGACGCCAGCCCCGAGGGCAGGACCGCGATCTTCGCCGTCTCGCCCGAGGGCGGCACGCCGCAGCGGATCGTCGACGGCCCCGGCGACAACCGCAACCCGGCCTGGTCGCGCGACGGGGCCTGGCTGTACTTCGAATCCAATCGCAGCGGCCAATGGCGCATCCATGCGCATCCCGTCGTCGGCAGCGGCGAGGCGGTCGCCGTCACGCCCGGACCCGGTGCGCATCCGCGCGAATCGGCCGACGGCCGCCACCTGCTGTACAGCAAGCCCGACGTGGCGGGATTGTGGGCGCTGCCCCGGCAGGACTGGCGACGAGCGCCCGCACGCGCAGCGGAGACGCTGCTCATCGCCGACCTCGACCCCCGCGATGGCGGCAACTGGACGCCCGCGGACGCAGGCGTGTACTTCATCCGCCGCCCGCCCGCGGGCGCACCGGTGCTGTCGCTGTTCGCTCCCGCGGAAGCGACCGTCACCGATCTGGTTGCGCTGTCGCCGGACTTCGAGGGATGGGGCTTCGACCTGTCCCCGGACCAGTCCCGGCTCCTGTTCTCCGAAATGCTCACCAGGGAGAGCGACCTGCGCCTGGCCGTCCCACGCCAGTAGCGGATGAAAAAACGGAGTCAGGTTCACTTTCCTGAAATAACGGAGTCAGGTTCACTTTCCTGCTCGCTCGCGCGCGTTTCCCCGATATCCGGGTCGCGTACCAGTTCGAATACTGGCGACTCCTCCTTCGCAAGGATGCGCCATGGCCCGCCTGCCTCGGTTCGGCCTCGTCGAAAACGGGGGCGCTGGCTCGTCGCGTGAATGAACCCACGCCAGGAAACCCGTATGCCCCCGGTCCGTCGACTCGCCCGTGCCCGCGGCCAGATCCGGCTGGACATCGAGCATTCGCCCATCGCCAGCGTCGAATGCTGTTGCGACAGCCGCGCGGCAGGCATCCGGCTGCAGCAGCTGCCCCCGCAGATCCCCTTCGGAGGAACGATCGATGCCTGACCCGACCGCCAAGATCGAGATCCAGAGCATCACTTCGCCCGGGCACACGCAGCGCGTCGACCGGGCGAAGTACATGGCCATGAGGAAGGCGCTGCTCGACGTGCTGCCCGGGACATCCCCGGGCATGACGGTGGCGCAGGCGAAGGACGCGCTGCTGCAGCTCCTGCCAGGGGACCTGTTCCCCGGCGGCGCAAAGGCCGGGTGGTGGCTGAAGGCCGTGCAGCTCGACCTCGAAGCCAAGGGCCTGGTCGCACGTGCACCCGCACGGCCGGTCAGGCTGTTCAAGATGCCGGGCGCCGGTTGAGGAACGGCCGCGGCGGCGCATTCCGGCAGAACCGCCGTTCTACGAAGGACCTGCAGGGCCCGGGGCCAGCGCTGTTGCGGAAAATGAACCTGACCCTGAGGTTTCCCCGCGTTTTCATGCCCCCAGCACCATCTGGTCGATCACCGCAGGGGGTAGTGATCGTAAGCGATCCAGCCATTGGGAGACGGGCTCCATCGGCCAGCCTCGGACCAAGGCCTCCCGCCCTACGCGCAAGGTCGAGTACAGCTTGCGCTTGGTGCGGATCGGCAATAGCCATTGGGCGATGCCGGTCTTCTCGCATCCCACGCCTGCCAACCAGCTGGCGAAGGCCGCCAACGTGCCGACCAGTAGGAGGATCTGCAGACGGGCGTCACTGCGCGTCAGGCTATCTTCGAAGCCTTGTCCGTACCGGTGCGACTTCAGGTCGCGGAAGGAGCATTCGATCTGCATTCTGCGCGCGTACAGGCTCACCAACTGCCGGGCGCTGGCCTCGGCCAGACTGGGCGAGGCGATGATCAGCCAAGGCTCGCGCTCGCGCGCCGCAGCCTTGCGACTGGACGAGCTGCGTGCCACTTCCGTGCGACGCCGCCGATTGCAGTGCTTGCGGCCTTGCCGCGCCTTGGCGTACACGACCAGACGGCAGGACAGGGGATCGCCGCGATTGGTCTGCATCACCGGCAGCTCCCGCGGCGTTCGAGTGGCCAGCACATGCAGCTGTCGGCAGTCCACCCATTGCTCGATACGATTTTCGACCTCTACTGGCTTGACCTGCGTGCGGCCGCGCAAGCGGCCCACCCAGTCCCAACCTAGCGCCGAGACGGCGCGGAACCAGGGCGTGCGGAAGCCCGCATCGGTGATCAGGACCGGGCGAGCGCCTTCCGGCACCAGTGCACGCAGCCGTTGCAGGAATCGCTTCTCCGCAGCGGGCGAGCCTTGCTTCTTGCCAGGGAACACCATGTCCAGCAGCGTCAGTGTTCGCCCTCCCACCGGCACCGCTGCACGCAACAGGCACCACGACTTGTCGGCCTTCAAATCCGTCCAGTCGATCACGATCACCGGCCGAGGGCTGCGTAGTAGCCAGCGCGCCATATCCGCATGGATCCCTTCGCGTTCGGCGTGCAGGTGCGGGTTGCCCAGCAGCCTGTCGAACGCCTTGAGCGGCGGCCGGACACGCTCGGCACCGGGCCAGGAGCGGGCCACGTCCATCAGCGTCAACCTGCGTCCTTGAAGCACGGCTTCCACGGCGTTTAGCAGAGCATGCTCACGCAGCGCGTGCATCGGCTCCAGTGATTCCGGCAGGCACTTCTGCAATACTCGGCTGGCGCGCATGGTCGTCAGTCCTTCTTTGGCTTAGTCACCTTGAAGACTGCGCCATGCGCGCACTTGTTTCCAGTCAGAGCGCCGCTAAGCGGCTGACCTGACAGAGAAGAACGTGGGGAAACCTCAGAACCTGACCCCATTTTT
>NZ_JACCKA010000055.1 GCF_013425525.1 Luteimonas salinisoli | reverse complement strand
GCGACGCTCGTTGCGCCGTTTTCGGCGCATTTGGGCGGGGTTCCCCGCCCGGGGGACACACCTATCCCGTCGCCGGCAGCAAGTGCCGGCGCGCCATCCACAGATTCGACAACGCGAACAACGTCAGCATCTGGCCGGTGTTCTTCATCAATCCGCGGTAGCGCACCTTGATGTGGCGGAACTGCTGCTTCACCACCCGGAACGGGTGCTCGACCTTCGCCCGCAGGCTCGCCTTGTACTGCTCCCAACGCTCCGCGTACCGGCGGTCGCGCTTGTTCTTCATCGCGCGGATCTTCGAAGGCTTCTCCGCCACCACGAAAGCCGCCCGGACCTCCTGCAGTTCTTCGCGCTTGTCCATGCCGGCGTAGCCGCTGTCGCCGCGTACCGTGCCTTCCTTGCCGTGCAGCAGCTTGTGGACCTGGCTGATGTCGGCCGCGTTCGCCGCCGTGCATTCCACGTGGTGCACCAGCCCGGACTCCTCGTCCACGCCGATGTGCGCCTTCATCCCGAAGTACCACTGGTTGCCCTTCTTCGTCTGGTGCATTTCCGGATCCCGCTCGCCATCCTGGTTCTTCGTCGAGCTCGGGGCCGCGATGATCGTCGCATCCACGATCGTGCCCGCGCGCAAGCTCTGGCCCTTACGCGACAGATGCGCATTGACCTGCTCGAAGATCTGCCTGCCCAGGTCGTGCGTCTCGAGCAATCGCCGGAAGTTGAGGATTGTCGTCTCGTCCGGGATGCCGTCCAGCCCACCGAGCCCGGCGAACCGGCGCATCACCGGAGTGTCGTACAAGGCCTCTTCCATCGCCGGGTCGCTCAACGCGTACCACTGCTGCAGGAAGTGGACGCGCAGCATTGTGGCAAGTGGGTACGGTTGGCGGCCGGGGCGGCCCGTCTTCGGGTAGTGCGGCTCGATCAGCGCCAGCAGCGCCTTCCACGGCACCACCTGGTCCATCTCCGCCAGGAAGATCTCCTTGCGGGTCCGCTTGCCCTTGCCCAAGCCCTCGGCGTCACCGAACGTCAGCTGCATCGATCGCTGTCCCAATCAAGTTGCGCTATTGTCGCGCGGAACGGACGAGTTGTTCAGACCTTCCTTAGGTAGAACTCTTCTGGGAAATACTCCCGCCGGCTGTGTGCGGTTTCGAACCTCCCGATTTCCCGTCCGCCGTGCCGCGGTGGGCGGCCACTTCATGGAAGGAGGAGGCAACGATGTCGAACCGTGAATCGAACGATCAGCAGGTGCCGGGCTATTTCCTGCCGGAAGACAGCCAGTTCCGGCTGAAGAAGCTGCACGACCACATGGTGTTCCTGTCGCACCTGGCGCAGCCGCGCACGCACGGTGAGGACGAGACAGGCTGGGGGCCCCAGATCAGCGGGGACGAGCTGGCCGTCTGCCTGGAGGTGCTGGCCGCCCAGGCCGAGCGCGTGCTGGACGAGGTGACATGGCCGGCCGAGCGGGTGGTGGGCGGCGATCGGTCGCAGGCACGCGATGAGGGCGACGTGCTGGAGGCACCGGGACCGGCCGGTGAGGCGTTGGCTGCCGGCGCACAGGATGACGAGGCCGAAGCGGCGTCGGCCGCAGGCACGCAGGGCGACGAGGTGGGCGAAGCACCGGGCGCCAAGGTGCAGGACGACGAGGCTGGCCAGGCGGGCGCCGTCGCGACGGCGGAGGCGGCCGAAGGCCCCCTCGTCTTCGGCATGACCATGGACCAGTTGGACACGCTCAACCGCCTGCACGACCGGCTGCATGCCTACGGCGACCTAGTCTTCGGCGTCGAGCGGATCGACCTGGCCGACGGCACGCTGACGATGCTGGGCGATGCGATATTCGAAGAGGCCGAGGCCGCAAGCGATCTCATGGACAAGGTGGCCGGTCAGACGCTTCCCGATGCGTCCAGGCGGCGAAACCGCGTACGCGAGGCGCCGGCCGTCTACGGTTCGCCAACCGGGCCGGGTCTCGCGTTCGACGCGGCCATGCCGATGCTGCCGCCGCCCACGGATGCGGGCTGGCATTCGCAGGCGGCCACCCGCCACTGATCGGGCAGGGCGCGGTGCCGGGCCGGTCTCGATCCCTGGCACCGCGTCCGTGCGATCCGTATACGTCGGTACAGGTGCAGCTGGAGCGGGCCGGAACCTGCAAAACGGCGTCTGGTTCACGTATCGCTGGACTGGTGTCGCTGGAAAGTTGGGGGTAGCGGTGCCAGGTTCACCTCTTCGGGGCACCGGTTGCTGGTGCTTGCTGGCCGGGGAAAGGTGTCGGGGACAATTTTCCCGCGGCCGCCCGGTCCATGGCGACGGCATCACGCGCGGACAGGTGACCGCGGCGGTCGCCCGGCTCGTTTACGCAACTGCCCGCCCCCGGGCGGCCCTAGGGAGACATGAGACAGAGGGCGACCCGAGGCAGGAGCTCGGGTAGGAAAATTCCTACAGGACAGTCAGCAATCGCTCTTCGCTGAACAGCCATTCGTGGGGGTATGCTTGGCCGAGGGTTGGGGAAACTCGCGAGGGGAGAGGAAGGCGATGAACGTGCGAAGGATGCTGCAGGCATTGGTGCTTCTCGGCCTGATTCTGGCGCAGCAGTCGCCGGCAGCGGAGACGGTGCGCTACATCCACACCGACGCGCTGGGCAGCGTGGTGGCGGTGACCGACGCCAGCGGCGCGGTGATCGAGCGACGGGAGTACGAGCCGTATGGGGCACAGCTGATGCCGGCCGTGGCGGACGGGCCGGGGTATACCGGGCACGTGCAGGATGCGGCCACCGGGCTGACGTACATGCAGCAGCGCTATTACGATCCGCTGGTTGGAGTGTTCCTGAGCGTTGATCCGGTGACGGCGTATAGCAACCCGGTGGGGCAGTTCAATCGGTATCGTTACGCCAATAACAACCCCTATCGCTTTACTGATCCAGACGGCAGGCTAAGCCGTGGAGAAGGTTGGACGGACAGGCAATGGAGGCAGTTCGACCGTGCCCAACAGAGTGCTGCAAAAGGTCTCGAGAGAGCGGCAGCGAATATTGACAAGGCGCTTGATGGCGGTAAAGGCATGAGGGGCCTTGCTCGCGCCTTTGAACGAAATTTCGGCAGCGGCTCCGCGACACCGGAAAACATGGCCAAGGCTGCGTCAGACATGTCCAGTATGGCGGCGGCGTTGCGCGACACTGGGTCAGATGCTATTCCAGCGAATTTAGTGTCGTCGGGTGAGCTGTCCGCTAGTTTTTCCAATTTCACAGCAGACACCTTTATGGGCGTTCCTCGTGGCTCCGGTGTTTCTCTTCAAGTAGTGGTTAACAAAGACCACAGTCTGTTTGGAAACAGGAGCATGACGAGCTGGTCTGCAGGTCATGAAACGGCGCACGCAGTGCTCAATTATAGAGACCAAAGTATCAATAACATCGGTGCGTACAAATTTGGTCTACCAAGCCAGCAGGAGGTGTTTAACAGCCTTCCTCCCGAACTGCGACTGATTAACCCAGATCACCTAATGGACTTTTCAAGATGATAGATAAAATAATGCTTAGAGCGGTCATCTTGCTTGCTTGTGTCCCTATCCTTTCTTCCTGCGCGACAAGGACCGAATGGGCGAATCCCGCGGCATATGTGTTGCAAATAGTGGATAACCCGGCGAGTAGGCGCTTTGACTTGGTTTTGAGGTCAGATGACGCCAGAGCCTTGTGTTTGACACTGGAGCAGTGGCCCAGCAAGTCCGGTGAGATGCATATGGGAGGTGGCGCTAGTCTTCGAACAGCAGGAGGCACGCTTCCCGCTGACGATCAAAACTTTGGTTACTGCCCAGGTGGTTGTGGCTATCATCGGATTGAACCGGGCGGTGAGCTTGATGGCTTCATCGCTTACGCTGCTTTTGACGATCCCGAGCAGATAGCAGCCGAAGCGGTTAGAGAGCTCAAATTTAGCGTGACACCGTTCTATTGTCCGAAGAGCCAATAGACGTATTCGTCACAAGTACACGGCCCGCATCGCGGACCTTGCAACGCGACGAAGAACGGTGTCACAGGGGGAATTAATCCTCAAACGCGCCCAAGGCCGGCGCTCGCCGCGGCCTTCCCCCGGGCGGACATTCGCGGGACGGTTTAGCGTCTTCTCCACCATCGACTGGAAGCGCGGGTCGCCAAGGGCCTTCTCCGGCGCGATGAAGGCGCGGATGCGGGCTAGTTCGCCACCGCTGGCGGCGGTTGTAGGACCGATCCGGAGGGGAGGGGTAGAGTGGCTGCAGATCCAGCGCAGACACCGCCCCCATCAGAAGGCAAGGTCATGTCCCAACGCATCCTGGTGTTCTACGGTTCCTATCGTTCCGACCGCATGGGCATCCGTCTGGCGGCCTATTGCGTGCGCACGCTGCAGGCGCGTGGCATCGACGCCGAGTTGATCGACGCCAGGGCGGTCGGCCTGCCGATGCTGGACCGCATGTACAAGGAGTATCCGCAGGGCCAGGCACCGGAGGCAATGGAGGCGCTGGCCGGCAAGATCCGCGGCGCCGATGGTTTTGTGTTCGTCACCGGCGAATACAACTGGGGCATGCAGCCGGGCCTGAAGAACCTGACCGATCACTTCCTGGAGGAGTGGTTCTGGCGCCCCGCCGGTATCGTCAGCTATTCAGCCGGGCGCCTGGGCGGTGCGCGCGCGAATGTCGCCTGGCACGGCACCCTGTCGGAAATGGGCATGGTGGTGATCTCCAGCACCGTGGAAGCCGGGCCGATTGCAAAGACCCTGGACGACCAGGGCCAACCTCTGGAAGCGGCCGGCAAGTCGCTCGAACGCAGCTTTGCCCGCTTCGCGGATGACCTGACGTGGTGGGCCGAGGCCGCGCGTTCGCAGAAGGCGCGTCGGGCGCCACCGTATTGAGTTGTGAGGGAAACGGGGTCAGGTTGGACTGGCCCCATCAAGTGGTGGAGCCGGCGGCGCCGATCGAATCGCGGCCTCGCCGATGCCCTTGCTGGAGCAGGCGAACTTCGAGGGCGTGGCCGCCGTGCGCCAGATCCTCGACCGGATGGAGCGCAGCGGCATGGAGACGGGGGGGTAGCCCCCAACCGCGCGGAGGAGGGGTAAAATGGCCGTCGTCACGCATGAGAGCCTGGTCATGGCCGCGGTGTTCAAACAGGAAGCGCACAAGCTGATCGATGCTCTGCCGGACACGGCGGGCTGGGAAGAGCTGGCCGAGCAGGTCGAGACGATCCTGGACATCGAGGCCGGGCTCGCCGATAGCGCCGCGGACCGGGTGACCGACAACGCCCAGGTGCGGCGCGAGTTCGGGCTGCGATGAGGGTTGTCTGGACGGACCGCGCCAAAGCCCGTCTGCATCAGATTATCGCTGGACTGGCGCCGCTGGACAGTTGGCTTAGCGGCTAGGAGGATGGAGCGATGTGCCGCGCGATTTTCGTCTTGCTGGGGCTCGTTGCGCTGATCTCATCGAGCGTGTTGCCGTTGTCCGCGACCGCACAGGCGGTGCCGGATCGGGGCGTCAGCGAAACGCAGCCCTCGGCAGTCGCGCCGGCCGCTGCGCCTTCGATGCCGTACTGGCGGGAAATCCGCCTGTGGCCGGAGGATTCCCCCGTGCTGCAGGCGGGGATCGCGGCGCTCGCGCATGAGGACTGGGCGCTCACCCACCCGAGCATCCTGGTCTACCGGCCAGCGGAGGGCTCGGCGCGCTCCGCGGTTCTGGTGTTCCCGGGCGGTGGCTACAAAGCGCTGGCGATCGGGCCGAAGAGTACGTTGGGGCTGTACGGCTCGGACGTCTGCAAGTGGCTGACCGATGCCGGCATCACCTGCGTGCTCGTGAAGTACCGCGTGCCCAACACGGGTTGTAATTGGAACCCCATCACCAAGCGGCATGAGTCGCCCGCCATTCCGATGGCCTTGCAGGATGCGCAGCGGGCGATGTCCCTGGTCCGCTACAACGCGGAGGCCTGGGGGATCGATCCGAACCGCATCGGCGTCATGGGATTCTCCGCAGGCGGCAACCTGGCCGTGCTGTCGAGCACGGAGTTCGCGTCGCGCAGGTACGCGCCGGCCGATGCTGCGGACCAGGTGAGCATCCGCCCCGACTTCGCGATCCCGGTCTATCCGGGGCACATGACCATGGAGCACAAGAATCGGCGCCCGCGGGATTCGGCCGCGGCGCGGGAACTCAATACGGACATCGTGGTGTCCGCGGCCGTGCCGCCGACATTGCTCATCCACGCGAAGGATGATCCGGTCGATCCCGTCGAGTACTCGGAGATCTACGAGAAGGCCCTGCGCGAGGCAGGTGCGAACGTGAGACTGATCCGCTACGAGACCGGCGGGCACGCCTTTGGTGTGCGCCAGCAGGGCACGGACAGTGACCGGTGGACGCGGGATGCGATGCGCTGGCTGGATGAAATCGGGATGGGCGAATAGGAAAACCGGGGTCGGGTTCGCATACTGATGGCCCCCGCCGGGCGGACCAGTCATCCGGGGAGCGGTAACGCCATACAGAACGAGAACGAAGTTAGGTCAGAAATCGGGGCGCCATTAAGGCGCGAGCTCCTGACCCTGAGATGCGGCAAAGGAGGTGCGCTTTGAAGCTTGTGACGATTTTCGTTGTGGTCGCGCTGATGCTGGTTTCTGGGGGAGCAAATTCATACGAACTCCGTCGCTATTCCATCGAGGAGAAGGTGAAGGAGTCGGACGTCGTTTTTCTGGGTGAGGTGGAGCAGGTCATTGATCTGGCTCCGAATGCCAACAGCATCCGTACCGTCGCTAGATTTCGGGTGGCAGGATATCTACAAGGGCAGAATAGAATCGCCCAATGTGGAACTGATTACCCGTGGATTTATTGTTGAGCTGGATCCGGACTGTTGTGTGTCAGGTCGTACGTACCTGGTGTTCGGGCATTCCGCCGTGCAGGACTTCGTTGCGGCGACTAACGGCCCTTTCGGAGTTTACGAGGTGCGGTCGGGGGCGGTACTTGGGTGGGAATCACACGTCGAGGGTGAGGTGCGCAATCTCGAAGAGGTGAGGTCTCTGATCAACTGTGTCGTTGAGGACCTAGCAGAGCGTCGATAGATGTTCAGAGCCGCTATTTTCATTGCTATCGCAACTGTCACTCTGTTGGTTTGTGATGGGCCGGTGGTGGTGGATGGCGTGGCTGCATTAGTAGGCGATAGCTGTAGTGCGGATATTGTCTATGCTCGTGTGCAAGAGGTCGACGAAGAAGCCGTAGTTGAGGTGGGCATTGATTCTGAAGGTGCGAATTTCATCAAGAGACGGGAGATCTACGCGTATATAGTGGTCGCCGAGTGCGATGGGGGTGGGGTCAGGTTTCCTGTCGAGCCATGGATCTCAGGGCAACGCGTTTCCGGGTTCGTCTTTCCGGTCGAACCAGGGGTCACCAAATTGACGGGAAGGATGCCGGCGAGGGTGTTCGAGTCGTATCGCGATCCGTGCGCCACTCTGGAAGGGGGGAGCTATCACTTGGGAAAGGTCACGTCCGTGCCCGTTCCCATCGATGGCTGGCGGGGTTCCGCGTCTGAGTAGTGGAAGTCGCCTTCTGATCGCGGCAAGCCCGGGGAGGCGCGGCTTGTTGCGTTGCAGCCTTTCTGCTACGAACGCGGCCGACGAGAACCCGCGGAAAAAGCCGGGTCAGGTTGGACTTTCTCAAGCCCCGTTGAGCATCGCCGCCGCTCTCCTCGGCTGCCCCAGCTTCCCCGGTATTGAAGGGTCCCGTACTCGCGTACGGGAGAACCAACCCGAATCTGTTGCCTAGCGATCCGTGTCTTCCTGGCTGGCGACGATGCGGCAGGCATCGCCGCCGACCACGGCTTGCGCCTCGGCATCGGTGGCGACGACCCGTGGGCGCTGCGCGTGGTCGAGGGACGTGAGGTCGAGCACGCCGTCGGGATCGACCAGCACCACCGTGCGGCGGTCTGCGTGCAAGCGTCGCAGGTTCTCCAGCAGCATGCGCGTGGCGACATCGTTGAGCGAATGGGTGTGCAACAGGGAGAGGATCACCGCGGTGGCTTCGCGATGGTGGCCGGCACCGGCATCGTTGGCATCGCCGAGGTCGTGCGCCAGTGCGCGCGTCAACAGCTCGGCGCCACCAAACAGCACAGCGCCACGCAGTTCGTAGACCGGCACGATGGCATCGCCCGTGCGCCCCTTGCCGCCGGCCAGCGTCACCACCAGCTTACGCACGACCGCGCGGCCGATCTGGCTGACATCCATCATGTGCAGGCCCATGTCGCGCGAGAGGCGTTCGCAGACAGCCACGCCACGTGCGCTGTTGCCGTGCGCATCGAGTTTCGGCGAGAACACGGCAAGACCCAGCTGGCCGGGCAGGGCGCCGATGATGCCGCCCGCCACGCCGCTCTTGGCCGGGATGCCGACGTTGGACACCCAGTCGCCCGCGGCGTCGTACATGCCGCAGGTGGTCATCACCGACAGCACCTGGCGTACGCCATCGCGATGGATCACCTGGCGGCCTGTAAGCGGCTGCACGCCACCGTTGGCCAGGGTGGCGGCCATCAGGGCGAGATCGCGCACGGTGACGTCGACCGAGCACTGTCGCACGTAGCCATCGACGATGGTCTCGGCCTCGGCGTTGATGATGCCGCCGGCGCGCAGCATGTGCGCCAGCCCGCGGTTGCGGTGCGCGTCGCGCAGTTCCGCCTCGTACACGGCTTCGTCGTAGCCAAGTTCGCGACCGGCCATCGCCGACATCAGCGTGCGCAGGCGCTCCACGCGCTGCGGGCCGCTGGCATCGGGGCCGGCGACCAGGGCATGCGTGGCGAGCGCGCCGGCGTTGATCATCGGATTCATCGGCCGATGCGTGCCGTCCTCGAGCGAGAGCTCATTGAAGGCATTGCCCGACGGTTCGACGCCGATCCGCGCCAGCACCGCGTCCAGGCCCACGTCTTCGATGGCGGCGGCGTAGGCGAACGGCTTGGAGATCGACTGGATCGAGAACGCCACGTCGCTGTCGCCCGCCGCATAGACTTCGCCATCAACGGTGGCCAGCGCCACGGCGAGCCGCGAAGTGTCGGCCTTGGCCAGCACTTCGATGTAGTCGGCGGGCGCGCCATCGTCGATCGAGCGCACGGCATCGAGCACGTCGAGGAGGTAGTCGGGTACGGGAGATCGCATGGGGTGGTCCGGATCATGGGGCTGCCATCCAACCGCAGCCTGGGTACGGATTCAACCCCCTGGCAAAAACAGGGGTCAGGTTCAAGTCGACCCGTATGTTGGCGAGAATGGCTACGTGCAGAATGCGGGGTTCGTGCACCAGCCCATCGCAGTGCTGGAGAAGGGGGCCATCTCCGGTCCGGTAGCGTCGTCCTGCATCGAACGGTGTCTACCGCGGCGGGCAGCGCCCTCAACTCCTTCTCAAGCGGAATAGGCACCCATTTCCTGATCGACAAGGAAGGGACGACCTACGTACGACGCTTGTGCCGGTGCTGTTGGCATGGTGCTCGGCCAGTTCAGTACCCAACTGTGAAAGCACTCCGGACGTGCTTGGGTATTTCTGCTTCATCCAGCATCGCCACCGCGAAGTCTTCCATTGAAATGCAAGACGCCCCGTTTTCATCAACGACCAGCGTATCGGTGCCAAGACGATAGTGGCCAGTGCGGTTGCCAGGCTGCAGCATTGCGGCTGGCGAAAGATAGGTCCAATCCGCGCGGGCCTCACTCAGGCAAAGTTCGTACTGCGCCTGACAAGCACGAGCGATGGCAACCGTCGATGCAGGCAGGAAGTTTGGTGCGCTCAGCACCGTCTCGCCTCCGCGTCCCGGTAGCAGCAGCCGCGCCGCGCCGCCGACCAGAAGAACACGTACCCCCGCGGCTGCCGTGCAGTCCAAAACCGAACGGGTCAGTGCGATCAAGTCTTCCTCGTGTCCATCCCGCGGGCGGAGCGCACTGATGACCAGGTCTTGACCTTCAACGGTGCGGGCGAGTTGCTGAAGATCGGAGACATCCGCCGCGCAGGGAATCACGTTCTCGGGCAGCGTGCTGAACTGCGCCTTCGACCTCACCACGCCGGTGACGTCGTGTCCGCGCCCCAGCGCTTCAATTGCGATGCGCCTGCCGACATTCCCGGCGGCTCCGTAGACAGTCATCTTCATCGAGCATCTCCTTCGAAGAACGCTGGTGGATTATTCGGACTTGGCCTTGCCGAGCGTGAGCAGCGCAATGCCAGCGGTGATCAGGGCAGCGCCCACGAACAGCCCCTCGGGTGGCGCTTCACCCTGCAGAAATATCGCGACCGGTACGCCTACAAGAGCGCCGACGGAGCCCAGCAGGCTCAGCAGAACCGGTCCACCTGTTTTCTGCAGCATGAACAGCAACAGGAACATTCCCGCGAAGGCCACGGCCTGTACCGTGATCAGGACGAGCGGCAGACTCCGGTCCACTGGAACGGCGAGCGAGAGGCCCGGCAAAAATCCCGCCCCAACCAGCATGACCGCAGCGGCCAGCAGCATTCCCGGTGCCAGCGCATCGGCCGATACGCCTTCGGGCCAGCGCAGCGTGCGGTAAAGATTGCCGATGGCCAGGAGGATTGGCCCGACAAGGGCAAGGAGAATCCAGAATCCATCCGCATCGGGCGCGGAGAATTTGCGCGCCGCGAGAACACCAGCCCCAGCCAACGCCACCACCACGCCAGCTGCGCGGCTCATCTGGAATCTTTCGATTCGCCAGGCTAGCGCCCCCACATAGGTCAGCAGCGGCGGCAGTGAGATGATCAGAGCGATAAAGCTGGCGCCGACATGCGGAATGGCCGCAAAGAAGATCAGATTGGAGCCCGCAACCCCCACCAGCGCAGACACTGCATAGTATTCAAGCGTACGAGCATTGATCGGTGGCAGATCCCGGCGCAGTGCTGCCACAACCATCAGGATGAGCGCCGCGCCGACGATTGACCAGCATAGAAACGCCAATGGCGGCAGCTGCGCCTCGCCCGCGAGTTTTGCCAAGTTGGTCGATAGTCCCAGCAGTGCCCCGCCGGCCAAGAGACACAGCAACGGAACCAACCAGGCTCTTTCGCGGGCAGGTACGGGTACGTTCGTTGCAGAGCCCGCCATGCTTCGCCTCGACTGCATATATCTTGACGTCAAGGTATATGTAGTGACATCTTGATGTCAAGGTTCTTTGTGCAAAACTAAGCCGCATGGACCATGTCGACAGAATCCTTGAGCAATGGCGGCAAGAACGACCCGACCTGCAAGTCGCGCCAATGGGCACGATCGGGCGCATTAAACAGCTTCATTGGCATCTCATGCGCAGCATGGAGAAGACGTGGTCGGCGTACGGCTTGAACGGCGCGAGTTTCGATGTTCTGGCAACCTTGCGCCGGGCGGGCCCACCCTATGCGCTCTCGGCGGGAGGGTTGATGGCATCGACGATGGTGACCTCGGGCACGATGACGCATCGTATCGATCAGTTGGAGAAAGCGGGGCTGGTCGCACGGGCCAGGAATCCCGATGATGGTCGCGGATTTCTGGTTTCTCTTTCTCCGCGGGGGCTCAAGCTGATCGATGAAGCGGTGACCGCCCATGTCGAGACACAGGCGAAACTGGTCGCCGCCCTGACCGATGAGCAACGCACCCAATTGGATGATCTGCTGAGGCAGTTCTTGCGCGGGTTTTCGGACAAGGGGTCAGGTTCATTTATGCGCTGACCGCGGCGGGTGATCGCGGGGCCTGGGCTCCGTCGAGCGCTGTGTCAGCGCTTCGATCTGGCGCTTGAACTTGTCGGAGCCCCTTGAACGAAAGGGTCAGCTCGCTTGCGCCGTTTCCTGGTCAGCCGGTCATGCGTCGGAGAAAGGTGACCAGGCACGCCGTCGCGGGTCGCGTCCGGCTGTCTGCGCGTCGCACGGGCTGCGTGGGAGTGCGAGACCTGACACATCTCGGCCGGCGTTGCCAACAGATGCACGAGGTGGTCCGCAAACACATAGATTGGTATTCGGGGACGGATGATGCCGCAGCAAAGTTTCGATGCTCTTTTCAGGTCGATTGAGGAGCAGTCTCGGGGGTTCGCGAGTGACAAGCCAAGTCATTGGAGCTTTGATGTTAGAAGTCACGCAGGCGCGCCTGTCGAGATCGTGGCGATCGGTTGTAACCCGGGGGAATCTTCAGCATTGTCCGCCGATTGGGACGGCGAGGTCATTCGCGAGGAGTCGTCTAGGTCGAATTTCCAGGACTCGCAGACTGGTCCGGCGCGTGTGGCGAGTCACCGCTGGTCCAGCCGCATGGCGAAGATCTCGAACTGCCGAAGTATCGCTTACACGAATGTATTCTTCTGGAGCTCGAGGAATTCCGGGGTGCACTTCGAGAAGCGCTTTGGGTGTGCGCTTCACAAGCATGAGCTGCTCGAGTTTTGTAGGATTGCGAATGATCGCCTCATCGAGATTCATCAGCCGAAATTGGTGATCGTCGCCGGACTGGGCCTCATCGGGACAATGGAGACGCACTACGACCTGCGTGTCGGAGTGACGCGTTCCGTTCGGGGCAAGAGAACGTTGGTGGAACTGTGCGGACGAAAGCAGGAGTGGGTTGCAATCCCGCACCCGACCGGAGCCAGACTGCATCGCGAGCAGATCGACAAGATCGCATCGTTCGTATCGGCGCGATTCTCTGGGCCAGCGTAGGCTGGCCGAACGGTCGGTGCGAGAGAGGGAGCAGGTCACTAAGTAGTGGCTGGGACCTTCATTCCTCGATGACCTATTGAAGCGTCGAAGCTCCTCTACGAACGGTTCCCGCCCCGTCTAATCAGCATTTTTTTGTGCCCGTGCTGTTGCCCGGCCCTCCGGCAGGGCGCTGCAGATGGGCCCGGTGCCGGCGCGCAGGCCGCATCGCCGCAGGCGCCCGACGCCGCAAGCGAAAGCTTCACCCGAGAAAAGGTGTCAGGGACAATAGAAAAGGTGGCAGGGAAATTGCCGACTCTCCGCGCGCGAAGAGGCCAACGGACGCGCGGTCACATCGTCTTGGAAGGTTGAAGCTGGAGTTCGCACGCAGGCCCTCCAGGCGCGGGCGGCGTCGCAGCGTCGGTGGTCACCTTGGCGTCGGGCAGCGCCGTGGCATCGGGCGTCGGCAGCGTCCGTAGCCCGCTTCCATGGCCGGAGCGGTATCGAAGCTCGGCGCCTGCCGCATCTTTGGGGCCGACCTCCTGCAAACGGCCCGAAGCCGACGGCTTGCCCCGGTTCGCGGCTTTGGCGCTTGCCGATTCCGGCGACCTGATCAGACCCTGTGCTTTTAGCCCTCGCCACATGTCGGTCTGGTCCTGGGCATCCCATGGAGTCTGGGCGAAGGCGGGAGGACTGGCCGCCAGCATCAAGGCACACAGGCACAGGACGGTTGCGGGCAATCGTGAACGCAGATTCGTGGTGGGCATGGTCGACCTCCTTGGCGGGTCTCGTGCGTGGCCAATGCCACGAGCCCGATTGGAGGCCGGGGACGGCGTGTCGTCCATGTGGGGAAGCTAGGGTTTCGCTACAGATTCGATGAATGAACGTGTCAGGGACAAATGCAGACTGGGCGGTGAGGCGTGATCCGATACGGGTTGCGCCGAAGTCCGACGGGCACGGCCAGCGGGATCAACCACGCCCGTGCTGGAAGTCGCCCCGAAGCACGACGCCTGCTGGATGGCGTTGAGGAGCGGACGACAGGCACGGGGCGCCTGCGCGTGGTGAGTGCGGAGGGCTCGATCGGCTTCAAGCTCCAGGCGCACGTCAACGACCCGGCCCGCACCCGCGACCTCGACGACATCCGCGCCCTGCTGAAGGCGAACCGCGCCACCCTCGACATGTCCCAGGTGCGGGGCTACTTTGCGCTCTTCCACCGGAGGAACTGCTCGATGACCTCCTGGCCTCGACCAGGTGGAGGCGCAGGGGCTCGGGGACGGGCCTCGGGCGCGCAACCGCGTGGCCGAGGAGGGGGCTGTGTATGGGGCCAGGATTTTTGGCCCTTCGCATTACGTCGCGCCCACACTCGCATGCCGGACCGGGAGCCCGCCAGAGCGCTGGCGAGGGTGCTGGCCTGTAGACTTGTTCTGGGAATGAATGACATGACTTCCTGCCGTCTCAGTTGTGCTGGGTTCACTATTCCCGCGCTGATCGTCGCGATTTCGATGACGGCTGCCTGCGCCGGGGTGCCTGCTGGCTCCCCAGGCGACCGAGCTTTACGGGTGACAGACGTGGCGCCTGCCGAGTATCACGGCGCAGCGGGGCACCCGCTCGAGGGGGCCTGCCGGATTTGGAGATTGTCGCCTTCGCAGGTGCAGGCGTTCTTCCGCTTGGCCGATACCTACGAAGACACGCCCTACCAGCGTTTCTACCAGGTGGGCTGCAGCATCAGCGGCCATTTGCGGGCCGAGGGACGCGACTGGCGTTTCGCAATCAATGGTGGCGGTCTCGCCACTTGGCAGGATGGCAGCACGACCCGGCACTTCGGCTGCTCGGCCACGGAGTGCGAGACATTGCTGTTGCTGCCGACCGACGGGATGGCGCCCGAGTGAGCGCTGCCCTCGAGCTGGCCGACCACACCCTGCCCACGTTGGGGCAGGCGGTCTTCAGACGGCGCCGCGGCGGTGCGCGACACCCTCGACCAGGTGGAGGCGCAGCGGGTCCGGGACGGGCCGCGGGCGCGGGCTAGCGTGAGTGAACGGCGGGTGGCGTATGGGGCCGGGGTTGTGGCCGCGGTCGTGGGCGGCCGGCCGGCCGGCTTCATTTCCCGAGCTGGCGCATGCCGAGCGCCAGGGCGCATGCGTTTCCATTGATCGAGGTACCAGGGGTCTCTGGGCGACTGGGGCCTCGCCCTCATCTCGGCGGCAAAGTAATGAAGTAAGGTTGCCCTTCCCCGGATCGCGGGAGGATGCCCATGCTCGCGAAACTCACCTCGAAGAACCAGATCACCCTGCCCACTGATGACGTGCGGGTCGACAAGGCCCATAGTGCTGAAATGCAGTTGGAGTATTGCGAACAGCTACCTGTTCCGGCTCCGAACCTCGAGGCGTAGGAGGCAGGTGGGTCAACGAGGCCAGAAAGCCAGGGGGTGTCAACTTTATTCCCTTCTGCTAGCCTTGCGCCGTGAGGCAATGTTTCTAGTATTTGGGGAATGCTGTGAAACGAATCCTTGAAGTCATAGTGGTGGCGGTGATTTTTCTATGTGCCACTCCACGCGCTGCGGAATCCTTCGAAGGTGAGGGTGTCGGCTACCCAGACTATTGGCGCACACCACTCAATTGCGGCATCTATTCCGAAGATGCCCGGGTCAGGCGCCTATTGGCGGACCTGGCTGCCTTGAGTACCAATGTGTACCTGAGTGTCGTTGATGAGCGGTCGTGCCGCTCTCATCCAACCGGAGACAATTGCGCCGAGTTCATCCCCGTTGAGGGGTGGGCGATGATTGGTGGAAGCGGGGAGAGCTCCCGGACAGGGCTTGTTTACCGGATTTATCGGAGGAATTTGGGGCCCGGGGGGAGGTCGATCACTGTTTTTTCTTTTCGGGGGACCCAGTTCTGGAGCCGGGATTGGATGAGCAATTTGTATCTGAGAACAGCTGTTCCCCCACCTCAGCACCGGGAGGCAGAAGCGCACCTCATTAACTGGCTAACACAGCATCGTCCTGATTGGGACCTCGAAACTGGAGCCGGCATCGATGAAGAGATCTATGCGGTGGGCCACTCGCTTGGAGGTGCGGTCGCGCAGTACATCGCCTACACGTTCCCGCTGGTGACCGCTGTCGTCTTCAATCCGAGTCCGCGGACAGGCTATGGTGCTATTCCACCGGAAAAGTTTAGGAACCCACCAGTCTGCCGTATCAGGGAGTCCTACGAAGCGGTCTATACCTTGGCCGGAGGGAAGGTGCCGATAGTCGAGCCCAATATGCACAGTTGCGGATTCATTAATCAGCACAGGCTCCGATTTCCTCTGCTTCCCTCCTTGGTCAGTGCACACAGCATGTACAGCATGGCCGAATCCTTGGCCTGCTACGCGGAGAATTCTACGCCATCCGAAAGATGCGAACAGATCCTGTCAGAGAAACATCGGGCTATGCCGGGGGTTCTCTGCCATTAGACGGCTGGCGGAGGGCCCGCCCTGGCACATAACGAGGGCTGGTCGGGCCTGAGTTGCTCCCTGGCGTCGCGAGAAAGAACAGGCAACCTGTTCGAAGAGTGAATTTGCGCCAATGGTTAGTCGCTTTCCCCAGCTGGTTCACTTTCAATCGATGCGTCGAGCTCAGCCGACGCGTCGAGTACCTCATCCAAAGCGTCTGCTACTTCTGCAGCATTCGATGCGGCTGATTCTGCTGCAATCGCTGAATCATTCGCCGCTGCTGCTGCAGCTTCGAGTGCAGCTGTTCTGTCCTCTTTCGAATCTAGAATCGAGGAGTACTCCGAGCGAAACCGATGGTCTTGGGGGAACTGCGCGTCCTGCGCCACTTCAACATTCGCTATGACACGCATCCAAATTGGCGCGCCATCATCAGCCATTGAGAACTCGATCTTCGGGCGTGCCATGAAAGCAACGGCAATCCAGAGTACAGAAATGATCATGACGAGTCCTGAAACAGATCCGGCGCCGAGCCTGAACTCATAGGGGCCAAGCCTGCCGGAGAACTCCGACATGGAAGTGGCCGAACTCCCTCTGCGTGAAACCAGTTTGAACCCTAGGTAGAGACAGAACAATGCTCCTACTACGAGAAGTAGCGCGAATAGATAGGACAACGAAAAGAGTAAGATGTGCATGAGTGAATTCCATTTGTTTTCGATGGATGAGCTCGCAGTGCCTGCTCCACCGCAACGTCAATGACACATGCGAGCCAGTCGCAGGCTGATGAACGAACGTGCTTCTTTGTGCGTGTCACCGATCGCAGGCAGGTAGCCCGAAATTGCACACCAGCCGGCCGGTCACGCCCTTGTCGCGAAACACGAAGCGACTGACGTCGACGCTGAACGCCACTAAGTGGCCGTCGTCGCTCGCTTCGTCCCGAGTGCGCGCATAGACGATGTTGACGCTTCTAAAGGGTGTGCGGACTACGAGTCCGGGGTGCCAGCCGTCGCTTTCCCCGCCGGGCACGTAGACGGCCGCGAGAGATCCGCCCCAGTCGTCGGCGCGAGTATTCTTACTCGAGTAGCGCCAGCGGCTCCAGCCAACGGCCTCAATCGCGCCAATGACACCAGACGCAGAACCGTCCGTCGAAAACGGCGCGATGCCGAGGGTTGGGTGGAAGAGTATCAATGCGGACGTGGGCGGTTCCGGCCAGAGTTCAGCGCTCCCATCCCTCGGGTTGCCGCGATAGAGCGCACCGTTGAGGGCGATCTCCCATGGCAATTGGACCCGGCTGGTCCCGCCACCGAAGTTGTAGGCGTCCCACTTCGCGTAGTTGATTCGAGCATCGACAGCCAGCTTCACGAAAGCGGCAGGTGCGAGAGTACTAGCATGCACGGCATCCAGCGTGGCGGCGTGGAGAAAGATGCGGGCAGCGGTGTCGAAGGCTTCGATGCAACTCGAAGAAGCCGTTGAATCATTGAGATTTTCCCGCAGTTCTCGTTCGTCCAGTGGGGCGAGGCTGCCAGCGAGCAAGGCGTCGAGCTTCGCCCCGACCGTGGCAGAACAGCCATCGGAGATCGCCGCAACCATGATGCGGTCCCGCAGGACATCCGCACCGGCGAGGGGACTGGGGTGGGGCTTCGGTCGCCCGTACGTGTCGATGGCGCGTCCCAGTGCATCGCTAGACCTCGGGGGGATCACGTCCATGGCCAGTGTTCGAGGGTTGAGCTGATTGTCGAGCTCCGCACCAGCGCGATGCTGGTAGGCAGCTTGCTCGCATAACTGTCCGCCGCCGCTACACGCGACCAGAACTGGAGCGAGAAGAACGGCGTTCGCTGCTTCCAGTAAGGCTTTTCCGGCTTTGATCCGTCGCGTCGCGTCGGTTGCGAAGAGGTTGGGTGGCCGGCATTCCTGATCTTCGCTCGAGATTTCGTGGAAACGGATCGCCACCGTCCTGAGCGTGGACGCGCCGTCGGGCGGGCCAGCGCTTCTGCAAGTTGCAAGGCGCGCTTCGATGGAATCCGTCGGCGAGGTTCCGGTGGTGCTGGCCTGTGCGTTGTGTATCCATCCACCCAACAGCAGGAACGAGGTGGTCAGGAACTTCAAGGTGATCATGTCAACCCCCTAGTGACCGCCCTGCGTAATGCCTTGAGCGTTAAGCCGTTCTCGAAGTACCGGCTGCCCGCCCATTCAGCTAGATAGGTTCGTGCCTTGATCTCTAGGCGGTGCTTGATCTCGGCCTGTAACTCGCCGGCGTACTTCTCGGCGGCCGCGGCCTGCAGCCGCGACTCCCGGGATTCCATTTTCAGAATGCGAGTCCAGAACGCGGCGCATACTGGCGGCTGCTTCATGTAATGCGAGAACTCATGCGGCAGTCCGCCGATCGAGAGCAGGGCTCCGCCCCAATCAATCGAGCGGAAATCATCGTCGCCAATCTGCACCTCGGACAGGTAAACGTCTGCAGGTCCGTTATCCTGAACGTACCCGCGACCCCAGGGTGCCTCGAAGGGTTCAAGTTGTGCTAGCACGTCGAACTTGTGGCTGAAGGAAAGTAGCGAGCGTGGCGCGCGGTCCGAGCCGGGCTTTATCCGGGTCGAGTAGATGTTGGGGACCCCGCGTGTCAGGAACTGCGCGACGTTGGCCAGCAGGCAGGCGGTCCGCGGCGGCCGGACATTGGGGTAGCGTTGTGCGAACTCGTCGCTGACGAACTTGTTGAGCAAGTCGAGTGTGACCAGCGTGCCCAATGAGTGTCCGAGGAGGCTCCAGCCGGTCACGCCCTGGCGAGAGAATGCATCCCCCAATCGGTCGCCGACCTGGACCCACACGTCCGCCTCGACCTGGGCGCGGACGATTGGGGCCAGGTACAGAGCAACGTCCGCGAGGTGGGTCCAAGCGAAGTTATCCACGTCCCCCACGCCGCTGAACAGCCCGCGCAGGCCGTCCACGAGGTTCGGAATCCCGCTGCCCCCCACCAGGTCGATGCCGTCAATGCTTGCGCTGAGCTCGGACCACCGTTCCGCCTGGGACGCCCAGGCGTCGCGAAAGCGGTCGAACGTGCTGTCGTAGTTGATAGGCACCACGATGTACGGCCGGGTGGCGCTAGCGGCGTAGCCGAGTACGGGCCTGACCACCTCGTCGAACTGCGAATCCAGGCAGCGCGCAGCCTGTGACAGCCAGCCATCCGTATCTGGGACGTATTTGCCGGTCTCTACCGAGCCATATTTGCCCATTCCGTGAAGCAGCACGATTGCGTGTGTCAATGGGTATCTCCGATAGCGATCGATGGATGGTCTGCAGCGCGGCACAAGCGCTGCCATGGCACAAAGGCGGAGCCCGAGTTTTGCTCCGAGGGCTCTATCAACGGCGTGGGGACGATACTCGCTTGCCGCTTCAGTTCTAGCTCCTGCATGGGATAACGTCTTTCACGTAGTGCTAGAAAAATGCGAGCGAAAGGCACCGTGGCGCGGTAGTTAGCGGCGACACACACTATGGCAGTGACGTTGAGGCTCATGACTGCTTTTCGCCTATGTATTGGCAGCAGGGTGGAATGGCGGTCCGCCGTTGCGTGACCTAGCCTCTCCGCTGGACCGCGGACTCAGGTTGGTGTAAAGAGAGTATTCCCGGGGAGGGCCCGCTGCATCCTCCATCTGGAGGAGGTGCAACGGACACGGCCTTAGGTGGCGAAGCCAGAGGGGCCGCGAGCTGTCACTGCCAGGAGCCGGCCATGGGGCGTTCGTCTGTAGCATCCCCCGAGCTCGACCATCTGATTAGACAGATGCATGGAACCCTGGCCGAAGGAATGCAGATGGAGCATTGCCTTCGCCTGCTCGCGCCGCTATTCGGGTCGCATATCACCGGCTTGAACACGAACGATCTGGCCGCCCGTTGGGCCAGCTATCCGGTCATCGTGGGCGAGTTCGACGCCAGCTCACTGAAAGCAATCGCAAGCGACTACGAAGCGAAGGCGCCGGTGGAGAACCTATGGATGAATCGGAGTGTGCACGGCTACCGGGCGCAGGGCTACCAATATGGGGAGGCGGTGGTCACCGATTCGGAGTTACTGGGCTCTCCCTACTATCTGCATTTCCTCAGGCCCGCCGGCATCCGCCACGGCATGGCCATCTGCCTGGAGGACGATGGGAGCACCCGGTTTACGGCTATCTCGTTGAACCGATCCGCAGCACAGGGAGCTTTCGGGGAACGTGAGTTCCGCTTGGTGCGCGCATTGCGCCCCCACTTGGTGAACTTGTATGCATTGCACCGTCAGTTGGCTGCTGCGCAGCGGAGTGAACGATCGTTCCGCGCCTGTTTCGAGCGGGCGCCAGCCGCTGCCGCCGTGATCGATGGCAACGGCAAGGTTCTCGAGTCGAATCCTCGCATGGAGGCACTGCTCGAGCGGTCGCGAGCTCTCGATTGCAATCATGCAAGGCTATTGCGCTTTCGCAATCCTTCGGTGCAGGAGAAGTTCGTAAGAGCGATCAGTTCGCTGTCTACCGTTCCATTCCCGCCAGCCCCGGTACCGTTTGTCGCGGGTACGGTCGAGAGCGGCTTCAGAGGAATGTTGGTGATTCATCTGTTCGCCCTTCCCAGTGCCGCCAACGCCCCGAGCCTGGACCGCGCACGCATGCTGGTGATGATTTCCTCCCTGGAGGAGCGCGAAAGCGAGATTGAATCCTGTCGCACACTTTGCACGGCACTGGGCCTCACCCCCAGCGAGGCCAGGACGGCAGTGTTGCTTCGTACCCATCATGACCTGGAGCAAGTGGCGATCGAGATGAGAGTCGCGATCAGCACTGTCAGGACGCACATGAAGCACGTCTTTCAGAAGACAGGTACGGCGAAGCAATCAGAACTGGTGCTGCTTGTGGATCGTCTTCTCCTCGGTGCAACGCTGTAGTGGCGGCCGGCTCGGAGAAGCAGGCGTCTAGGGGCAGGGTGTCAGGCGGAAGGGTGTCAGGGACAATTGTCCCGCGGCCGCCCGATCCATTGCGACGGCATCACGCGCGGCAGGCGACGACATGGCGTTGCACGGCCTCGATTGTGCAATCGCGCCAAAAACAGGGATCAGGTTCGACTTTCTAAAGCCTCGGTGAGCGGTGACGATGCTTTCCTCGACGTGGCGCTACCAGCGCAGCAGGTAGGCACCCTCCAAGACCGGGTTGATATCGCGCAAGCATTCGTTGCAGAGTGCGGAAGATGTCCTCGCCCCCCACCTTGAAAACGACATCCGAGCCGGTTCCGGCATCATCCGCGGTCGTGGGCACGTGGCGCCTGGTGTCCTATGACGTGGAGGTCCGGTCCACGGGCGAGCGGTTCCCGGCGATGGGCGAGCACCCGGCGGGCTACACCATCTTCAGCCCCGAAGGCCGGGTGTGGTTCATGCTGGCCGGTGATGGCCGCCAGCCGGGCGACAGCGACCGGGAGATGGCGCAGTTGCTCGAAACGCTGATCGCGTATACCGGCCGCTACCGGATCGAGGGCGACGATTGGGTCACGGCGGTCGACGTGGCCTGGAACCCGGCCTGGGTCGGCACCGAGCAGCGTCGCCAGTTCGTGCTCGACGGCGACCGGCTGCAGGTACTCACGCCCTGGCGGGTGATGCCGAACTGGGCGGACGAGGGCGAGACGCGCAGCATCATCACCTTCGAACGCGTTGCCGAGGGCTGAGGGCGCAATCGCAGGGCGCAATCCTGCTGCGCCGCATGGATGTCCAACGGCTGATGAGCAGTGGGCCGTCATCGCGTCCTTGCGATGATCGGCCTTCGCCTTGTCATGCGGGGGGTCGCTCGTGGTCCGGACGCGCTGTGCGCGCCTGTCAAGAGGGGCCTCGCTCCGGTTTCGAACCTCAGCCCTGCGCCGGCTTCCAATCCGCCGCCGGTACCGTGTTGACCATCCACGGCACCCCGAAGCGGTCGACCAGCGATCCGAAGCCGGGCGACCAGAAGGTTTCTTCGAACTTCATTACCTGCCTGCCGCCTTCGGAGAGTTGCGCGAACCAGCGCTTGGCCTGGTCGATGTCGTCGGTGTGCAGGGTGACGTCGAAGCCGTTCTTGGGCTTGTCCACGTTGGGCGCCCAGTCGACGTCCATATCGGCCCCCATCAGGGCCTGGTCGCCGACCTCGAGCCAGCAGTGCATGAGCCAAGTCTTGTACTTCTTGTCGGTGATCGGCATGTCCGGCGGCGCGTCGGCATACGGGATGGCCGCGGTGATCTTGCCGCCCAGCACCTTGGCGTAGAACTCGAACGCTTCGCGGCATTGCCCCTGGAAGCTCAGGCTGGTCACGATCTTCATGTCATCTCCTCGTTGGGTGGGTTCTCTGCGACGGATGGGAGGGCGGGGATTCGACAGCAGTTCGGCTAGACTTCCGCCATGACCACCCCGGACCAGGCCAGGCTCGACCGCATCGTCGCCGAAGCCCGGCGCAATGCCGAGCAGCGCGCCAACGACTACCGCGAGCGTGCGCTGAAGCTGTACCCATGGGTCTGCGGCCGCTGCGCGCGCGAGTTCACCCGCGCCAACCTGCAGGAATTGACGGTGCATCACCGCAACCACAACCACGACGACAACCCGGCCGACGGCAGCAACTGGGAGTTGCTGTGCGTCTACTGCCACGACAACGAGCACTCGCGCCAGGGCGACTACACCGGGGTCGGCGCACTGGAAGCCGAAGACAAGCCCGCGGCGGCCAGATCCAGCCCGTTCGCCGGCCTGGGATCGCTGCTCAAGCGCGAGAAGCCCTGAGGGGGAGAAGCGGGGTCAGGTTCTTTTGCTGAGCGCCGGCTCGCGGACAACGGGGAACAACTGCCGGAGCCTGACGTCCCGCAGCCACAGGCCGCCCCACATGAACAGCCCGAGGTATAGGCTGAAGAGGATGTGGCTGAACAGCGGGCTCTCGGCCCTCACCTGTGTCGCCATCGCTCCACCGAGCAGGCCCATCATGAGCACAGCACCGAACACGCTGGTGCGCGGGATGAGATACAGCACCAGGCAGGCAAGTTCGATCAGGCCGATGGCGACGGCATAGCCCGCAGGCCAGCCGAGCTGCGCCATCGTCTCCTCGGCCACCGGCATGCCGAGCAGCTTGGGCGAGATCGACGCTCCAAGCATGAAAAGCGCGAAGAGGCCAGTCATGACGCGGCCGGTCCAGAGCATCTTGGGTGTGTTCACAGCAGTGCCTCGCTTGGGTTGGTTGCGACTCGTCTACCGACGAACGTCGCTACCCCGTTTCGACACGCCGCAGACGACTCGACCGCGAGCCGGGGCCCGGCCGGCCTTGTCGCGCTTGCGCAACCCGTCAGAACCCGGGAACGGGGCTGGAACGGGTCGCAAGAACGGGTCGCAAGAACGGGTCGCAAGAACGGGTCGGGTTCGGCTATCCGAACCTGACCCCGTTCCGGTCCTCTTTCAGCCCAGCATGTGGCAATACACCTCGTAGGACTCGATGCGGCCCACCGCCTGGATCGCGTCCAATACGTCCTGGCGCGCGAGGAACGCTCGCTTGCGGGCCCGCTGTCCGGCCTGCGCGGGGAGCGGAGGCGGCTTCCGGCAGTCCTGGGCCCAGACAAGGATGGTGGTGCGGTGGTCGTCCGATGCCAGCAGGTCGGGCAGCAGCGCTGCGGCGTCGTCCGCCTTGTCGGCTTGCAGCAGGACGTGGAGATACAGCAGCGGCGCCTCTTTGCGCAGGCCGGAGAGTTCCTGCAGCGCGAACATGGCCATATCCGCGTCTTCGATCTGCAAGGCGGCGCAGTGGTGGATGGCGGCGCGAACGGCGCGGCCGTAGTCGCTCATCGCCTCCTCGCCGGCGAGCGCGGCCGCGGCAAGTGCTTGCCTGGGGTTGCCACGGTCGCACTCCAGGCTGCCCAGGTTGAGCGCCTGGCTGATGTTGGTGCCGCCATTCTCCCCGAGCCGGCTGGCGCGACGCAGCTCTTCGACGGCCTCGTCGAGGCGGCCCATCCTGCGCAGGGCAATCGACTTGTGGTTCATCAGCCAGACCTGCTGGTGCAGGTCCGAAAAAGGCGGTGCGTCCAGCGGCGCGGATGCGATGCGATCGAGCGCGGCGTCGGACAGCGCCACGGTTTCCTCGTGGTGCCCGCCCAGCAGGAGCATGTGGCCCAGTGTGACCATGGGCTCCAGCTGGTCCGGGTAGCTGTCGACCAGCTTCCGCACACGTTCGATTTCCTTCGCCGTGGCATGCTGGATATTCGCACGCCAACCGTCGCGATCCAGCAGGGTGTCGAACTGGCGATCCGCGCGCATGGCGATCAAGGTGTTCGGACCCGTGATACGACGGGCGACGATCCGTGCGCGCACCAGGTCGCCTTCCTGCAGGTGCGTGCGCGCCAGCGACAACCAGATGCCTCCCGGCGCACCCGCGCTGCCGCCCTTCCAGTTGGCGTCGAACAGCGCCTGCAGGTATGCGATGCGGTCCGGGGTATTGAGGTCACCTTGCTGTGCGAGCGGGTAGAGCACATCCGCACTGATGTTCCCAAGCAACTCCGGCCAGCGGCCGATCATGGTGGTCATGGCACGGGCGGCGGCATCCAGGTCCTGCAGCTCCAGGGCGACCAGCGCCATCCGGTACCAGTCGTCGGGATCATCGCTGTCGAGGTCCGCGACACGGAGATAGAGGCCGGCGGCCGCCTCCGGGCGACCGTTTCGGGCCGCGCTCCAGGCGGCCGCGGACAGTGCCCGCCTTCGATCGTGGACCGGAAGCCGTTGGAACGCGGGGTCGCCGATCAATGCTTCGAAAAGCTGGTCTGCCCGCGCGTCGGCCCCCGATTGTGCTGCGCTCCAGGCCTCCGCGATCCGCTGCCGGTAGTACGTGTCGCCTTGTTGCTGTGCGACTGCCTCCCCGGAGCAGAACGCAGCGACGATCAGCAGAACGCCCGCCCAGACGAGTTGCCTTCCCATACATCCCCCCCCTTCTCACGCCCTTGGGGGATTGTGTCACGACCGTGGGCGGAGGTTGCGGGGAAGTGCGACGAGATGGGCCGGGTGGGGCGATCCGGCAATCGTCCCGCGTCAATCGGCCGTGGCGAGTCTTTCCCGCAGGCGGGGTGTCGCGTAGTCGAGGAATGCGCGCAGCTTCAACGGCAGGCGGCGTTGGCCGGTGTACACGAGGCTGGCGGGCATTGCCGGCGGCTCGAATTCGCGCAGTACGGTCTGCAGCCGCCCGCGGCGTTTCCATTCCTCGATCTGGTAGGACAGCACGCGCGTCACGCCGACGCCCGCGATGGCCGCATCGATCGCGGCTTCCGCCGTGTTCACCACCAGCGCCGAGCGCACCGGCACCGCAACCTCGGCGCCATCCACCGGGAACCGCCACACTTCGGTGGAATTGATCGCGTCGAACGTGACGCACCGATGGTCGGCGAGGTCGCGGGGCACGCTTGGAAGTCCATAGGCGGAGAAATATTCGGGGTGGGCGCAGACCACGCGACGGATGGTGCCGATGCGCGTCGCCGTCAGCCGGCTGTCGGGTAGCTCGCCGACGCGCACGGCGAGATCGATCTGCTCTTCGTGCAGTTGGGCGATGCGATCGCCCTGGATCAGACGCACCTTGATCTCGGGGTAAGCCGCCAGGAATTCGACGACGACCGGCAGCACGTGCATCCGGCCCATCACCAGCGGCGCGGTGATCACCAGCTCGCCCCGCGGCTCGGAAAATTCGCCCGCCGCGGCCCGCTCGGCCTCGGTCACGTCTTCGAGGATGCGCTTGCATGCGGAGAGGTAATCGCGACCGGAGTCGGTCAGCGTGAGCCCCCGGGTGGAGCGGTTGAGCAGGCGCGCCTTGAGGTGCGTCTCGAGGTCCGACAGCTTGCGACTGACGGTGGCCAACGGCATGCCCAGCTTGCGGCCGGCGGCAGACAGGCTGCCGTGCTCCACGACGCTCATGAAGACGCCCATGGCCTCCAGTCGGTCCATGTCTGTTCCATATTTCGGAAGAGTGATTCCACTATTTACACCCTAGTGCCGAAATATGGAAGCACCTAGGCTCTCTGGGCGACGGGCGCCAAAGCCAGCCACCACCGCCCGCGACCTGCGCCTTCCCTCTCCGCCGAGGAGCCGACCATGGACAGACCCCCACTGCCGCCCTTCATCCGGGACACCGCCGCGCAGAAAGTGCGGTTGGCCGAGGATGCGTGGAACACGCGCGAGCCCGCCCGGGTCGCCTGACGACCGGCCGTCGCTTGGCGAACTCGGTCTCTGATCCATCACCCCGCAATCCACCTTTCCCCCTAAAGGACCTTCGACATGGCAATCCAACTCCATCGCCACCCGCTATCGGGCCATTCGCACCGCGCGCAACTGCTGCTCTCGCTGATCGGCCTGGAGGTCGAATTGGTCGACGTCGACCTGAAGAGTGGGGCGCACAAGCAGCCGGAGTTCCTGCGGATGAACAGCTTCGGCCAGGTGCCCGTGCTCGACGACGAGGGCGTGGTGGTGGCCGACTCGAACGCCATCCTCGTCTACATCGCCAAGAAGTACGGCGGCGGCCAGTGGTTGCCGGAAGACCCGGTGGGCGCGGCGCGCGTGCAGCGCTGGCTGTCGGTGGCCGCGGGCCAGATCGCGTTCGGCCCGGCGGCCGCGCGCGTGGTGACCGTGTTCGGGGCGAAGCTGGACGCGGACGCGCTGATCGCGCGCAGCCACGCCCTGCTGAAGGTGATCGACGGCGAGCTGCAGGACCGCGCCTTCCTGGCGGCGGACGTGCCGACCATCGCCGACGTGGCGGCGTACTCCTACATCGCGCACGCGCCGGAAGGCAACGTCGCGCTGGATGCGTACGCCAACGTCAATGCGTGGTTGCAGCGCATCGAGCAGCTGCCGGGCTTCGTGCCCATGCCGGCGACGAAGGTGGGGCTGGCGGCGTGAGCCGCCCACGGATCATGGCGAGCAATTGGTGCCGGCAGCGAGCGGCCGGCAAAACGATGGGCGAACGCCATGAGAGTTGAAGAGCTCGGTTCCAACGCGCTGATGTTCGTCGGCGATGTTCACGAATCGGTGGCCACGGCGTTCCTCGACGGTGACGACGTGCTTCTGGTCGACGCGCTGGGCAGCATGGAGGACGCGCATTGGTTGCACCATGTCCTTTGCCGGGACATGGGCAAGACGGTGCGGATCGTCGCAGCCACCCATTTCATGAGCGACCACATCGCGGGACTGTCATTGTTCCCGGAGGCGTTGACGATCGCGAACAGGCACCATCGCCATGCCTTCCTTTCGCAGAACAAGCCGGTCGACGCGTTCTATCGCGAGCCGCAGGTGGTGTTCGATGGCGGAATGACCTTGCGCTGGGGCCAGAACGAGTTGCGCTTCCTGCACAACCCCGGCAAGACGATGGACCACGTCAGCGTGGACGTGCCCACGGCCGACCTGGTCTGCGCCGGCGACAACATCGTCGGCAACATCGTCTATCTCTCCAAGGCCGACCCCGCGCAGATCCGCACCGCGATCGACCGGATGCGCCAGTTCGGCCGGCGCACCGTCATCGGCGGGCACATGGGCCGGTTTCCCTCCGCCGTGCTCGACAACGCGATCCACTACCTGGACCGGCTGCAGGCTGCCGTGATCCGGATCCGTGCCGATGCGATCCGCGCCGATGCGACACCGCACGCGGTCCACGAGCGCATCGCTGCGATTCCCATCGAAGCCTGCCTGGCACCGCGGGTCGAACCGACCGGTTTCGAGCGCGAATGGCACCAGCACAACCTGGCGGCGATCGTTGCGCAGTCGGTCTTCGCGCTCGATGCCGAAATCGCACTACGGGAGGATCGCGCATGAACGACAACGACCGCGTCTCCACGCACCGCATCTCGCGTCGACGGTTCCTGGCCGGCAGCGCCGGCGTGGCGACCGCAGCGCTGTTGCCGGGCAGTCGCGTCTTCGCGACGGCCAACCCGGACGGCCTGCGCATCCGTCGGCTCGCATGGGCGGGCATCCGCCTGCAGCTCCCGGAGGCGACCTTGTTCATCGATCCGCTGATCAACCCGGACAGCTGGGGACCCGGGCTCGAGGATCCGCTCGTTCCCGTTGACGACGCCGTTGGCGACGTCTATGTCCTGATCACCCACGCGCACCCCGACCATTTCGATGCGAAGGCCGTCGCGGAAGCGCTGGGCGGTGGTGGTGCTCTCGTGCACCCGGCCGGGACGAACCCGAGGCCGCTTCCACAAGGCGCACGGGCATGGCCCGGCACGCTCTGGGAGCCGCAGTTGCTCGGCGACTTCACCGCCACCCCGGTGCCCGCCGCGGACGGGTATGGCGACCCGCAGGCTTCCTGGGTGGTGTCGGCGGGAGGCCGTCGTATCTTCCATGGCGGAGACACGCTTTGGCATGGGCACTGGTGGCGGATCGCCCGCCAGTTCGGCCCGTTCGATGCGGCCTTCCTGCCGGTCAACGGTGCGCGCTTCGGCTGGCGCAAGCCGGTCAGCGGCCAACCGGGCGTGTTGACACCCGAACAGGCGGTTGCGGCCGCGACCATCCTGGGCGCGCGTCGCCTGGTCCCCATCCACTACGGCGTATCGGGCCTGGCGGAGTACGTGGAGGTCGAAGACCCGATCGAACGCTTGCGCAGGGCGGCACGCGGGACGTCCGTTGCAGTCCAGGTCGTCACGCCTGGCGAATGGATGGACTGGGGGGAGTGACAGGGATCGGGCTGGCGGCGCAAGCCGCCCACCGGGCCCTGTCGAGTCATGGCAATGTCGACTGCACTGTCCCCGTCGCACTTCCACGCCGGCGAGCTCGCCATCCAGCGGCGACTCGGCGTGGCCGAGCGTATGGACGCGATCGCCAGGAAGGTGGTGCGCGACCACATGCCCGACCAGCACCGGACGTTCTTCGCGCAGCTGCCGTTCCTGGTCGCGGCCAGCGTCGACCGGCACGGCGACCCTGCCATCACCCTGCTGGCGGGCATGCCCGGCTTCGCGCATTCCCCCGACGCGACGTTTCTGCAGATCGATCGCATGCCCGATCCATCGGATCCGGTCGCCGAAGGCTGGGTGCCCGGCGAACCCGTCGGCCTGCTCGGGATCGAGCTGCACACGCGGCGACGCAACCGGATGAACGGCATTCTGGTGCGGGACGAAAGCGGGAGGCTCGGCGTGGCCGTCGGCCAATCCTTCGGCAACTGCCCGCAGTACATCCATGCGCGCGGCTTGGAATTCGTCCGCGACCCCGCGCAGGCCTGGCAGGGCGACATCGAGTCCGGCCAGGATCTCGATGAGGCGGCGCGGGAGATGATCGAGGCTGCCGACATCTTTTTCGTCGGCAGCCATACCGAGCAGGGAGAGCAGGGTGCGCGCTCGGTGGACGCTTCCCACCGGGGCGGCAAGCCGGGCTTCGTCAGGGTCCGCGGCAACCGGCTGACCATTCCGGACTTTGCCGGCAACCTGCACTTCAACACGCTCGGCAACTTCCTGCTCAACCCCAAGGCGGGCCTGGTGTTCGTGGACTTCGCCACCGGCGACATGCTCCATCTGTCCGGCGATGTGGTGCTCGATTTCGAGGCGGAAGAAGTCCGCAGCTTCCAGGGCGCGGAGCGGCTGTGGCACGTGGACATTCGGCGCTGGACCAGGCGGAGGGGTGCGTTCGCGCTGCGCGGCCGCGACGGCGAAGTGTCGCCGAACTCGCTGATGACCGGCTCGTGGGAGCAGTCCGACGCGCGCCGCGAGGCCGAGCGGATACGCGGGCAGTGGCGCGACTTCCGTATGGTCGAGGTCGTGCAGGAGTCGTCCGTGGTCAAGTCGTTCTGGCTCGAACCCGTGGACACGGCGGGGCCTTGGCTGCACCAGGCCGGCCAGTACCTGCCGGTGCGGCTGAAGCTGCCCGGCGACGAGCGCCCTACCTCGCGCGTGTACACGCTATCGGCCGCTCCGTCCGACGGCCGCTATCGCATCAGCGTCAGGAAGCAGGGTGTCTTCTCCGCGCACCTGCACGACGGCTGCCGCGCCGGCGACGTGATCCAGGCGCAGGCGCCGCGCGGCGAGTTCGTCGTCGATGCGCTGGAGCAGCGCCCGCTGGTGCTGATCTCCGCGGGCGTCGGCATCACGCCGATGATCGCGATGCTCAGGCACGTGGTTCACGAAGGCGTGCGGAAGCGCCGCATGCGGCGAACCTGGTTCATCCATGGCAGCCGCAGCGTGGCCGAGCGTGCTTTCGCCGGCGAGCTGCGGCAGCTCGCCGAGGCCACCCACGGTGCAGTGCGCGTGGTCCAGGTCCTGAGCGATCCTGGCGAGGGCAGCGTCGAAGGCGTCGACTACCACGCGAAGGGCCGCATCGACCTGGCTCTGCTGCAGGCGGTGCTTCCATTCGGCGACTTCGATTTCCATCTGTGCGGACCGCCGGACTTCATGCAGTCGGTCTATGCCCAGCTGCGCAGCGCCCATGTGCCGAACGAACGCATTTACGCCGAGGCGTTCGGGCCGGCCGGCATCCGGCGCGACAACCAGGCCGGCCTGCCGCCTGCGGCCACCGGATCGGTCGAGGTGCTGTTCGCGCGTTCGGGCAAGGAAGCGAGATGGATGCCTGGCTCCGGAAGCCTGCTCGACCTGGCCGAGGCGCATGCGCTCACCCCGCCGTATTCCTGCCGTTCGGGCGCCTGCGGGAGCTGCAGGCACGCGCTCGCGCAGGGCTCGGTCACCTACCCAAGCAAACCCCGGGCTCCCTGCGGCGACGACGAGGTATTGCTGTGCCAGGCGCTGCCGATGCAGGGCAGCGAACCGCTGATCATCGAGGCATGACCGAACAAAGGAGACACCATGGCGAACATCATCGAATTCATCCTGGACATCGCCTCGCGCCTGGCAGACCGGCGCGTTACTTCCCGCCGGCACGAAAGCGACTGCGCCGAGAAAAACGATCCCTCTGCGCTGATCGAGTCCCTCGCCATGCCCCAGCAATGGATTGCGGGGACCGAGCTTGCGGATGCCTACCGGAGCGGTTGCGGTGGCGCTGCGTAATTCCCGCATGAACAAGGCGCGTCATGGGGACTCTCGGGACCGACTTCCGGGAGGGCAGCGTCCGGCGAATACGACATCCCGTCCCGCGAGCAGCGCCTCGGATCGATCCGAGTTCCGCTCTGCGCGTCTGCAGTCGTCGCGTCGTGCGGGCCAAGTTTTGTCGCATGACGCAATCATCGCGAAGACATTCGCGCCACTTCGAATGGAGATATGACATGTTTCTCAGAACCGCCGCCTTCATCGCCGTCTTCCTGGCCACCTGCATCGCGCCTGCCTTGGCAACCGATCCCCCGGCGACGGTGCGCGTCTACACGCTGGAATGCGGCCGCATCGAGTTCGCCGACCTGGGCATGTTCTCGGACACCGGCGAATACGACGGCCAGGCCGGTGCGCTTGCCGAATCCTGCTTCCTGATCCGCCACCCCAAGGGCGACCTGCTGTGGGACGCCGGCCTGGGCGACCACTTCGCGGCGACGCCCGGTGGCGCGGAGGTGCGTCCAGGCGTGCGCGCGATCGTCGAGACGCCACTGCTCGCGCAGCTCGAGCGCATCGGCGTGACGCCGGCCGACATCGAGTTTCTTTCGTTCTCGCACTTCCACTGGGACCACACCGGGAACGCCAACGCCTACACGGACGCGACGTGGCTGTTGAGCCGCCGCGAACTCGAGGCGCTGGAGGGCTCGCCCCTGCCGCCGGGGGTCAAGCCAGAGACCCTCAGCGGGCGCAAGCAGGCCAAGGTGGAACTTCTCGACCTCGATCACGACGTCTTCGGCGACGGTACGGTGAAGATCCTGCGCGCCCACGGCCACACCCCGGGCCACCAGGTGCTGCAGCTCCAGCTTGCGCAGGCGGGCACGGTGATCCTCTCGGGCGATCTGTTCCACACACGGGAAAACTTCGAACAGAACCGGATGCCGGACTTCAACGATTCTCGCGGCGAGACGCTGGCTTCCATGGACCGCATCAAGCGTATCCTTCAGAACACCAGCGGCCGCCTGGTGATCCAGCACGAACCCAGGGACATCGAGGCGATGCCCAGGATCCCCGCCTATCTGGATTGATTGAAAATATGGGGAAAGGCGGCGCCGAAGTCGTGGTGACCTGTGTCGACGAATCGCTTAGTCCCCTCCGTCCCCTTCGCCCACGGTGTGCCGGCGGGCCTCCGCTAGCGCCGACTGGCGCGTGCCTTGGGCGGACAGCGACAGCAGCCGGGCGTAGTGGCGTCGCGCCGCGGCCTGGTCGCCGGCGGCATCCGCCGCCCGCGCTGCGCCGAGCATGCTGTTGAAGCGGTTGGGATACAGCGACAGCGCGTGCTCGTACGCCACCAGTGCGTCGGCAGGCGACTGCTGCAGGCGCAGCATGTCGCCGAGCATTTCGTGCGCGGGCAACGTGGGCCCGGGCGTGACGGGTGGCTTGGGGATGGATGCCTCCAGCGCCGCTGCTTCGGCCAGGCGTGCGCGCGCCGTGGCCGGGTCGCCATCAGCCTGGGCGATCCAGCCGTCCAGCGCCAGCGCCAGGACGTGTACGTGGCTTGCGAACAGGTCCTCGCCGTTGGCCCGCGTGGCCGCCTCCAGTTCCCCCAGCCTTGTGGCCTGCACGCGCGCTTCGGACACGTTGTCGCTGCGCGCGGCGCCGAGGCCCCGGGCGAAGCGTACGATCGCTTCGGGCCAGGTGTGGCGGTCCCAGTCCAGCGCAGCCGGGTGGCGCGGTTCGAGCGCGGCCGCGGCGGCCCAGTCGCCGCGCTCCAGCGCCAGGCGCGCGGGAATCGACGCCAGGTGGAAGGCGCTCTTGGCGCCCGGCTCCAGGTTCGGCACGGCCTGCAGGCGCGCCGCTTCCCTGGCCGCCGCGACATCATCGCCCTGCTGGAGATGCCCGTAGACGAGGTATTCGATGGCATGGGCGAACTCGTCCCAGACGTACTGGCCGCGATCGCCGGCAGGGTGTTCCAGCGCGGCCTCGGCGGCGCGCCGGTTGCCGCTGATCACCCGGTCCCAGTCGCCGAGCCGCGTGTAGATGTGGGTGGGCATGTGCAGCGCGTGCGGGTTGCGCGGCGCCGCCGCGTCGTAGCGGCGGGTGACCTCGATCGACTGTCCCTCGCGGCCGGGCACGTCGTTGGCGTGCACGAGGTAGTGCATGGCGCCGGGGTGGGCCGGATGCGCCCGGTGCATGGCGGTCAGGATCGCCGCGGCGCTGTCGGCGCGCTGCCGCGCTTCGTCGCCCGTCGGTGGCGCGCCGGCCAGGTGCGCCAGCGCATGGAAGGTCGCCACTTCGACGTCGTCGGGGAAGGCGTCGTACAGGTCGGCCTGCGCCGCTTCCCAGCGGCGCACGCGGGCCCAGTAGTCGGGGTGGTCGGGGTCGCGGAAGAACGCAGCGGCTGCGGCGATGAAGCCGCGCTCGCGCACGTCGTCCGGCGCCAGCGCGTGTGCCCGTTGGGCCTCGCGCCAGCCCTGCTGCAGCGCCGCGGCGTCGGGGCGCGTCGGCCACAGCGGGGTGAACAGGGTCATGGCGATGCCCCAGTGACCCATGGCGCAGGCCGGATCGGCTGCGACGGCCGCGGCAAAGGCTTCGCGTGCCTGCGGATAGGTCATGTGGTGGAGCAGCGCCAGGCCACGGTCGAAGGCCGCCTGCGCCGCGGCATTGCACGAGATCTCGAGCTCCACCTCTCCGAGTGGCGCTGCGGATTCGGACCCGGGGTGGCTGTCGGCTGGGTCCTGCGCGGCCGCCATGGAGCCGAACAGCAGGGCGGCGAGCAGGACGCCCCGGCCGATCGGCCCTGTGGCGGGATGGGAGGACGGGCGGACGGAATACATGAAGGGCTCCGGTGAACAGCGCCGCGGCGACCACGTGGCCTTGCCAGGTCGGCGCAACTCAGTGGCACCAACGCAGGCCGAAGGCGGGTCAGGCCAGCCGTCCATCGGATCGGACGGGGGCCGGAAGAAACGACGCGCGTCGACCAGGGCGTCGCTCCGTGGACGAAGCGGTCGCCGTCTCATGCCCTTGCCGGCGGGCGCGTAGTCTATTCCTCGGAAGCCTCGGAAGCCTCGGAAGCCTCGGGAGCCTCGGGAGCCTCGGACCGCGAGATTGCGTTGCGCGCCTTCGCCCACCATCGCCCGGCAAAGGTGCGTGCCTGGTCGGAGCCGTTCCGCAACGACTGGCCGAGGGGTTGCCAGGCCTGGTCTTCGACGAGGCGTGCGGCAATCGCGAGTGCAGCCGGTCCTTCGCTCTTGACCACCTCCCAGGTGGCCGCTGCGATCAAGCGCGGCATGAAAGCGGCCGAATCGACATCGCCGACCTTGGCTTCGATCCTGGCGATCCGGGTGGAAAGGACCTCGCGCACCGGTTCGGGCACGTTCGGGTCGCGGCTCATGCGCTTGAGCGTAATGAGTCCGTCCTGGGTGCGGCCTTCATGAAACGCGAACCCGGCACGCGGCAGGTCGCCGAGCCAGGGGTGCTGCAGCAGCGCGCCGAGCGCATCGAAATGCAGTTGGGCGCGATTCCAATTTCCATCGCGAACTGCGGCATAGCCGAGGGCCATGTGCAAGACGATCAGCCGTTCGACCGGCGCCAGATCGTCCTTCGGCTGCTGCGGCGCGGCCCGGATCCTTGCGCTCTCCTGTTTCGCCAGGCCCGGCCATTCCAGGCGCTGGAACGCCACCGCGCGCAGTGAGGTCGCCGCGGTGCGGTCGAACTCGCTGCAGAGTCCGGCATCGACGATGTCGGTTTCGGCGATCGCGAGCGTGTTCTTGTCCGAGATCAGCGCGCCATAGGCAAGCAGCACCCGCATCGAGCACAAGTCGGCTTGGGTGATGTCCCGCGGCGATGTCCGCCCGGACCACTCCGCGCCCTTCTGGTAGGCCACAACGGCGCCTGGCAGCGTGGCTTCGGACGCTTGCCGATATCGCGTGTACACGATGCCATCGCGTAGTTCGGCGAGTCGTTCGGACTCGGTTTTCTTGCCTCCGCAGGCAGAGAGAACGGTCAACAGGATCAGCAGTATCGGCGGATACAGCGATCGATCGGTGTGAGTCATGCGCATCCTTCGCCAATCAGTCCATGTCTCAACGGGGAAGTCCCCGGGCGCAATACTACCTCCGCCTGGCGATCCACCCATCCAGCTGCTTCGCGAACGCCTGCCGGTCCCGCGCGTTGAATGCGGCCGGCCCGCCGGTCTGCACGCCCGCGCCGCGCAGCTCTTCCATGAAGCTGCGCACCGACAGGCGCTCGGCGATGTTGTCCTGGGTGAAACGCTCGCCGCGGGGGTCGACGGCTTCGGCGCCCTTGGCCAGCACGCGCGCGGCGAGCGGGATGTCCTGGGTGACCACCAGGTCGCCAGGCCCGGCGCGTTCGGCGATGGCATCGTCGGCGGCGTCGAAGCCGCCCTGCACCTGCAGCGCGCGGATGAAGCGCGAACCCGGCGTGCGCAGCCACTGGTTGGCGACCAGGGTCAGCGGCACCTGCGCCCGCTCGGCAGCGCGGAACAGGATGTCCTTGATCGGGCCGGGGCAGGCGTCGGCATCCACCCAGATCTGCACGGATGGGGTTCCTGTTGGACTTGTCATCGGCTGCTCTCCATTGCCGGTCGAGGATAGCCCGGCTGTTCACGCAGCGGCCCTGGTGCCAGTGTCCAGGCGCGCGTCGAAACGGGGGGCCGGCGTTCGTCGCTGGGATGCAGCCATGCCGACGGCCGAGGCCGATGGCCCGGCTGCCACGCCTATCCTGCACGCCGACGATCGAACCCACGACTGGAGCACGCCGATGTCCCTCACCCGGATCCACAATCTGTCCATCTCGCTCGACGGTTTCGCCACCGGCGAACCGCAATCCAGGGAAGCCCCGTTCGGCCATGCCGGCGAGCGGCTCCACGAATGGATGTTCGCCACCCGGTTCTGGGCCGGGGCCGGGGGCGCCGTCGGCGCCGACCATGCCTTCGCGGCGCGCCACGAGGCCGGCATCGGCGCCGAGATCATGGGCGCCAACAAGTTCGGACCGCCCGGCTGGCAGGACGACCCGGACTGGAAGGGCTGGTGGGGGCCGAATCCGCCGTTCCATACGCCGACCTTCGTGCTCACCCATCGGCCGCGGCCGCCGCTCGAGATGGCGGGCGGCACCACGTTCCATTTTCTCGATGCCGCCCCCGCCGAGGCGCTGCAGGCCGCCCGCAAGGCCGCCGATGGCCTGGACGTGCGCATCGGCGGCGGCGCCACGGTGGTCCGCGAGTTCATTGCCGCCGGGCTCGTCGACCACATCCACCTGGTCCAGGTCCCGATCGTGCTCGGGCGCGGGGTCCGGGTCTGGGACGGCCTGGAGGCGCTCGAGCGGGACTACGCCATCGAGGCGGTTTCGACCCCGAGCGGCGTGACCCACCTGACCTTCATGAGGAAGGGAGACGGGGCGGCGGAGGATCGTCAGGCAGGGGAATGAACTCGGCATCGTCGGCATCGGGCAGCTTCATGCGACCCGCCTTCCAGTCCGCCGCGGCCTGCGCCAGCCGCTCCTTCGACGAGGACACGAAGTTCCAGTAGAGAAAGCGCTCGCCCACCGGCTCGCCGCCCAGCACCATCACCGTCGAATGCGCGACGGCCCGCAGCCGCGAGGCGTCCTTGCCGAGCACCAGCATCCTGCCGGCGGCGTAGTCCGCGCCGTCGAGTTCCACCGCACCGGTGGCGATGTACACGGCGCGTTCGGAGTGGCCGGCGGGGATTTCCGCCGTCGCCCCCGGCTCCATGTCGAGGTGCGCGTAGAACTGCGGCGAATGCGTCGCCACGGCCGCGGTGAGGCCGTAGGCGCTGCCGGCGATGAGTTGTCCGTGCACCCCGCCGTCGCTCCACTGCGGCAGGTCGGCGCCGGCGTGGTGCGAGAAGCCCGGATCCACTTCCTCGTATTCGGCCGGCAGCGCGACCCAGGCCTGGATGCCGTGCAGGCGATCGCCCTGCGCCCGCGCCCGCTCGAGCCGCTCGCTGTGGGTGATGCCGCGGCCGGCGGTCATCCAGTTGACTTCCCGCGGGCGGATCGCCTGCGCGTACCCCAGGCTGTCGCGATGCACGATTTCGCCCGAGAAGAGGTAGGTGACGGTCGACAGCCCGATATGCGGGTGCGGCCGCACGTCGACGCTGCGGTCTACACCGGGCGGGAGGTCGAGCGGCCCCATGTGATCGAAGAAGATGTAGGGGCCGACCATGCGGCGCTTGGCGAAGGGCAGCACGCGGCCCACTTCCATTCCGCCGCCCAGGCTGCGGCGGCGTTGTTCGATGACCAGTTCGACCATGTCGTGTCTTCCGTCTTGTGTGCGCGCCGCCGCGCGAGGAATTCCAGGAGTCTCCACCCGAGCGCGCTCGTGCGCAACGCGGCGCTGCTCGGCCCTGTCACGCAGCCTACGTCGAAGGCGCTCCCTTCCGCATCAGCCCGCGCCGGCCGGCACCGGGGTGTTGAGCAGCTGCTGTTCCCACAGGAACGCGATGCCGCTGCCGGCGGCGTGATGCTTGAGCACGTCGGTCAGCTCCGCGGCGTGCTCGGTGCGGGCCCAGTCGCGCTGCCATTCGGACACCACGGCCAGCCAGGTCATCATGTTGGCGCCGGCCGCGATCATGCGCTGGATGGCCACCTGGTGCGCCTCGACCGACGTGCCGCCGGACGCATCGGTCACCACCGTGACGTCCCAGCCCTCGCCGAGAGCCTGGATCGCCGGCATCGCGACGCAGATCTCGGTCCACAGGCCCGCGATGATCAGTTGCCTGCGCCCGGTCGCCTTCACCGCGTCCACCACCTTCTTGTCTTCCCAGGTGTTGATGAAGGTCCGGTCGATCACCTCCTGGCTCGGGAACACATCGGTGATCTGGGGAAAGATGAGGCCGCCGCGGTCGGCGATCACGCTGGTCAGGAGGGTGGGCACGCCGAAGGCCTTGGCGGACTTGGCCAGCGCCGTGGCGTTGTTGACCACCATCTGCGGATCGTGGCTGTTGAGGTTCGCGAGCTGGTAGGGCTGGTGGTCGATCAGAACCAACACCGAATCTTCGGGGCGAAGTAGCGAATCGAGGCCGTTGCGAAAAGTCATGACTGTCCTCTGCTGTGATTGCGAACGAAGTTGGAGGGGAGGGACGGGCGCTCGGGATGGCGCCGTCCGGAAGGCAGACAGTGCCATCGCCGTTCGTGGCGCGGTAGCGCTATGCCGTGCCAAACTGTGTCGCGGAATCGGGAACGCCGACGTGGATATCGAAGAGTTGCGGACCTTCGTGGAAGTTGCCGACGCCGGGGGCGTGTCGTCCGCTGCGCGCCGGCTCGGCCTCTCCAAGTCGATCGTCAGCCGGCGGCTCGGCCGGCTGGAAGGGGAGCTCGGCGTGCAGCTTCTCGCGCGCAGCACCCGTGGCGCCGCGCTCACCGAAGCCGGAGTCACGTTCCGCGACCATGCCGCGCGGGCCTGCGCCGAGATGGATGCGGCCCGGGAATCGATCCTGCCCGCCGGAGAGCTGCGCGGCCGCCTGCGCATCGCCGCGCCGTTGTCGTTCGGCCCCACCCATTTCGCGCCGGTGCTGGCGGAGATGGCGCGAAACCATCCGCAGCTCCACATCCACACCGTCTACAGCGATCGCTTCGTCGATCTGATCGGTGAGGGTTTCGATTGCGCGATCCGGGTGGGCTACCTGGCGGACTCCAACCTGGTCGCACGACGCGTCGGGCCGATCCGCGGCAGGCTCGTCGCGAGCCCCGGCTATATCGAAGCGCACGGCTCCCCCGAGACGCCGGAGGAACTCGTTGCCCACGAAGCCCTCATGCAGGGGACGGAAGCCTGGCAGCTCACGAATGGCGACCGGACCGTCACCGTGCACCCGCGGGGGCGCTTCAAGGCCGACAACGGCACCGCGCTCGTCGCGGCCGCAGTGGCGGGGCTGGGCATCGCCTGGCTCCCCGATGGCCTGACCGCGGAGTGGCTGGCGTCGGGCGCGCTGGTCCCGGTGATGACGCGCCATCCACCGCCGGTGGCCGGTATCTATGTCATCCGCCCGCCGGGCCAGCACCCCGCACGCAAGGTGCGGGTGTTGACCGAGTTGCTGATCGCTTGCTTCGGCCAGACACCCGACATCGCGGGCGCCGGCCGGCCACCGCCTCCGGGAAGCGAAGCCGGCCCCGTCCAGCGCTGAGTCCATCCGGCCGTCGGGCTCCGTCCCTGGCCGGCGGCCAACGCCGTCGCTCGCGCTGTCGCTCACGCGGTGGATCGCGCGACGCAGCGCGCCGTTGCGGGCGGGCGCCGCGCCGTATCCACAGGCCGGCGTCCGCCCGCGTTTCGCATCCGCACGCCGCACCCTTCGATTCGGGATTCCGGAAGGCGCAAATCAGCGCTCGACCGATGCTCGCCGGCGCCCCCCGGCGAGACCCTGCCTGCGCGACATATCCGCTCGCGACCGCAGGAGAATCCAGATGCCCTACGACCAAGTGCAGTTCCTGGGCCATGCCATCAACACCGGGCCCGCGCGCGACCCGACCAACAACACCTACGCGTATGTCGGCAGGAGCAACGTCGACGACGACATCCGCGACCGCATCGCCCGGGTGCGTTCGCTGCTGCAGGTCGCGCGGGACGAGGCCGCTCCGGATGCCGGCATCCTGAAGGTCATGATGCTGCCGGAGTTCTACTTCCGCGGCCCGCGTGGCGCCTACACGCTCGACCAGGCCCTCAGGGTCGTCGAAGGGCTGCAGGCCCTCGTGCAGGACGAGCAGTGGCGCGACTGGTTCTTCGCATTCGGCAGCGTGATCGCCTACAGCTACGCCGGCGACGTCGATCCGATGGACGACAACACGGAGCCCGCGGAGGTCTACAACATCGTTCCGTGCCAGATCGGCGGTTACGGCCAGGACGCCGCGGACGCGGCGCGGGTGGTGATGAAGGAAAAGCTTTCCGGCATCGACTTCATCAGTTCGCCGACGTCTCCGGATGGACTGCGCGGCGCGCAGGACTACGAGGCGTTCCTGCTCGACTACGTCAGCCACCTCGACCCGATGAGCGACATCGGCGTCGATTCGGAAGTCCAGTTCGTCAACTACGGCGGCGAGGGGGTGTTCAAGGCCTGCGGCTTCACCTGGGGCGTCGAGGTCTGCCTGGACCACGCGTTGGGGCGCCTGCAGCAATCCTCCAACCTGCCGAAGATCGCGTTCCAACTGATTCCATCGTGCGGGATGAGCATCAAGGGCGCCAACATCGCGCTGCAGACGGGCTGGGTCTTCAACGTGGATGGCCTCAACCGCGGCCGGACATCTTCGGCCGCCGCGCCCGGTCCGGCACACACCGAACTGCTCGAGGTCGTGGCCGGCAACACCCAGAGTCTCGACCCGGTGCGGGTCGCCCTCGCCACGCTGGACGTGGCGGGCCTGTACGCACACGGCGCCGGCGAGCTTCACGTCTATCCCCCACAGCCGGCGATCCCGAGCTGAACGGGGTACGCCCGAAGCCCCGCCGGGCTCGCCCGTCCGGGGTCTAGGGAATTGCGAAGCGCCGAATCAGCTCTGTGCCGATATCCAGCCCGGCGTCGCCGCGCCAGCCTGTGTCGAACCCCATCAATGACGATCGAGGAGCGCACCCATGGCCGGACAAGTTTCCCTCGACGCGCTGATCCAGGGCATCGCGGGCGCCGTGATCGATGCGCAGGACCAGATCGAACAGCACCAGGTCGCCAACCTGGCTGGCTACTTCGACGGCGACCACCGTCCGAAGAGCCTGCTGCTGCGCCTGCCGTCGCTGAATCCGGATGCCGCGCCCGGCGACGAGGACTTCTACCGCGCTCCGCTGCTGTCGCTGGTACCGACCAACCAGCTGCGGATCAAGGACGTCAGGATCAGCTTCGACACCAATCTCGGCGAAATCGCCCAGCAGCCGCCGGAGGCAGCCGGGACAGCGGCAAAGGCGGAGGACTGGCCGGGCGCAGACGGGTTGCCGCGCACCACGATCAATATCGATCCCCAGGCCGGCCCGGCCGGCCGCGGGTTCGGCGCGGTGCGCGTGGTGATGCGGGTGGAAAGCTGCGAGGCGCCGGAAGGCGCCGCCCGGTTGCTCAACCACCTGGCGCAGACGCAAGGCGTGGTCAAGACCGTCAACGTCGGTTGACGGATGGAAAGGGGCGCACGCGCGCCCGGGATTCGAATCCACTACCCACAACGAGGAGCAACAGTCATGGCCGATGAATTGGTCCAGATGTCCAGTCAGTTCCGCGGTCTCCCGATGGGAGACCTGATCGGCGGCCCGCTCAGTGCCGCCTGCGATGCCCAGGTCAAGTTGGCCCAGGCGACCGCGGATTTCATCCGCGTGATCGGGTTCCTGCCGCCCGCCAAGGCGGACCCGAACGATCCCGACGCGGTGGGCGACACCCGCACCGCCTTCTTCAAGTTCAAGCGGCCGGTCGATGGCGCCAAGCCCGGCGAAATCGCCGAGGAGGAGGTCGAGCTCGAGGTGCCGCTGCTGGCGATCGTCAACGTACCCAACCTGAGCATCAAGACCGTGGACGTGACGTTCGACATGGAGGTCAAGTCGTCCTTCTCCACGACCCAGAGCTTGGACAAGAGCGGCTCGTTCTCGGCCGACGCCTCCATCGGCTGGGGCATCTTCAGCGCCAAGGTGCACGTGCAGGGTTCGGTCTCGGCGCACCAGGAGAGCACGCGGAAGTCCGACAACTCGGCCAAGTACCACGTTGCCGTGCATGCGGAGGATTCCGGCATGCCGGAGGGCCTGGCCCGGGTGATGGACATCCTGCAGTCGGCTTGCGCACCCAGCAACGTCACGCCGGCCACGCCGGAGAAGCAGGCGGCCTGAACTGCACGAAGCGCGCCCGCCCGGCCGTGATGCCGGGCGGGCCCGACCTGGAGACTGGCGAATGTCCGATCTGAGCGAGGTGCGCCATATCAGACGCATCGTGGTGGGCAGCGACAACCCGGCGCGCATCCGCAGTCCCGAGGAGGTGGAGCGTTCCGCCGCGCTGCTCAACCGGTGCCTGGAGGAGTCGCCGCGCGGCCACATCGTCGGCGTCGAGAAGAGCTTCACCGTGGTGCAGATCGGAGAGCACCAGGTGGTGCTGCAGTGGCTGTGCTACCACGTCGGGTTTCGCCGGCGGCCGCTGTGGTTGACGGACGAGCTCCAATGAACCGCGTGCGCGAATATCCCTTCGACGCCCTGCTCGGCGGGCTGGTCGCCGCATTGCAGGCCGCCCGCGGGGCCGCCGCCGGACAGTACCGGCGACAGGTGCAGGCGATGGCGGGCGAGGGCGGCGGTACCGTCGGGCCGGCCGCGGCCGGCGTCTCGGTCGCCAGCCTGCGCGCGTTCCGGCAGATCCGGATTCGCGATCTGGCGATCGAGTTCGACTGCATGCTACAGCCGTGCCGCAAGACGTCGACCGTGCGCCTGCTGCTGCGCCAGCCGGCGCGCTGGCGCTGGCCGCGCCGAAGCGTCCATCGCCTGCGAATCGAGCTGGTCGATGCGCCGTCGCCGCAGTGCGAGGTGAGCATCGACGGCCGCGGATTCAAGCGCTTCGCCATCCCCGCCGGACCGTAGCGGAGCGTCCCATGCGCCATGTTTCCGCCTTTCGCCTGTCGCCTGCCGATTCGGCCCGCCTGCACCAGGCGCTGGGCAACGCCCAACCGGCGCCGCGACGGTACGCCCGCCTGCTGCTCGCCGCCGTCGTCGCCGCCGCCGCTGCACTCGCCATAGCCGCAGCCGGCATCGCGCTGCGGCACATTTTCTGAAACCCTGACCTGGAGTCGTCCACATGAATACGTCGCGATCGTTCCATCCCGTCGGCCTCGCCGGTGCGCTGGTGCTGGCGCTGACCGCCTGCAACGCAAGCCTGCCGCATGAGCGCGAGGCACTGGCACCAACCAACCTGGACCGGGCATCGACGCCGGCCGGCTCCTGGGCCGGCAGCAGCCGCTTCCGGGGCTCGCCGAACGTCCACACCACCCTGCAGATCGACGCGCCCAACGGCGCAGGCGGCAGCTTGCGCTATGGCGGGCCGGTCAACTGCCGGATCGACCTGGCCGATGCCGGCGCATCGGGCGAGACCTATCGCTACGACGTCACGGACGCCAACGGCGGTGCCTGCGACCATGCCCTGGCCGGCCACCTCGAGGTGGTGGCCAGGGACGGTACGGCTGCGATCACCTTGTTCGACGCCTCCGACAAGCCGTTGGGGGATGGCACACTGCAGCCGACGCCATGAACCGTTGATGGCGGCGGGCGCGTCAGAGGGCAGGCGCCCGCCGCGCCGTCCGATGGCGCTGCCTACTCCGGCAGCCGGCCTGCCTGAAGCACTCCGCGCCCCGGCAATACAGGTCTCGCTTCGCGCAGGGAAGCAGATGGGGGGAGGAGCGATGTCGAACCGGAATGACCCGTCTTTGTCGCAGTCATGGCGACAGGGGGTCGAGCTGCTGTGGAAGCACAACAACCCCGAGATCCGCGAGCGCGAGCGGATCGCCTCGCTGCTGCACGACGACTTCGGCCAGTGCCTGGCGGCGATCGGGCTGATGCTCGACCGCCTGGAAACCGGAGAGGGCCGCCAGTCGGACGCCGACATCGGGGAGATCCGCCGCGCGCTTTCGCAGCTGGACCAGAGCTGGCGCAAGGCGGTGTTCATCCCGGAGCCGGTGCACGTGCCCGAGGAAGCGCCGGAGATGCTACCGGCGCTGATCAAGCTGTGCCGTGCGGCCGAGCGCGAAATGCAGCTGCGCTGCTCGCTGCAGGCGCCCGCCGACCCCGCGCCGCCGACCGCGGCGGGCGGCCGCGTGCTGCTGCTCGGCGTCAGCGAACTGCTGTTGAACGTGCGCAAGCACGCTGGCTCGCCCTACGTCGGGGTCAGCATGGACAGCCATGGTCCGTGGGTGGAGATCGCGGTGCGCGATCATGGGTCACGGCCGCTGGAGCCTTCGCTCGAGCGCTGGCGCGTGGGCGGCTTCGGCCTGACCAACCTCAGGCACGAGTTGCGGCTGGTCGGCGGCGACATGCGGGTGGAGGCGGCCGCTCCCGGTCGCAACGTCAGGTTGCGCGTGCCGACGCAGCAATGGGTCGGCAGCGAGCTGGGAGCCCGTGCATGACGGCCGCGATCGAACTGTTGCTCGCGGAGGACCACACCCTGCTGCGCGAGAGCCTGGCGAAGATGTTGGCCGCCGAGCCGGATATCAATATCGTCGGACTCGCCGAAGACGGTCTCTCCTGCGTCAAGCTCGCGCGCGAGCACCGGCCCCGCCTGGTGCTGATGGACGTGTCGATGCCCGGGCTGGGCGGCATCGAGGCGACCCGTCGCATCACCTCCGAGCTTCCCGGCACGCGGGTGCTGTGCCTGTCGATGCACGACGCGCACGGCATGGTCTCGGACGCGATCGCGGCCGGCGCCTCGGGCTACGTACTCAAGACCTGCGGCTTCGACACGCTGAAGCGGGCGATCCTGGCGATCGATCGCAACCATGCCTACCTGTCGCCGAAGATCGCGCACGTGCTGATCGAGGACTACCGGCAGCACCGCGCGACCTCGCTGGAGCACGTGCGCGTGGTGCGGCTGACGCCGCGCGAACGCGAGATCGTCCAGCTGCTGGCCGAGGGCTACGGCACCCGCGAGATCGCCGAGCGCCTGCACGTCAGCCAGAAGACGGTGGCCACGCATCGCGAGAACATCATGTCCAAGCTGCATCTGGGAGGGGTCGCCGAACTGACACGCTACGCCCTGCAGGAAGGACTGACGACGCTGGAGAACGGCTATCGGGCGGGCGGCCCGCCCTTGCGCAGGTGATGGCGCACATGGCAGCGTCTGGCGGTCCACCCTGCCTCCCTTTGCGAGTCTGTCTTTCGGCACACGCGGCCATCGCCATTCGCCCGTAGAGTCGGCAGCCACGCCGGCGTTCCGGCGCCGTCGTCAAGGCCCGACCCATGCGCGCTGTCCTGCCGTCGCTGCGTCCCGTGCTGCTGCTCGCCGCGCTCGCCGCGGCGTCGTTGGAACTCTCCGCCATGCCCCCGCGCAGCTTCGCCGAGGCCTTGGGCAGCGCCCAGCAGGCGCTGGCGGCGGGCAACCAGGTTGAGGTGCGCAGCGCGCTCGGGCAGGCGCTGGCGTTCGCGCCGGATCATCCGCTGGCGCTGTTGCACCTGGCCCGCGCCGAGGCACTGCTCGGCGACGACGCGGCGGCACTGGCCACGCTGCAGCGGCTCGCGCGCCAGGGCGGCGTGCGCGACCTCGCCGGGGACGAAGCCTTCGCCGCGCTGCGCGAGCTCTCGGCCTTCCGCGCCGCGGCTGAGACGCTGGCCGGAAACGCCGAACCGCGGGTCGCGAGCACCGTAACCAGGCAGTTCGACGACATCGATTTCATCCCCGAGGGCATCGCCCACGACCCGCACGCCGGGCGCTTCTTCATCGGCTCGCTGAACCGCCGCGGGATCCTGCAGTGGCGTGACGGCGAGCCGGCGTCCGCATTCCATCGTTTCGATGCCGCGTCCGACACCCGGGTGCTCGGGCTGCGGGTGTCGGCCGACGGCGGCACGCTCTGGGCCGCCACCCTCGAGGTCGGCGAGACCGCGCCGCGGCACGCGCGGGGGAAGGGCGGGCGGGCGGCGCTGCTCGCCTTCGACCTGCTCGGCGATGGGCCGCCGACGCGCTACCCGGCCCCCGACGACGGCCTGCCGCATTTGTTGAACGACATCGCGCTTGGCGTCGACGGCACGCTGTTCGTCAGCGACAGCGAACGCGCCGCTGTCTACCGCCTGCGTCCGGACGCTTCGGCGCTCGAGTTGCTGCATGCCGACGATCCCGCCTTCAGCTATCCGAACGGCCTCGCCCTGCTGCCGGACGGCCTGCTGTACGTGGCCCACGTCGAAGGCATCAGCCGCTTCGATCCGGCCGCCGCCGTGCCGCGCCGCGAGCGCCTCGCAATGCCCGACGGCGTGCCGGGTGGCGGCATCGACGGCCTGTACGCCTGCGGCAGCGACCTGCTCGCCGTGCAGGGTCGGTTCGGTTTCCAGCAGATCACGCGCTTTGTCCTTGATCCCGCTACCGCTGCGGTGCGAGAGGCCGAGGCCCTGGAGCGTCGACACCCGGCGCACGACGCCGCGACCACCGGCGTGATCGTCGGCGATGCCTTCCACTACATCGCCAACGCCCAGCTGCGCCGGCTCGACGACGACTGGAACGTGGCCGCCGACCCGGAGGCCGTGGGGCCGACGATCCTGCGGCTGCCGCTCGAGCGGCGTCGCGAACAGTCGCCACACACCCGCACCCCTGCATGCGCGCTGATCGAGGCGACCACGCCAATCTGACTCTCGGTAAGCTTGCTGGTTGCGCACCGGTGGTCTCCTGGCGGGAATGTGGCCGCAGGCCTCCCGCTATGGTGGGTCGATTTCGAGAGAAGGCGACGGAGGCGCCCGGCCCGACTCGTTCGTGCGCACGCTGGAGCTCGAGCGGTTCGTGGTCTACTTGCACGACTTCGGCTCGCCTGTCGGGGCGCGGCTCGCGATCATGGACCCGTCGCGCGTGGTCGCGCAGGTGATCCAGAACGGCGACATCCCCTACGAGGACGCGCTCGGCCCGAAGTACGCCGACATCGAGGCAACCTGGGCGCTGGCGCCGGAAGCGATGCGCGCCTACCTGCGTGATCTGCCCGACGCGGAGTTGCACCTGCTCGACGGCGGTCATTGGCTGCTGGAGACCAATCTCGACGAGGTCGTGGCGCTGATGCGCGATTTCCTGGCGCGCGTGCACGGCGGCTAGCCGAATGGGAAACGGTGTCAATGGGAAACGGTGTCGGGGAAACGGGTCCAGGAAAACGGTGTCAGGGCGATTCCAGATCCTGGCGTGTCCAGGCCGGACCCCTGAGCGTTTGCGCTGAGTTGGGACAAGAACCAAGAAAAACGCCCCGGTCGACCGGGGCGTTCTTGTTGTTCGCTGCGCTGTGTCACGGAGAAGTCAGCAGCGTCAGGTTGTAGGCCTGCAGGATCGGATTGAGCGGCTGGAAGAAGCTCCGGCTGCGCCTGACGGCCCGCCTGCAGTCCCCGCTTCCGCCTGAGAGCACGCCTTGCGCCTGGCCGCCACCGGTGATGAAGGAGCCACCGGAGTCGCCGCCTTCCGAGCATGCGGTGGTGCGGGTCAGGTTGAGCACCGTTTCGCCGCTGACGTAGTTGACGGTCTGGTTCTTGGCTTCGATGGTGCCGCAGCGCCACTGGGTGGTGCGGCCGGAGCGGCACACCGCCGCGCCCACCGCGGCTTCAGTGTTGCCGCGCACGGTCACGTCGCTGCTGGTGTAGCCCTCGACCACCGGCCGGGGCGTGTGGCCGCTGTCGAGACGCACCCATGCGTAGTCGGGGCCGCTCTGGCCTGGGGAGGGGAAGTTGGACGCGGCATAGGAGCCGAGCCGCACGCCCAGCGTCCACTGCGAGGGCTCGTAGTAGACGACCTCTCCCGTGTCGCCGCAGTGGCCTGCGGTGGCGAAGCCGGGGTTGCCGCTCTGGGTGACGGAGAAGCCGACCGAGCAGGCATAGAGATAGCCGTCCCCCGGGGCGCGGAGAATGCCGTAGCCGCCCAGCACGTCGATATGCAGCCTCGGCTGCTCGTCGGCGGTTTCGAAGCGCACCGTCTCGACGTCGAGGCCACTGGCAGCGACGAAATCGATGGCGGCTTCCTCGCCGCCATGGCCGATGCTGACCACCACGCTGTTGCTCGGCAGGTCCACGTACCAGCCGTACACGCCCTTGGGTGTCTTGCCGCCCTGCGCCAGCACCTGGTCGAGCTGCCCTTTGGCGCTGCTCAGCTCGGCGAGGCTGTGGCGCTGGTGGCGAACTTCCACGCCGGCCGGCACCTTGGCCGACGCCATGGTCGTACCGACGACGAAGCTGTGGCTGCCGTCGGCCTTGCGCTCGATCCAGCTGCCGGCGAAGTGGCGGCCCAGCTGGCGCTGGCTGGTTTCCTGGTACCGCGCAGCCATGCGCTCTGCCCTGAGGTACTGGGCGAGTTGCGGACCGGTCAGGCCCAGGTCGCGCTCCAGCGCGGCTTTCAACGTGGGGTCGATATCTGCGGCGAAAACGGAACCCGCCAGCATCGCGGTCGCCAGAGCGACCGAGGTACAGACGTGGCGTACCTTCGAAATGAACTTGATCATTCGGAGAACTCCCGGAAAAGTTGAACAGGAAAGTGCTGGCGAATCGGCCTTGGGGGGCGGGCAGATCGCTCGAAAAACCTAGCACGGGGTCGGAACGAATAATGTGCCGTCCACCGCGGTCAGGAAGCGGGAATCGGTGACACCCGTCGCATGCCGGGAGAGCAGCGGAAAGCGTCGGCGATGAACGGCGCTCGGGCAAGCGCCATCGTGGCGGAAGAGCCTGGGGCGAAGTGCGGACCGGCCGATTCGAGCCGGGCCGCAGCTGGCATTGCTCACCACGGCGTCGATGCGCCGCCGTGTCGGTGAGATCGAAACGCGCGACGCGAAGCCGGTCGCCGGCGGCCCGCCGGAGCGCCTCGAAAGAAGTGGACGGGCCACGGCGACGACCGGGCTTTCACGGCCTCCGGGCGCATATGGCAGCTCTACCGAGATCCAGGAGCCTGCCATGAACGCCACGATCCGCTACCTCGGAATCATGCTGGCCGCAAGCGCCCTGCTGTTCGCCGGTTGCGCCAGCCTTGGCGACTATGGCGGCTACCCTGGGAGTTCCGGGCAGCCCGAGCCGGGGTACCCATCGCAGTACGGCAGCCAGCTGCAGGGCACCGTCGATGGCATCGATACCCGCTATCGCCGCATTTTCCTTGTCGTCGACGACCCACGCTCCGGCCGCGCGCAGCGCGCGGAAGTGCGTTACGACCAGCGGACCCGCTTGATGTATCAGGGGCGCGAGCACCCGGTGGAAGGCCTGGAGCGGGGCGACGTGATCCGGGTGGATGTCGCGGAGTCCGGGCGCGAACTCTGGGCGCGCTCGGTCCAGGTCGTGCGCAACGTCCGCGAGGGTGGCTATGGTGGCGGTCATGGCCGGGAGCTTCGCGGTTCGATCGCCTTCGTCGATACGCGAGCGCGGTTGATCGGCCTGGACAGCGGTGGTTACGGCAACAGCCTGCAGTTGCGCTACGACGGCCGCACCACCGTCGAGTACCAGGGCCGCAGATACCGTCCGGAAGACATGCAGCGCGGGGACTTCGTGCGCATCCAGGCGCGAGAGCTCGGCCGCAACGAATGGCTGGCTGAACGCATCCTCGTGGAACGCTCGGCCGGGCGCTAGCAGCTGACGGGTCCGGCTAGAAGGAATGGAGGGAACCGGAATCGAGTTCATGCCATTCCCTTTTTTTCGCTGTGCCCTTCTTGCTGACTGCGGGGAACCTGGGGCAAACCCTAGTGGTGATGCCGAGGTGGCCGTCCCTATGCTGCGGTCCCACTGCCCACAACGTAAGGATGGCGGCCATGAGCGGCGAGATCCCCTATACCGGTCCAAACTTCCAGGATTCCGCGCTGGTGACTCTGGACGAACTCCGGGCCGGAACGGCCCAAGCACCCGCAGGCACCACGGCCTACGAGGTCAAGCCGGGCGACAACTTGACCAGGATCGCGCAGGAAAACGGATACGCGAGCGTCGAAGAGCTGCTGGCGAACAATCCCCAATATGCGGAGCGCAATCCCGATCTGATCTATCCGGGCGAGGTGGTCTTCGTGCCTGCAGCCCAGGACCCGCAGACCCGGGCGGAAGAGGCCGCGCAGACGCATAGCGAGAGCGTCGCGAACGGGGAGCCGAGCGTCGACGGTTCCGATCAGAAGTTCTACAACCAGGCGGCATCTCACGCCGCCGGACTTGCGCAGACGACGGATGAGACGGCGCAGGCCTGGGTCGACGCGAAGGAAGCGTCCGCTTCCCACAGCGCGCGTGTTGCGAATGGCGAGCCGAACGTCAGCGGTTCCGACCAGCATCTCTATAACCAGGCCGCGAATGGCGCCAGCAGAGACTTCGAGACGGCTGCGCAGGCGGAGATCGAACTCGGATCGCGTACCTTCGCCGGGAGCAACAGCCCCGAGGATCGCGCCAGCGCCGCCATCGAGGCCGGGGAAGGTATCGCGCAGAGGCTGGAGGCGCAGGGGCTTCCGGAAGCCGCCGCACGTGTACGCGAACTGGCACAGCAGCAGGCGCAGCAGATCCGCAACGAGGGCTGATGCCCTGCGCCTCGCGTCCGGCGAGCGGGAGGGACGGGGCGAACCGCCCACCCGCTTTCCGGCGCGGCCAGATCCGGTACTTCGGACCGGCCCCGGCCCACTTGCGCGGGCCGGGGCCGGCCTGACCTGAAGCCCGCCCAGAGCCCGTTGACCACGAAGACCGAAGACGGTCTACGGCGGCGAGGTGCGGGCCATGGATCACTCCCAGTACTCCGTGGCCGCCACCGAGGACCTGGTCCGGCTCCGACGCCGCATCGCCCGCGCCGGTGTGCCGGCGAGACGGACCGATGCCAACGTCATCGTCGGCACCTGGAACATCCAGAAGTTCGGCGGCTTCCATCCCGCCTGGGCGGAGAATCCGGGCAGCCCCAAGCGGAACCTGCGCGCGCTGGCGCTGATCGCCGAGATCGTCCGCTGCTTCGACGTGATCGCCCTGCAGGAAGTGCAGCGCGAGACCGCCGCGTTGCGCCATCTGATGGCGGAGTTCCTCGGCCCGCACTGGGCGGTGCTGCTCACCGACGTGACCGCCGGCGACAAGGGCAATTCGGAGCGCCTGGCGTACCTCTACGACACCCGGCGGGTGCTGCCTTCCGGGCTGTCGGGCGAGATCGTCCTGCCGCCCGCGCCCGCCGGCCTGCCCGAGCAGTTCGACCGCACGCCCTATATCGCTGGCTTCCGTGCCGGCGGCGAGCACTTCACCCTGCTCACCGCCCATATCCGCTACGGCGAGCTGCCGGCCGATCGCCTGGCCGAGCTGCAGCGGTTCGCCGGGCACACCGCGCACGAGCTGCGCGCGCGCACCCGCAGCGGCCAGAGCCGCGAAGAGCCGAACCTGCTGGTGCTGGGCGACTTCAATATCGACAAGCGCCAGGGCAACCCGCTGTTCGATGCCTTCGTCGAAACCGGCCTGTGGGTGCCCGAGGCACTGCAGGCGGTCCGCACCACCACCGGCAAGGTGGCCAAGCACTACGACCAGATCGCCTGGTTCCAGGGCGAGGATTTCGGCCTGCGCCCCAGCGGCCGGGCAGGCACCATCGATTTCGCCGGCGCCGTCTACCAGGAGTTCTCCCAGAGCCAGGTGTCGCCCCGCGTCAGCGACCACCTGCCGCTGTGGATCGAGTTCGCCACCGACCGCAGCGATGAGGCGATGGCGCGGGTGCTGGGGGCGGACGCGAACAGCCCGGACCCGTTCGTGGCGGTGCCGGACTAGGGAAGAAACGGGGCCAATGGCACCGGCGAACCGCCAGCGTTCGGCCTGGCGGCCGTGCCCAGGCCGCTTGCCGGGACGGCAGCCAGTCGCCAGGCGCGAGCCATCAAGCGACGCGCCGGCGCTGCAGGTGTTCCCCGAGCGCATCGAGCATGTCGTTCCAGCCGGCGCGATGGCCGGCAGAATCGTCGCTGCCGTCGAGGTAGGCACCCTGCTCGGTGAGCAGCATGCGGCATTGCCCACCGGCGTCCTCGAACTCCACCGTCACCAGTCCGGCGAATCCGAGTGCACCGCCGCTGGACAGGGTGCTGGTGTAGACGATCCGCTGCTGGGGCAGGATCTGCTCGTAGCGGTTGCGGTTGGTCCACACCGGGCCGGCCTCGGGGCCGAAGCGGCATACGTCGGTCCCACCGGTGCGGAAATCGAAGGCGTCGTATTCGAAGGTCCAGCCCGGTCCGGGGGAGCACCAGTCGAGCACGGCATCGCGCCGGCTCCAGGCCGCGAACACCGCGGAGGACGGGACGGGATAGGTGCGATCCAGGCGCACGCAGGCGTGGGGCAGGGACATGGCGGTTCCTCGGGGTCGGCGCGGATGCGATCGTCCGCAGGCGACACGCTACGGATCGGCTCAGGCGGCTTCGAGAGCGGTTCTGGACGAAAACGGGGCATTCGTGCCAACGTCGCGGCATGATTCCCGAGTCGCGGCACGACGAGCCGGTCAGGGTGGCGATCCTGGCGCTGCCGGAGACCACGCCGATGGCGGTGTATGGCCTGTACGAGGTGTTCTCGGCGGTGGGCTGGATGTGGGAGCGGCTGACCGGCGAACCGGTGGCCGCGCGGCGCATGCGCCCCCAGATCGTGGCGATGTCGCCTGCGCCGATCGCTTCGGCGGTGGGCACGCCGATCCAGCCGCAGGCGGTCATCGCCCAGGTGCCGGCCTGCGACATCGTGATCGCCACCGATGTCGAACTGCCGTTGGCGCCGGGTGCCGCTGACCGGTGGGCGCCGGCGGCCGGCTGGATCCGGAGCCAGCTCGAGGCGGGCGCCATCGTCTGTTCCACCTGCAGCGGCTCGCTGTTCCTGGCCGAGGCCGGGTTGCTGGACGGGCGCGATGCCGCCTCGCACTGGAGCGCGGCGGACCTGTTCCGCGACCGCTACCCGCAGGTGCGCTTGCGGCCGGAGCGGATCCTCTGCGACAGCGGCGCCGAGGGTCGCCTGATCACGACCGGCGGCGCCTCGTCCTGGCAGGACCTCGCGCTCTACCTGATCGGCCGCTGCTGCGGGCCGGCCGAAGCCGTGCGGATCGCCAAGATCTTCCTGATCGGCGACCGCGCCGACGGTCAGCTGCCATTCGCGGCGATGACCCGGCCGCGCCAGCACGGCGACGCGGTGATCTCCGCCTGCCAGGCCTGGATCGCCGAGCACTACGACGCGTCCAATCCGGTGGCGCGCATGGTGCAGCGCTCGGGCCTGCCGGAGCGCAGCTTCAAGCGCCGGTTCCGCAACGCCACGGGCTACACCCCGATGGGGTACGTGCAGGCGCTGCGGATCGAGGAGGCCAAGCAGATGCTGGAGACCGGCGAGGCGCGGATCGACGCGATCGCCGCCGCAGTGGGCTACGAGGATCCGGCCTTCTTCCGGCGCCTGTTCCGGCGCCACGCCGGGATCACCCCGGCCCGCTATCGCCAGCGCTACCGGACGATGAAGGACGGCGGGCGGCGCTGAGCCGCCCCCAGGCCGCAGGCGTACCCACGCGCGCGGGTCGCACCCTCCTGGTCACAGCACCGCGCGGAGGATGAAGAAGAAGAGCACCGAGAGCACCGCGCCGGCGGGAACGGTGATCAGCCAGGACAGGAAGATGTTGCGGATCACGGTGAGGTTGATCGCCGAGATGCCGCGGGCCATGCCGACGCCGAGCACGGCGCCGACCAGGGTGTGCGTGGTCGAGATCGGCAGGCCGGTGCTGGAGGCGAGCACGATGGTGCTGGCCGCCGACATCTCGGCGGCGAAACCGCGGCTCGGCGTCAGCGCGGTGATCTTCTGGCCGACCGTGCGCATCACCTGCCGGCCATAGGTGGCCAGGCCGAGCACGATGCCGCCACCGCCCAGCAGCAGCACCCAGGGCGACACCGTGGTCTGGCCCTCGACCAGTCCGGTGGACGCGACCGAGATCACCGCGGCCACCGGTCCCACGGCGTTGGCGACGTCGTTGGAACCGTGCGCGAACGCCATCGAGCAGGCGGTGATGACCATCAGCACGCCGAAGATGCGCTCGACCGTGGCGAAACGGAATTTGCGATCGGCGGCGGGGTCGACCTGGATGCGGGCGATGATCAGCTTGCCGGCCACCGCCACCACGACCGCGATGACGGTGGCGATGGCGAGGTTCTGCCCGGTCGTGAGGTCCAGCCCGACGTGGGTGAGTCCCTTCATCAGCGTCATCATCACCACCATGAAGGCGGCGACCAGCATGTAGATCGGGACGAACCGGCGGGCGCGTTCGATCGGGTCGGTGCGGTCGAGGATCAACACCTGCACCGTGCGGAAGATGAGGAAGGCGATGACGCCGGAGACGACAGGCGAGACCACCCAGCTCATCACGATCTGGCCGACCTTGCCCCACTGCACCGCCTCCATGCCGATGCCGACGGCGGCGAAGCCGACGATGGCGCCGATGATGGAGTGGGTGGTGGACACCGGCCAGCCCAGCCTCGAGGCCAGGTTGAGCCAGACCGCCGCGGCCAGCAGCGAGCCGAGCATGCCGTAGATCATCAGCTCCGGCGTGCCGGCGAGCAGGCTGGCGTCGACGATGCCGCTGCGGATCGTGGAGGTGACGCTGCCGCCCGCCAGCACCGCGCCGGCGAACTCGAACACCGCAGCGATGATCACCGCCTGCTTGAAACTGATCGCCTTGGCGCCGGTGGAGGTGGCCATCGCGTTGGCCACGTCGTTGGCGCCGATCGCCCAGGCCATGTACAGGCCGAAGACCGCGGCCAGCGCGATGTAGAGGGTCATCTGGTCCATCGGCGGGTCCTCAGCGGGCCAGCAGGCGCTGCAGGCGGCTGCCCACGCGCTGGGCGTAGTCGCCGACCTCGCCGATCCACTCGATGGCCTGGTACATGAACACCACGTCCACCGGCGGCAGCTCCTTCTCGCGCACGAACAGCGCGGCGCGCACCTCGGCCTGCAGCTGGTCGGTGTCGTCCTCGATGGCGTCGAGCTGGTCGATCATCTCTTCCACCAGTTCCACCTCGGCGCCGCGGAAGCCGGTCTCGAACAGCTCGCCGAGCTCGTTGACGCTGCGTTCGGCCTGGTCCACCGCATCCACGCAGCGGCGCACCAGCTTCATCAGTACGTCGCCGATCTCGGCCGGGAAGGCCATGCGCCGGCCGATCACGATGCCCGAAACGTCCTTGGCGGTATTGGCCACCCGGTCCTGGATCATCAGCAGGTCGAGCAGGTCCGCGCGCGCCACCGGCATCCACAGGTTGTCGGGCAGGTTCAGCCGCACGTCCTTCTTCAGGTCGTCGGCGGACTGCTCGGTGGCGACGATGCGGTCGCGCGCGGCAGTCGCGGCGTCCCAGTCCCCGCGCAGCACGGCCTCCATGAATGGCGTGAGCTCGCGCGCGCAGGCGGCGGCTTGCTGGAAGTGCTTCTGCAGCGGGCGCACCGGCGACCGACCGAAAAGATTGGCGACGAAGCTGTTTGCCATGCAGGTCTCCCTGGGGTGGTTGCCGACGGGCGCGTCGACCGTCATCGAAGCGTCATTATCGACGAAAGGGAGGCGGATGGAATTCCTCCGTCTGTTTTTCATGCCGTCTTTATGCCGCGCAGGTCAGGGTAGGGGTTGCGTTCTCCCAGGATCCCGATGCCCAGTACGCCGCCCATCTTCGACGAAATGGGCTGGCCGGACGCCATCCGGCCGCCGTATTCGCTGATCGACGCCTGGCTGAAGTCGGCCACGGCCGAGCAGCTGGCGCTCAAGCGCCGCGAGGCCGAGGTGCTGTTCCGGCGCATCGGCATCACCTTCGCCGTCTACACCGAGGGCGGCGACGCCGAGCGGCTGATTCCCTTCGACCTGATCCCCAGGGTGCTGGCCCAAGCCGAATGGCAGCGGCTGCGGCAGGGCCTGGAACAGCGCGCCAAGGCGCTCAACGCGTTCCTGCACGACGTCTACCACGACCGCGACATCATCCGCGCCGGTCGCATCCCCGAGCGACTGATCCTGCACAACGCCGAGTTCCGGCCGGAAATGAACGGCCTGGACCTGCCGGGGCGGATCTATTCGCACGTCTCCGGCATCGACATGGTGCGCACCGGGCCGGACGACTACTACGTGCTCGAGGACAACTGCCGCACGCCCTCGGGCGTCTCGTACATGGTGGAGAACCGCGAGGTGATGCAGCGCCTGTTCCCGGACCTGTTCCGCCAGGCCCGGGTGGCGCCGGTGGCGCACTACGCCGACGAGCTGCTGGAAACCCTGCGCTCGGTGACGCCGCCCAATTGCCACGGCGAGCCCACCGTGGTGCTGCTGACCCCAGGCACCCACAACAGCGCCTACTACGAGCACGCCTTCCTGGCCGACGAGATGGGTATCGACCTGGTCGAGGGCGCCGACTTGCTGGTCCGCAACGACGTGTGCTACATGCGCACCACCGCCGGGCTGGAGCGGGTGGACGTCATCTATCGTCGCATAGACGACGATTACCTCGACCCGCTGGTGTTCCGCCCGGAGTCGGCGCTGGGCGCCGCCGGGCTGCACTTCGCCAACCGCGCCGGCAACCTCACCATCACCAATGCGGTGGGCGCGGGCATCGCCGACGACAAGGCCGTGTACATGCACGTGCCGGAAATGATCCGCTTCTACCTGGGCGAGGAGCCGCTGCTGTCCAACGTACCCACCCACGACTGCAGCAAGCCCGACGAGCTGAAATACGTGCTCGAGCACCTGGACGAGCTGGTGGTCAAGGCGGTGCACGGCTCCGGCGGCTACGGCATGTTGGTCGGCCCGCACGCCAGCAAGCAGGAGCTGGAGGATTTCCGGGCGCTGCTGAAGGCCAAGCCGGAGACCTACATCGCCCAGCCGACGCTGGCGCTGTCCACCGTGCCCACCTTCGTCGAATCGGGCGTGGCGCCGCGGCACGTCGACCTGCGGCCGTTCGTGCTGTCGGGCAGCGACAAGGTGCGGGTCGTGCCCGGCGGACTGACCCGGGTGGCGCTGCGCGACGGCTCGCTGGTGGTGAACTCGTCCCAGGGCGGCGGCACCAAGGACACCTGGGTGCTGGAGCAATGATGCTGGCGCGCACCGCCGACGGCCTGTTCTGGCTGGCCCGCTACATGGAGCGGGCAGACTACGTGGCGCGCCTGCTGCAGGTGGCCGGGCACATGAACGCCGTGCGCGTGGATGACAATCGCAGCAGCGAATGGGAGTCGGCGATCGTCGCGTCCGGCTGCGGGGAAAGTTTCGATGCCGCGGACGAGTCGGCCGACGAGGCCAGCGTGATCCGCTTCCTGGCGTTCGAGCGCGCCAACCCTTCCTCGATCGTCAACTGCATCGAGATCGCCCGCCGCAACGCCCGCGCGGTGCGCACCTCGCTGACCACCGAGATGTGGGATGCGGTGAACCAGACCTCGCTGGAGCTCGCCGACTTCACCCAGGGGCCGCTGGACGCCGACCGCCTGGCCGAGTTCCTGGACTGGGTGAAGGCGCGCGTGGGCCTGTTCCATGGCGTGTGTTCGAACGGCATGCTGCGGCGCGACAGCTACCACTTCATCCGCACCGGCCAGTTCCTCGAGCGCGCCGACAACACCGCGCGCCTGCTGGACGTGAAATACCACGTGCAGCTGCCCGAGGTGACCGACGTCGGCGGCGTGGTGGACTACTACCAGTGGCTGGCGATCCTGCGGGTGGTCGGCGCCCGGCGCGCCTACCGGGTGTTGTTCAAGGGCCGGGTGCAGCCGGCGCACGTGGCCGAGCTGCTGATCTCGCGCACGGTATTTCCGCGCTCGTTGGCGTTTTGCTTCGAGCAGATCACCCAGCACCTGGATGCCATCCAGGCGCAGGACCCGGAGCTGGCCGCCGCCGCCCGCCGCCAGGCGCACGTCATGCACGCGCAGCTGCGCTTCGCCAGCATCGATCGGGTCATCGAGGAGGGCCTGCACGAGTACCTCACCGACATCATCGACCGCACCAGCGCGCTGGGTGCGGAGATCGCCAAGGGACACTTGTTCTGATGCTGCTCACCATTGCCCACGACACGCGCTACCACTACGGCCAGCCCGCCTGGCTGGTGGTCCAGGCCCTGCGGCTGTGGCCGGCGCCCAGCGAAAGCCAGAAGGTGAAGTCCTGGCGCGTGGAGGTGGACGGCAAGGTGCTGCGGCCCACGGGCGTGGACGGCTTCGGCAATCCGGTGGCCACCCACGCCATCGATCGCGAGGTGAGCGAACTGCACCTGGCCGTGCACGCGCAGGTGCGCACCAGCGACCGCAGCGGCGTGCATGGCGACGACGCCGGCGGGCTGCCGCCGATGTTCTTCCTCAAGCCGACCCCGCTCACCCAGCCGTCGCCGGGCATCGTCGCCCTGGCGGACGCCGCGGCGGGCGAGGGCGAGGCGCTGGAGCGGCTGCACCGGCTGGCCAATGCCGTGCGCGACAAGGTCGACTACGTCAGCGACACCTCGGACGCCTGTACCAGCGCCGGCGAGGCATTCGAGGCCGGTACCGGGGTCTGCCAGGACCATGCCCAGGTGCTGATCGCCGCCGCCCGTCACCTGGGTTACCCGGCCCGCTATGTCAGCGGCTACCTGTGTCCCATGGAAGCCGGCTTTCCCGCGGCCAGCCATGCCTGGGCCGAGCTGTTCGTGGACGGCCTGGGTTGGGTGGGCTTCGACCCGGCCAACCGAGTCTCTCCGGACGAGCACTACGTGCGCGTGGCCTGCGGACGCGACTACCGCGACGCCGCGCCGGTACGCGGCATGCGCCGCGGCGGCGGCGAGGAAACCCTGGAAGTGGATGTCCACATCACCCAATCGGTGCAGGCGACCCAGTAGAATTGCCGGTCTTTGGGGAGATGCCGAGTGACCTACTGCGTTGGCTTGCTGCTCGACCAGGGCCTGGTGATGCTGGGCGATACCCGCACCAATGCCGGGTTCGACAATATTTCCTGCTTCTCGAAGCTGCAGAAGTTCCATGTGCCGGGCGAGCGGCTGATCGCCACCCTGTCCGCCGGCAACCTGGCGATCTCCCAGGCCGTGCTCAACCTGATCCAGGAGGGCCTGCCGGACCCGGAAACCGGCCAGGTGGAAACCATCTACACCGTGCCCACCATGTTCCGCGCCGCGGCCCTGGTCGGCGAGGCGGTGCGCCGCGTGCACAAGACCCACGGCGAAGCGATGAAGCAGCAGGGCGTGGGCTTCGACGTGTCGATCATGCTGGGCGGGCAGATCGCCGGGCGCACGCTGCGGCTGTTCCATGTCTACGCCGCCGGCAACTTCATCGAAGCCACCACCGATACGCCTTACCTGCAGATCGGCGAGCACAAGTACGGCAAGCCCATGCTGGATCGCGCGATCACCAGCGGCACCAGCTTGATCGAAGGGGTCAAGCTCGCCCTGATCTCGATGGACTCCACCCTGCGCTCCAACCTGAGCGTGGGCATGCCGCTGGACCTGCTGGTCTATCGCAAGGACAGCATCGATGGCGTGGTGGAGCAGCGCATGGACGAAGGCGACGAGTACTTCGCCATGATCCGCGAGCGCTGGTCGAAGGCGCTGAGCGAGGCGCACCAGCGGATCCCGGCGCCGGACTGGCTGTCGCCGTAGGAGGATGCCGCGGCGCGCGCTTCTGCGCCGCTCCGGCCGATGATTCCCGGTTCGGCGGCGACTCTGCGGATCGCCGGCCCGCGCCGCCTGTGCGTGCATGGCCCGCGCCTGCGGGCGCAGCCTGCGGCGCGCGCCGTTTTGGGGGCGGTTCCATGCGCGCTGCCGGGATCGGGGCACCGGATCCGGCGGATTTCCGCGACAATGGGCATCCCGTCGTGGCTTTCCTGTCCCCATGCTCCCATTGCGCGTGACGCTGATGTCCCTGCTGCTCGCGGCCAACACCGTGCTGCACGTGCTGCCGCTGCTGGTGGTGGCCCTGGTCAAGGCGGCGCTGCCGTTCGAGCGCCTGCGCAAGGCCAGCAGTCCCGTGCTCACGGGGGTGGCGGAAAGCTGGATCGGGGCGAACGGCTGGATGGTGGACCGCTTCTCGCGTACTCGTATCCAGGTGCAGGAGGACGCGGCGCTGCAGCGGGATGGCCATTACCTCGTGCTGGCCAATCACCAGAGCTGGGTGGATATCGTGGTGCTGCAGAAGGTCTTCAACCGGCGCATCCCGCTGCTGCGCTTCTTCCTGAAGCGGCAGCTGTTCTGGGTGCCGCTGCTGGGGTTGGCCTGGTGGGCGCTGGACTTTCCGTTCATGGGTCGCCACACGCCCAAGCAGATCGCGCGCCGGCCGGAACTGGCCAGACGCGACATCGAAAGCACTCGCCGCGCCTGCGAGAAGTTCCGCGAGATCCCCGTGGCGATCATGAATTTCGTGGAGGGCACGCGGTTCACGCCGGCCAAGCACGCGCGGCAGGGCGCGCCGTACCGGCACCTGCTCAAACCCAAGTCGGGCGGCGTGGCGTTCGTGCTGGATGCCATGGGCGACGGCCTGCACGCGATCCTCGACGTCACCATCGCCTATCCCGGGGGCCGCCCGTCGCTGGTGGACCTGATGGCGGACCGCGTGCCCGCGATCCACGTGCACGTCCGCCAGCGCCCCATCCCGGCCGAGCTGCTGCACGGCGACTACCAGAACGACCGTGCCTACCGCGTCCGCTTCCAGCGATGGATGAACGGCTTGTGGCAGGAGAAGGACGCGGACATGGCGCGCCTCGTCTAGAACCTGAGCCGCACTCCGCCGTTGACCACGAACCCGTCCGACGGCGCCCACGCGTCCACCGTCCACCGTCCATCCGGCGCGGGCTGCGGCAGGGTCATCGGGTGGCGCCGGGTTTGTCGGACGTCGAGGATGTTCTCGAGGTTGAGGAACAGGCTGACCTTGCCGAGGGTGATCTCGCCCAGCGCGCCGAGTTCGACGTATGCGCGGCCGGTGTCGCGGTAGGGGTTGCCGTCCAGGGGCTGGCGGCCGGTGTAGTACGCCTCGAGCCCGAGGCGTCCGCGGCCGTGCCGCTCCCACATGGCGACCAGCCCGGCGGTGTGGCGCGGCGTCAACGGCACGCGGCGACGGCCGGTGCCGGCGGGATCCTGCTCGGTGGCGTCGGTGTACACGTAGCTGCCGGTGACCGTGAAATCCTGCCAGCGGTAGCGCACCAGCAGTTCGCTGCCGCGGGTGCGGGTCGTCCGGGCGGCATTGACCAGCCGCACGCGCTCGGTCCCGTCGATCGACGTGAAGGGCTCCAGCCGCACGGCGTCGTCGATGTCCGAGGCGAACAGGGTGACGCTGGTCTCCAGCCCGCCCGCGGCGTAGCCCAGGTCTAGCGAGCCGGTGGTGGCGGTCTCCGCTTCCAGCCCCGCCAGCGGTTCCAGCCGCGACAGTCCCGCCGCCTCGATCTCCTCCACGAACGGGGTCGGCGCGTGGAAGCCTTTGCCCATGGAGGCGCGGACGGTCCACCGGCCCGGGCGGTAGAGCAGGGAGAGACGCGGGCTGACGTGGTGCCCGTAGTCGCTGTGGTCGTCCCAGCGGGCGCTGCCCGCGAGCGTGAGGTCGTCGCGCAGCGCGTGCTCAGCCTGGGCGAACAGGGCAGGGACCGTGTAGCGGTAGTCGAACGCGCCGAAGGTGCGCGAGCGGAAGCGGTCGGCCTGCACGGCGGCGCCTGCGAGCCAGGACGTGTCGCCGACCCACGATGCGTAGGACGCCTCGGCGAATGCGGTCTCGTGGCGGTCGTTCTCGACCACCGTGCCGAAACGGTGCCGGTGGTCGGTCGTCATCGCCGAGGCGCGCAGGTGCAGGGTGTCGGTGTCGCGCACCGGCAGCTCGACGACCGTGCCCGCGTCCAGGCGTGTGGTGTCCTGCGTCAGCGGGAATGGCGCGCCGTCCGGCATCCGTGCGCCGGCGAGGGTGCCGCCCGTGCGGTCCTCGGTCATCGCGCCGAAGGTCACCAGCGCCTTTCCGCCGTCGGGGGAGGTCCAGAACAGCCGCGGCCGCACCGTCCAGCGGTCGAAGGCCGGCATGTCGATCCAGCCGTCGCCGTCGAGGTCCTGGCGTGCCTGGTCGTGGAAGCCGCCGACGAGCGAGTAGCTCCAGCGGTCGCCCAGCGGCGCGGCGGCATAGGCGGTGACGTCGTGCCCGTCGCGGCTGGTGGTATTGAGGAGGAGTTCGATTTCGCGGTCGTCGCGTGGCCGGCGCGAGATCAGGTTGATGACGCCGCCCAGCGCCGCGGGGCCGTACAGGGCCGAGGCCGCCCCCTTGATGATCTCCACCTGGCCCAGGTCGGTCGGCGGGATCTGCAGCAGTCCGATCGACGAGGCCTGCCCGCCATACAGCGGCAGCCCGTCCGCCAGCAGCTGCGTGTAGCGCCCTCGCATGCCCTGCATGCGGACGTTCGCCGCGCCCAGCGCGGGGGAGGTGACCTGCACCCGCACGCCGCCGGTCTCGGCGACCAGCATGGCGATGTTGCCGGGGGTCATCAGCAGCTTCTCGTCGATCTCCTCCTGTCCGATCACCTCGACCCGGATCGGCTCCTCGGAGAGGCGGCGCCCCGAGCGCGTGGATTGGACGACGACGGCGTCCAGTTCGACCGCATCGTGATCGTGCTCGTCGGCGTGGTGGTCCTGGGCGATGGCGGCGAAGGGGGCGGTCGTGGCGGCAAGCAGGCAGGTGGCAATCGCCAGCGGATGTCGAAGCCGGGGCGGCGGGAGTCGATGCAAGGGTGCGTTCCATGGAGGCGGTGGTGTCGGCGCGTGCGCGTGAGCCCGCGGGAGGCGCGTTGCGCGTGTCCGATTGTACCGAGGCGTCGCGGCGTCGCAGACGAAGCCGCTGCGCCACTGCAGGATCACCCCTAAACCATTTCTTCCTTCCACGCATCCAAGTGTTTGTATCCGGTGCCGGGCTTGGCCTGTCCGTGCAGCGAAGCATCAAGCCCATTTCCACTCGCCATGGAGGCTATCGCGTGAAGGCTAGTTGGTTGCATGCAGGGTTGCTTGTTTTTGGACTCCTGGTCCTAGCGGGCTCGCCGTCCGCGCAAGACTTCGAGCGGGCGGAACAGGACGTTTTTCCTGGCGACAGCATCTCGGCCGCGCTGCAAGGGGTCTCGCCGGGCACGGAGGTTGAACTGATCGCGATTCGCGCCGCTCCCTGGGCCGGGAACGTTGCGCTTCGCGCAACGGCCACGTTCCGCGCGGACGCCGACGGCCGGGTGGATCCAACGACATCAGCGCCTGTTTCCGGCAGCTACATCGGGATCGATGCCAGCGGGCTGTTCTGGTCGATGGCGCCTTCTCCCGGGGCTGAGGTCGTTCCCACGGATACGATTCGCCTCCAAGCGAAGGTGAACGGGTCGGTGGTGGCAAGCGGCACGCGCCGCCTGCATTCTGTGCCGCCCGGCGTCGAATGGACCGATGTCGAGCGATTCCCTGGGGCGCGCCTGTATCGTCCCGTCAGGAGCGATGCCAACCCTCGTCCGGCGGTCATCGTGCTGGGCGGCTCGGAAGGAGGCGCCTATACCGCAAATCTGGTTGCGCCGCGCCTGGCTGCGCAGGGCTACGCGGTGCTGGGATTGCCCTACTACTCCCCCGACTACGGGGCCGGCCAGGAAGTGCCCGGCTTGCCGTCCCGTTTCGTCGGCATCCCGGTGGATCGGTTGCAGGACGCGCACGACTGGCTGGTGGAGCAGGACGGGGTCGACCCCAAGCGCATAGGTCTGTGGGGCATCTCCAAGGGCGCGGAGTTCGCGATCATCGCCGCGTCCCGCTTCGCCTGGATACGTGCGGTCGCGGCCATCGTTCCGAGTGATGTGGTCTGGGAGGGGTTCGTCGCCGACGCAGGTGCCGAAGACACTCTCTCCTCCTTTTCATGGCACGGCGAATCGCTGGCGTGGATGCCTTACGACGGCATGCGGGAGGCCGTCCTCCGCATCGGACGCGGCGAGGATCCCCGCTTCCGCGCTGTCCATGATCGCGGACGCGCGGCCAATCCGCACCGCCTCGAATCTGCCAGGATTCCCATCGAGCGGTTTCGTGGCAGGCTATTCCTGGCAGGCGCTACGGATGATGAGGTCTACGACTCCGCGGGAATGGCGCGCAACATCGCTCGGAGCCGGTCTGCAGCGGGCCTGGATACCGAACTGCTCGTATTCGAGGGTGCGGGGCACGGGATCGTCGGAGACGGTTGGAGCCCTGGGAGTTCGTACGCGAAAGGCTCCCCACAGGAGACCGCCGCCGCACAACGCGCGCTGTGGCCGGCGACTTTGGATTTCTTCAGCCGGGCTTTCGGGCAGGATTGAAGCAGCAGTCGATGGCGGATGCATCAAGCGCGTTATCGCTGGTCCAGCTCGTAGTGGATCAACACTACGCATTGCGAGGCGAACAGCATTCTGGGTCCGAGGGCGATCTTCTTCGCGCCCAGGCGCTCCAGGCTGTGGAACGTCTTCTTCGGCATCGGGATGTGGTCGGTCAGCAGGAAGCACGGATTGCCGCCGAACGCCTGCTCGCGGATCGACGTCCCTTTCCGGTCCATCACGAACAGCTGGTGATCTTCCGCCAGCGTTTGCACCAGGCGCTCGAAACTGGTGGTGCGCACCTCGACGCCCGACTCCACCGGGCGCGTTTCGTCCTTGCCCATGCCCCTCGACGCATCCAGCGCTTTTGCGATCTCGCCCAGCAGCGCCCGTTCGTCGAAGCCGCCGATGTCCTGCATGGCGTTGGCGTCGAAGCTGATCGTGCGGCTGAAGTCCCGGGTGCTTTCCAGTACCAGGTGGACCGTCACGTCCGGACGATGCGACTGCGCCACGAAGATCGCGTTCATCAGCGTGTGCGCGAGGATCTCGGGATGCGCCTCTTTGCCGACGGATGCCAGCAGGGCCTGGCTGTCTGTGGGGGCGGCGCGCGCTCTGAGGACGAAGGTACGCATCGGGGCCGGAGAAAAGAAAAACAGGGCTCAGGGTAGACTTTTTCACGCCTTCGTGAGCACCGATGACGACTGCCGCGATTTTTTTGTCGTGCTGGGGCCGATGGCCCTTGCCGGCCATGCCGATCTTACGTACCAGCGCCGGTGGGAACGGTGTCGGAAAACAACGCCCGTTGCGCGGCGAACGCGCGTCGGTAGGCGGGTCGCGCTTCGCCGCGGGAGATGTAGGCGGGGAGGTTGGGGAAGTCTTCCAGGACGCCCATGCCCTCGGCCCGGCGGAGCACCATCACCATCAGCAGGTCGCCGGCGCTGAACGCGCCGTCGAGCCAGTCGGCATCGCCGAGGCGGACGGAGAGCTGGGCCAGCCGCCTGCGAATTCGATCTTCGAGCAGGGGCAGGCGCTCCTTGTGCCAGGGCTTGTCGCCTTCCGCGTACGGGGCCTGTTCGCGCTCGACGATCGGCGGCTCTACCGTATTGAGTGCGGCGAACATCCATGCGACGGCGCGCGCGCGGGCGCTGGCGTCCTTCGGCAGCAGGCCCTGATGGCGTTCGGCGAGATGGAGCACGATCGCCCCCGATTCGAACAGGACGACATCACCGGCTTCGAAGGTGGGAATCTGTCCGAAAGGGTGAAGCGCCAGGTGCGCAGGTTCCTTCATCTGTCCGAACGACACCGGGCGGACGTCGTAAAGCTGACCCACTTCCTCGAGCGCCCAGCGCACGCGCATGTCGCGTGCCAGGCCGCGGCCGCCGTCGGGCGAACGTTCGAATGCGGTGATGGTGGGTGTCATCCGAGGCTCCTGCGATGCGGATCGACGTGTCCGCCTGCCTGGGCGACGGGTCACGGGGCGGAAATTCGACATCCGGAAGCAGAGGCCAGACCGGCCCCCTCGCCGTTGGGCTGGGTGGCGGTGGGTCTTGCGCGGTCGGCCAGTGCTGCTCGGGCCTACGGAACGGCACGGCCGTGTTCCGCTAGTGCGGGAGCCGGTCCGGGCGGTACGGGCGTCGATTTGACACTTCAGACAAGTGCGGTCCGGTCGAGGGCAACTGTCCCTGACACCGTTCTTGGCCGGCCGGGCAAGGGAAACTGTCCCTGGCACGATTCTTCGCACGATTCTTCGTTTTCGCGGTCAATCGACTTGCTCGCGTCCGGAAAGCAGCGGATCGATCAGTTCGCGGAGCCTGGACAGGTTGTCCTCGCCCCTCGGCCAGCCGGAGAAGCTGTCGACCACTTCCCCGTTGTCGATCAGGTAGAACGTCGGTGTCGCCCAGCGGTCGATCATCGGCCAGTCCGACTTTGCCCGTGAAATCACGACCTGGGTGGTCGGATGCTCCCGATTCCACGCCACGACCTGTTCCAGATCGAGGGTCTGGTCGGGTGGGGCGAGCCAAAGCACCTGCGGCAGCACCCACGAGATCGAAGCGTCGGCGGCGGCCGCTTCCATCGCGGAGCGGGAGAACCCGCACAGGGGGTGAGCCGTCGCGATGAGCCGCGTCTCCCGATCGAGGTCGACCGGCACTTCCTTCATGCGATGCGCCGTCTGTGCGGAGTACACCACCGGGCCAATTCCCCCGCCCTGCAAGGTTTCGATGGTCGGCGGCGGATCGACGTTCAAGGTCGGATGTCTTTCGAGATACGATCTCGCATCGTCGAAGCGTCTCAGCCCGATCATCGATTTGTAGATCGAAGCGCGATGCTCGTCGTTCGCGAGTTGCCTGTTCTCCATTTCGTCGCCGATGAGACGAAGTCTCCTGTAGAGATCGGGGTCGCGCGCGTAGAACAGCGCCAGGTAGGTCGCCTCGAAGACGAATGGAAGCGTACGGTCGTCGGTAGCCCGGGCGTTGGCGCGGGTTGAGGCCACGCTGCCGAACCGGATGCGATATCCGTCCTCGATCGCCGAAGCCCGCTCGCGCTCCGGTAGCCCGATCGTGGCCGTCTCGATCCGTTGGAGGGCGATGTAGGCGTTCTCCGCCCAGTCGGGGGCCATTTCACCAGTCGGGGCGGCTGCCGGCGGTAGGCCCAGCAGTAGCGCCAGTGCGAACGCGGTGCAGGTCTTCCTCATGGATCGAGATGCAGGGGTTTCTACCCCATGGGCGAGCCGAGGCAACCGCGAAGCTTGGCCTGCGCCTCCAGCCCGCTGTGGTACTCGAGGTCGAATATCTCGCGACCTTCGAGGCGCACGCGGGTGCGCAACGTATCCACCAGGCCATCGATGCCGGCTTCCAGCGAGGGGACCGCAAAGGTGATCGCGCCGGCATCCCCCATCTCGTGGTTGTAGGCGCGGACGTCCGCGCGCGGTGCGCCGGTCTGGTCGAGGGAGACCGGGACCAGCTGCGGCTCGGTGACGCGCGGGATGCGCGAGCGCTGCGAGTCGAGGTCGACGAAGGTGAGCATCGCCATGCTGCCCGGGGCAGCGTCGCCAAAGAGCATGATGACCCTGGCTTCCTTCATGAACGAGGCGCCGCAGCGGCGAGGGCCGCCGTCGGTGGGTGGACCGGAATCGAAGTAGGACCATGCTCCGCGCATGTAGGCTTGGTAGTCGGGGTCGGCTTCCATCGCACGGCGCCGATCCCGTGCCGCCCGATAGCGGCGGATCCTGGCCTGAACGATGTCGATCAGTCCCGGTCCGGCATGGCTGCTGGAGGAGCCCGCGGGGGCGTTGTGACCGGCGCAGATCGGGGTGGGTGCGGCGCCCGGCCCGGGGTTGAACATGCCGACCACCTGGCAGGCGAGCGCCGGCGCAGGGATCGCGAAAAACAGGCAGGCTGCGGCGATGCTGGCGGCCCGGAGCGCAACACGTGCCCGTGGATGACCCAGGGCAAGGGAATACTGCGTGGACATCCCGTCCTTCTCCAAATGGATTCCCGGTGTGTAGCGCCATGCTGCCACAATCGAGAATCGTTCGATTCCTGGCTGTCCCTGGCAGGTCTTTTCAGTCGTCCTTGGCAGGTTCATTAGTGGCACGTTCTCTCGATCGTCCCTGGCACGATTCCTAGGCGCCTGTTCCTGCTACCGAGGCTCCGCGCCTTGTCGGTCGGCCATGCGGCCAATGAGCCAGACGAACGGTTCGACCTGGCCGCCCAGCACGCAGCCGCCCCGGATGGCGCTGTCCAGCAGACCCTGGACGTCGGACGCGCACAGGGCGGAAATCGCGCGATCGTCGGCGAGCCGCAGCGAACAGGACGGCGTGTGCGTGGGGGCCGGGGAGGCCGATGCGACGACTCGTCCGTCGATCCGCATCGTGATCGGTGCTTCACCGTCCGGGAGCTCGATCGACACCGCCAGGCTCGGCGTCGGGCCCGACACCGTGGCCAGCGCCCCCTGCAGGTCTTCGCCGAAAGCCTTGGCCCAGGCCTCCACGGCGAGTCGTCGCGGATGGGCGGCACGCGAACCCTCTCCGGCCCGCTGGCCCGGCGCGCCATGGGCATCATCGCCTGCAACCGGTCGGCCGGCTTGCGATCCGCCGTGCTCGGCCACGCGACCGTCCGGCCCCTGTCGCGCCCGCGCCGCCTTGGCCTCGCGTTCCACGTCGATCAGCGTCTCGAGCGTTCTGTCCACATCGTCGCGCGTGTGCGCTGCCGAGCAGATGAACCGCAGGCGGCCGCGTCCGCGTTCTACGATCGGATAGGTGACGGCGGTCGTGTGGACACCACGCGCATGCAGGCCGCGTGCGATCGCATAGAGCGTGTCGCTATCGGGAAAATGCGGGGTGACGATGGGGCCATCGCCCGTGCCCAGGTCGTAGCCGGCGTCGGAAAAGCGTTGCCGCATGTAATGGGTGGTGTCCCAGAGCCGCTCGCGCAGCGCGTCGTCCGCGCGCAGCCGCCGCAAGGCGGCGAGGGCGGCGGCGATGTCGGCAGGCGTGATGGTCGCCTGGAACACATAGGCCCTCGCCGACGTCTTGAGCAGGGCGATGTGGGCCTCGCTGGCGGCGATCACGCCCCCGAGGCTGCCGAGCGCCTTGCTCAGCGTGGTCATGATGAAATCGATCTGGTCGGTGATGCCTTGCGCCGCGCAGATGCCGGCCCCGCGGGGGCCGTAGAAGCCGAACGAGTGCGCCTCGTCGACGAGCACGAGCGCGCCGTAGCGCTTCGCCATGCGCACGATGTCGCGCACCGGCGCGGTCCCTTCGCCCATGCTGTAGACGCCTTCGAGCACCACCAGGGTGGTGCGGTGCGGCGAGACTTCCGTCTCCAGCACCGACTGCAGGTCGGACGGGTCGTTGTGCTTGAACGTCCTGATCGTCGCGCCGCTCAGGCGGGCGCCGTCGACGATGGAGGCGTGGCAGAGTTGATCCATCACCACCGCGTCCCTGTCGCCCAGCAGGCCCGCGATCGCGCCGAGGTTGGCGGTAAACCCCGTGGAGAACAGGCAGCCGACCGGCTTGCCCACCAGTTCGGCGAATTCCCTCTCGAAGTCCAGGTGCAGATCGGTCATGCCGGATGCGGTCGGCGAGGTGCCCATCCCGGTGCCGAAGCGTTCCAGCGCCGACCTGGCCTGCGCGATGACGTCGCTGTCGCGGTTCAGGCCGAGGTACAGGTTGGTGCTCCAGATGATGGCCTCGTGCTCCTCGCCGGTGTGCACGTCGGCGACCGTGCCCTTGTGCCCGCTGCCGGTGCGGACCAGCTTGCTGTAGGGCTCCCGTCCCGAGCGCATCAGCAGGCCCTTGAACGCCTGGATGAGCGTGCCCTTGTCGGTCGCCGACCACGCAGGCGCTCTGGCTGCGAGGAACGGCGGATGGCCGGACTGGATCTGCGCCTGGAAATGGCCCAGCGTGTCCGCGGCTGCCCCGTGCGCATGGTCGCCGGATGCGCGATCCGTGGCGGCGCTCCCCAGCATGCCGAGCAGATGATCGGCGACAGCGGTGGGCGTGGGGTGCTCGATCAGCGTCGATGCGGGCAGCTTCCGGCCCAGCACCGTGGACAGTCGATGGCTCAGCTCCACCGAGTCCAGCGAGTCGAGGCCGAGGGTTTCCAGCGTCTGGTGCGGCGGCACCCGTTCGGCATCGTCAAGGCGAAGGAAGCGGGCGATTTCGGTCCGGACGACCGACAGCAGTGCCGCATGCCGCTCGTTCGTCGCCAGGCCCGCCAGGCGGTGCGACAGGTTACCGGCCTTGCCGGAGGCGACGGCGTCGGGGTGCGGGCCAGGTGCGTCGGATGCATCGTCATCGCGACCGAGCTCCGGGTGCGGGAGCCGCTTGCGGTCGAGCTTGCCGTTGGGCAATCGGGGCAGGTCGGCGAGGTGCATCACGACCTGGGGCACCATGTACTTGGGCAGCCGCTCTGCCACGTAGGCGCGCGATGCATCGTTCGTCACCGCTTCGTCCCGTCCCACCACATACCCGACGAGCATGGTCTTGCCGCCGCCTGCATCGACGACCGCCGCCGCTGCGCCGTCCACGCCCGGCATCGACTCCAGCGTCGACTCGATCTCTTCCAGTTCGATCCGGAAGCCGCGGACCTTGACCTGCTGGTCGATCCGCCCCAGGAACTCGATCTCGCCCTCTTCCGTCCACCGACATCGATCTCCGGTCCGGTACAGCCGTTCGCCCGGGATCGGCCCGTTGAGCGGCGTGCTTGTCGGCCCGTTCGGATCCACCTCGACGAACTGTTCCTTCGTGCGCGCGTCATCGTGGAGGTAGCCCCGCGCGAGCTGGTCGCCCGCGAGGTGGAGTTCCCCCGGGACGCCCACCGGAACCGGCTGCATCGCGTCGTCCAGGATGTACGCACGGGAATTCGACACCGGCTTGCCGATCGTGATCGTCTTCACGCCTGCCGGCATCTCGGCGGCCGTGCAATAGACCGTGTTCTCGGTCGGCCCGTACACGTTGAGCACGCGCGGCCGCTGCGGCAGCGCATGCAGTTGCTCCAGCAGCGGGCGCTTCAGCACGTCGCCGCCGAGCACGACGCAGCGCACGCCTTCCGGCAGCCCACCGGCCGCGAGCAGCCCCTGCATCGACGTCGGCACCATGATGGTCGTCCGCACCCGGTCCGCCGCCGGCAGTTCCGGCAGCGCCAGCGCGTTCTCCGACAGCACTACCGTGCCGCCGAGCGACAATGTGCCCAGGATTTCCATGACGGAGGTGTCGAAACAGACGGAGGCCGCGGCCAGCACGCCTGCGAGCTCCTCGTCGTCCAGCAGCTTGCGCATCGATCGGGTCATCGCAACGACGCTCCGATGCTCGACGGCAACGCCCTTGGGCTGTCCTGTCGATCCCGACGTATAGATGACATAGGCGAGGTCTCTCGCCGAGGGCCGTGCGATCGTGTCCGGCGTCCGTTCGTCCACCGCATCGAGTCGTACCAGCTCGGCTGCGCCGGCGCAGAGCTCCGCCGGCCTCTCGCCGTCCACGATGACGGCCGCCGCCCGGGCGTGCTCCAGCATGTAGCGCACTCGCTCCCGCGGGTACTCCGGATCCAGCGGCACGTACGCGCACCCCGCGCGCAACACGCCCAGCAGAGTCGCCGCCAGTTCCCACGTGCGGCCCAGGCACACGCCGACCAACGCCCCCGGCTGCACGCCCCGCGCCGCGAGCTCGCTGGCGATCGCGCTCGCCCGTGCGGTCAGGTGCGCGTAGTCGATCTCCGTATGTCCATCGATGATGGCCGTCCGTTGCGGATGCGCCTGCGCCTGTTTCTCGACGAGCCCCCAGATCGTTTCGGTCTGGTCGTAGGCCTGCGCGGTCCGGTTCCACTCGACGGGGACGCGATGCGCCGCGTCTCCTTCCAGGGAGGGGACGCTTTCGGCAGGTGCGACTGTGTTCTGCGTCACATCCTCCGGCACGTGATGTCGTCCAGGCCGCCGCATCGAGCACTCCTTGGGAGAAGAAATCGGCTTGGCAGTTTAGGGCCTGTCATCCATTGGCGGGTAGGTCGCGTTGGGTCTGTGCGGCCGCCNTGTCGCGCGGCGCCGCGACAGGCTGGTTGCCTGTTCAAGCCGCGCGGCGCCGGCTGGCGGCCGCACAGACCCAACCCGAAGGGCCGCCCTTGCGCGCGCCCGGCGCGGCGTCATCGCTCAGTCGTGGATCGACATCCACTCCCTCGCTCTTCCTTGCGCCGAACGCGCGCAAGGGCGGCGCGACCTATCCGCCAATGGATGACAGGCCCTGGTGCCTGCGTCACCGAAAGGGCACGGAGGCGATCGAGGTGCAGCGACGCGGTTATTGGCTGCTCAGGCGCTGCATCGAACAGCGTGCATGCCGCGGCGGATGATGGAAGACGGCATCAGGCAACGGGGGCTGACGTGAATGGAATCGAGGCCGGACATTGCTGCAGTCGCACACGCAAAGAACGTCCGCGCGGGCCAGCCGGGCGCTGCATCGGCACCTGAGGATCTTCTCGTCTGCCTTAGGCATCGATTTCTCCCGTCACCTCGATCTGCGGGTTGCGCAAACCCATCGCGATCCAGGCTTTCAACAGGACCAGGAAGAATGGCCCGGACTGGCGCTCGAGATTGGGCACGTCGTCGGGAAGTCATCGACGGGTCCGCCGGGTCGACACGCCGGGGCCGGGGGGCACTCCCCCGGCCGTCGGCGTGCAGGAGCCGATCGTCCCCGGCGGGCCTCAATTTCTCCATGAATATCATGGTGTTACCGCACTGACTGGCCCCCTGGCTTGGTGGCTTTAACGAAATCTTGACACTCCTGTGCGGGCCGGTCAGCATACGCGCGCCCGATCGGGCATGAGTACACCAACCTAGGACGGAATTCCATGAAGAACACCCTGATGCTGGCCTGCACCCTGGTGCTGGCGACCCTGAGCGGCACCGCGTTCGCGCAGGACGCGGCCGGCGGTTTCATTCGCGGCGAGATCGGCCGCAGCGACATCGACCTCGAGGTCGACGGCTTCGGCTCGGCGAGCGAGGACGACACCTCCGCGACGTTCGGCGGCGGCTATTGGTTCAACGAGTACGTGGCGATCGAAGGCCACATCGGCAGCCTGTACAACACCGAGGTCGAGGACGATGTCGAGCTCGATCTGATCACGCTCGGCGTCGGTGTAGCGCTGAAGAAGAGCTTCGGCGGCGCGCACACCGGCTTCTTCATCGGTGGCCGTGCGGGCGTGGCCCGCATCACCGCGCAGGTCCGCGAGGACGACTTCGACGTGATCGACGACGAGAGCGACGTCAAGCCGTATTTCGGTGCGAGCGCCGGCTACGACTTCAGCCAGCGCTTCGGTCTCAGCCTCAACTGGGACCGCCGCCAGGCCGACTTCGACGGCGTGGACGTCGACATCGACACGATCGCGATCGGCGGCGAATTCCGTTTCTGATCGGGAATCCCGCGTCCTCGGGAAGGCCGCCTGCGGGCGGCCTTCTTCGTTGCCGGGGGCCGATTCGCGGCAAAGCTTCGCCGGGCAGGTGTCGCCGGACGAGGCGACGACGCTCGATCGGGGTCGGGAGAAGCGAACCTGGCCCGGCTATTTCGCCCCGTTGCTTCCTCGGCGGTCCGGCGGAGGAACGTCGTCGCCGTCGGATCCGTATGCGCGACGACAGCACCCGTATTCGATCTGCTCGGCAAGGGCAGGGCGACCGCCCGGGGTCAGGTCGAACAGCGTCCAGAGCGGCTCGACGGTGCCCATGTGTCTCGGGTCCTGGCCGGGCTCGGCGGGTGCGTGGATGAGCTCGCTTGCCCAATGCAGGCGAATGGTGCCGTCGGGGTCGCGTTTGAACACCGTCATGATCGGCACCGGCTCGCCGTCGGGGCCATCGCCGCCGTAGTCGCGGCGGAAGCCGCATCGAGCCGCCGAAACGAGCCTTGCGTGCTTCCAGCCCCTTTCCCGGGCGAAAGCTGCGGCCTGTTCGATCGGAGCGCGAGTCATGATGACGAGATTGCCGCCCAGTCCCTCGAAATGGGGCATCGTGCCTTCCCACATGTCGATCAGCGCCGTGCAGGATGGACAGGGGCCCTCGGCGAGCGGCTTGTCGGCGAAGGTGCCGTCCGTCGGGCCGGCCCGTTCGTCGCCGGAATGGCGCGGAAACATGTAGTGGTAGACCATCAGCGTGTCGCCGCCGCGGAAGAGCTCCGGCAAGCCGAGGGCGAGCGGCGTTCCGTCCTCGCCGAGAGCGTCGAACGTATAGTCCTGGCGCACCTGGCCGCCGGGGGGCAGCGCCCGGAGCTCGGCCGCGACCGCCTCCATTTGCCGCCTGAGCGAGGCTTCGCTCTCGAGAAGCTTGTTGCGTGCCGCCCGATACGCTGGCGTCTCGTTCGGAAAGGTCATGCCCATGGTCCACTCCTGTCCGGTAGCGCCCGAGTGCGCGCACCGGTTCTGTCGTTTGCAGTTTCCGCAGCTTGCTGGGTCTGGCGGTTGGCCGTCGGTCCGCTTCCGGCCAACTCCAGCCGTTCTCTAATTTGCGCCGGTTCGCCGGTCGCAGGTCCTGGCAGGAACGCCAGGCGCCCGCGTCACCCCCGCCGTGCCGCCTCGATCGCGGCGATGTCGATCTTGCGCATCTCCATCATGGCGTCGAACGCGCGCTTGGCCGCCGCCCGGTCGGGGTCGTTGATCGCCTCCGTCAGCGCCCGCGGCGTGATCTGCCACGACAGACCCCACTTGTCCTTGCACCAGCCGCAGGCGCTTTCCTGGCCGCCGTTGCCGACGATCGCGTTCCACAGGCGGTCCGTCTCGGCCTGGTCGTCGGTGGCCACCTGGAACGAGAACGCCTCGCTGTGCTTGAACGTCGGGCCGCCGTTCAGGCCGAGGCAAGGCGTGCCCAGCACGGTGAACTCCACCGTCAGCACGTCGCCTTGTTTGCCCGACGGAAAGTCGCCCGGGGCGTGGTGGACGGCCGTCACGGCGCTGTCCGGGAAGGTTTCGGCATAGAAGGTCGCGGCTTCGAGGGCGGTGCCGTCGTACCAGAGGCAGATGGTGTTCTTGCTGGCCATTTTCGTTCTCCCAGGGGGTGGTTGGGACGGGGGGTATGCCTGGACGACGAGTGGGGCGGGCGCGATTCGACAGGCCGTGCGGGACGAAGCAGTATCGTGCCGGTCCTACCGCTGCGTCGCCTCACGGAGCACCGAGATGAGCGCCCTCAGCGGCGCGGGTACATGGCGGAAGCTGGCGTAGTAGAGGCACAGGCCAGGCAGTGCCGGCGTCCAGTCCTCCAGCAGCAACAGCAGCGCGCCGGCGTCCAGGGCCGGGCGCGCGAACGATTCGGGGACATAGGCGATGCCCAGCCCGGCGGATGCGGCCTCGACCATCAGGTCGTTGTCGTCCAGGCTCAGGGCGCCCGGCACGTCGAGTGCGATCTCCCGGTTGCCCTTTTCGAACTCCCACCGGTAGCGCTTGCCGCTGGGGAGCCGCTGGCGGATGCATCGATGGGTCATCAGGTCGGCCGGCGTTGCGGGCTTCCCGAGAGACTCGATGTAGGCGGGCGACGCCACCGCGACGAAGCGCAAGTCGTTGCCGAAGGGCACGGCCACCATGTCCTTCGGCACCGCCTCGGCCAGGCGCACGCCGGCATCGAAGCCCTCAGCCACGATATCCACCAGACGGCCCTCGGTGACGAGGTCCAAAGCGATGCGCGGGTGACGTTGCAGCAACGTCGGGATGGCGTGGCCCAGCAGCCAGCGCGCGCCACCCTTGTTGGCGTTGATGCGCAGCGTGCCGACCAGCTCGTCCTGGCCGTGGCTGACCGTATCCAGCAGGTCTTCCAGTTCCTGCAGGAGGGGGCCCAGGCGCTGCAGCAATTGCTCGCCCGCTTCGGTCAAGGCGACGCTGCGGGTGGTCCGGTGCAATAGACGGACGCCGAGGCGGCGCTCGAGCGCCTTCAGTGCATGGCTGAGCGACGAGCGCGACACCCCGAGCGCGTCGGCGGCCCGCTGGAAGCCGCGATGCCGCGCCACGTGGGCGAAGGCCTTCAGGTCGGAGAGGCTGGCGTCCGTCATTGGTGAGCAGGTTTCACCAGCTCGTTCTTATTGGTGCGGCTTATCATACGCGTCCCGGGTGCCCACCTTTCATGCGAACCCCATAGGAGGCATCCCGATGAAGACATGGTTGATCACAGGCGCGTCCTCCGGCCTCGGGCTGGGCATGACCACGAAGCTGCTGGAGCGGGGGGATCGCGTGGTCGCCTGCGGGCGGCGCATGGCGCCGTTCGACGCGCTCGCGCGAACGGCCGGCGACAGACTGCGGTGCGCGCGCTTCGACATCACCGACACGGCAGCGCTGCGGGGTGAAGTGGATGCCGCCTTCGCCGCCTTCGGCCGCATCGATACCGTGGTCAGCAACGCCGGCTACGGGCTGTTCGGCGCCGCTGAAGAGGTCACCGACGACCAGATCGGCCGCCAGGTCGCCACCAATCTGGTCGCGTCGATCCAGCTGGTGCGCGCGGTGCTGCCGCACCTGCGCACGCAGGGTGGCGGCAGGATCCTGCAGGTGTCCTCGGAAGGCGGGCAGGTGGCCTACCCCAACTTCAGTCTCTACCACGCGACCAAGTGGGGGATCGAGGGCTTCCTCGAGGCGGTGGCTCAGGAGGTGGCGCCGTTCGGGATCGACGTCGTGATCGCCGAGCCGGGGCCGACCGCCACCGGGTTCGCGGACGGCCTGGATCACGCCGCTCCGCTGGGAGTCTACGATCCGACGCCGGCGGGCGACGTACGCCGCGCGTTGTCGAGCGGCGGATTCGAGATCAGGGGCGACGCGGAGCGCACGGTCGACGCGATGATCCAGGTCGCGGACTCGGCGCGGCCGCGACGCCGAATCGCGCTCGGCAGCACCGCGTTCGAGCACATCCATCGCGCCCTGACCGATCGCCTGGAGGACCTCGTCCAGCAGAAATCGCTGACGTTCTCCGCGGACCGGGCATGAAGTGGCCGCCGGGTCACGGCCTGCCAGCCATGCCGGCTCGCTTTCGCTGCAGGTCGAGCCGCAAAGAGGTATCGGTGACGCTTTCGGCGGCGCGTCGACTCGGGTCCATGCGGTGGTGCCGGGTGGGGCCACAGGGTCGAGACCGCCGTGCATTCGGCGCGGATGGCGAGGCGGCGATACGGGCGCTCCACTTCGTACGGGTTTCCCGAGCCCTCGCTCAAGGCGCGTGGCGCGCGCCGGCGGGTGAACGCGACGCGTTCTTCGACGGCGGTGCGATCTCCGCGCCCGTCGCCCCGACATGCCGCAGGCTGACGATGGAGATCAGCGCCAGCGCCAGGGCGACGATGCCGGCCACGGCGGCGGCGACGTTCAGCCCGGCCGTGAAGGCCTGCTGGGCTTGCTGGAGCACGCCATCGGGAAGGCGTTCGCCCACCAGCACGGCGGCCCAGAGGCTGTCTTCGACGGCACCGGAAAGATCGGCTCCGGGGCCGTCGGCCATGGTCTCGCTCATCCGCGTGCGATACACGAAGGTGGCCAGGCTTCCCAGCAGGGCCACGCCCAGAGCGACGCCCAGTTCCTGGACCATCTCCGACATGGCCGAGGCCGACCCGGCCCTCTCCGCCGGCGCGGCGCCCACCACCAGGTCCGTGCCCAGCGCGGCAATGGTGCCCAGACCAAGATAGACGAGCGAGAACCCTGCTATCGCCATGGCCACTCCGTCGGAATCCACCCCAACGCCTGCCAGGAGCCAGTAGCCCCACGTCGACAGCGCCAGGGCAGCACCCACGACGTGGCCTGGCCGGATGCGGCGCGCGAGTAGCGGCGCGCCGATGCCCGCCAGTACCATCGCCAGCGCCGGCAGTCCCATCCACAGCCCTGCCGCCAGCGGGGTGAGCCCTGCCACCAGCTGCAGGTACTGGGTGACCAGCAGCATCACGCCGGACACGCCGATCAGCCCGACCAGCAGTACGACCAGAGCGGCACTGAACGTGCGGGATGCGAACAGGCGCATATCGAGCAGGGGATCCGCCAGCCGCCGCTGGCGACGCACGAATGCCACCGCCACCACACCTCCCGCCAACATGGCCAGTGCAGCGACCGGCTCGAGCCCCGCCCGGGCGATCTCCTTTACCCCGTAGATGGCCGGCAACACCGCCGCCAGCGAGAGCAGGACGCTGACCAGGTCCAGCCGGCCGCTGCGAGGCGCGCGGTGTTCCGGCAGCAGTACCGGGGCCGCGATCAGCAGAACGGCCACCACGGGGACGGCGACCAGGAAAGCCGAGCCCCACCAGAAGCGCTCCAGCAACAGGCCACCCACCACCGGACCCGCCGCCATGCCCAGGGCGAACATGGTGGCCCAGATGCCGATGGCCAGGGCACGCTGGCGCACGTCGCCGAACATGTTGCTGATCAGGGCCAGGGTCGACGGCATCAGCGTGGCGCCGGCAACGCCGAGCACTGCACGCGCGGCGATCAGCATGGCCGCACTGGTGGCGTAGGCCGCGATGACCGAGGTGACGCCGAAAGCCGCGGCACCGATCATCAACAGCCGCCGGCGGCCGATGCGGTCGCCCAGCGTGCCCATCGTGATGAGCAGGCCGGCGATCAGGAAGCCGTAGGCGTCCATGATCCACAGCGCCTGAGTGCTGCTGGGCTGCAGGTCCGCCGCCAGTGCGGGCAGCGCCAGATAGAGAATGGTGACGTCGAGGCCGAGCAACAAGGTGGGTAGGGCCAATACCGCGAGACCTGCCCATTCCCTGGGTCCCGCCCATTGCGTGGCCGCACGTGGAATCGCCTGCTGTCCCGCGTGGGAATCCATGCCGCCTCCTGTTTCGCATCTGGTGGGCAGGCATTCTTGGCAAGAATTTATCAGGTTACAATATAGGCGTTTATCCTATTACTATTGGTCCGCCCCGCAGCCCATGACCGGACACAATCTCGCCAGAACCCGGAGCGATCTCGCCGCTTTCCTGGTGCGACAGCGGAACAGGCTGACGCCGGCAGACGTCGGCCTGCCCAGTACCGGACGCCGGCGCACGCCGGGGCTGCGGCGCGAAGAGGTGGCGATGCTCGCCGGCGTGGGGCTGACCTGGTACACCTGGTTCGAGCAGGGTCGCGACATCGATGTCTCGGAGAGTTTCCTGCTCGGCGTCGCCAGTGCGCTCAGGCTCGACGACGCCGAATGCTGCCATCTGTTCCTCCTCGCGCATCGCCGCCCGCCGCCGGTCGAGGCCTATCGGGAGCAGGCGATTCCGGCGCTGGTGCAGACGCTGATGGACGAGATGGCCAGGCCCGCGTACGTGATGAACCTGCGCTGGGACGTCGTTGCCTGGAACGCGGCCGCCGATACCCTGTTCGGTTTCGCCGCCCGGCAACCCGGCGAGCGGAACATGATGAGCCTGTTGTTCGCCGACCCCGCGTTTCGCAGGCGTCTTCCCGACTGGCGCCAGGACGCCGCCCGCCTGCTCGCCCAGTTCCGCTGCGACCTGGCGGGCGCCCCGGAGCATCCAGCGATGCTGGAGCTGGTCGAAGCGCTCAGAAAATTGTCGCCCGACTTCCGCCGCTGGTGGGAACAGCCCAGCCTGGAGGCCTACGGATACGGGATCGGCACCATCGTCGATGCCGATTCGAACCACGGGACATACGATCACGCCATGCTGCTGGTCGATGAGCACCGGCATCTGAGGATGGTGGCATACCTCGAGAAGATGGGGTCAGGTTCATTTGTCCGTCGATCTCGGCGACTGCGGCCGCAGCGCGACGAATGAACCCGACCCCATTTCCCCGCGACGAATGAACCCGACCCCATTTTCCCACGACCCCATTTCCCCATTTTCCATGACGCATCGCTTCCGCTGCAGGGCTGGCGGGCAGGATCGGGTGGTTGGCGGCCCGAAATGACGGACAATCGACTGGAAACGAGCCGCCTCGTCCGGGGCCGCAACCGCAACGCGAGGAGCCTTGCATGCGTTCCAGACCCTTCGGCCGTACCGGCCGCAATCTCGGCGAAATCGGATTCGGGGCCTGGGCCATCGGTGCGGCCTGGGGCAAGGTGGACGACCGCGCATCCGTCGCCGCGCTGCACGCGGCGCTCGAGGCCGGCCTCGATTTCATCGACACCGCGGACGTCTACGGCGACGGGCATTCCGAGCGCCTGATCGCGCGCGTGCTGAACGAACGCGGCGGCGCGCGCCCGTTCGTCGCCACCAAGGCAGGCCGCCGCCTGCCGGCGCAGACCGTCGAGGGCTACAGCGCGGAGAACCTGGAGGGCTGGATCGACCGAAGCCTGCGCAATCTCGATACCGATTGCCTCGACCTGGTGCAGCTGCACTGTCCACCGACCGAGGCCTACTACCGTCCGGAAGTATTCGAGCGGATGGAGCGACTGGCCGGATGCGGCAAGCTGCGCCACTACGGCGTGAGCGTGGAGCGCGTGGAGGAGGCGCTGAAGGCGATCGAGTACCCCGGCGTGGCCAGCGTGCAGATCATCTACAACATGTTCCGCCTGCGCCCGGCGGAACTGCTCTTCCGCGAGGCCAGGCGCCGCGGCGTGGCGTTGATCGTCCGCGTACCGCTGGCTAGCGGGCTGCTCAGCGGGAAGTTCGGCGCGGACACGCGTTTCGAAGCCGACGATCACCGCCGCTTCAACCGCCACGGCGAGGCGTTCGACGTCGGGGAGACCTTCGCCGGCGTGCCGTACGAGGTCGGTCTGGCGGCGGTGGAGAAGCTGCGACCGCTGGTGCCCGAAGGGGCGACGATGGCGCAGTTGGCGCTGCGCTGGATCCTGATGGACGAAGCGGTGAGCGTGGTCATCCCGGGCGCGCGCAACCGGCAGCAGGCGCTGGGCAACCTCGCCGCGGCGGAGCTGCCCGCCCTGCCGGCGGCGACGATGGAGGCGGTCGCGCGGATCTACGACCAGGACATCCGGCCCTACGTCCACCAGCGCTGGTGACGCGCGGAGGGTTGCCGCGGATGCAAAACGCGGGACGCGGCTCGGGCCCAGACCGAAGGACGGCCCACTGATCTTGACCGGCTCGATTCGTCGGCGGGCTAGGCGCGGAACTCCCCGGTGATGGCGAGCCGGGGCGCGCGGAAGCCCATCGCGATCCAGGCACCGAGCAGCTTGACGAAGAATCGGCCGGACTGGCGCCGCATGTTCGGGACGTCGTCGGGGAGCACGGAAGGGTCGGGCAGGTCGCTCGTCATCGTCCGCAGTTCGAGCCTGGGCAGGGTTTCCGGCGTCCAAAGGCCGCCGTACAGGCTGAGCCAGTGCCCGTTCTCGAATTCCAGGAAGACCGGCGTATTGCAGCAGCTGGCGATCACGCGGCGGGTCTTCGCATCCGCCGACAGGCGGAAGGACTCGAGCAGTTCCCAGCCGCCGAGGAAGTCGATCCGGTCCTTGCGGTACAGCACGAAGCGCGTCCCGCCATTGGGTTCCTGCAGGTGCGGCCCGTTGGGGACCGCCTGCAGCCGGATCGCCGACGCGCGGCAGCTGGCGCAATGGCATTCGGTGGAGGTGATGGGGTCGCCCGTCGCTTCGAGGCGGACCTGTCCGCAGGCGCAATGGAGTTGGATCTTCGGGGGCATTCGGGGCTCCTGGGCAGGATTGGACTGAAGAGGATGCTCGCGCAGGCGTTCGCGATCGCATGCCTCCCGCTACGACGATCCGGAGAAGCGCGCTTCGACATCGGGAAGACGGGCGCAGGCGGTCGGGCGCCCGGGCGGGCCGGGCCGGGCGGAGTCGTCGGCGAAGGCGGGCGCGCCGATGCACGCGACGGGAAGCTTGCCTTCACCCGAACGAACGTTCCGGGCCCGGTCGGGGACGTCCGCGGTTTCAGCACGTGATAGCGTCGTTCGCGTCGTCATGCGATCGCACTCTCGATCGCGACAACGGACATGGGAGGCTCTGCCTGCGTAGCCGTCCCCGGCACCGCGTCGGCCCCGGTCGGCTTGCGCACGCTGCTCCGTCCCGGAGAGGCGAAGATGGCGACGGATGGTGCGGCGCCACTCGGACCGCGAAGAAAAGTGCGGGCCCGCAATCCGTACTCGGAAGCAAGGAGGTATCACCATGTCAGCGCGATTCCAAACCCGCAAGTGGCGCCGACTGGACGAGCCGGGCCTGGAGGTCCTGCACGTCCGGCTCGAACCCGACGGCATCCTGGCCTGCTCCACGGTGGTGCACGCAGGCGCCGAGGCCTTCGGCATGTCCTATCTCTGGCGACTCGACCGCGATTGGCGCACCCGTCGCCTGGAGTTGCGCCTCTCCGGCCCATCGGCAGAGACCCTGCGGATCGAGCGCTGCGACGGGAGTTGGCAGGTGAACGGGCGGCGACGCCCGGATCTCGCGGAATGCGAGGAAATCGACCTGTCGGCGACGCCGTTCTGCAACACTCTGGCCTTGCGCCGGCTTCGGGGAACTGGGGAGTTGACCACGCTCTACGTGGACCTGCCCTCGCTCCAGCTGTCGCCATCCCGGCAACGCTACACGGCTCTCGGCGGGAACCGCTGGAAATACACCGACCTGGGCATCGCCAAGGGCTTCGAGGCCAACCTGGATGTCGACGACGAGGGTCTCATCCTCGCTTACGAAGGCCTGTTCGAGACGCTCGAATAGACGATCGACGATCGTTCGTTTGCTGCCTGCGTATCGAGCCAGCCCTTGTTGAAGAGCGGCTTCGCGTTGCGGTGCGGCGTGCCCGCACGGCGGACGGGCGCCCCGCGCCGCGCGGAATGGCCGCGCGCGTCTGCAACGGCGGTGGGGGGCTGTCCATCGCCATCCGTCTTTCCGATCGGCTCTGGCGCATCATCCGCCTGGAGCGCGGCGACCCGGACAAGGACGACGACGTGCCGGAAGAAGCCGTGGAGCATGGGCTGGGACTGGAACGCAAGTCTGCCTGACCCCGCGTTTTATCCTCGCCGCGCCGCTTCGATCTTGGCGATGTCGATCTTGCGCATCTCCATCATGGCGTCGAACGCGCGCTTGGCCGCCGCCCGGTCGGGGTCGTTGATCGCCTCCGTCAGCGCGCGCGGCGTGATCTGCCACGACAGACCCCACTTGTCCTTGCACCAGCCGCAGGCGCTTTCCTGGCCGCCGTTGCCGACGATCGCGTTCCACAGGCGGTCCGTCTCGGCCTGGTCGTCGGTCGCTACCTGGAACGAGAACGCTTCGCTGTGCTTGAACGTCGGCCCGCCGTTGAGGCCGAGGCAAGGCGTGCCCAGCACGGTGAACTCCACCGTCAGCACGTCGCCCTGCCTGCCCGAAGGGAAGTCGCCCGGCGCGTGGTGGACGGCATGTACCGCGCTGTCCGGGAAGGTCTCGGCATAGAAGGTCGCGGCATCGAGTGCGGTGCCGTCGTACCACAGGCAGATCGTGTTCTTGCTGGTCATCTTCGTTCTCCCGAGTTGGGGTTGATCGAGACACGGGGCCGAAACGTGCGGGTCAGAGCCGGCTTTCACTGGCGCGTCTGGCCCAGTAGGGGGGCTGCGCTTGCAGAAGGACCGGCTCGGTCGCCCCGGAGCCGAATCCTCCTCATCCGGCCCACGCCACCATATTCGACCGTCTTGCCGTTCGGGAATGCCGCATTCGTGGATTTCGATGCCCTCAATGCGCCGGTCGCCGCCAGACGGGCGGAGCCGAACCGAGACAGGGAAAGCGAACCCGGCCGAGCTGATCTCCGCTAACCTTGTGCAGTTGACCTGCGGGGGAATGGATTTGTCGAAGAGGTCTGGTGTCGCAATCCGCCGGCGCTGCGCCGTAGGCATGCTGGCGCTCGCATCCGCGATGCTGTCGCTGTCGGCCCCGGTCTTCGCCCAGGCGCGGCCGATCACGACGTATCACGGCACGGTCGGCGACGCATCGGTGGAGCTGCTGCTGGTCCACGACTGGCAGCTCGACGGCATGGGCGGCTACCTGTTCACCGAAGCGCAGCGCATGCCGCTGCCATTGGAAAAGACGCCGTACGCGGAGGACCAAAGCCTGCTGATCAACGTGCTGGGCGATCCCCTGTTGCCCACGGCGGTGATCGCCCTGCATCCGTTCGCGCCAGGCGCGAAGACCCTGCGTGGCCGCTCGATCGATCTGCGCAGCCGCGAGCAGCAGGAAGTCCGGCTGGAGCGGGTGACGCGTTTCTCCAGCGACCAGGCCGATGCCTACGCCGGCGACCTGCTGCAGGGACGGGCCGACGAGCGCTTCCACTTCCGGGTGCATGCGCGCAAGGCGCGGGGCGAGCATGCCGGCCGGGTGGACGCCATCACCGTCTTCGATCGCGCGAGCGGCGAGCCGGTGCAGGTACTGGATCGACTGGACCTGCTCTTCACCGGCACCGATACCCTGCAGCTGGACGACTTCAACGACGACGGCATCCTCGACTTCTCGGTGATGCCGATGCGGCCCGGCGACCCCTCGCGCACCGCCGACCACCGGCACTACTACATCTACCGGCAGGACGCCGGCGGCTATGCCCGCGAGCCGCAGCTCGAAGCGCTTGCGGCGCAGGGTGCGCTGGAGTTCGGGGCCGGAGGCAGGGTGAGCCTGCGGCCGCAGGACGGCATCGACTACCGCGCCGGCACCATCCAGTGGCGGCACTACCGTTTCGCTACGCCCGCCCGGCTCGAACTGCTGAGCCAGAGCGAGGAGCGCTTCTGATGGGGCATTCCCGCAGATGGAACGCGTGGCTTGCCGGTCTGGTGCTGTCGTGCGCGTCGCTGCCGTCGCTGGCCTCGCATGCGATCTACACCGGCCGCATCGGCAACAGCGGGATCACTGTCGTGATCGAAAGCCGCAATGCGGTGCAGCGGGCGATCTATTCCTACGATCGCTATCGCACGCCGATCCGATTGAAGCCGGCGTTCCTGCACCAGACCCGCGACCTGGGCATGGACGAGCTGGACGCTGCCGGACTGCCGATCGCGCGGCTGCGCTTCGATGTGGCGAGTTTCCATCGCTCGACGCCGCGGCTCACCGGCACCTGGACCGACTATCGCAGCGGCAGGTCGCTGCCCCTCGAGCTGGAGCTGGTGGCCTATCTCGACTACGACGAAGCCTGGCCGGACGGGGCCCATCCGCTGCTGCAGGCGGCATCGAGCGAACGGTTCTACTTTCAGGTGCCCATGGGCGGGAGCGCCGCGGCGGTCGGCGCCATCGAAGTGATGCAAAAGTCCGACGGCCAGCGCTTGCAAACGCTGGAATTGCCGCAACCCGGCTGCAACCGCGGGATGGATACGGTGCAGGTGGTCCTGGAGCGCGGCCGCACGCAGCTCCGGATGGCGCAGACCGCTCATTGCCCCGGTGCGGTGTTCGAGTGGAACCCGGCCGAAGCGCGCTTCGAAGACAGGCTGCGCTAGGGCGGGGGCAATCGGTCCGGAGTCGCCGGGATCGAGGAAGTAGTCTGCGTACGACTGGGAGTGGCGGCTCATTGCGCGAAGGATGGCGGGGCCGGCTTTCCGGGCTCCATCGCCGATGCTCGCCGGCACCCGCAGCGCAGGTTCGATCCGGTTTCGGGTCCCGCGGATTGTCGGGTCCAGCGCCGGTCGCTACTCTGGCGCACGCATCCCAACCGGCAGGCGACGACATGGTGGACAGGCGACAATTCCTCGCAAGCGCTGCGCTGGCCGCCCTGCTGCTGCCGTTCGCCGGCGGGCGCGGCGCGATGGCGGCCCCGCGCGCACGACTGCTGCCGGTGCCGCTCGACAGGGGCGACACCGTCGCGCTGGTCAGCCCGTCGTCGGCGGTCGACGACACGTTCGTTCTGCAGCTCGCCGGGGAAGTGATGGAAGCGCTGGGATTCGAGGTCCGGACCGGCGCGCACTACGCGGCGCGACGCGGCCACCTGGCGGGTACCGATGCAGCGCGCGCCGGCGACATCAATGCCATGTTCGCCGACAGCCAGGTCAAGGCGGTCGTCTGCGTTCGCGGCGGCTCCGGCGCCGCACGCCTGTTGCCGCTGCTCGACTACGACGCGATCCGCGCCAATCCCAAGGTGCTGCTGGGCTATTCCGACGTCACCGCCCTGCACAGCGCCATCCAGGCGCGGACCGGCCTGGTCACCTTCCACGGGCCCAACGGCTCGGGCAGCTGGAACCGCTTCAATGCCGAGCAGTTCAGGCGCCTGTTCTTCGACCGCGAGCTGATGCAGTACCGCAACGTGGCCGATGCCGGGGACGAGCTGGTGCAGCGCCGCAACCGCACGGTCGCCATCACCGGCGGCAAGGCGCGGGGCGAACTGGTGGGCGGCAACCTGGCGGTGCTCACGGCGCTGGCCGGTTCGCCGTACATGCCGGACTTCAGCGGCAAGATCCTGTTCCTGGAGGATGTGTCCGAGGCGCCGTACCGCGTCGACCGCATGTTCAGCACCTTGAAGCTGATGGGGGCGCTGGACGGCATCGCCGGCTTCATCTTCGGCGAGTGCACCGATTGCGACCCCGGCGATGGCTACGGCTCGCTGACGCTGGAGCAGATCCTCGACGACCACATCAGGCCGCTGGGCATCCCCGCCTACCGGGGCGCCATGATCGGCCACATCCGGCAGCAGTTCATCGTGCCTGTGGGCGGCAGGGTGGAGATGGATGCCGATGCCGGCAGCTTCCGCCTGCTGGAGCCGGTGTTCCAGGACTGATCCGCAAAGCGGGGCAGGGCGGGTCCACGTCGCGGATCCGGGTGCCCTGACCTGCAAAAAGGGTCGCCGCGCGACGGCGGCGGATCCTCCTCCGTTCGGACCGGGCCGAGGCGGCGGAGTCGGACATTCCTATGCTAATGTCCGCGCGGGGGTTGGCCCAGGGGGAAGCATGTCGAATCTGCTGGATCTGATGAGGAAGCTCGGCAGCGATGCCGCGCTGGCCGCGGAGTACGAGAAGGACCCGGAGGCGGTGGTGCGGCGTGCCGGGCTGTCGGACGAAGAGCGCAAGGCGATGCTGGGCAAGGACTATCCGGCGATCAAGCGGCTCACCGGGCTGACGGACGGGAAGTTCGCCACCAATCATGTCGTCCGGGCCTACGACGAATAGCCTACCTTCCCGACGCTAGGCGCCAGCCCATGCTCCGGTGGATGCCGATCGCAGTGCTGTTGCTGGCATTCGCCGGCGGGCCGGCATCGGCGTCCGACGCGCTGGAAGCGGAGGTGCGGGAGATCGAGCGCCTGGCGTTCACTGCGCACTGGCGGGAGTCCGATGCGAGGATCGCGGCCCTGGCGCCGCGGCTGGATTCGCTCGCGCCGGAGCAGCGCCACCGCATCGAGTTCGTCCGCCTGCGCACCCTCGCGCTCGCCGGCAGCCAGTCGGCAGCGCTGGAGGGCCTGACCGGGCTGCTGCAACAGGACCTGCCGGCGGCGCTGCGCGTGCGCGTGTACGCCACGGCCATCAATGTCGCCGCCAACGCCGAGGACTGGCCGCTGGCCTTCACCTGGCTCGGCGAGGGCCTGTCGTACCTGCCCGAGGCACCCGCCGAATCGGCCAGGCTGCTCGGTGTCGCCAGCTACCTGCATACGCTCGTCGGTGAAACCGGCAGGGCGCGGGACCTGGCGCTGCGGGCGCTCGATCTGGTGGAATCCGCAAACGATCCCAGGGCCCTGTGCCTGGCCTTGAGCGACGTGGCGCTGGCCGAAGACCACGCGCGCAACTTCCAGGAGGCGGAGCGCTGGCGGCATCGCCAGATCGAGGCCTGTACCCGCGCCGGCGACCTGGTCTTCGCCGCCAACGGTAAGTACGGCGTGGGCAAGATGGCGGCCAGCCAGGGGCGTCATGCCGAGGCGCTGGACTGGGCCCGCCAGGCGCTCGCCGAGGCCGAGGCCGCCGGCTTCGCGGTCGGCGCGTGGAGCGCCAGGCTGGTGATCGCCGAAAGCCTGATCGAGTCGAACCGCGAACTCGACGAAGCCCAAACGATGCTGTCCGAGACCCTGCGGTACTACCGCGAACAGGAGTCCGACCTCGCCATTGCCGAGACCGAGCGCCTGCTCGCTCGGCTGGCGGAACGGCGCGGCGACCTCGCTACCGCGCTCGCCCACTACAAGGAGGCCATGGCTGCCTCCGAAGCGGCCGAGCGCATCGCGCGCGAGCGCCGCCTGGCCTATCTGCAGGTCGAGTTCGACACCCAGCTGAAGGAACAGCGGATCGCCCTGCTGGAGGCCGAAAAGGAGCTGGCCGCGCTGCAGGTCACCGCGACGAAACGCCGGCAACTGCTGCTCGGGATGGGCATGTTCGGGCTGCTGGTGACCGCGATCCTGCTGGCGGCGCTGCTGCGCCGGTCGTTCCGCGAGCGGCGCCGCTACCGCTGGCAGTCCCAGCACGACAGCCTGACCCGCCTGTACAACTACCAGCAGGTGCGCAAGCTCGGCGAGACGGCGTTCGCGCGCGCCCGCCAGACCGGGCAGCCATTCACCGCGATCGTCGCCGACATCGACCTGTTCAAGCAGGTCAACGACCGCCATGGCCACGCCGCCGGCGACGAGGCGCTGCGCTCGCTCGGCGCCTGGATCGGCGAAATCGTCGACGGGCGCGGCATCGCCGGGCGCAGCGGCGGCGACGAGTTCACCATCCTGCTCGAGACCGACGCGGCCGAGGCCGAGGCGCTGCTGCAGCGCCTGCGCGGCCGGATCGGGCCGATCACCGTGTTCGGCCACACCTTCAGCTTCAGCATCAGCTCGGGCGTGTGCCAGGCCGACGGCCAGGCCGCCACGCTGGAACAGCTGATCCACGAGGCCGACCAGGCCTTGTACCGCGCCAAGCACGAAGGGCGCGACCGCGTGGTCTGCGCGAACGACGATGCCGACGCTGCGCCGGTGCCGACCGCGGGCCTGGTGGTGGTCGGCAGCGGCATCGAGTTCGGCCGCCACGTCAGCGAGCGCGCGCTGTCGGAGATCCGCGAGGCCCAGGTGGTGTTCTGCCTGGCCGATCCGTTCGCGCTGGCGATGATCAGCAGCTTCCGCCCCGACGCGATCAACCTCGGCGTGCACTACGCCGACGGCAAGGACCGGCGCCAGACCTACCGCGAGATCGACGCGGCGATCATGGCCGAGGTGCGTGCCGGCAAGCGGGTGTGCGCGGTGTTCTACGGCCACCCGGGGGTGTTCGCAGATGTGCCGCATCGGGTGGTGCGCAAGGCGCGGCAGGAAGGCATCGCGGCGCGCATGGAGCCTGGAATTTCCGCCGAGGCCTGCCTGTACGCCGACCTCGGCATCGACCCGGGGCGGCATGGCGTGCAGTCGCTGGAGGCGACCCAGTTCCTGGTCCAGGACCGCCGGCCGGATACCGCCGGCCTGGTGCTGCTGTGGCAGGTGGCCCTGGCCGGCGACCTCACGTGCACCCGGTTCCATGCCGAGCGCGACGGGCTGCAGGCGCTGGTCGACAGGCTGCTGCGCTGGTATCCGCCGGACCACGAGGTGATCCTCTACGAGGCGGCAAGGCTCCCGATCGAAACCCCGCGCGCCGAGCGGCTGCCGTTGCGCGACCTGCCGACGGCGCACTACGAGGAATACACCACGCTCGTGATCCCGCCCGGAACGGGGGCGGGCTCCGAGATTTCCCGGGGTGTTCGAACCGACGGCAGCATCTGACCCGAAAAATGGGGTCAGGTTCTGAGGTTTCCCCACGTTCTTCTCTGTCAGGTCAGCCGCTTAGCGGCGCTCTGACTGGAAACAAGTGCGCGCATGGCGCAGTCTTCAAGGTGACTAAGCCAAAGAAGGACTGACGACCATGCGCGCCAGCCGAGTATTGCAGAAGTGCCTGCCGGAATCACTGGAGCCGATGCACGCGCTGCGTGAGCATGCTCTGCTAAACGCCGTGGAAGCCGTGCTTCAAGGACGCAGGTTGACGCTGATGGACGTGGCCCGCTCCTGGCCCGGTGCCGAGCGTGTCCGGCCGCCGCTCAAGGCGTTCGACAGGCTGCTGGGCAACCCGCACCTGCACGCCGAACGCGAAGGGATCCATGCGGATATGGCGCGCTGGCTACTACGCAGCCCTCGGCCGGTGATCGTGATCGACTGGACGGATTTGAAGGCCGACAAGTCGTGGTGCCTGTTGCGTGCAGCGGTGCCGGTGGGAGGGCGAACACTGACGCTGCTGGACATGGTGTTCCCTGGCAAGAAGCAAGGCTCGCCCGCTGCGGAGAAGCGATTCCTGCAACGGCTGCGTGCACTGGTGCCGGAAGGCGCTCGCCCGGTCCTGATCACCGATGCGGGCTTCCGCACGCCCTGGTTCCGCGCCGTCTCGGCGCTAGGTTGGGACTGGGTGGGCCGCTTGCGCGGCCGCACGCAGGTCAAGCCAGTAGAGGTCGAAAATCGTATCGAGCAATGGGTGGACTGCCGACAGCTGCATGTGCTGGCCACTCGAACGCCGCGGGAGCTGCCGGTGATGCAGACCAATCGCGGCGATCCCCTGTCCTGCCGTCTGGTCGTGTACGCCAAGGCGCGGCAAGGCCGCAAGCACTGCAATCGGCGGCGTCGCACGGAAGTGGCACGCAGCTCGTCCAGTCGCAAGGCTGCGGCGCGCGAGCGCGAGCCTTGGCTGATCATCGCCTCGCCCAGTCTGGCCGAGGCCAGCGCCCGGCAGTTGGTGAGCCTGTACGCGCGCAGAATGCAGATCGAATGCTCCTTCCGCGACCTGAAGTCGCACCGGTACGGACAAGGCTTCGAAGATAGCCTGACGCGCAGTGACGCCCGTCTGCAGATCCTCCTACTGGTCGGCACGTTGGCGGCCTTCGCCAGCTGGTTGGCAGGCGTGGGATGCGAGAAGACCGGCATCGCCCAATGGCTATTGCCGATCCGCACCAAGCGCAAGCTGTACTCGACCTTGCGCGTAGGGCGGGAGGCCTTGGTCCGAGGCTGGCCGATGGAGCCCGTCTCCCAATGGCTGGATCGCTTACGATCACTACCCCCTGCGGTGATCGACCAGATGGTGCTGGGGGCATGAAAACGCGGGGAAACCTCAGGGTCAGGTTCA